>DATJEL010000100.1:0-98174 GCA_035496675.1 Terriglobales bacterium
GCCAAAACGTAGCGACGACCGTGGCGGGATGCAGGGACCTCTGTGTCTCGCCATTGCAAGTTCGAAGCCCCAAAACTTGGCTTGCTAAATAACGATTGAAGGAAGCGATTGATCTTGCATCTACACTTTCCAAAACGTCGGGCACCATGGACCTGGGTCCTAATCGCCTCTCTCGCCTTGGCGTGCGTGGCGCCTGGTCAGGGGATTTCGTTCGACCGGTTTAATCCCGATCGGTCCCATTCCGCGGACGTTTCGGTAGCCCGGCCCTCAAGCCTGGCGTTCTCGCAAGCGCGTATCACCAGGATCCAGCTGAAGAATGGTTGCAATAAGAAAGCCGTCTCGCATGTTTCGGGCACGAAAGTAGGACTTGCAGGCCTCACGGATTCATGGCTGTTGCTTCAGGATTCAAGCCAATTTCATGTTGTAGATCTATCTCCAGGATCTGGTCGCTCCCCTCCCTTGGCATTTCTCTAAACAATTTCCGGCTGGTTCGGGCCAACTCATCCGCTAAACGTGGGCGGGCGCGCGAGACCCAATATCTCGGTTTCTGGTGGGTGCCCGGGAATACCCACTTTCCTATCGCTTGGCATTATCCAATTTGAATGAGGAGAACGGGATGCTCACTGAACAATCGTGCGTCGTATCGACCGCTGTGCGGCCAATTCGAACGTCGAAACAATCCGCGATTTCACCGCTACGAAGACTTTACCCATTCGGCCTGTTGCTGATACCAGCACTTGCACGCGCCACGGATCTGGAGTCAGTGGATGCAGCCGCAAAGGCAGCTCAAAGTGCAGGTGATAACGCCTGGATGCTCACGAGCGCAGCCCTTGTGCTGATGATGACCGGGCCTGGGCTCGCCCTTTTCTACGGAGGACTTGTACGAAAGAAGAACGTCCTTGCCACCATGATGCAAAGTTTCGTTCTCATGGCCGTCGTCACGGTGCTATGGGCCGTAGTCGGCTATAGCTTTTCCTTTGGCGAAGGTACTTCCTACATCGGTGGCCTGCGCTATTTGTTCTTGAGCGGCGTGGACGGTGTCCCCAACGCAGACTACGCTGCGACCATTCCCCACCAGACCTTCATGGTCTACCAACTCATGTTTGCAATCATCACTCCCGCGCTGATCACTGGTGCCTTCGGAGAGCGCATGAAGTTCAAGGCAATGCTCCTGTTCATGGTGCTCTGGTCTCTGCTGGTCTATTTCCCAATGGCACACATGGTATGGGGCAAAGGAGGTCTTCTGAACGCCTTTCTCGGGGGCCGGTTCCCATGTTTCGATTTCGCGGGAGGCACAGTCGTGCATGTTACCTCCGGGGTGTCCGCACTGGTCTGCGCGCTTTATCTGGGCAAGCGTTTGGGCTACCCCGCCGGAATGAAACCGCACAGCGTCGTCATCAGCTTTATTGGGGCTTGCCTGCTGTGGGTGGGGTGGTTCGGGTTCAATGCGGGCAGTGCTTTGGGTGCCTCCAGTTTGGCGACGAGCGCATTTGTGGCGACGCATTTCGCCGCCGCGACTGCGGCCCTTGGTTGGATGGCGACGGAATGGATCAAACTAGGCAAGCCCAGTGTTCTGGGCGGAATTTCTGGGAGCGTCGCCGGACTGGTAGCGATCACGCCGGCATCGGGGTTCGTAAAGCCCATGCCGGCAATGCTGATCGGCTTTTTAGCAGGGGTGCTTTGTTACTTCATGGTCACCGCAGTCAAAAAGAAATTCGGCTACGACGATTCTTTGGACGCGTTCGGCGTGCACGGTGCGGGCGGAACTTTGGGCGCCATTCTAACGGGAGTATTCGCGACCAATGCCGTCAACAATGGATTGAAAGATAACTCGGGCAACCCACTTCCGCTGGGGCTGGTGGATGGTCATGCCAGCCAGGTTCTCAATCAATTGATCGGAACAGCCATCGCCTGGGGCCTGGCGATTGTGGGCACCCTGATCATTTTGAAGATCTGTGACGCTTTGCTCGGGCTGAGGGTGACTCCGGAGCAGGAGATCGAAGGCCTTGATCTAGCGCTGCACGGCGAAGAAGGCTACATCATGGAGACCTAAAAGACACCATGAAGGCCTTGCCAGAACCATACCGATTTATAGCCCTATGCTCGTCCAGGAGGACACCATGATGACGAAGATTGAAGCAATCATTCAGCCGGGAAAACTGGAGGCGCTGAAGACTGCGCTGATTGAACTCGGTGCTCAGGGTATGACGATCCTTGAAGTTCGAGGACATGGACGTCAGAAAGGTCATACCGAGGTATACCGTGGCCAGGAATACGTAGTCGATCTTCTACCAAAAATAAAGGTTGAGCTCGTAGTACCGGATCATCTCGCCGAACCCACCGTGCAAGCCATTGTTCGAACCACGGCCACCGGGAAAATTGGGGACGGGAAGATATTTCTTTCGAGCATCAACGACGCCGTCCGTATTCGCAATCAGGAAAGAGGCCCCTCAGCACTGTAAGTTTTCAAGTGTCGCGTAGCGTCGGCCAAACCTAGCGACGCCAGCGGCGGAATGTGGGAGCTCGCATTCCGCCGCCTGGGTACCTCAGGTTTGCCGGAAGCTCAGTTTAGCTGTCGCGAGCACCGCAGCTTACCCTGCCTATTCTCACTTGTCGTCACTCATAAACCATCTGGAAATCCCCGCGTTTGCTCCACCTTCCCCGGCCAGGCAAAAATCTGCCGTCACTTTTGAGTTTGACAGTTGAGGGTCCTGCTGCCATCGTTTTCGGTACCGCCGTCCGTATACTTACTCCAGACTCGAGACAGCAAGCTGAGTGAGCGACGAATGATACGAGACTGTTTCACCCTGACCGGAAAGAACGCGTTAGTAACAGGATCGACACGCGGCCTAGGCGCGGCGATTGCGGTGGCGCTCGCCGAAGCCGGAGCCAACGTTGCCGTGCACGGGCGATCCAACAGCGGAGAAGACACCTGTAGCAGAGTCAGTCAGCGCGGGCAGAAGACCTTCTTCATTGCAGGAGACATTTCTGATGGCGGCGTTTGTTCGACGCTGGTGGAAAAAACCGTCGCCGAGTTCGGCACACTGGATATTCTCATCAACAACGCGGGGACGATCCGCCGCGCGCCGGCCGCGGCCTACTCTCTAGAAGACTGGGATCATCTGATTGCGGCCAACCTGTCCTCGGTCTTCCGCCTTTCGCAGCTCGCAGGGCGGCATATGCTCGAGAGATCCTCTGGCGGCAAGATCGTGAACATCGCATCCCTGCTCTCGTTTCAGGGAGGGATTCTCGTACCTGCCTACGCGGTTGCAAAAGGGGGCGTGGCGCAGCTGACGAAAGCCTTCGCCAATGAATGGGCAAGGTACGGAATCAACGTGAATGCGATTGCCCCCGGCTACATGGAGACCGACAAACACCGAGGCGTTGCGGAAAGACCCAAAGCGCAGCCAGCAAATCTTGGAACGAATTCCAGCGGCCAGATGGGGCACGCCGCAAGACGTCGCTGGGGCGGCGTGTTTCTATCCTCGCCGGCAGCCAACTACATTCACGGTCATGTCCTGACGGTCGATGGCGGCTGGCTCGCGCGGTAACGCTCTTGATGGGAAAATGAAAATCGTCAGCATCGCTAACCTCCGTGAATTGGCGCGCAGGCGCGTGCCGGGAATTGTCTTTGACTATCTCGACGGAGGTTCTGACGCCGAAGTTACCATGGGGGAGAATCGGAGCGCCTTCCAGGAAGTCTTGTTCCGGCCCAAGCAGGCAATTTCCGCTCCCGAATGTAATCTCAAAACTCGCATTCTTGGGTGCGATTTGTCGATGCCATTGTTACTCGCGCCGGTGGGGTACCTGCGAGTCATGCATCCAGGTGGTGAGCTTGCTGCCGCACGGGCGGCTGGCTCGGCGGGAGCGGGATTCGTTCTTTCTACCGTTTCTGGCCATAAACTCGAGGATGTGAAAGCTGCTGCTTCCGGGCCGCTGTGGTTCCAGCTGTATTTAACCGGCGGCCGAGAAGCAGCGGAACAGGCGCTGGATCGGGCCCGGACCGCAGGCTATCGAGTTCTGGTAATCACCATCGACACCACCGTGATTGGACGGCGGGAACGCGAACTGCGCTCCGGAATGGAGCAGCTACTTCGCGGCACGGTATGGTCGAAGCTTCCGTTTATTCCGCAATTGTTTGCCCGTCCCCTATGGTTATTGCGCTTCCTGCTCGACGGGGGGTTGCCAAGAATGCCGAATATCGTCCATCCCGAGAAAGGTCCTCTGCGGGTAAACCAGGCACACACGGCCTTGGTGCGTACCGCCTTCAGTTGGTCCGATATGGCGTGGATCCGGCAAGCTTGGAAAGGGCCCATTGTGACCAAAGGGGTGCTAACTGGGGATGATGCTCGGCGATCGATCGATGAGGGTGCTACAGGTCTTGTGGTATCGAACCATGGCGGTCGTCAACTGGATTGCGTGCAGGCTTCATTGCGCGCGCTGCCGGAAGTACTGGATGCTGTCGGGGGTAGAGCCGAAGTGCTTCTCGACAGCGGGATTCGCCGCGGCAGTGATGTTGTGAAAGCCCTCTGCATGGGGGCTCGGGCGGTGCTCGTCGGGCGGGCGTTCGCTTATGGTCTGGCGGCTGCGGGCCAGGCTGGGGTGACTCAAGCCCTGGAGATTTTGCGCGAGGACATGGAACGTACGTTGAGGCTTCTGGGTTGTAATTCCATAGAGCGGTTGGACAGGACTTACTTGGATGTTCCGAAAAACTGGACAGCTGTGCAATCGGATCCGCAGTCAGTCCGCTGATCTGCCCACGGGGGGGTGAGTGTGCCCGCCCCAAGCCGGCAAGACGTTCAGAGCTGCGCCGCTCCTGCAGTCCACATGGATGGTCGGCGCTTCTTTGAGGAAACCCTTCTCGAGATGACTAACAATTGCGGGGAATATATCATTGCGTACCCAATTCCTCGGACGCGGAAATGACAGCTGACGAACTGAGAGACAGGTTGCAGGGAGTCATTGCCTTTCCTGTGACCCCGTTCCATCGAGACATGTCCCTCGACATTGCCGGGCTGCGAAGCAATTTGCGGGAATTAATGAAGCACCCTATTGCGACCATTGGAGAAGCAGGTGGTCGTGTACCAGTTATCTGTGGCACAGGATTCAATCAACAGATCGCGATCGACCTCGCACAACGTCCGGCAGCGGTTTGTGCAGACGCGATTCTGGCGATGCCACCTTACTCTAACGCTGACACGGAAGGTCTCGCGACTACTACGCGGCCTTTGTGGCAGCCCTCTGTTGGTTGTTCGTCGATCCCCGCCGGGTGATCGTCTATCCCCGGTCTTTAGCCCAAGAATTCGAAACTCCTTAATATCCCTTTACCTTAACGACGAAATAGGTAAACTCTTTCGATCCCTGAAGCAAAATCTGATGTGGAACCTTGGGAGGAATGCGAACGATATCCCCTGCAGAGAGTTGCTTGCGGGCTCCACCCTCGATCTGGCCGTTTCGCTTTTCGTGGGGCTCGACCGTTTCTCCTCCAACCATCGTGCCGCCCACCAGCAAGGTCGCCGTTCCCGATTGAACGAAGAAGACGTCTGCCTGGGTTTCATGCCACTCGACAACGCCATCAGCCTCACGGTGGGAGAGCATAAAAAGGTCATTCGGGAAGTCCCCGAGCCGGCGTGTCGCGATGTGATGAGGGCTGGTTGCAGCCTCTGTCTTGAGTTCTTGTGCCATCTGAGTCAAAGAAGCAGCGGTCCAGTGCTCGATTCCTTCCTCAGAAGGTGGTTGTGCGGATGCGACCAAGAGCGCGAGAGCGAACAGACAGCAGAGCTTGAGAACCACGAGATCACCTCGAGTGTAGAAATGTTGAATTGTATGCCCGTTTCCTCATAAACACCGCACCAAAACCGAAACCCCAGGCATCCCCGCAAAATGTATCAAAGCAGGAAATTTTAAACACGCGATTTTACCGCGTTCAGAGCAAGTCCGGCACGAGTCCCTGGATAGCAGAAAACAGAAATCAGCGCAGGGGTTGCTCTCGAACCCGCTTATTGTGCTGGGTGAAACGCTCTTGGCAGATCGGCTCGGCGGTGGCTGCCCTCTGCTATGATGAGCGCCGCTCCGGGCTCTGCTGCCGAGTACGACGGCGAGCTAAGGAAGTCAACTCTTAGGACGGAGGTTTGGATGTCGATACGATGTTGCAGACCTATGCCCCGGCGGTCCTTCCCGGCGCTGCGATTCCATCTTGCAGCCGGTGTGCTGGCCTGCATAGCGGGGAGCTGCGCAGCGATGGCGCAGCCCGCCGATTTGGTGGGCATTGCACATGTGGCCCTGCGAGTCAGCGATTTGGGGAAATCGCGGGCCTTCTATGAAAAACTTGGCTTTGAGCAAGCCTTCGAATTTTCCGAAGCCGGCAAGGTGACACAGTCGTTTATCAAGATCAATGACCGGCAATTCATTGAGCTATATCCCCGCAGCCAGGAAACTCAGGTCATCGGATTGATGCACGTCTGTTACGACTCCACAGACATTCGGGTTTTGAGGGAACTGCTCGTACGGCGGAGCGCCGATCCGACGGAGGTCAAAAAGGCGCGGGCAGGGAACTTGCTTTTCGTCTTACACGATCCGGAGGACCAGGTGGTCGAATATACCCAGTACCTGCCAGAGTCACTGCACTCACAGGACCACGGGAAACACTTAGGCCCGAATCGCTTCGTAGAGCACTTAGGAAGCATCGCAATTCCGGTGAAACACGGCCAGGCAGAGCGAGACTTTTATGCCGAGAAGCTGGGATTTTCTAAGGCCGAGCCTGCTGAGGGCTCCCAGGGCCTGAAAGTGCCCGGGTCCACGGATTCGGTTGAAATCGTAGAAACCGGCAAGAGCACAACCCGCTTGTATTTCCTGGTTACGAATTTCAAGCAGGCGGGCAGAAGGCTTCAGGAGGCCGGAATGGCCGCCAGCAAGGATCAAGGCGGCATGATGGTCACCGATCCTGATGGCAACCAAGTTGTGCTTGCGGTACGGCGAGTGCGGTAAGAGGCAGGGCGGAACCAGTGTGCGCACGCCAAGCTTGCTCTCGGTACCTTGTCCATGTCTGGCCGTGATCTGCTTGCCTGTTCCAGTCCCACAAGGGCAGTTATTGGGAGCTGTGCCACCGGGTTCAGACTGTTGAGCATCATAAGCATCGACAGCTGGCTCCCGTATCGGATTCGATAGCTTGCCTCCCCTTTTTTGGCGCCCGTGGTGTTTCGGGATCGGTGAATCTAGGGGGTGGTGGCTCAGGAGCGCGCGTGGTGCCGGCCCCAAGCGTTTGAAAGATGTCTGCAAATTTTAAGCTGTTTGTTGATCACAGACCCGTATTTTCGGCATAGAATCTCGGTCGTGTGGCCCTGCGCATAGGGCGCCCTCGTCTCTCTAGAAACGTCAGCAGGGTGGAACTCAGGTTTTCACGACGGACTTAGGAGCCGGTATGGCCGACAATGAACAATCTATTCAGCAAATGTCGGATGCGGCGGCCCGGCGAATTACCCGGCGCAACTTCATCAAAGGCGTAATTGGCAGCGGTGTGGCGGTCTCCTCAGCGGCCTACTTGTTTCGAGCCTCGCATGTGCTTGGGGACGGCAGTGGCGGTCGGCTTCTTACCCTAAATGTCAACGGCCAGCTGCGTCGAGTGGACGTACTCAAGCAAGAGACGCTCGGCTGGACGCTTCGCTACAAACTCGGGCTCACGGGCACGAAATTGGGATGCGACCGCGCGGAGTGCGGATCTTGCACTGTCCTGATCGATGACGTCCCGCACTACTCTTGCTCGCTCCTGACCCATACCATCCGCAACAGGAAAGTGGTTACGATTGAAGGCCTGGCCAGTAGGGACGGCAAGCTGCACCCTGTACAGCAAGGGGTGGTTGACGAACAAGGATTCCAGTGCGCGTTCTGCATGTCTGGGTTCCTGATGGCGGCGGTAGGGTTCTTGAAGACGAATCCCCATCCCACACGCCTGGAACTGGCGCATGGTGTTTCAGGAAACTTGTGCCGTTGCCAGGACTACGACAAGATTCTCACGGCTTTAATGCGCGGCGCTGAAAACCTTCGGAAGGTGAGCCATGCCTAGTGAATGGAAACCGAATCAGCAAAAGTTCGGGGCCAAGTACAAAGTGCTCGGCAAGGATTACGCAACGCCTGATCTCTACGCGAAGGTCACCGGGCAGGCGAAATACGCGGAAGATTTTCGAGCCGAGGGCATGCTGTTTGCGAAGTTGCTGCTGAGTCCGGTGCCACATGGTCGGGTGAAGCGCCTTGATCTGAGCAAAGCCCTGGCGATGCCGGGAGTGAAGGCGATCCTTACGTCAGAGGATCTTCCGGCGCCGGCCGACAGCGTGTCCGACCTCGGCGTGGTGACGAAGGCGAATCAGCAGGGCGAGAAGGCGCTGACCATGGAACCGCTCTACCAGGGAGAGCCCATCCTGGCAGTCGCCGCCATCGACGAATACACCGCAGCCGAGGCGATTGAGGCCATCGACATCGAATTTGAGCATCTGCCGTTTGCTGTCGACCCGCTCGACACCTTGCGGGCCGGTGGGCCCAATCCTCGACTCGAAGGTAATGTCTGGGTGAAACAACCGATGCCCCCTTTGAAGCCGGGGGAGAAGCCGCAAGGGCCTCCGCCTCCAAAGCTCGGGGAGTTGAAGTGGACCGATGCCGATTTTTCCGAAGCCAGAGAAGGGCGGCTGCCGATGGGCAAGCCGCAAGATCAGTGGAGTTACGGCGATCTAGAGGCTGGATTCCGCGATGCTGCGCTGGTGCTGGATGAAACGTTTGTTACGCCCGACACGAGCCATCAGACCCTGGAGACCCGCAGCACGCTGGCTTATTGGCAGAACGGAAAAGTATTTGTCCACATGGGAACCCAAAGCACGGTGCAAACCTTGGCAGGCCTGGGACGCTGGTTGAACATGGACCCGACCCAGATCGTGCTCATCAGCGAGTACACCGGCGGTGGGTTCGGCAGCAAGGCAACGGGCTACATCTTCGCCATCATCCCGGCGCTGCTGTCGAAAAAGGCTGGTGCTCCAGTGATGATGCGGATCAGCCGCGAAGAAGAAACCTTTATCGGACGCGCGCGCCCGGGATTCCAGGGGCGGATGAAGGTGGGCTTCTCTAAAGAGGGTCGCATCGTGGCGCTGGACATGTACGTCATTTCTAACAACGGACCCTACGACGCTGGCGGGGATGCAAATGCATCAGGAAACATCGTTTCCCTTTTGTATCAACCAGTTGCGATGCGTTGGCGGGGAGTGACAGCGCTCACCAACACTCCGCCTCGCGGGCCGCAAAGTGCTCCTGGCGGCATGCAGGGCATTGTCATGATGGAGCCGTTGTTATCGAAGGCGGCCCGCAAGCTTTCGCTCGACCAGGTCGAGATCCGGAAAGCGAACTGCCCTGAGGGCAAATCTCCCTTCGGCCCACCACGAGAGGGCAAACGTGGGCACTCGACCAGCGCATTTCTGAAAGAGGCATTCGATCAGGGTGCGCTGCAATTCCGCTGGAAGGAGCGCCTTTCCCAGCCAAAACGAAGCGGCACGAAGGTTCGTGGCATTGGTGTCTCATCGAGCGCGTTCTACGCGGGATCGGTCGGATATGACGGGTTGTTTCTCATCAAGCCCGACGGGCGCATTTCAATTCAGTCGGGCATCGGGAACCTCGGCACGGAGTCGCTCAGCGACGTGCATCGTGTGATAGCGGAGGAATTGGGAGTGCCGTGGGAGAAATGCGAGGTCATTTGGGGCAACACCGCGAAGAACTTGCCCTGGACTTGTGTCTCCGGCGGCAGCCAAACGACCCACGCCATGAGTCGTGCAGCTTACGCAGCTGCTCTCGAAGCCAAGCAAAAGCTCCGCGAGATCGCAGCCAAGACCTATGGCGGGCAACCGGAGCAATACGACGTTGCGAATGAACGTGTCTTCCACAAGGGAGGCGGGAGGAGCATGACGCTCGCGCAAGCCGCGCAACATGCGATCAAGCTCGGGGGTGTGTATGACGGGCACGAAGCCCCAGCCGACGTCAACAAAGTGACCAAGGCTTCGATCGCTGCACTGGCGGGGCAAGGCCTGGTCGCATCGGCCAAGGACAAGTTCCCGCATGATGGCCAGAGCTTTTCTTACGTGGCCTGCTTCGCGGAGGTAGAGGCGGACGTCGAAACGGGAAAGTATCACATTACCGACTATCTCGCGGTCGCCGACGTTGGCACCGTGATTCACCCGAAGGCGCTTGGGGGACAGATTACCGGACGCTCAGTGCTGGGCATCGGCCACGCCATTGGGCAGAAGTGGGTCTTCGATCCCCAGTACGGTCACTTCGTATCGCGGCGTTTCTATCACACCAAGCCGCCTACGATTCTCGACGTCCCCGTCAACATGCAGTGGGCCGCGCTCGACATGCCGGATCCAGAGACGCCCATCGGGGCACGAGGCATTGGCGAACCCCCGGTCGGGGGCGGCTGCGGCGCAATTCTTAATGCCCTCTCCGATGCACTGGGAGATGAGGTGTATCGGCGGGCACCAGTCAACCTGGACACGATTTTGACCTCGCTCGAAGCCGGGCGCCCCATGCAAGACCCATTGACGGCGCATGTGTGAGTGCAAACTGCACGGTATACGGAGTGAACTATGGCAGTAATTCGTGATGTGATGCCGGCGTTCCAGTTGCTCCAGCCAACTTCGATCGCAGATGCCCAATCGTTGCTCGCACAACAGGGAACCGACGGAATGGTGCTCGCGGGTGGCATGGACGCCTTCGATTGGCTCAAAGACCGAATCCGCAAGCCCAAGACGGTTATCGACCTCAGCGGGGTGGAGGAAATGCGCGGAATTCGCGCAGTGGCTGGCGGTGGGCTCGAGATCGGCGCGATGACGACCTTAACCGAAGTCGTGAATGATCCCTTGGTACGCCAGCAGTACAGTTTGCTGGCACAAGCGGCATCTCTGGTCGCTTCCCCACAGATCCGCAACCAGGGAACCCTCGGTGGGAACGTCTCGCAAGACACCCGTTGCTGGTATTACCGCGCGGGATGGCCCTGCTACCGGGCAGGTGGCAACATCTGTTACGCCGACACACCGGTCGGCAGGAACCGGGAACATGCCATCCTGCACGCCGAGCGCTGTGTCGCAGTGAACCCATCCGATACGGCACCCGCTCTCATTGCTCTCGATGCGGATTTCGTGATCAGGACCGGCAAGGGCGAGCGGGTCATCCCCGCCGAGGACTACTTTGTCGGACCCGACATTGACATCACGCGCATGAACATCCTCAAGCCCGGTGATTTGCTGACCTCAATCCGCATCCCCGCCACCTGGGCGGGTGCACAGTTCTTCTTCGAAAAGGTCCGCGATCGGAACGTTTGGGATTTTCCGCTGCTGAACGTTGCTTCCGCAATCAAGCTGTCTGGCAACACCATTCAGGACATACGCATTGTGGTGAATGCGGCAGCCGCGCGCCCCCTGCGGCTCAAGTCGATTGAAAGTGCGGTGCGGGGCCGCACTCGCGAGGCATCCACAGGAGAAATGGCTGGAAAACTGGCCGTCGAAGGAGCGGTTCCGTTGCAGTTCAACGCCTACAAGATTCCATTGATGCGAAACCTGGTGAAGCGTTCCATCACCGGTGTCGAGGAGGCGTCATGGGCATAGTACAGTGGGCCACCAGCCCTTTGGGTCAGCACGTCCCGATTCACATCGCATGGTTCCTTATCTGGGTTGCGTTGATCGCGGGGATGGCATTCCTAATCGTGCATGTGATCTACATGCGCTTTTTCGCGAAAGAGAAAGAGTTCGCGCCGGATTCGGAGATGTTTGACCGAGCGCAATTGCCTGCCCGAGTTCCACGCCACTCGCTCACGGCGCGGTTGTTTCACTGGGTCATGGCGGTAGCCATGTTGACGCTTTTGTTCACGGCATTTCTGCCGAAGGTCGGTGTGCCAATGGATTGGGTCGAGTATCACTGGATCGCGGGCGTGGTGCTTACAATCTCGATCCTTTTCCACATCGTGCACGCCTCCTTCTTTCTGGATTTTTGGTCCATATGGCCGGACCGGACCGATATCCAGGATGCGTGGAATCGGGTGCAGAGGTTTTTCGGAAAGCCAGCCCCCGCACCGCGCAAATTCGCCAAATATCCGCTGGAAAATAAGCTATATCACGGAACCGTCATGTTTACCGGATTGGCCGTCATCGTTACCGGAATCTTCATGATGTTTCGAGTACGCACCATTTTTTTTCCCCGCAACCCCTATCTCTTCGGGGATATGACGTGGGGTCTGATGTACGTGCTGCATGGTCTGGCGGGAGCCGGCTTCATCACCCTCACCATTGTGCATGTCTATTTTGCAATTCGCCCCGAAAAACTGCCCATCACTGCCGGCATGCTGGTAGGAACGATGAGTCGAGAGTTCTATCTGAAGGAACACGACCCATCGCGCTGGGCCATCAAGAACGTGAACCAGCCGCAACCAGGCACTTCCGATGGCGACTGACTTTCTCGATCGCTGTGACGCCATCGAAGAATGCTACGAGTTCATGCTCGGTTATGCCGGGAAGGGGATTCCCGGAGAACCGGGAAGCGAGATTCGCAGACATCTCGAGCGCGCTGGGGCCGCGCTCGACGGAATGGCAGAGGCATGTCTTGCAGCGCTGGGGCAGGGCGAGTCGCTCGAAAGCTCTCGAAAATTTGTGTCCGTGCTGGACCGAGATGCGAGCAATTCGCTGGCCGCGATTGAGATGGTGCTAGGCCAGCCGGCGATCAGCTCGCAACTGATCGACAATCTGAACGCTTCGATCCACCTACGCGCGTTGCTCACCGATCTCTTCCTGATCAGCGACGTCATCAACACAGGCACACCTCTGCCCGAAAAGCCCTAGAAATCTCTTTGCCTGACCATTGATTCGAAATGGAGCTCCCTGGGAGCAGAGGATCCCCAGGAACGCAGGAATGGGGCTGAAGCAGGGATCTAAGGCGTGCGGGCTAGCGCCGTCGATTGGCGGAGAACCAGATCCGTACTCAACGTGTATTCGGTCCCGCTTTGCGGAGGTGCGTGCCGTTGCACCTCGGTGAGTAGCGCCTTGAAAGCAAGTCGGCCCGCCTCGGTTTGCGACATGCGAATACTGGTGAGGGGAGGGATCACAAATCGTGCCAGCCTGATGTCATCGAAGCCTATGACAGAGAGTTGACCGGGCACGGAGATTTGGCGCTCATAGGCATGTCGCATCACGCCAATGGCGGTCAAGTCATTCGAGCACATCACAGCCGTGAGAAATTCCGCTCGCTCGATGAGCTTGCTGAATGCGCGCATTCCGCCTTCGATTGTGTGGTCACCCTCGATGATTAGGGAGGGATTCACGCGCATGCCGATCTCGCGGACTGAGTTCTCGAATGCTTGCTTCCGCGTTACTGCGGATTGCAGTGTCAACGGCCCGGTGATGAACGCAATCTTTTGATGACGCAGTGCGGCCAGATGCTGAACCGCTTGCCGAATCCCGCGCTGATAGTCGACGCGGATATTGCAGATGCCGGGCAGGGCCGGCCCTACGTCAATGAATACCAAAGGTACCTTCCGGAACCGCAGTCCTTGCAGCAGGGAATCCTCCATCCCAAACGTAAGCACCGCAACGCCTTCGACTCGGCGTTCGATCATGCGGCGGACGGAAGCCTCCATGCGCCGTGGGTCTTGCACAGTGGAGGTAAGAAGTATTTCGTAGTCGTGCTGCACGGCGATGTCCTCAAAAGACTGAACGATCTCCGGGAAAAAAGGGTTCGTAATGTCAGGAACGATCAATCCGAAAATTCGGCTTCGACCTGATACCAACGCGCGGGCTTGGGTATTAGGGAAATAGCCCATTTCTGAAACGATCTTCCAAATCCGTTTGGCGAGCCGTGGATCTACCGTGGGCACCCGGTTGATGGTGCGGGACACGGTAGCGGTGGACACTTTCGCGCGTTTGGCAATTTCTCGAATGTTCATGACGAACTGGTTTCTTTTTTCGAAGGCTTCTTAAGGCCCGGTTCCTTCTATCAGCCTGTAGCGATCACGGTCGTGCTCCTCACGCGTAGCTTCTTCGTGAAGTTCCGCAAGTTGTTTCAGTAGCGCGGGAACCTCGCCCGTGTGTTCCGTTTTACGCAGAGCCTGGATCAATCGATAGAGCGTGGCTTGGTCCTTCGAATTCAAGTCCAAGGCCTTGCGGCATTCGCTGATCGCGCTCGGAAAATCGTTGGACTGCAGGTACAGCCTTCCGAGCACGGCATGAGCCGCGGCCAATCGGGGGTTTAGGGCCACTGCTCGCTTGGCAGAATGCAGGGCCGTTAGAAAGCTTTCGGAGCCGGTTTCTGCACCCTGTTGGGTCAGAATATCCGCCCTCAGGTACAGCAGTATGGCGTCATCCGGTTTCCCTGCTAATTTTTGCTCTACTGTCTTGAGCGCGCCGTCAAGGTCGCTCTGTTGGGCGGCCAATACACCTTGAGCGGCAGCCGTGAGGGACTGACTGGGATCCAGACGATAGGCAGTCTCGAAGTCCTGCTGGGCTTTCTCGTAATTGGATAGCTGGGCATAGAGCATTCCCCGCGCAAAATAAAGAGGCGCTGACTGCGGCTGCAAGGCAAGTCCGTCGTTCACGACATTGATGCCTACTTGGAATGACTGGTGCGACGCGGACACATTGGCAAAGTTCACGTATAAACCGGAATTGGTGGGCTGAAGAAGGATGGCTTGGCGCAGAGCCTCGACCGCCCTATCCGTGTCGTGAACCTCTTCGTAGGCGGAAGAGGCGAGTTCCAAGGCCTCGACGTCCTGTGTGCCGGATGAGAGGATCGGCTCGAGCGTAGCGATCGCTGCTTCAGGATGGTGGGCCATCAGTTCGACGCTGGCCAATAACCGTAGCTCCTGAGGATCCTCTCGCTTCAGTTCCGTTGTGTGCTTCAGTATTTGGGCCGCTTTGTCGAACTGCTTCGATCTGACCAAACATATGGCGTAGGCATGAAGTGCCTCTACCCGGTCTTCGAACAGGGCTGCAGCTTTTTGAAAATGAGGGAGAGCCCCGTCACAGTTTCCCTTCTGATATTCAAGGACCGCGAGCATGCCGTGGCTGGTGGTGTCCTCCGGGCGCAATCGCAGCAATCGCTGTAGTAAAGGAATCACTCGCTGGTCGCCAGCGGCAAACTGGATCTGGGCGGCACCTTCCAGGGCAGGAATCGTGTTAGGAGCGATCTTCAAGGCGTGCTCGAAAGAACGGAGAGCCTCGCTCTTATGGCCTTGGCGGTCGTAGGCAACACCCTGCATTGTCCAAAGCTCCGCGTTTGCGGGGGAACGGCGCAACGCCGGGCCTAGCAACTGCAGTGCACCCGTATAGTCACCGTTGCGAATCGCAGACGCGATGCGGCGTGCTTCATTGGTGTTCTGGGCGCAAGCGAGCGAGCAGGCGAACGCGAATGCCAAAACGAGATTGCGCCAACGAGTTTGCTGACCTGGAAGCATCTTGGTCATGAGAATACTGGCCGTTCAGCATCATTACTACAATCGCGCGATCGATCTCGTTATAGCGAAACGAACGGTGATGCGTGATGGTGAATACTAGGGTGCGCCAACAAAATGACCCGCGCCTTTGACGACGCGGGTCATGATCATGAGGCATTGCTCAGAACGATATTTTTCCTCCGATTTGCCACCATCTCGGTAAGTGAGAGTTGGTCGCCAAACCGAAGTTATTGTTCCCGGGGTTGTTTGCTGGATTCAGCTTGTCCACCACTCGATCGTCGAAGTTGTTATCAACATTGATCAGGTTGGCGCGGTTGAAGACGTTGAACACCTCGAAGCGGAATTGGAAGTTGACCCGTTCCGTGATTCGGGTGTCCTTATAGAGGTTAATATCTGTCCCGAAGAAATTCGGTTCGCGGAACTGACCCTGCTTCTCATTTCCTTCAGAGCCGAAATTGGGAACGGAGAAGCTGCCAGTTGACAGAGAGCCGGCCGTCAGGAAAGCTTTTTGGCTCCTGTTCTGTTTGTAACTAGAGGCGTCTGGAACGTCGTTATTGACCCCATCCGCGTTGTAGTCGCCACTGCTGAGTGCGTAACCAGTTGCCGGATTTCCCGCCGAGGGGCAAGTCCCTGCGCCAGCGCAAACCGGCCGGTAGTTATTGAACGCCACAACCGTAAACGGATTACCCGACTGGTAGATACTGGTGCCACTCAAGCCCCATCCACTGGTCAGATGGCCTATAGCGCCATTCCCATTGTTCAAGCCTTTGAGAGAATAGTTGAAGCTGATGGAAACACGATTTGGTACATCCCACAGGGATGGTCCGTAATAAGCTCCGGGGTTAAACGGTGTTGGATAAACGCCGGCATCGTCCTTCGATGCGGAATGAGTGTAGGAAGCGTCGACGAATCCTCGCGAAAAGTGTCCTTTAAACTCAAAATACACGCCCTCATAGTTTGCGTAGCGATCGTTTTGCGCGTACGTAATCGCACCGAAACTAGGGTTTAAGCGGGTTAGATTGGTAGTCGAGTTGTTCAGGATCAAGTCGTTATTCAATACGTTGATGTTGACTCCATAGGAGACGTTGGTGGTGCTGTTACTGCCACCAACAAGATTGTAAGAATGCGACCCGGAATAACCGACGGCCGCGGCAAATTTATTGGAGATCTTCCGTTCCACCGTCGCCGACCATACATTCGCCTTCGGAGACTTGACGTTCGGATCAATGCCGCCAATGTTGAGGTTAGCGCCTATCTGCCCTCCTTGAGCGTTAAGGCCGCCCTGGAAAGTCGGGAAAATAAATCCGAACGGCGGCTTGCTGGAGTTGCCCTGAACAAAAATGGGAGCTTGCGCGGTCGCGGTCCCGCCGGCAACAAATGTCGGGGTAACCAGTCCCGGAGGACTACCGCGGAATTCTTCCTGAATGTTCGCGGACGTCAGCCAGTTGTTATACACGCCAAATCCACCCCGTATCGCCCAGTTGCCATCTCCTTTAGGGTCCCAGGCAAAACCAATGCGGGGGCTAAACAAGTTGTTGACCGAGCTCTGTAAAGCGTTGTGAGTGGGCTTAGCTACGCCGCTCGCAACCCGGTCTTGGATAGTTGCTCCCTGGCCTAGGTAAAAGTTCCCAAAGATCGTCGTCGGACTCTTTGACCAAGGGTTGCCGCTGTCGTCATAACGCAATCCGAGCGTCAGGGTCAGATTTCTCCTCGCCTTCCAGCTGTCTTCCACAAAAAGCCCAAACGTTCTGGAAGCCGCATTCCAATCCCACAATTTCTGAGTACCGGTTGCGGGGTCATACATGACCCCTCCCTCGGTATTCGGAGCATCTTGCGCCAAGGCGAGAATATTGTTGAATGAGAAAGAGGGGGTTGACCACGGTCCTTGGAAGGGCTCGACATCGTCCCCATACCAGCCTTCATAGCCGACCTTCAGAGTATGGGCGCCCCGCACATGCGTGAGGACGTCGCGCCAGTGGTAATTGTGTTGAATGAAGTCTCCCTGCGCGAAGCCTGCTCCCAATTGCTGGCTAATGCCTGCGCTGATATTGGGAACCGTGTAATCCTTGGCTCCGGTGGCCAGTTGACCTTCTATCCGGTTCAAACCGGCACTGGCCTCATTCAACGTGGTGGGCGAGAAGTTGTGCGACCAAGTTACCTGTCCCGCAACCTGCCAGGTGGGGTTGAAGCTTGAGAATTCCGGTGAGGCCGATGCTGCACCGCTGAGCAGCAAGGTACGATAAAAACTCACGTATACCCGGTCATTCTTGAAGACTGGATCCAACCGCGCAAAGTACTGCGTCCCATTGCGAATTGCCGTGGCACCAAATGTCCCCTGGTCGACCATCGGCGTTGCGCACGGAATGAAATTCGTCGATGCAGTGTTGCAGCCGCTTGCCCCGGTACCAAGAACGCCTTGAGCGGTTTGCTTGACGGTTATCCCGCTCAGACCCTTTGGGCGGTATGTGTTGAGGATATGCGTCCCCACGTTGTTTGATAGACCATTCGCTGGGTTAGAAATAAAAGTCAAAAACGCCGGATCCGCGAAGGTAACTAGGCCACCGGCGCCATTCGATCCGCGTCTTGGTTCGGCGGCAAAGTAGAAGAAAAGACGGTCCCGAATTACCGGGCCACCGACAGCAAATGAAAAGTCGTTGGCATGAAATGGGGTATAGGGCCCATGGAAATGCTGGGCCGCGAACATTTTTTGATAGTTAAAATAATCGGCTGCCGAACCATGGAACTGGTCGGTGCCGGATCTGGTGGTAAAGGCAACTTGCAATCCTGCGCCGCGGCTGTGTTCAGGGGAAAAGGTGTTCACCTGGACACTGGTTTCCTGAATCGAATCAGGCGTGGGAGTCAGATTTAGGACACCCTGGCGGATTGCACTCGTGATATCGAGACCGTCAATCAAATATTGATTGTTGTCGGCACCTTGGCCGTTGGCGCTGGCGTCAACTGCGGTTTCCGTAGAGAAGTTATCTGCACCTGATCCGGGAGCCCCGGCCGAACCACTCGTTCCCAATCCAGACACGCCGGGCGCAAGCGTCACTAGCGTGACGAGGTTGCGGCCCTGAATCGGCAACTCCGCGACCGCCTGGTTCTCCAGGGTCAACTGCGTACGGCTGTCACCAGTATCTACGATGGGTGTGGCCGTGGTGACCGTCACATTCTCGGTAATGGAACCCACCTTCAATACGACCGGAACGTTCAAGTTTTGCTCGGTCAGCAGTGTGATGGTCAGCTCCGAGGTGGAGTAACCGGAAGCCGCAACGGTCAACTTGTACGCGCCCGGTGCGAGGCTCACAAAGCGGTAATTTCCGTCGGCGTCACTGGTAGTGGTTTGCGTCACCCGTGTTCCCGCGTTCACCAATGAAACGGTAGCTTTAGGAACGACCGCGCCGGAAGAGTCTTGAACCGCGCCCTGCACGTTACTGTTGAATTGGGCCAAGGCAGGGATCGCGAAGAAGGCTGCGAAAGCCAGCAGGCAGGAGAATCTTTTTAGAGACATGTGCACTCCTGGAAACTTCTCTGTGAGGATTTTCATGTAATCGTTTACTCGCATCGCCCTGTAAAGCGATCCAAGTTCGGTCAGGCAGGGGAGACGAGAGTAGCTGCAGCCTAACGATTTTGCGGGCGCAGCGAATGAGACAGATGTACTATGAATGTACTACTCTGCTCAGGATAGCTTTTTGGTTTCGTCCGCCGTCGAGTGGATCATGCCCCCGTATTGCCCATCCGTGATGCGCCAGGTCGCTTGCTTTGCCGCGGTCCTAGTATGCGTTTTCTCAACTGCCTGCCGACCGCGTTCCAAATTGGTCGCCGTCATCCCTCGGTCCTGTGGGACCGTACTGTGGGAGCCGGAGCATGCCGGGGCGGCGCATCTGGCCCGCAAGAATGGGATCGAGGTGTACTGGAACGCACCCCCGCGCGAGGACGACGTGGAAGGGCAGATTGCCTTATTGAGCAAAGTTGCGGATCGCTCGCCCGCGGGAGTGATTCTGACTCCTGACGAGACCCTGCCCTTCAGAACCCCGGTTCGCAGGATCGTGGATCGCGGACTTCCCGTGGTGGTGGTAGGAACGCAGTTGGGAATTGCGCCCTCCAAGAAACTAGCCTACGTCTTGAATGACGACGAGACCGGGGGGCAGATTGCAGCCCGGCGCTTGGGGGCTGTTCTCGCTGGCAAAGGTTCCGTCGCGATTCTTGGCATCAACCCGCAGCTGACCGGCCTGACGGCGCGCGAACGTTCTCTTGAAAGAACGTTGGCGGAAGAGTTTCCCGGGATCCATGTAGTCGCGCGCCGCCTGGGGCACGCGAGCGTGCCCCAGGAACAACAGATTGCCGAAGACCTTCTGATCGGAGGTACGCGCCTTGATGCCATTGTGGCGCTCTCTGCCAGTTCCACCCGAGGCGCTTACTACGCGATCGTTGAGTTTGGGAAACCGCGGGTCATCAAGATCATCGGATTCGATCAGGATTTGATCCCGCCGCTTCGAACTGGGGGCATTGATTCGATCGTAATGCAGCGCACCTACGACATGGGTCATGTCGCCATGAACCTCATGCTCTCGCAGTTAAAGGGGGAATCGGTTCCTGGGACTACTGTCCTCCCTCCCCTTTTACTGACGCGCGAAAATTTGGATTCCGCTGAGATCTACGATCAGTTGACGGCCAGCTGGTGGGCGAGCGAATGAAAAAGCACTGGCGCTCGCGGCTTGTGGTATTCGCGGCAGGCCTTGGTGTTGCCATCCTTGCGGCTGGAACCTTGTTGCGGTGGCGGGGATGGCATACATCCTCGCTTCCTCTTGAACCCAGTCTCGAACGACTGGACGATTGGCAGCCCTTCGGAGGGGCATGGCAGTTTGTAAATGGCGCCATGCTAAACAACTCCGACGAGCGCGGTGCCAAGCTGATGTATGGCGATATCCGCCCCACGGATTATCTGATCGAAGCCGATGTTCAGCTCCTCGGCCAGTACGGGGATGCCGGCCTGATCGTTCGGGCGAATAACGAGGAAGTCGGCGTCGATGCCTATGACGGATACTATGCCGGATTGCGAGACTTGGATAACACCTTGATCCTTGGCCATGCGGGATTTGGCTGGATCGAATATCAGAGGAACCGGGTTGTGCCGCGGGTGGTCGCCCAGAAGTGGTACCACCTGAAGCTGCTGGCTTACCAATGCAACATCGTTGCCAGCGCGACATCAGCGGAGGGGGCGGTCACCACAAATGCCGTTCGCGTGCCGGACTGCATCCGTTCCGGACGTTTTGGCTTGAAGTCGTACCAGACCGGGGGGTTGTGGCGCAATGTTCGGGTGCGTGCGGCCACGCGCAAGGACCTGATCGGCATGGTGGGGAACGCCGAACTCCCCACCCCGAATCCCCTGACCAAGGTCGGGCCGATCGGAGACCCTGCCAATGACACCAGCGAACAGTATTTTGAACCCTTGTATCTCGATATGCGGGATCACCACGTAGACCCGGGTGGAACGCCCATTTCAAATCTTGTGGCGCTTGCGCCCGACAAGCCCACGCAGGTCACAATCCATGGCGTTGTGACCCTTACGGTACCGACGTTGTTTGTACAGGACTCTACGGCTGGGGTGGAGATTCGGAACTTTCACGCGAAAACGCCTCCTCAGATCGGGGATCAGGTGGAAGCGAAAGGAGAGGCTCAGCCTCACGAGTTCGGCGCCATCATGAACAATGTGGAGGTTCACAGTCTGTGGTCGCACGCGCCTCTGCACGCCATGACGGTGAACGCTTCCCAGGCAGCCACCGGAGCGTTTGATGGACAATACATCGAGATTGAAGGCCGGCTCATAAAGAAGGAATCAGCACCCGATGGTGCGATCATTCTGGACCTTGATGAAGACAATCAGTCCTTTCAGGCGATCACCAATGCTCGAAGCGGCGTGGCTCCCTTCCGCGGCATTAAGGAAGAGAGCCGACTCCGGCTGCGCGGGATTTGTGCCGTCAACTCGGAATTTACGCATGATCTAACTCCCTTCGCGGTCCTGCTTCCCTCCGGTACGGACGTGGAGGTCTTGCAAGGCCCACCCTGGTGGACCACCAGAAACATCGTGGTTGCGATCATCGCCTGCTTCATTGTGATTCTGATAGCGCAAGCCTTGCAAAATTACGTCGAGAGGTCGAGGTTTGCGGCAGTGCTCGACGAACGTCACCGGCTGGCGCAGGAGATGCACGACACCTTGGCGCAGAGCTTTGCGGGAATCGGTTTTCAGTTGCAGGCGATTCGGGACGAGATCGATAACAAGGTCGCCATTCGTCAGGAGATCGAGATTGCGTCAACGCTGGTGCGGCGTAGCCACGAAGAGGCCAAGCGCAATATCGCCGCCTTGCGTCCCGAACTGCTCGAGTCTGCGGGTTTATTGAAGGCGCTCGAAGAAAGCGCACGAAGCATGGTGGCTGGGGGCACGATTCGGGTTATCGCCGTCAGTTCAGGCGAACCATTCCGCATACCCATTCGAATCGCGGATGCGTTGTTCCGGATCGGCCAGGAGGCGCTCGCGAATGCTGTACGCCATGCCGGCCCGAACATTCTCAAGATTTCCTTGGCCTACGGAACCAACTCCATTGAGTTGAAGATTGAAGACAATGGCCGCGGTTTCCTGATCGAGTCGCAAACTTTAGGATTCGGAATTCGCGGGATGCGCAATCGCGCCGACAAGGTTTCCGCGGATTTAGATATCCAAAGCGCCGTGGGCGGCGGTACCACCGTTTCTGCGCTCGTACCCGTGTCCATGCTGATGCGAATACGATGGCCGATGGGTTTTTGGCATTCGCTTTGGGAGCACCGATCCAATGAACAAGGCAAACACAAAGAAGCCGATTCGACTGCTGATCGTGGATGATCATCCGGTCGTCCGCGCCGGATTGAGCAGCATGCTGGGCAAGCACCGGGATCTTGAGCTTTCCGGTGTGGCGGCGAGCGCTGAGGAGGCGACCGCGATGCTGGCTCGACGTCCCGTGGACGTTGTGTTGCTCGACTTGCGAATGCCAAAGGTCAACGGCATCGATGCTATACAGCTTTTCCGGCAGCACGCGACGCCGCCCCGGGTTATTATTCTTTCGAGCTTCGAATTTGAAGAAGAGATTTTTCGCGCGGTCCAGGCTGGAGCTCGCGGATATCTGACCAAAGAGATGTCCCGCGATGAGATTGTTGCCGGGATTGTGGCGGTCCACGCGGGGAAAGAATATTTTCCGCCAGCGATCGCCGCCAGACTCTCCGAACGCACTCATCGGTCGAGCCTGAGCCCGCGCGAGCTGGAGATCCTGGAGCTGCTCTCGAAGGGCCTGACCAATAAAGAAATCGGCCAGGCTTTTGGCATCAGCAAGCATACGGTTCGAAACCATATCAACAACATCACCCAGAAACTCGATGTCACCGATCGCACGGAAGCGGCCTCAGTCGCGATGAAGCAGGGAATTATTCCCGTTACAGGGTGAGTCGTCTGTTTTCTGGGGGGGTCTCTAGGCCCGTGATTGGTTGTCCGGAAGAGCTCAATGAGACAGATGTACCATGCAGAGTGACTGATATTCGCTTATTTTCTCGACTGGATACATCCCTGAACCCTATGAAGAAGACATCTCGACGCGAATTCATGCAAGTTACGGGAGCCGTCGCCGCTGGAGCGGCGCTCATGCATCCTGCTCGCAAGCTGTGGGGAGCGGCCAGTTCAGTGTCGGTTGCGATTGAACCGCCGCTTTCAGTCTTCGATTACGCTGCCGTGCAGTTGCTGCCCGGGCCGTTCCGCGAGCAGTTCGATCGCAATCACGATGTGTTCGCGCATCTCGATGAAGATGCATTGCTCAAGCCTTTTCGGCAGCGCGAAGGCATGCCTGCCCCTGGTCCCGACATGGGCGGATGGTACGACAATGCCGACGATTTCAGTCCGCCGGAAAATTTTCACGCCTTCGTTCCGGGGCACAGCTTTGGACAGTACCTGTCTGGACTGTCTCGCGCCTATGCAGTCACCGGATCCAAAGCCACGCAAGAGAAAGTGCATCGCCTGGTACGTGCCTTTGGAGAAACCGTTGGCCCTGAAGGCAAGTTCTATCGTGGGTATCACCTTCCCGCCTACACCTACGACAAAACCAGCTGCGGCTTGATTGATGCGCACGAATTTGCGAAATGTCCGGACGCACTCGACGTTCATTGGCGGGCCACCCAGGCGGCGCTGCCTTACCTCCCGGAAAAGGCATTGAGCCGCGCCGAACAACGTGCCCGGCCACATCACATGGTTGCCGACACCTGGGATGAAACCTATACCTTGCCAGAGAACTTCTTCCTTGCGTATCGCCGAAGCGGGAAGAAGGAGTATCGCGATCTCGCAGTCCGCTTTATTGAGCAGGACTACTTTGGTCCGCTCTCGGAAGGCCAAAATGTTCTACCGGGCGAGCACGCCTACAGCCACGTGAATGCCTTCAGTTCCGCGATGCAGTCTTATTATGTTCTTGGAGACGAGAAATATCTCCGGGCAGCGAAGAACGGCCTCGAGTTTGTTCATGAGCAGAGTTTTGCAACCGGCGGCTGGGGCCCGGATGAGGCTTTTGTTCCTCCCGGGAAAGGCTTGCTCGATGCTAGCCTCGGGACTACGCATGCCAGCTTTGAAACCCCGTGCGGAGCCTATGGGCACTTCAAGATCACACGATACCTGTTGCGCACCACCCGCGATTCTCGCTACGGAGACAGCATGGAGCGCATGCTCTACAACACCATTGCCGGAGCCCACCCGGTAATGTCCGATGGGACCAGTTTTTACTACTCCGACTACAACAACTCCGCAAAGAAGGTCCATTATCGAGACAAGTGGCCCTGCTGCTCCGGCACATACCCGCAGCTTGCCGCCGACTACGGAATCAGTTCCTACTACAAGGCCAAAGACGGAATCTACGTGAATCTTTTTTTACCTTCACGTGTGACCTGGTCGGAGAACAATACCCAGGTTACGTTGACCCAGACGACGGAGTATCCACACTCCCAGACTACGCAACTCGGATTCGCGCTCACTCGGCCTGAAACCTTCGCCGTTTACCTGCGCATCCCCGCATGGGCTGGCCCTAAAACCAATGTCTCGGTGAATGGCCGCCGCGCAGAAACCCCGGCTGAGCCTGGAAAGTTCCTCGCCCTCGAGCGCAACTGGAAAGACGGCGACCGGATCGAGATTGAGTTTGAGATGCCGCTACGGCTGGAGCCTATCGACGATCAAAATCCCAATAACGTAGCCCTTGTCCAAGGACCACTTGCCTTGTTCGCGGTCAGTGGGGTTCCTGGGAAACTTTCAAAAGCACAATTGTTGGGAGCATCACGGGTTTTGCAATCTTCCGACGATTGGGCGGTGCGAACCGACTCCGGAATTCTAACGTTTCGTCCTTTCGCAAAGATCATGGACGAGGGTTACCGGCTCTATATGAGCACCGAGGGCTAGGGTTGCTTGATCCCCAGATCCCGAATCTCTGAAAGCGACCCGGTCGATCGGTGATAATACGGTGTAATGAATCGGTTGGGAAAACTGGCAGCTACGTGCACGATTCTGGGATGTTGCGTTTTCTCGACCGCTCAAACCGCTCCCGGCCGTGTCTCCCAAATCACCCAGGCGTTGCGCGAAGGGAAGCTCGATCAGGCGTTACAGCTGGTTGATCAAGAGCTTCGCTCATCTGCCGACGATCCGCAGCTTTGGACCTTAAAGGGCCTTGCCCTGTCCGGGCAGAAGCGCACGAAAGAAGCGCTCGATGCCTACCATCACGCGCTTGCGGTTTCCCCGAACTATCTGCCGGCACTCCAGGGCGCGGCCCAGATTCAATACGAAGCGGGAGACAGGGAAGCCGTCGTTCTCTTGAGACGAGTCGCGGAACTTCGACCTTCCGATCAGACCAGCCATGCCATGCTTGGCGCACTCGCCTATAAGCAGGGCAACTGTGCGGAGGCGGTCGCGGAGTTCGACAAGAGCCCGCAGTTGATCGCTTCCCAGCCCGGCGCTTTGCAAGAGTACGGAAGCTGCTTTCTCCGCTTGAAGCAGACTGACAAGGCGATTGCGGTTTTTCAGGAACTTCTGGCATCGCACCCCGACGATCTGCGTGCTCGTCGCGCCCTTGCTACGGTGCAGTTAGCTGGAGCTCACCCGCGAGAAGCACTGCTTACCTTGCAGCCGCTGATCGAAGGTTCCGACCCAGATGCAGAGACGCTGCAATTAGCGGCCTCTCTACGCGAGAGCCTCGGTGAAACTCCCGACGCGGTGAAGCTGCTGCACGCTGCCATTGTGAAAGATCCCCGGCGCGTGCCGCTGTATGTCGACTTTGCCAATATCGCGTTGACGCACCAGTCATTCCAAGCGGGCATAGAAATGATGAATTCCGGTCTCCAACTCCAGCCAGCGGCGGCGCCCCTTTACCTCGCGCGCGGTGTTCTGTACGTGCAGATTGGCGATTTCGATCGGGCAGAGGCAGATTTTGAGGAAGGCGAGCGGTTGGATCCCAAACACTCTGCCGCCGGAATCGCCCAAGGACTCATTGCCGAAGAACGGTACCATGACGACCCCGACAAGGCGCTCAAGGTGGTTCGATCGAAACTGGCCAGGACCCCGAACGATGCCTTTCTGCTGTATTTGGAGTCGGCGATCATTCAGCAGAAGGCCCCAACAGCAGGCTCTCCGGAATTCCTGCATGGCATGGATTCCGCCAGGAAGGCTGTCACCCTCCAGCCCAGCCTTTCGAGCGCCCATGACGTACTTGCAAATTTTTATTTGCAGTCAGGGAAAACCGATGCCGCAATTGCTGAATGTCGTGCCGCGCTCGAACACAACCCGCAGGATCAGACTGCGCTCTATCGGCTGATCGTCGCTTTGCGAAAGACTGACCGCAAAGCCGAGATTCCTGATCTCCTCAAGCGCCTGGCGGCAGCCCGCCTTGAGGCCACAAAGCAGGAAGCGGAAAACAATCGCTACAAACTTGTAGTGAATCCCTCACCGTAGCCCGTAGCGCGGGCGTTTTCCTGAAGGGGTTACACTCTGTTACTGATGAATCCAAGGAGCTACCCAGGGTAATGTCGGTCACTCGCCGTTCGTTTGTTCTGTTTTCCCTTTGTGCTGCCGCTCAACAAGCACTTTCGCAAGGCATCGCCTCCCGCGATGTCAAAGCTCAGGCTGCCCCTCCTCCTTCGGGGAGACCGTACAACGCGCGATTTGAGGACATTGCAGAGGCTGCGGGATTGCGTTTGCCAGTCATTTACGGCGGAGTCGATCACAAGAAATATATCCTGGAAGCCAATGGCTGCGGCTGTGCTTTCATCGATTATGACAACGACGGCTGGATGGATATCTTTCTGCTTTCCGGAACTCGCCTGGAAGGCGCTCCCGCTGAAGCCACCAACCGTCTTTACAAGAACAATCGCGACGGCACATTTACCGACGTCACTGAAAAAGCCGGTTTGAAGTTCGCGGGTTGGGCGAGTGGCGTATGCATCGCCGACTATGACAATGACGGATTCGATGACATCTTTGTGACCTACTTCGGCCAGAACCGCCTTTACCGCAATAATGGCGACGGTACCTTCACCGATGTCACCCGGCAAGCCGGTCTTTGGGAAGAAGGGGCGCCGCGCTGGGGTGCGGGCTGTGCGTTCGTTGACTACGATCGCGATGGCCACCTTGATCTTTTCGTCTCCAACTACATTCGATTCGATTTGCAGCATGCGCCGGTTCCAGGCGAGAACTCAACCTGCAACTGGAAAGGAGTTCCAGTGAACTGCGGGCCACGCGGATTGCCCCCGGGCCGGCATTGGCTTTACCACAACAACGGCGACGGCACATTCACGGACGTGACCAAGAAGGCTGGACTCGATGTGACGGTCGAGAGTTACGGAATGACCGTTGTCGTCGCAGATTTCGACGAGGATGGCTGGCCCGACATTTTCGTGGCATGTGACTCCACGCCCAGCCTGCTTTTCATGAATAACCATGACGGTACCTTCCGCGAAGAAGGGGTCATGCGCGGTGTCGCACTGAGCGAAGACGGGATGGAACAGGCGGGAATGGGTGTCGGTATCGGCGATTACGACCTCGACGGCCATCTCGATCTCTTCAAGACGCACTTTGTCGGAGATACCAATGGTTTTTACCGCAACAACGGCAAGGGTGAGTTTGATGACGTAACCCGACCGGCGAAAGTGGGGGTTGAAACTCGCTATACCAGTTGGGGTACAGGCATCGCGGATTTCGACAATGACGGTCATCCGGACGTGCTGATTGTCACTGGCAGCGTATATCCGGAAGTCGAAGCCAAACTTCCCCAATACCCCTACAGGACCCCGCGCGTGTTGTTTCGCAACTTAGGCGACGGCACGTTTGAGGAGTTGCCCACGCAAGCAGGACCGGGAATCACTACGCCCCATAGCAGCCGCGGGTGCGCGTTCGGCGACTTCGACAATGACGGCGACGTGGATGTTCTGATCATGAATATGAACGAGCGTCCCTCGCTTCTACGGAATGATGTGGACCCGAAGCAGCACTGGATCAAGGTGAAGTTGGAGGGGGTGAAGTCAAACCGCAGCGCCATTGGGGCTCGTGTGCTGGCGAGCTACCTTGGCAAGCGGCAGGCCCAGGCAGTCGTCAGCCAGTCCAGCTACTACTCGTCGAGCGATCCGCGTTTGCACTTCGGCTTAGGCAAGGCGAACACGGTTGACCTGGATGTGTATTGGCCAAGCGGGCTGCACGAAAGCTACAAGAATGTTCCCGCGGATCAGCTCATTACCATACGCGAAGGCACAGGCCGCGTTCCCAACAAAGGGTGGGAAAGGGCGTGAGCCTTGACGATCGCAAAGCATGCTCTCGCTCCTGAAGCCACGCTCCGGGTTCGACACCATGCTGCTCAGGGCGCGAGGTCGATCCAGGTCACCCCTTTCGTGAGTGGCACCAGGTAGCTATCGCGCTCGCTTTGAAGTTGCTGTTTCGGAACGTAGGTGCCAACCCCGTTAATCTTTGCCGGTTGTTCGATGGTGAGCAGCGCCTGCGAGGCATAGTCGGTAGAGGCAGCAAAACCGACTCGAACCGCGCCACTGGCTGAATCGATCTGAACCCGATCGAAGGTGCCAGACTCGAGCGTAAGCCACAATCCAAGCGGTCCGAGGTAAACGCGCGTGCGAGCCGAATCGAGCGGTGTAACTTCGACCAGATTGCCGTTTTTGGTGAGGTTTCCTCCGAAAGCCTGCCAGCCAAGCTCCGGGTCGTTCACCAGGTAGGTTGCCGTGTTCCAGGCGTGGCCGAAAAAGTTCGGACCGTAGTCGCCGGTGATGGGATCAGGCTTCAGCATATCCGGAAAGGAGTGGAATGCGGCTGCAGGGAAGCCTTCTTGATCGATATCGGTAAGAGCACCCATGGTGCCTGCGTACCCGACGCGCAGGAGGTAAGTGTCGTCTGGGTGGTCCCGGTATTCCGCGAGCAGGGGTATGGCGTTTAACGACGAGCCATAGTGATGAAGTTGCCGCTCCAACCGCCGGTCCTTGCCGGCAAAAATGAAATCCCAGTAGCGGCGCGCGCTGCCGTTGTATCCCCAATGCGGAATGGCAGGATCGTATCCTAGAATCGCGTTCAACGTAACTTCCGCTTTGTCACGATAGCCGAAGTATTTTGTCCAATCGTAAACCTCCTCTTGCCCCGTCGAGTCCCAGGGCATTTCACTGCCAAACGGATAAGCTTCGGCCTTCCAGCGATCGGCGCGACTTCGCATCCGAGCCTCAAGATCACGGGCTTTGTCGTTCAGCCCTTCACGTTTGAGGTCGGTGAGAATTTGCAGAAACACGGTTCCCTCCATCTGCCCGAACACCGCATATTCTGGAGCGAACTTTGTCATGGCAACCGAGGTTTCGTAGGACTGATTCAGGTACCAGTCCCAAGGATGATTGGTCACCAGGCCATGGCTATTGCGCGCCAGGCGGTACATTACCCAATACAGCGCCGCGACATGGGGATAGTCGTAGGATCGGTCCACCCGCTCGGCGTGCTCTTTGTTCCAGCTGGTCCAGGTGGTCCAATCGAAATCCGAGCGGTAGTAATCGGCGGGGAGCTGGTCGGGCTGATAGTAGAAGAGACTCTTGCGAACGCCGAATTTGTGCTCACCATCTTTGTATTGCAGTCTTCCCCAAACAACGTCATCGATGAATTGCTGAAGTTTGTCGATCTCTTCCTTGTCGGGGCGTACGAGTTGCTTCATGATGGCGGCGATCCATGCGCCCCCGCCACCTTCATCCCCCAGCCCGGCGATCCATGCGCGGCTGTCCTCAAGAACGATCTTGTTTTGCTCGCGGTCATAGGTCATGGGCGAGGGGCTGCGATGAAAGGGATCGTTGGCGACTCCAAACCAGTCTGTCGAGGTGAGGAATCGGCCCATATCGGTGACCGCGTCGCGCTCGGGTTTGGTCACAAAGTAATGAACCGTTTGTACCAGGCCGTCTTTGTAGGTGATCGTGACCCGCGCCCGTCCCCATTGCTTGCCTTGGACGGAATAGGACGCCCAGGTTGTGTTTGGAGGGGGTGGAAGTTTGTTAAGAGAGAGTGCGCTTCGAGGCTCAACCGAAATGGACTGCACGCCTTTGGGATACTTGAGAAAGAGGCGCGCATCGATGTCGCTCGGAAGAATGTATCCGGGAATTCCGACGGCAACCGGACGCTCATTTTCCGCGAGCGTCTGTTCGATATGGCGGATGGAACTGGACAACAGGAATTTCACTCCGTAGGTTTCCGCCTGTCCCGGCGCAAGAGTTAGGGAAGTGGGTGGATTCCACTGTGGAACGCCTTTCCATTCTTTTTCCGCATAGGCCTCACTGTGAGCCAGCCATTCATAGAATCCTTCGAAGGTAATGCCTCGGGGTGTGGGGTCGGTGAAGACCGGAGGCGCGCCGAAGTGATTGGGCTTATCGAGAATGGGGTTATAGGCTTCAAACCTGGTATCGCCGTCGGGGACCACCACGAGCGCCGGGCCGTGTCCGCTTAGGCGCGTGACTTGCAGATACCCTGCCCGCTCGCCCACGTAAGGATCGTAGAACGAGCACTTCGCATGTGCCTCCTCGAGAGAGCGGCCGTTTAGAACGTTATTGAAGATCATTGGAAAACCCAAAGCCCCGATCTCGACAGGTTCGCTGGATCTGTTTTTGAGCGAAAAACGCAGGACAAGTTTGCCGTCTTGTACGGCCCAGGTGCGAAGGATCTCAAGGGGGACATCGGAGGGGAGGGTCGGTCCGAGATCTGCTGCCGCCAGAACGCCTGAAGAGGCCGGCAGGGTGGTCACGGGCACACGACTGGTGGCGGTTGAGTAATTTCTCCATTCTCCGGAATGGCCGGCACGAAGACGCAAGGTGATGTCGCCAAGGTGGAAGTATCCGTTTTGCGAGCGCTCGATCAGCAAGTCACCGGGCGTGAAATCGAAATCAGGGTCCGATTTGGGCTTGAGGGCGGCTAAGGTCTGGGAGGAACGCACCAGCAACAGATGGAACTCCGGGGTTTCAAGCTCCATGGTTCCACGCTCGAGCATAGGACCGGGAACCGGTGGTGTTTTCCGCTTGTCCTGCTGAGCCCCGGCCGTGGCAAGAAGAACGCAGCACATCAGAAGGCATACAAGCCAAAATCTCGGGAAGGTATACTCGACTGCGCGAAGCTCACCTGCTGGCATCGTCTTCTCCTGGAATTATTTCGGGGGCTTCAGTGACTGAATTACCGCGGTGAAATCCTGTTCAGAATGGCCGTCAAGCTGCGCTTGTCGAAATACCGAAAGCGCAGCTTGCGCGGTCGGCAATGGGACGCCTCGCGACTTCGCTTCTTCCACGGCATAGGCCACATCCTTGGTCATCAGCCGCAAGAAAAAATGCGGCGTGAAATCTCCCGAACTTACCCGCGCGGCAACCCGTTTCACCATTGGGCTGCCCGGAGCTCCTTCGCCGAGGATGGCCAGAGCCTTGTCCACATCCAGTCCCCCTGCCTGGATCAATGCCAACGCCTCTCCGAAAGATACGGCCTGGACGGCCGCCATAAAGTTGTTGATCAATTTCATGAGCGCGCCGCTTGCGGTGGGGCCCAAATGAACGATGTCCCGTCCGAGAACCGACAGCACCGGGCGTGCGATCTCGATGGCACTCGCCGACCCGCCGACAAGAAACAGCAATTGTCCGGATTCGGCATGCGGTTTCGTTCCCGTAACCGGTGCATCCAGAAACTCGCGATCGCGCTCGGAAGCTGCGGCTGCCAGTTCCTTTACCCAGCCCACCGTGAGCGTGCTGGACTCGATCAACACTGAACCGCTGGGCGCACCGGCTAGGGCGCCGTCATCACCCATCCACACGGCGCGGGAGGCGGCGTCATCGGAGACCATGCTGATGACGATGTTGGCGCGTGCCGCCGCCTGCCGGGGAGAATCCGCGACGAAAGCCCCAAGTTCGGGGAACGGAGCCGCCTTTTCCCGGTTGCGGCTGTAAACGCTAAGCGGGAATCCAGAAGCGGCCAGCCTCCGCGCCATGCCGGAGCCCATGATTCCTAATCCCAAAATTGCAACTGGAGTCTTCATGTTTTGTTATTTAAGAGCTGTGACGCTCACGAGCTGGGATGGGGCGTTGGCTGCTGAAACCTTGCTTCTGAGCGGTCGCCCAAATCCTTCGAATTGAATCTGGATGAGATCACCGGGACCGAGGCGCACGCCCTCACCGAAACTCAAGCAATCCGCGCCAAGGAAGTGAACGTGAATATCTCCGGGACGGCGATGGCCGGCGAACTTGAAATGATGGTGCTCAATGTTTCGCAGGCTATGGCACATTTCTGCTTCTCCGGTGCGAATTGGTTTTGACCAAACACAATGACCATCGCGAGTGATGGACACCTGGCCCGGAACTGAGTCGAACTCAGGATCGATCACCAGCTCTGGGCCGATGGCGCAATTGCGCAACTTTGAGCTTGCCAGGTAGAGATAGTTCCGTTTTTCGAAAGCATGGTCAGAAAACTCATTGCCTTGAGTCATGCCGATGCGTACGGGTTGCCCTTGAGGCGAGATCAGATACACGCCTGCGATCTCGGCTTCTTCGCCGCCATCTTCGGCGTATCCGGGAATTTCGAGAAATTCATTGTGTGCTCGCAGGCCGGCAGCGTTGCCTTTGAAGAACCACTCCGGTGAAACCCCAATTTCCCCGGCAAGTGGGCGGCCGCCATCCCGCCCCCAGCCGAACATCTTCATGCTGTCGGTGAGATTTTCGTCGCTACCAGAGTTGTGAGAGTGCATCGATTGCCGGTCCCTGGCGCTACCAAGATGTGTCAACCCAGTTCCCGAAACCAGGCAACGGGCAGCTTCGTCAGGATGATCGATCGAGGGCAGAATGCGCCATTCACTACCGCCTTCGTACACCGAGTCGTAATCGAGCACTTCGCCAGTGGCTTTCTCCCCCGCGAGTGAAGATAGCTCTGTGCGCCGCTCTAGAGATTCGGTGGCCAGCGCGTAAATGGACTCCGTGGCTGCTAGCAAGCGCAGGTGAGGCTCCTCGACCCATGCGACCGCTCGCTCGACGCCCTTCCGCAGCTGGATAAGTCGTATGCTCATGCTAGGGTTTCAAAATTGTCTTTGAGCGATTGCTCGTTGATGGTGAGTCCCAGGCCCGGCAGATCGTCGTTCAGCTCCAGGAATCCGTCCCGCGCTCTCGGTTCGCCGTCGAAGATGTACCAGAACAATTCATTCCCAACCTCTACTTCGACCACCGGGAAATATTCCGCCATCGGACAATTCAGGCTCGACATCACCAGGTGATAGTTGTGCATCTGTCCGGCGTGCGGAACGACCGGGACCGAGTACGCCTCGGCAAGTGCGCAAATCTTTCGCGCTTGCGAAATTCCTCCGACCCGGTTGGTATCGAACTGGATGTAATCGACAGCTCGCTTGTCCAGTAACTCACGGAATCCATACACGGTGAATTCATGTTCCCCGCCGGCGATGGGAATTCGGCCGTAGGATTTCAGTTCCGCGTAGCCCGAAATGTCATCGGGAATGACGGGTTCTTCCAACCATCGCAGCCGGAAAGATTCAAGCAGGGGGAGCATTCGCTTTGAATAATCGAGCGTCCAACCCATATAGGCATCAGCCATCACATCGATGCCCTCCCCAACGGCTTCGCGGACTGTGCGGACCAGGTCAACATTGCGTTGCATGCCGGCGGCCCCGTCGGTCGGACCCCAGCCGAAGCGCAACTTCATCGCCTTATAGCCTTCGCTCTTGTAGCGGGATGCTTCCCCGGCCAGTTCGTCCAGGTGGGTGCTGTAGAGCCGGCTGGCGTAGACCGGAATCCGCGGTTTCGTGCGTCCGCCCAGAAGCCGATAGACCGGTTGCCCGGCAGACTTCCCGAGCAGGTCCCACAAGGCGATGTCGAGCGCACTGATTGCGGCCATGGCCGTCCCTTTGCGGCCAAACGCAATCGTCTTGCGATACATCTGCTGCCACAGGAACTCGATGTTCCAAGGGTCAGCGCCAAGCAGGATTGGCTTTAAGTAAAGATCCACCACAGAGCGGCTGAGTTGGGGAGAAAGCGCGGCGTTCCCGATCCCGATCGTTCCGTCGTCAGAGAAGACCTCCACGATGAGCCACTCGTGAAATGTGAAGGTGGCCATCGATGCGGGCGATCCTGCTTGGCCGCTGCTTGCAGGTTCGGCAACCAAATCCATCGGGTTGGTGCAAAAATGACGAGGAAGTGGAACGGTCTTTCCCTTCCAGCGGACGACACGTGTGCGAATGTCTTGGATTTTCAACGGGCTGCCTCGAGGCGAAGTGGCGGCTTGTCCATGAACGGGCCGACCACGGGAATCATCAGCAAAATAATGAAAAACGCAACCACATGAAAACTGCCCGCCATAGCGAACACCGGGCCATAGCCGGAGCCGTGGTCGAGCATATATCCGACTAGCTGTCCGAAGGCAATACCGCCCATCGCCCCGCCAAAACCTACCAGTCCGGCAACGCTGCCCACTACCGCGCGCGGGAAGAGATCGGTCGGCAGCACCATCACCAAGGTTGACCATGACTGCTGCCCAAAGTAAGCAATGCTGAACAGGGCTAGCGCCCAGGTGATGGGAACATGAGGTATGAGGAAGACGCAGGGCATCACGGCTGCGCTGAGTCCAAGAGCGATTTTTCTTGCCACCCCGAGGGGCAGGCGGCGCTTGACCAAATAGCTCGAAAATCCGCCGCCGACCAGGCTGCCGATCCCCGAGGCCGCGTAAGGAATCCAGGCGAACTGCCCGACAGCTTTGATGTCGAATCCACGCGCGTCATAAAGATATTTGGGCAGCCAGAATAGATAGAAGTACCAAGCCGCATCGCTCAGAAACTTCGCGAGCACGAGTCCCCAGGTTTCTCGAATCAGCAATAGCGCTGGCCATTGGATGTTGCCATTCCGATTTTCCTCAAGTTGCGCAGACCGTGTTTCGGTTGGACCAGGTTGAGGGTCGGCGTAAGACAAGCGCCACCCGATCGCCCATGCCAGTCCGATTGCGCCAGTCGCGAAGAAGATCCAGCGCCAATTTCCGACCAGCAGAATGCCGGCGATCAAAGGCGGGGCAACCACGGCTCCGGCCGCGGTGCCGGCATTGATGATGCCCATGGCGGTGGCGCGTTCGTTTACCGGAAACCATTCCGCGACCGCCCGCGTCGCCGCCGGAAATCCACCCCCTTCGCCCACCCCCAACAAAAAGCGGCTCCCCGCCAGCATGGCGAAGTTGAGAGCGAATCCGTGACTGGCACAGGCGATCGACCAGAAAAGCATAATCAGAAAGAACCCACGTCGTGTTCCGAGCGCGTCGGCAAGCCTGCCTCCTCCCGCATACATCAGCGCGTATGCGAGAAGGAACGCCGACTGCAAGTAAGAGAACTGTTCGTTCGAGAGCGGAATGTCGAGCGTGATGGCTTTGACCGCTACCGGCAAGGTCTGCCGGTCCAAATAACTGATCGCAATCGCAGCGCTTACCAGAACCGCAATTCGCCAGCGCTCCACTCATCTCTCCCCGGGTTTAGGTGCGTATGTAGGGTACCCAGACTTGCATAGCGCACGACTGGCGGTTTGCCCAAACGTAATATGGGATCAGCGAAATATCGGTCGGCCGGGTTTTCGGCGAAGCTAGGTTCGCCGGCCCGTACAGAGTTTCCTCGGCCGAGGCGGAATCGAGCACACCCCCGCGATGATGCAGCACCACGATGCCGTCGAGCAGTTCAGCTTGGTACGCGTGTTGAAACTCCTTGCCGCCACCCGGCGAAAGATCGAGCGAGACATCTGCCAGCGCGACGCCCTTCGCTTGGTCTAATTCTTCCATGCAGTAGATGACCGGGCCGCGCCGGACGGCAACTCGACCGCGGTTTTCAGCAACCCGAGGATTCGACGCGATCACTTCGGTGCCCATCGGGAACACCAGTTTCACCGCATCGCCCGCGGTCCAGGTGCGGCGAATTGCGAGATATTCGCCAGCTTTGATTCCGCTTTGCGCCTTGCCATTGACGGCCACCGTGGCACCGCCTGCCCAAGACGGGATCCTCACATACAGCGTGAATTCGTGGGGTTCGGAAGGCGCAACGGCGAGTTGTACATCCCCGTCCCAGGGATAATTGGTCTTCTGATGAATCTTCAGCGGAGTGCCATCTTCCAGGTGCCAATCGAGCAAGGAATTGTCGTAAAGGTGCACGTACACTCCCTCCTTGCTGGTGCTGTAGAAGTAGCCGGGCAGCGAAGACAGCGTGCGTTCAAGATTGGGCGGGCAGCAGGTAACGTCGTACCAAGGATTGCGGATCTTTTCTCCTGACGAAGGATCGAAGGCGAGTGGATTGCGATAGCAGTAGGTTGTGCCGTCGAGAGACATTCCCGAGTTGATGCCGTTGTACAAGGCGCGCTCGATTACGTCGGCGAATTTTGCTTCGCCACTCGCCGCCAGCATGCGCCAGTTCCACATCATGTTGCCGATGGCGGCACAACTCTCGCCATAGGCCTGAGCGTTCGGTAATTCATAAGGATCACCGAAGGCTTCCCACTGCGCACGCGCGCCCACTCCGCCGGTGACATACATCTGCCGCTTCGTGAGATCTTCCCAAAGCGTGTTGATAGTCTTCCAATACGCCTGATCGCCGGTCTCCAGATAGTAGTCCGTCGCGCCGCAGCATGCGTACATGGCGCGAACCGCGTGCCCTTCGAGCTTGGTCCGTGAGGTGAACGGCGCTCCGCAATACATGTAGATGATCCGCTGTGGCTCGATCTTCCATCGCTCATCACCGTGCAGGATGTAGCCCGCGAGATCAACATATTGCTTCTTTCCAGTCGTGCGGTAGAGCTCGATCAGCGCCATTTCGATTTCCGGGTGGCCGGAGATGATTGGTTTCTGATTCGGGCCTGGGCCGTAGTTCGGAATTACAAAATTGTCGACCATCCGAGCCCCGGCATCCATCAGCGTGCTGTCGCCGGTGGCGCGGTAGTAGGCGATTGCCCCCTGGATCATGTGGCCCAAGCAGTACATCTCATGCCCGACCTCCTGATCATGCTGGCTCATCCTCAAGGACGCGCGGTCCCCTTGATAGTAGGTATTGAGATATCCGCTCGGCTCCTGGATGGCAACAACTTCGCCAATCATGGTGTCGGTCGTGCGCCGGAGCTCGGGCATGGCACCTGACTGTAAGGCCCAGCCCACGGCATCGATCCACTTGTAGATATCGGAGTCGGCGAAATATGGCCCAATCTGCGGGGCCGTACTCTTTCCGACCAGGCGCCGGAAGTTGTCCATGCGTCCGTGCGCCTCGAGTTCCTGATGCATCGTCGGGATACTGTGTTCAACATTGGTCTTGCGGCGCTTCGACCAGAATCCTTCCTCAACCGTTACGGCGCGAACCGGCACCGAGTGCAGTTTTGCAAACGGTGACTTCGCCAGGTTCAAAACCCCTTGATCCTGCCAGGCGAGGGATGCTCCGGCGGCGGCCAAGTCAAACAAACCCGCCCGGGCCCCCGCGCCCAAGGCGAGAGAAAATGCAGGTTTGGCGAGGATGCCGGCAGCAGAAGAGGTGGCGACGGTCGACAAGAACTGACGGCGGGAAAAGTTTGAAGAAGAAGACACAGGTCACCTCGGGGCACGGAAAACTGTCGAATCCACGGTGGCAAAGCAAACGTTTACTGAGTCTTGAATAAAGTAGTCTCCAGCCACTCAGCTGTCAACGGCGGCTCTATAGTTCGAATGTTCTATTCCCTTCCGCCGCTTCGATAGAAGTGCGGAGAGCGGAGACCTAGAGACCAGTCCGCCCGGGGTCCAGTCTCCCAAGATTCAGAAGTTCTGAAGATTCAGAAGTTCTTGGAGCATTGACCGTTGTTTCTCGGCGGACGTAAGATTCTGAGCCTGTGTGCGGAGAGTCCGCGCCTTTTCCTGCGCCTGCGCAACCGTGCATCGGGAGTTCAGAGGAATCGGAGCAAGGATGGCTGACTATATCGGGGCGATTGACCAGGGCACCACCAGTTCAAGATTCATTGTTTTCAACCGTGCCGGTGAAGTTGTAAGCAGCGCCCAAGAAGAGCACCAGCAGATCTATCCAAAACCAGGCTGGGTCGAGCACGACGCAGAGGAAATCTGGCGGCGCACGGCAACTGTGATTTCGCAGGCCATGGAAGCATCGCGTCTCAAGCCCGCCGATCTGGCCGCGATCGGGATTACCAATCAACGGGAGACCACCGTCGTCTGGAACAGGAGCACCGGCAAGCCAATCTATAACGCGATCGTTTGGCAGGACACGCGGGTGGCCGACGATGTCGCCGAGTTCTCCCGGGAGGGAGGGCAAGACCGCTTTCGCGCAAAAACCGGGCTGCCACTTGCATGCTATTTCAGCGCCCTGAAGATTCGCTGGATTCTTAACAAGCTTCCCCAAGCTCGAGAACGAGCTGAAGCCGGAGACCTACTGTGCGGAACCATCGACAGCTTCCTGATCTGGAAGCTCACCGGAGGAGCAGAGGGAGGATTGCACCTGACGGATGTCACCAATGCAAGTCGTACTCAGTTGATGGATCTAGCCACGCTCGAATGGGATTCGAAGATCCTCGAGGACTTTGAAATCCCAAAACAAATGCTTCCCAAGATCGTTTCGAGCAGTGAATTTTTCGGAAACACTGCCGTCCCCGGGATCGAGGGGGTAACGATCGCCGGTGTGTTGGGAGATCAGCAGGCAGCGCTCGTCGGACAAGCTTGTTTCAAACCTGGGGAAGCGAAGAACACGTACGGGACAGGCTGTTTCATGCTGATGAATACCGGAACGAAGCCAGTGTTCTCCAAATGCGGATTGCTCACGACGGTCGGGTATCGTCTAGGCGCAGCGCCGGCACACTATGCGCTCGAAGGCAGCATCGCGATCACCGGCGCGCTGGTACAGTGGCTGCGTGACAACCTGGGGTTGATTCAGTCCAGCGCCGAAGTGGAGCGTCTGGCTAAAACCGTGGAAGACAACGGTGGGGTGTATTTCGTGCCGGCGTTCTCGGGGCTCTATGCCCCCTATTGGAAGGACAGTGCCCGAGGGGTGATCGCCGGGCTGACGCGCTATGCCAATAAGGGGCACATTGCACGCGCCGCCCTGGAAGCCACTGCGTTTCAGGTTCGCGAAGTGGTGGAGGCGATGCGGGAAGACTCAGGGGTAAGAGCCGATGTTTTGCGCGTGGATGGCGGCATGGTCTTAAACGAGCTGTTGATGCAATTTCAGTCGGATATTCTCGCCATTCCGGTGGTTCGTCCTAGGGTCACCGAAACGACAGCACTTGGAGCCGCTTATGCTGCTGGCCTGGCCGTCGGATTCTTTAGCGGCACGGAGGAACTGGTTGCCAATTGGGCAGTTGATCGTCGCTGGGAACCGCAGATGAATGCGGCAACTCGTGAAACGCTCTATCGCGGTTGGAAAAAAGCGGTTACCCGAAGCTTCGACTGGGTCGAGTAGTCTTCGGATTAAAGGGGGAGGATTCATGCACGGGCCATTTTTGGGCGAGTTCATGGGCACGATGGTGCTCATTGTGCTGGGTGATGGAGCGGTTGCGAATGTTTTGCTCAAAAAGTCGAAGGGCGAGAATTCAGGTTGGATCGTGATTGCAACCGCCTGGGGCATGGCGGTTGTGGCAGGGATCTGCACGGCCATCGCCTGCGGCAGTCCGGGCGCACACATCAATCCCGCGATCACGCTCGCCGTGGCAATTCTCTCGAAGAACTGGTCGAACGTGGGTCCGTTCTGGATGGCGCAATTCCTCGGCGCATTCGTGGGTGCCATCCTAGTCTGGTTGGTGTACCTGCCGCACTGGAAAGAAACTCCCGATTCTTCGACCAAGCTGGGTGTTTTTTGCACCGCACCCGCAATCCGAAACATTCCCGCCAACCTGCTGTGTGAAGCCCTCGTGACAATGATGCTGGTTGTAGTTGGGTTTAGTTTTGGAAGTAAAGAGTTGGCGCCTGCTGGACTAGCACCTGGCTTCAGCCCGTGGTTTTGGGGAGTGCTGGTGTGGGTGTTGGGCTTGAGTCTGGGAGGCCCAACCGGGTATGCGATCAATCCTGCCCGGGATTTCGGTCCTCGCCTTGCCCACGCGGTTTTTCCCGTGCCGGGGAAAGGGAGCTCGGATTGGGGTTATGCCCTGGTACCAATCTTAGGGCCGCTCGCCGGAGGCGCACTCGCCGCCGGCGTCGTGAAACTTGTCGGAATCAGCTAACGGGACCTAAAGGGAATGAATCGGGCGGAAATGTGGGCACGGGTCACCGAACATCGTGGCCCGTGGGACATGATTGTGGTCGGGGGCGGGGCCACTGGGGTGGGAATTGCGATCGACGCTGCCTCCCGCGGTTACCATGTCTTGCTCCTCGAGCAAAGCGATTTCGGCAAAGGAACATCCAGCCGGAGCACGAAGCTTGTCCATGGCGGAGTGCGGTATCTCGAAAAAGGAAATATTGGCCTGGTGATGGAAGCGCTGAAAGAGCGCGGCCTCCTGCTTCAAAATGCGCCTCACTTGGTGCATGATCTCGCTTTCATTGTCCCCAACTACGAGTGGTGGGAAGCACCATTCTATGGACTGGGGCTGAAACTCTATCAGGTACTCGCCGGGAAATATGGTTTCGGGAAATCCCGCCTGCTTTCTCGAGAAGAAACGCTCGAACATCTGCCCACGCTCAAAACCGACGGCCTGCGCGGCGGCGCGATTTACTACGATGGCCAATTCGATGACGCGCGGCTATTGATTCATATGGTCTTTACCGCGTTCGAGCAAGGTGCGACCTTGCTGAACTACGTGCAAGTCACTGGAGTTACAAAGGACTCCCAGGATTTCGTGGATGGCGTGTCCGCGCGAGACCTCGAAAGCGGCCAGGAGTTTCGCGCGTCGGCAAGAGTGGTGATTAACGCTACCGGCGCCTTCGCGGATGGACTTCGTCGGACCGCGGACTCGACTGCAAAGCCGATGATTGCGCCCAGCCAGGGGATTCATCTGGTGTTCAAGTCGGAATTTCTTCCCGGCAGCAGCGCCATCATGGTGCCGCATACGAGCGATGGCCGGGTTCTCTTCGCAATCCCGTGGCATGGGCATCTGCTAGTTGGCACAACCGATACCCCGGTGCCCGACGCCGCGCTCGAACCAGTCGCGATGGAGCAAGAAATCGATTTCATTCTTGCCACGGCGAGTGAGTTCCTGGCGAAATCACCGACCCGCGCCGACGTGCTCAGCATGTTCGCTGGAATTCGGCCGCTGGTCAAAGCCGAGGGCGCGGTCAGCACTGCGACGCTTTCGCGCGATCACGTGATTCACATCGATCGTTCCGGGCTGATGACCATCTGTGGGGGCAAATGGACCACTTATCGCCACATGGCCGAAGATTGCGTCGATCAGGCCATTACCTTGGCGCAGCTGCCAGAACATGCGTGCATTACGCGAAACCTGAGAATCCATGGTTCTCGCTTGGGATTTAGGGCCACAGCTCCCATGGCCGTGTACGGTACCGATGCCGGGAAGATTGAACGCTTGGCGAAGGAGAATCCTACGCTCGGCGAAGGCTTGCATCCGGCCCTGCCTTACCTCAAGGCAGAAGTTGTTTGGGCCGCGCGCGAGGAAATGGCGCGGACACTCGAGGATGTGCTTGCGCGCCGCACTCGAGCTCTGTTCCTGAATGCTCGGGCCAGCCTTGAGATGGCTCCGACGGTCGCCGACTTGCTCGCTTCAGAACTGGGGTGGGACGATCGCATGAAAGAACGCCAACTTTCCGAGTTCCGTGCCCTCGCACGCCACTACTTGCCCTCCTGAGCGGAGTAGAATTGCGAATGGCGTAGTTGATCCATGTTGAGAACCCTGCGAGTTTTCCTCCGGCTGTTCGGGCTCTTGTTGCTTGCCGCCTTATTCCCGTTCACCACTTCGCAGGCCATGTCTTCGCAAACCATTGCGGGAAGCGTTCGCGAATCGAACGGGACACCCGTAGCTGGTGCTCGCATCGTCCTAACGGAGAGCGGAGTCTCGAAACAAGAGGCGGTTACGGATAGGGATGGCAACTTTTCGCTGACCATCCCGGGGGCGGGAAGCTTTCTACTGCGGGTGCACAAAGACGGATTTCGCGATGCTGAGCAACCGCTGGCCTTGACGACCGCAGGGAAGGTGCTCAGCATTTTACTGCTGCGGGCAGGAGCTTCGGCGGGGAGCAAGGTTCCCGAACCAGAAATCCAGTTCAACGACAAACCTAACTTCACGGTTGCCGGGATCACTGATTGGACTGCGGCAGGTGGACATGGAAGCGATGTCAATCTCCGCGCAAGTGAGGCGTTGGCGAAGGATACGCGCACGCTCAGTGCGCAAGGTGCGCGCGCGGATGCGCCCGATCCTGAACTGGAAAAGCGGCTTCGTGAAGCGGTGCGGCAAGAACCCTTGAATTTCAACTCGAATCGCGAACTGGGTGCATTTTGCTTGCGCCACGGCCAGTATGGGGATGCCATTCCACCGCTTGAGAAAGCCCATGAATTAAATCCTGGCGACTTCGACACTGCATTCGAGTTGGCACAGGCCTATGAGGGGTCGGGTCAACACGGCAAGGCGAAAACGATAGTCGAGCCCCTGCTAGCCTCAGCCGACCGGGCGGAGTTACACCGCCTCGCCGGCGACATCGAAGAAAGCCTTGAGAATCCGCTGGCAGCGGAGCGAGAGTACGAGCGCGCGGTCGGGGTCGACCCGAGCGAACAGAACTATTTCGCTTGGGGAGGGGAATTGCTGGTGCACCGGGCGGTAGAGGCTGCGGTCGAAGTATTCACCAAAGGTGCGGACGCGTTTCCACGATCCGAGCGCATGCTGGCGGGACTGGGGGCGGCGCTCTATGCCAATGGGGTTTACGAACAAGCGGCCACGAAGGTCTGCAGAGCTTCGGATTTAAATCCGTCGGATCCGGAGCCGTACCTGTTCCTCGGGCAAATGGCGCAGGCAGCGCCCCAGACGCTTGGGTGTGTGGAAGAAAGAATGGCCAGGTTCGTGCGAGAACATCCGGGAGACGCGCATGCAAATTTCTATTACGCGGTCTCGATACTCAAAGCGAGTGGACCAGAGGAGCGCAAGAAGCAAGCCGAAGCTTTGCTTGAAGAAGCCGGGCGAATCGACCCCAAGTTCGCCGAAGCCTATCTGCAGCTGGGCGCCCTCGAATCGCAGCGTGGCGATTGGTCCGGTGCGAAAGCTTCCTACGAAAAAGCTGCGGCTGCGAATGCAGCCTTCCCCGATCCGCACTTCCGCCTGGCACAGGTGTATCAGCACCTCGGCGATAGCAAGCGAGCCGCCGAAGAACTTCAAACCTTCGAGCGCTTGAAGCAGTTCGATGCGGCGGCGGTTGAACAACAGCGACGCGAAATCAGGCAATTTATCGTGGTGCTCCGGGAGCCCGCACGAGTGATGTCTCACTGATGCGGACTGGTCCGGTTGATAAAACGCTTAACCTCCTGTATAAATGCAGGTTTTGTTGTGGTCTTGCAGGTCAGTTTCAGGAGGAAAAATGAGATCCACCGGAATTCTTCTCATCGCATTCCTGGCCATCCCCTCAATCACCGTTCTCGCGCAGTCCAGCTACGACTTGAAGTCTCCGGACAGCCGCATTGAGGTCCGCATTCGGACCTCTGGCCAGCTGCGTTATGACGTGCTCCTGCGGGGCAATGCGCTGCTAGAGAATTCCACCTTGTCGCTCGACGTGGACCACAAGAAACTCGGAGTGCAGCCGAAGGTTACCGGCGAGAAGCAGCGGGCGAGCGACCAAGTGCTCGAACCGGTGGTGCGACAGAAGTTCGCCAAGATCCGCGATCATTACAATGAGCTGCGTCTTACCCTGGATGGCGGTTATGCGGTCACCTTCCGGGCTTATGACCAAGGCGTCGCCTATCGCTTCGAGACTACGCTTCCTGACAAGCAGGTGAAGATTTACGGCGAAGAAGCGAATTTCAATTTCCCCAGCAACTTGGTTGTGTACTATCCCCAGGAAGATTCGTTTTATTCCCATAATGAGCGCAAGTATTTGCCGCAACATCTCACCGAGATCGCGCCCACATTCATTGCCACGCTCCCCGCAGTGGTGGACGTTGGCCATGGCGCGAAGATCGCGATCGCCGAATCGGACCTGAGCGATTATCCCGGCCTGTGGTTGCAGGGAGCAGCGCCGCAGTTCGGCCTCAAGGCCACCTTCCCCCCGTATCCTCTGAAGGAGCAACAGACGAGTGATCGAGACTACAAAGTCGTCGAAGAGGCCGACTACATTGCCCTCACATCCGGCACGCGTACCTTCCCCTGGCGGGTGCTTGGGATTGCTGATCGCGATGGCGACCTGATTACCAATCCGTTGGTTTACTTGCTGGAGAGTCCTTCGAAAGTGCAGGACACATCCTGGATCAAACCGGGCAAGGTTGCTTGGGACTGGTGGAATGATTGGAACATCGACGGCGTGGATTTCCATGCCGGGATCAACACCAAGACGTACGAGTACTACGTAGACTTCGCGGCGAAGTATGGAATTCCTTACATCATCCTCGATGACGGTTGGTACAAGCTCGGCAACTTGTTGCAGGTTACCCCCGAACTGAACATGGACGAACTGGTCGCATATGCCAAGCAAAAGAACGTTGGCCTGATCTTGTGGGCCTCATGGAAGACGTTGGACGATCAGATGATTCCAGCTCTTGACCAATTCGAGAAGTGGGGAATCAAAGGCATCAAAGTGGACTTCATGCAGCGCAGCGATCAAATCATGATCAACTACTTCGACAGGGTTTGCCGCGAGGCGGCCAAGCGCCACATGATGGTGGATTTTCACGGCGACCAAAAGCCCGCGGTGATGACCCGCACCTGGCCGAACCTGATCAACACCGAAGGGGTGCGCGGAATGGAGTGGAGCAAGTGGAGCCGAGAGTCCGAGCCTGCGCACAATGTGAGCCTGCCGTTTACGCGGATGTTCCTGGGGCCACTCGACTTCACCCCTGGCGCTATGCGCAATGCCACGCGCGAAACCTTTGCGCCCATCATGTCGCAACCCATGGCACTCGGTACACGCTGCCAACAGCTGGCGATGTATGTCGTATATGAAGCGCCGCTGCAGATGTTGTCCGACAGCCCGTCGAACTACTTGCGGGAGCCGGAGACCATGGAGTTCCTCGCTGCCGTGCCGACGGTGTGGGACGAAAGCCGGGTGCTGGACGCGAAGATGTCGCAATACGTTCTACTGGCTCGTCGAAATGGGAACGACTGGTATGTTGGCGCAATGACCGACTGGACTGAGCGCGATCTGGAGGTCGACTTCTCATTCCTGCCGGATGGAAATTTCACCCTGGATTCGTATCAGGATGGAGTGAATGCAGACCGCAACGCCAGCGACTACAAGAAGGTGACGCGTCAGGTGAGCAAGACGACGAAATTGAAGATTCACCTTGCCCCCGGCGGAGGTTGGGCAGGGCGCATTCATCAATAGCAACTGGAACGCACAGCGGGTGGGATAACAGGAGGAAGTTGGGAGGATGGGAAAACTGAATCGGCGTCAATTCGTAGGTGCCTCGGCAACCATGCTGAGCGCAGCCGGTCTTCATTTGCCAATGTGGGCGCAAGCTGTGACTGGCAATGCGGCGGGCTCGGCGGGCCCCTTGTTGCTGGGCGTTGACTATTATCCGGATCAGACGGCGGAATCGTTGTGGGAAGAAGATGCCCGCAAGATTTCCGAAGCCGGTCTCACGAACGTACGGATCGCGGAGTTTGCCTGGGCATTGATGGAACCTGCCGAAGGGAGGTTCGATTTTGCCTGGTTGCAGCGCTCCGTAGATATTCTTCACCGCAATAACATCGCGGTGATTCTTGGGACTCCTTCCGCCGCGCCGCCTCCGTGGCTGACGGTGAAGTATCCCGATGTGGTCGAGGTAAACGAGAAGGGCGAAAAGCTGCGTCCGGGAGGACGGCGCTTCACCTGTCCCACCAATGCGACCTACCGGCGCCTCTCGCTCGCGATCGCCACCGAGATGGCGAAGACCTTTGCTGCCCATCCTGGGGTGATTGGATGGCAGATTGACAACGAATTCACTCTGGGATCGTCTCCCCGCTGCTATTGCGACTTTTGCCGCGCAGGATTTCAGGCGTGGCTGCGTTCGAAATACGGCACGCTCGACCGGGTCAACCATACGTGGGGGACGAATTTTTGGAGTCAGCGTTATACAGACTGGGCGCAAATTCCCGTGCCGCTGCCTTCGGGAGCGGACCCGAACCCGAGCCTGGCATTAGACTACGGCCGGTACCAATCCTTTGCGAATGCATCGTTTCTCGGAGAGCAGCTCGCGATGTTGCGCAAACTGTGCGCCAAACACTTCGTCACCACCAACAACATTGGTGTCCCCTACGATGTGATCGATGCTCGCGAACTTTATGCCCATCTCGACTTTGTTGCATTTGACAATTACCCGGGCTTCTTCGACATGCTGCTTCACCAGGGTGGCCAAACCGGGCCACTGCTCGGCAGCGTCATTCCCACCACGATCGCCATGCAGCACGATTTCGGCCGCAGCATCCTTCGCAAACCCTTCCTGATCATGGAGGAGCAGTCGGGCAAGGCGGGGCAGCCTACATTTTCACCGCAACCGGAGCCAGGGCAAGTGCGTTTGTGGAGTTATCAGGCCGTGGCGCATGGTGCGATGGGCATCAACTATTTCCGTTGGGATACGGCCACCTTGGGCGCCGAACAGTACTGGCACGGAATGCTCAACCATGATCGTTCCGAGAGCCCGGCGTTCGGCGAAATCTTGCAAACCGTGAAAGAGCTGAAGTCGCTTGGTCCAGAGTTCCTGAACTCCGGATATGAGGCGGACTCGGCTCTGTATTTCGATTACGACTGCAGTTGGGCGGTCAAGATTCAGCCGGGGCATTTCCGCTTGAGCTACCCCGAGCAGGCAACCACATGGTATGGCGCGGCCTCACCAAGTCACACGGGGATTGACCTGATCGGTCCGGGAAGCGATCTTTCTCCCTACAAGATTGTGTTCGCTCCCCTGGTTTACGTGCTCGCCGAATCTCAAGCTGACAAGATTCGGCAATATGTGAAGGCTGGCGGTGTTTTCGTGACCAGTTTCCGGTTGGGCGTGAAGACCGAGTCGAGTCAGATCGTTGGCACACCGCTGCCCGGATTTCTGGCTGATGTCATGGGCGTGACGCTCGAAGACTATGTGCCGATCTACGCTCAGAATCCGCACGTGAAATTCAATGCCATGCTGGCGGGGGCGGATGCCGAGTGCGGTGTTTGGGCGGACATCCTGAAGCCTTCAACAGCGGAAGTGCTGGCCACTTACAGTTCCGGCCAGCATGGCGGCAAACCTGCAATCACCCTAAACCGTTTCGGCAACGGGAAGGCAGTCTACGTGGGAGCCGACCTGCGTGGGCCGGATCTATCCAAGGTTCTTGGAGCGTTTGTATCCTCGGCCGGAATCAAGCGCCCCATCGATGTGCCCGAGGGAGTCGAACTGACGGTACGGAAGAACGCAAACAGGCGCTGGCTCTGCGTGCTGAATCATAAAAGCGAATCGCAAACGATCAACTTGGACGGATCGTTCAAAGATGCAATCACTGGGCAATCCCATAGCGGAGCAACCGAAATTGCGGGCTACGGGGTATTCGTGCTGGAAAGGACGTAGGGCATCGCCTGAGTCCGCCCTGTTTTAAGAACTTTTTGAACTCGGAGGCGGGGCGCTCTCCTTCGGAGCGATCATTCCGTGGCCTTCGCGGATAGTAAGGATCTGATTCGCTTTCACTTTGGGGAAGCGTTCGACCTTCTGCGTGGTGGGCCACTTAACTTCAATCGCATCAATCGTCTCGACCTTTCCCAATCCGAAGTGGAGGCGTAGATCTCCTTGTGACATCACGCTCGATCCGCTGTGTACTTCGTCCATTTGTGTGTGCTTCCCCGTGGTCACGCGTACTCGGGCGCCAATCGCGGTGCGATTGCAGTTAGTTCCGATGAGCTTGATTTTGATCCAGTTTTGCTTATTGCCGCCGTCATTCCTGAGGAGCGACGGAATGTCTCCCATGTTCAACACGAGAGCGTCGATGTCGCCGTCGTTGTCATAGTCTCCGAAGGCAGCCCCGCGACTGGAGAAATGCTCGCTGATGCCGGGCCCCAGCTCTTCGGAAACGTCCTTAAATTGTCCGTTCCGCAGGTTCTTATACACCAGCCGCGGATTCTTATACTTCTGCCCGATATTGTGCGCGTCGATTTGCGGATACACATGGCCGTTGACCTGAATAATGTCTTGCCAGCCGTCGTTGTCGTAATCAACAAAGCCGCAGCCCCATGCAACGTAACGGTTATTCACCCCAATGCCTGAGGAAAATGTCACGTCGTTAAACGTGCCATCGCCGTTGTTGTGATACAGATTGCAAGTATCGTCGGCGAAGTTGGTCTTGAAGATGTCGAACCAGCCATCGCAATCGTAATCGCCCACGCCCACTCCCATCCCAGCCTGCTCATGGCCGTTCTCGCTGTAGGCGCAACCGGAAATGACCGCAACATCAGTAAACGTTCCATCGTGATTGTTGCGGAACAGAATGCTCGGCTGGGAATCTACGGCGACGTAGATGTCGGGCCAGCCATCGTTGTCAAAGTCGTAGGAAACTGCCGTGATCGAGTAGCGCGGGCCGGGTTTCAGAATGCCGGCTTTTTCGGAAACGTCGGTAAAGGTGCCATCCCCGTTATTGCGGTAAAGGACATTGGTATCGGCGGGCAGTCCCCGGGGGCCGCACATGACCGGGATCCCCTTCCACTGGCACATCGCCGCGTCAGAGGGCCCAGGCGTCTGAGCCGGATCAAGTTTGATGTAGTTGCAGACAAAGAGGTCGAGATGGCCATCGCGGTTGTAATCGAAAAATGTGCATCCTGCGCCCCAGCGAATTTGCGGGTCGTTAAGTCCGGCCTTGCGCGTGACGTCGGTGAAGGTGCCGTCGCCATTGTTGTGGAAAAGAACGTTATGTCCCCAGAAACAGCAGAACAGGTCATCCCAGCCGTCGTTGTCGTAGTCGCCCACACAGACGCCGGTCTGCCAACCGGTGCGCGCCACGCCGGATTTTTCCGTCACGTTGGTGAAGGTCCCGTCGCGATTGTTCTTGAATAGCTGTGACGTGGGCTCCTTCCCTGCAGCCCACTTCTCGCCAAGCCGTGTGCCGTTGGTGAGGTAAATATCCAGCCAGCCGTCGTTGTCGTAGTCGAAAAAAGCAATGCCGCTGCCCTTGGCTTCAATGATGTGTCGCTTGTTCGTATCCGAGCCCCAAACGTTCGGGACGTTGAGCCCGGCCTCCCTGGCAACGTCGACGAACTGGACCTGCTCCGACTCAGCCTGGCTTTTGATATCGAGTGCGAGCGGCAGCTTCCACCTCCACAAAGGCGTGGTGAGCGCGTCCATAAGCGTGGAGCCGAAGACCAAAAGGGACGATCCCAGGAATTGGCGGCGAGGCAACTTCATTTGGGGACCGCGATCCGGGGGAATTTGCGAGACACGATTCCGGTGCCTTCTTTTACCGCGATGATCTGATCGATGGGAACATCGGTAAGCTTCTGAATCTGTCCACTCGGCCAGGTGATTTCAAGCGAATCAATCTTGGTCCGGTCTCCCAGGCCGAAGTGAATGCGCGGATCGCTTGCCGACATATATCCCATGCCGCCTTTCGCTTGTTCGTATTCCACCACACCCTTGGATGTCAGCTTCAGCGATGCGCCAATCCCGTCGCGGTTCGACTTTGTTCCGATGAGCAGGATCGTAAGCCAGTGATTTCTGTTGCCGCCGTCATTGCGCAGCAAAGAAGGATAATCGCCGCGGTTGTTGCTGACGATATCGAGATCGCCGTCGTTATCATAGTCGGCAGTCGCGACTCCCCGTCCGACAATGGGCCGCATAAAATCCGGCCCGAGCGATTCGGATACTTTTTCAAACTGCCCTTTCCCCGAATTTCGGAACATCAGCAAAGGCTCTTTGTACTTTACTTCGGAGTGATAGAGCTGAATGTTGTCGAGCATCGCGCCATTCAGTTGGAGAATGTCTTGCCAGCCATCGTTGTCATAATCGAGGAATTTCATCGAAACGCCGCTTAAAAGAATTGCTTTGTTGCCGATTCCGGAGGCAAACGTATCGTCGGTAAACGTGCCGTCCTGATTGTTGTGATAGAGACGATTTAACTCGAAGTCCAGGTGAGTGATGTAGAGATCCTGCCAGCCATCTCCGTCTACATCAGCGGCATCAATCCCCATCCCCGCTTCGTAGCGGCCGTCTTCACTGGCGGCAATTCCTGATACGAGCGACACGTCCTCAAATGTGCCGTCGTGTTTGTTGATGAAAAGAAAATTCGGCCAGGAGTCGTTGGCTACGGCAATATCGGGCCAACCGTCGTTGTTGAAGTCCGCAAGGACTACCCCCATGCCCTTCGCTTCCGGCTTCCCCACACCAGAAGAATCGCTGACGTCAGTGAAGGTTCCATCGTGATTGTTGTGATAGAGCTTGACGCGCTGTCCTTTGTAGTTGCCGGGGTGGCAGTAGGAGCGGTAACCGGGCCGGTGCTCTCCGCACCAGAGATTGTTCTTTCCACTCCAATCGATATAGTTCGTGACCACCAAGTCGAGCCATCCATCTTTGTCGTAATCGAACCAGCCAGCACTGGTCGACCAGCCGCCTTCATCCGCGACGCCGGCTTTCTCAGTTACGTCGGTAAAGGTCCCGTCGCCCTTGTTGTGGTAGAGAATGGCGCGGCCATAACCGGTGACGTAGATGTCAGGGAATCCGTCGTTGTCAAAGTCTCCCACCGCGACGCCTTGGCCGTAATGGCCTTCGCCCCCAAGGCCGGCCTTGGCGGTAACATCGGTGAAGGTTCCATCCCCATTGTTGTGATAGAGCGCGCAGCGAAGGGGGCGAGAAGGCTTATAGATGTCGGTGGCCGCGGATTGAACGAAGAACAAGTCCATCAGACCGTCCTGGTCATAATCGAGCCAGGCCACCCCGGTGCCCATGGTTTCGAGATAGTACTTCTCCTCGGTTTGGGTCGAGTCCTGCTGAAAGGTGATGCCCGCAGCCTGACGAACGTCGGTGTAACGAACCTGAATCCCTCTCTTGGCTGCGTTCTTGGCCGCTTGCTGAGGATGGAGGCCGGAGCCATTTGTCATGGCCAGAGAAAAAAATAGAGCGGCCATGATCTGGCGTACGCGAGCCCCTTTGCTGCTTCGTTGCGACGGTTTCCCCATTTCCCGGATGAGATGAATCCTGTCTGGTGCTGGAATTGAGCGATGGACGACTATTCCGGCATTCTAGCGCAGCCTTAAGCTGCGGCTCAAAGCGTACGATCCGCGATGACCAGTGCGAATTGCAGTAGCTGCTGCCGCGCCTGGTTCGGCAACGGGTCGGTCGCCGAGCCGGACGCGGCTGGGGTTTTCGACAAAACCTGCTCAATGCGGGCTACGTCGAGCCCGCCTGCATTGCTGCCCTTGAAGCGATTCAGGACTTCACGAGCTTTGTCGATCTGTCCGGTCTGGTAATAGAAAACACCAAGCGTGGAGTAGCTTCCCGACCATTCCGGCAATAATTCTACGGCGCGCTCCAGTTGCTCCGCGGCTTGCGGAGTGTCACCCTTGAGCGCGGAAAGCAAGCCAAGTCCCCACTGAATTTTCCCGGACATCGGAATTCTGGTCCGGCCCTTCTCAAGCGTTTGTTCTGCGCTCTGAATGTCGCCGCTGCGAAGCTGGACGAGCATGAGCGAGAGGTAATATTGATCGTTGTCGGGATTACGCCCGATGGCGTCCTGAAAGATTCCTGCGCTTTTCTGGTTTTCCCCGAGATGCGCGTAGATGTCGCCCAGCAGCGAAAGGCAAGTGTCGTCTTGCTGCCCAGCCGCTGAAATGGTCTGCACTGTTTGCAAGGCCTCGGAATACATTCCCTTGCGGAAGAAAGCGTCGGCGAGATCGAACTTGATCTCATCAGAGCCGGAATTTGTGCGCAGCGCATTTTGAAGATGGACGATTGCCTGGTCGTAGAGGCGGTTCTGCGCTAGCAGGACCCCGACGCCGGCCTGGGTGCGGTAATCATCGGAACTGAGCTGGTCGAGTTGCGAGACAACCTGCAACGCTTCCTCGTGCTTTCCCAGCTTCAAGTATGCCTGCGCCAGCAGATACAAGTCCTGTGGTTGGCCTGGATTCTTCTTGATCTGCTCGAGCAGTTCGGTGACGTCCAGCTGCGCACGTTCGGTTGGGGTCAACTTGGTGCGGTTTTCCAAATAATCGAAGAGATGCTGATAGGGATAAGGGCCGGTATTCGAGTTCTTGGACAGTGTCTGGAAAACTTTGAGGTCGCGCTCGGCTGCATCCATCTGGTGAAGGCTGCGCTCCACCATCGCAAGCTTGTAGTAGCCAGAAGCAGGCTCGCGGGCGACTTTGACGTAGCGGTGCAGGAGTTCGGCCGCTTCCGCGTACTTCTTGTCCTTGCTCCGGAGATTGGCTAATTCCAGCAAGGCCTCGGAAAAGTCCGGGTTGGAGCGAAGCGCCTGCTGGAAGTGTTGGTCCGCGGCAGCGGCGTTACCCTGGCGTTCTTCGATGAATCCGATGTTGAACAGGCAGGCGGCGTTGGTGGGCTCGAGTTTCAGGCCCTCCTCGAAATATTTGCGGGCCTCGTCAAAGCGACCGAGATGCCGGTAGGAAAGGCCCATAAACGTGTAGGAACGGGCGGAGGGTTCTAGCTCGATCAGCTTCTTGAATTCCTCGATAGCCCGGTCCGCCTTGCCCGACATGAAGTAGCTTTCGCCGAGCGCCGCCCGCAAGTCGGCGCGCTGCGGGGCGACTTTCAAGCCCGACTCGAGCAGCGGAATTGCGTCCTCAAAGAAGTTCTGCCCCATGCTGACCCGCGCCAAGAGAAAAACGATGTCGGGATTTTCTGGGGCGAGTTTGTGCGCCCGCGCCAGCAAATCCAAGGCATCCACAGGACGAGCTTCGTCATTGAAGGCCTGCGCGAGCAGGTACAGGACGTCGGCGGAATCAGGTCTCAGCTTGAGGGCCCGATTGAGGACTAGTTCCGCTTTGCCGTACTCTTTCGCGCGCAGGTACGCCTGGCCGAGGTTGAAAAGGATTTCAAAAGTCTCGGGATTCAGAGCGTCTGCTTTTTCCAACTCGAGCTGAGCGGCCTTGTACTGCTTCTCCTCTGCCAGCAGGACCCCAAGCGTGAAGTGGCGTCGCACATTGTTGTTGTCCTCGGCAGAGAGTGTTTGTGCGAGCTTCAGCCCCTCGACAGTGCGGTTCGCACGAAGATAGGCGCGCACTAGATTGATTCTTGATTCAAGCGTCGCTGGCCGAACGTGTTCAAGGAAGGGGATAGCTTCCGAGGGCTTGCCCCGGGAAATCAGCAACAGGGCGAGGTTGTAATTGGCTTCGCCATTGGAGGGTGCCAAAGCGATCGTCTTGTGAAACTCCCTCTCGGCCAAATCGGTTTTTCCGGCGGCAGCGTACAAGTTCCCCAGGTTGTTATGCGACTTCGTGGAACCCGGATCCAGCTTCAAAGCGTGTTCAAACGCATCAAGGGCGCCTTGATAGTCCCGATTCTGGCTGCAAATGATGCCGAGCAGGTTGTAGGCCTCGACACTGGAAGGATGGAGTTTGAGATATTCAACCGTGGACGCCTTGGCCTCGCCCATTCGTCCTTGCTCGACAAGCATCTCGACCTGCGCGAGTTCGGAGGATGGCGATGCCGCGCTTGGCTTCTTGTGCTGTCCGGAGGCCTCGACTGCAGGGACGGGAACGGCGCACCAAGCGAAGAACAGCAGGAAGGTGAGCGTTGCGCGAGAAAGTTGAAGAGATCCCGACATCTGGTGTGATTGCCTCACTGTAGCATTTTGAGTGCCTGCTGAGCCATTGCGTGCTGGGGCTGTTGCCGCAATAACTCCTCAAGGATTTCTCGCGCTTGCGGCTTGTTGTTCTGAAGAACGTAGAGCCGGGCGAGATTCAGATATGCCTGATCGAAGTTTGAATTGCTGCGGATGCAGGAGCGGAATTTTTCTTCGGCATCCGCATATCGTTGCTCGCGCACCAGCAGGACGCCGTAGTTGTTGAGGGCGTCGGCATATTCTGGGCGGGCCCTCAGTGCGCTCTCAAAGCCTTGCTCGGCCTTGCCCATCTGGTTCTGCTGTGCGTAAAGCATTGCCAAACTGTAATTGACGTCCGGGTTCTCTGGCTCCAGCTCGAGAGCGCGGGTCAAAAGCTGTTCTGCATCGGCAAATTGTTTTTGGCGGCGGTATAGATTTCCGAGATTCAGAAGAGCCACGACGAAGTCAGGCCGATGCTGAAGGCACTCGCGGAAATTCCGGATGGCCTCGTCGGTGTGGCCTTCCTCGGCCGAGATCATTCCGAGATTGTTCCACGCCTCGGCATGGGTAGGCTTCAATTGCACGGCTTTCTCAAGATAGAGGCGAGCCGAGTCTGGATCCTTGCGGCGCAGGTAAAGCGTGCCCAGATTGTAATAGGCTTCGGCCTCGTTCGGCTTTGAGGCGAGCACTTCCTTAAACGACTCCGTGGCGGCGTCAAGATAGCCCCGCTGGAAGAACGCAACTCCATAGGTGAAGTCATTTCTTTGGACCGCCCCCAGGTGAAATGTGCCAGGGAAGGGAAGCGCGAGCGCTTGGCGTTCTCCGGGAGTGCGCGGCAATTTCTTAACATCCTCCCCGACCCGCTCCGCTCCGACCTCTCCCTGATACACCTTGACGATCATCCCGTTCCCATCAATCAGGAACGAAGTCGGTGTATCCAGATCGCGATGGCGATCGAATAGATAGCGGAAGACGATGTTGTAGGTGCCAGTTACATCGGAACTGGCGCGCAGGACGGGGAAGCGGAGCGCTTGTTGGTCGGCGAACGACCTGACCGCAGAGCGATTGAGGGGGGCCTCTACGTTCAAAGCCAGAACCTGCAGGTCGCCTAAGTTGTGGTTGTTGAGTGAGTGCAGCTGCGAGAGCGACTTTGAAGATGCGTCAGCCCAGAAGACCAACAGTTTGTTTCCCGCAACCGAGTGCAGCTCCCATACCTTGCCGGCACGGTCGGGCAAAGAGAATCCGGGAGCTCGAAGGGGCTGAAGCAGCCAGGTCTCCGCTGCTTCTGGTAATGGTCCGGGAAGGGGTGACGTTGCAGGCTTGGTAACACCCCGGCTTGCGGCAAAGGGTGTGGCCTTCAGATCGTTTGATCCTTCCGTGACCTCGATCCGGTGGTCGACTGGAATTCCCTCTAACACCTGATCGGTTCCGCTGGGCCAGCGAATGGTTGCCTTCAGCGTGCCGGAAAAATCTCCGACGCCGAACGAAACCTCTTTCGTGTGCTGAGAAAGAAAGCCGGAACCTGCCTGGACGTGCTTGATCTGCTTTCGACCTGCGGCTTCGATGGCGATGGCCGCCCCGATCGCGTCGCAATTGCTCTTTGTGCCGCGCAGCCGGAACGAGACCGAATTCCCGATCTCGGGCATTACATTGCGGAGCAGACGCAATTGCGGTGCGCTGCGGTTTTTGAGCAGGAGCTCAAAACGCCCATCGTGGTCAAGATCGGCTAGTGCGAATGCACGGCCGTCGTCGGGAAAGTCAAGGCCTGTAATCCCGGAGATGTCAGAAAACGTCTCATCGCCATTGTTGCAATGGAAGACGTTGTGCTCGTAACCACTCCAGGATCGGTCCGAGCGAATCAGTTCGTTGATTGCGTTCCATCCCTGCTCGTATTGGGCGGAGGGGGAAAGCTTCTGAGGAGAGTTCCCCACGACCTGGCGCCAGAAAAAACTGGACACATCCGAGTCCGCGATGCCGGAGACGTAGCCATTTGCAATGAAGAGGTCGGGATGACCATCGTGATCGAAATCCCAAGAATCCGAGGACCACGCCCACCCGCCGTACTCCGTCCCGTTGTCTGCTGCCACATTCCGGAACTTACCCCCGGAGAGATTCCTGTAAAAAGAATTTCCGCGAGCGTGGCGGCGATACATTTCGCGGATTTCACCGGGCTCGTCCCCATGAAAATTGCTTTGCTTGGAGACGCGCAGGCCCGCCTCAGACCACATATTTGCCACGTAAATGTCCTGCTGCCCATCTGCGTTCGAGTCCACCCAGCACGCACTCATGCCCGCGCCCACGTCCTCAACGTGCGCTTCGGCAGCAATCGCAGAAAATGTTCCGTCGCCATGGTTGCGGTAAAGATTGCTGCGCCCAAAATCGTTGGCCACGTAGAGATCGGGCCAGCCGTTGCCATCGAGGTCCCCCCAGGCGCACGCAAAGCTGTAACGGTCGTTGTCGACGTTGAGGCCCGCCGCGTCGGTTCGGTCGGAGAAAGTCCAATTACCCTGGTTGTGAAAAAGGAAATTGGGCGGACCGTTGCGCGCGTCGAAATAGGGGGAAGGATAGCGATACTGATCGAGGCCTGCGTAATAGTTGTACAGGCAAAAATAAACATCCAGGCGGCCGTCGCGGTCGTAGTCGGCTACCGCGGCGTGAGTGAAACTGCCCTGCGGCGAGTGATCGAATCGAAAAGCATCGCGCTTTAGGGAAAACGTGCCTTGTCCACTATTCACGAATAGCAATGGGCCGCCGCTGGTAACCACGAGCAGGTCTTGATGACCTCGGTTTTCAAAGTCTGCGAACAATGCGCAGGAACTGGCGTCTAGAACGCCCAGCCCGGCGCGTTCCGTGACGTCCTCAAAGGTTCCGTCCGAGCGATTCCGATAGAGGCGATCGGGAAGCCCGGCTCCCTGGCAGACGTAGACGTCGTCAAAACCATCGCCATCGAAATCTCCAACGGCGATGCCTTGATTGCCGTAAACATCGATTCCCGAAGCCCCATCGAGTAGCGTCCGCCAATGATCGGCACCGCGCAACATCTGTTCCCGGTAAGAATCGATGCCCCCGAAAGCCTGGGCTGTAATTTCCGCAAAAATGGGTGTCTTCGTACGGCTCCGGGTCTCCTCGATTGCAATCCATTGGGTGAGGCGCCAATCGCCTTCGGCCTTTTCAAGCCACTCGGTCCGCCAGGTGCCTATGCGCTGTTCGCTTGCTCCCGCCTTCCCGCCTGCAAATGTGTAGCGAATCTCCGCTTTGACCCGGAGCGGCGAAGCTTCGATTTGCTCGAGCCCGACGATCTGAAACTCTGCTCTTCTCAAATGTCCCAATGCGGCTACGGCGTCCCGCAACTCCGCCAGGGCTCGGTCGCGCGCCAGGGTCGGTTCTCCGCCAAATTTTCGTTGGACGACTTGGATGCCCTGTCGGCTGCGAACTGGGCGCTCGGCGGTGGGCAGGAAGCTCGAACCTCGCAGCGAGGGATCTGAAAGTTTGTTCAGCAATTCCAATCCAAAGTTCTGTTGTTTCAACTCGCTTGCCCAGCGCTTGAGTGCTTCCGCAATTTCGAATGCGTATTTTTCCGTCAAGAACTGATCCGAACCCGGCGCAACCAATCCCATCATCTGATCGATGGGGGCGCGAGAGGGGTAGTGGGGACTAAGGCGCAGGTCCGCGAACCGAAGTCCTGCCCCATCCCTCCAGGCACCGATCGCCCCGAGCGACTTCCATGGCGCGGGGAGGAGCGCGATTGGGGCATATTGCAGCGACTTCAAGAGGGCGCGGCGGGAGAAGGTATTGCCGAGGGAGTTGTGTTCCGACATCTCGAGTCCACGCGTAGAACGGCTCTCAGAAGTGTATCAGGGGTGTCCGAGCGGTACTGGCCCCGACGATTCGCCGATGACGAGTTCAGCGTCGATCGGATATTCCTTGCCGGTAGCGTCTTTGGAACTGGAGAGTTCATGCAGGGCGTCGGCGGCGATCCTCCCGAGCAAGTCACGATGGATATCCACGGTGGTCAGAGAAGGGTTGCTGTATTCCGCCAGGCGGGTTCTGTCAAAACCGGTGACCGAAACATCTTCCGGCACCCGGCATCCGCTTTGCAGCAAGCCTTTGATCACGCCGATGGCAGTGAGGTCATTCACCGCGACCACCGCCGTAGGCCGCGGTTTGAGTTGTCCAATGGCAAGCCCCGCGTCGAGGCCGCCCTCGAAACGCAGATTTCCTTTGAGAATCGGGCCCGGCTTTAGTGCCAATTCGCGCATCGTGCTTTCATAAGCTTTTTGCCGCATGGTGTTCGACTTCAGCCCTTCCCGGCCGGCGACGAAGGCGATGCGGCGATGCCCATTGCTATGCAGATAACGGACGATCTGTTCAATTCCAGATGCGTAGTTAATGCGCAGATTGCTCATGTACCCCCGCGCCGGGGCCAAGTCGAGAAAGGTGACCGCAATGCGCCGCTGCGCAAGCTCGTGCACCAGGCGCATGCTGATTTCTGAGGTCATGATGGCTACGCCGCGAACTTTGTGTTCCATCATTCGCTCGGCAGCTTCCTGGGTGCGATGCGGATCGTAATTGGTGTCGCCGAGGATGGCGTCGTAGCCAAGTTCCCGGGCGCGCGTCTCGAAGCTCTTGATGATTTCGGGGAAGAAGGGATTTTCCACATCCGACACGATGATTCCGAGCGTGCGTCGATTATTCGAGGCCAGGCGCCGGGCGTGGACGTCGGGTACGTAACCCAGACGCTTCACCGTGGCGAGCACATGGCGCTGCGTCCGGGACCCGACTTTGCCGGTGTTGTTGAGGACGTTCGAAACGGTAGCTGTGGAAACTTCGGCTGCGAGTGCGACGTCACGAATCGTTACGGTCATTGTTGCCGAAAGAAAATCGTTTTTCTGTGGACTATTTTCAGATTGGGCCAAAAACTCCGGAGCCAATCTCGTCGCGGTGGAGTGTAGCACACAAGAAAAAAATCTTGACAATGATTTCTGGCGCATGATAAACCCACCAAAACTAGGTTAAGCGGTTAACTTTTTTAAACGCTTAACCAGCTCTGGATTTCGTGGCCGTGGAACTCTGCCTTGGTTGGGCTGAGGCGGGTTCTCGGAATGGGTTGATTTCTTAACGGGGGTGGCTGATCGTTTTTACCGCGAAAAGCCTGCATTAGGGATTTTGTCGTGACTCGCAGCACCACTGCGGGATATGTGTCTTTGCGGCTTGAGGTGGGTTCCGCGAAGACGCTCATCGAAAGATCGTTCGGCACTCAGGCGCTGAACAGCTGACTAGGAGAACGGAAAATGAGTCAAAGCGGTTCTCGGGTTCTGCGAAATCTATTCGCCCTTCTAATGGGCGTGGCGTTGTTCGGGATAACAACCCTGTATGCTCAGGTCGATACGGGTTCCATAACGGGCGTGGTTTCCGATGCTTCCGGCGCGGTCGTCTCAGGCGCCAAGGTGACATTGACCAACGAGGGCACGGGGGCATCGCTCACTACCACCACCGTTTCCGATGGTGTCTACACGTTTTCTCCGGTAAGGATCGGAAGCTACAAACTAGAAGTCACGTCTCAAGGCTTCCAAACCACCACGCAGTCGGGCGTGGTGGTCAACATCGGGTCGAACGTGGCGCTCAATTTTTCGCTGAAGCCCGGCAGCCAAACCGAGACCGTCGAGGTAACTGGGGCAATTCCGGTCCTGCAGACCCAGGACGCATCCGTTGGACAGGTTATCGATCAGAGGGGCGTAAACGACCTTCCGCTCAATGGTCGAAACTTTACCTTTCTCGCGCAATTGGTCCAAGGCGTGAATTCCCCCCAGTCGGACACCCGGGGCAACGCCTCTACCGGAGCTTTTTCCGCTAACGGATTCCGTCCTGCTCAGAACAACTACATGCTCGATGGAATTGACAACAATTCCGATACGGTTGACTTTCTCAATGGAACGAACTTCGTAGTCTTGCCGCCGGTCGACGCGATTCAGGAATTCAAGGTTCAAACCACAAACTTCAGCGCCGAGTATGGGCGTTCCGGCGCAGCCGTGCTCAACGCGACTCTGAAATCGGGCACCAATCAGTTTCATGGGAACGTTTGGGAATTTTTCCGCAATGACGTTCTCGATGCCCGAGACTTCTTTGAGCATGATTGCAACAACGGGGCTTGCACGCCTCGAAAAAAGGCTGAACTGCGCTGGAACCAGTTCGGGGGCACGATCGGTGGCCCGGTGATCAAGAACAAGGTTTTCTTCTTTGGGGATGCGCAGTTTTGGCGCTTGCGCCAGGGCCAACCGCAGATCGGGTCGGTGCCGACTGCAGGGGAGCGGAGCAGCGGTTACACGAATCTCCAAGACCTGCTGCAGACCGGTACCACCGAATCGGATGCCTTGGGCAGAAGTTTTGAAAAAGGCACCATTTTTGACCCTGCAACCACCAGGGCGGTGGGTTCGTCCTTTGTCCGTGACCCGTTCGGGTTCTCGACCTGCGGTGCTGGCCCTTCGTTTACCTTGGCCAACTGCCCCGGCCTGAACATTCTTCCCGCGAACCGGCTGGATCCGATAGCCATTAATTTGTTGAACCTCTATCCGACCCCAACCAACGGGAACATCGTCAACAACTACGCCAATTCGCCCGTGCTGATCCAAAACGAGAAGCAGTTTGACGTGCGACTCGACTTGAACTTGACCCAAAAAGATCAGCTCTATTACAGCTTCAGCTATGACGACAAACCAGAATTGATTCCCAGTATTTTTGGCGGAATTCCGGATGGCGGCGGGTTCTTCCAGGGAAATCAGACGGCCAACTCGCAGCACAGTGCGCTTGTCTGGAACCACACATTTTCGCCCACCACCATTAACGTGGCACGTGTAGGCCTGAACTACCTGCACACCACCCGCAACATTCCTGAGGCGAATAACCTCAGCGATATTCCGGGAAGCTTTGGCATTCTGGGGATCCCGCAGCAGAAGGAGAATGGTGGTCTGCCTGCGCTTAGCATCGGCGGACTACAGACGCTCGGAGGCAACGCCTTCCTGCCCTCAGACGAAGTCACTTCGACGATCCAGGTGACCGATGACTTCACGAAGATTTACGGAAAACACACCTTCAAAACGGGCTTCGAGCAGCAGCATGTGAAGTTTTCGACCTTGCAGCCACCGTGGTCTCGTGGTCAGTTCGACTTTAACGGGGCTTATACTCAGATTCCCAACAACGGCGACAACACCACCGGCCGCGCGCAGTTCTTGCTCCTGCCGACCGCTTCGACTGTGGGGGGCCCAAATTTTGTCGGAGGGCCGAACGAGGTGTTCGCCTCCAATATCTCGCTAAGCGATAACGGCAAAAACTACTGGGGTGTTTACCTCCAGGACGACTGGAAGGTCTCCTCCAAGCTGACCCTGAACCTGGGACTAAGATGGGACTTCTTTACCCTGGTCTATGACCACTACGGCAAGCAAGCGAACTTCGTGCCCTTTGGTCCGCCAAATAACGTGCCGATGTACATCGTTCCCCAAAGCGCTAATTCGGCGGCGACCAACTTCTCTCCGAGCTTTCAAAGTTTGCTGGCAACCGACGGCATCGCCTTAGCGGTTACCAACAAGTACGGCAAAGGCTTGGGAAACTCGCAAAAGTCGAATTTTGCACCCCGCTTCGGCTTCGCCTATCAGGTGACGCCTAAATTTGTGGCCCGAGGTGGCTTCGGCATTTTCTACAACGGCTTTGAGAATCGCGGATACTCTCCGAACCTGGGCGAGAACTATCCGTTCCAGTTCTCTTTCGACTTCAACCATACGAATGACTGGACTCCGGTTTCCTTCAGCTCCCCATGTCCGGCCGGAACCGCTACGCCGTCAAATAGCGCAACTCTCGCAACTGGCTTTTCTTGCGTCCCATTGACACCGGTTCTGGTGAATGCCCAGGGCCTGCAGCTCCGCGGCATTCAGTTCAACTACGACACTCCCTATTCGATGGGTGCCAACTTTACCTTGCAATATCAACTGACTTCTTCGATGTCGATACAGGCTGGGTATGTAGGCACGTTCGGCCGCCACTTGGAGGTGTTCCCCAGTTCCAACCAGGTGTCTGCCTTATTCGCGCCAGGCACGACGCTCACGAAGTCAACCCCAACCGATGTCGTCCCGCTTCCGTCGCAGGGCGGCTTGCCGTTTCCCGACTTCGCCCGAGGCGCAAGCTATGCAGCAACCTGGGGCAGCAGCTACTATCACGGCCTGCAAACCAACTTCACCAAGAAGTTTTCGGGTGGGCTGAGCTTCATGGCCGCTTACACATATTCCAAAGTGCGGTCTGACGCTCTGGATCTCTTAAATGGGTTCGCTGGCAACGGCTACCGTGCGCCGTACGTGCCGGGAGTCGGAATTCAACATGACTACGGACTCGCGAACTTCGACATTCGCAATGTGCTCCACTTCAGCGGCGGCTATGAATTGCCCTTCGGCAAGGGTAAGCGGATGGCAGGCAATGCCAGCGGCGCAAAGAACGCGCTCATCGGTGGGTGGGCCTTGCAGTGGATTGTCAATTTGCAGGGCGGACAACCCTTCAAGATTGATTGCCCGGTTGGTACGGCGGCCGGGGCAAGCTGCTATGCGTTCGTTTTACCCGGGCAGAATGCCAGGACTTCCCTCCACATCATGCCCAATGGAAACCCCGCAATGCTGAATGCTGCGGCCTTCGCCCAACCTTGCGCAGTGGGAGCAACTCCGGCAACCCAAGCCGGGTGTGTTCTGAACACCACTCCCACCGGCATCTTGGGTGGCGACCAGCCATCGCAGATTGCTGGCCCCACTTTCTACCGTACGGATTTGTCTTTGTTCAAGAGCTTCCAACTCTCGGAGCGCTTCCGGCTTGAATTCAGGTCCGAGTTCTTCAATGTCTTCAATCACCCGAACTTCAACTATCCGGGATTTGGTGGAAACGGGGTTAACGCCGTGTCCGGATCGACTGACTTCAGGGGAGGGACGTTCGGTCAAATTGGATCCACGCGCGACAATCCTTTGGATCCGCGCGAGATTCAATTTGCTCTGAAGTTGTACTTCTAACCTTCATTTCCCGGCGCGACGAAAGTCGCGCCGGGATTTAACCCCGCGTGGATCTTGCACGTCGGGCAGGCTTCGAATCGCTTCGGCAGTCCTCTCTACGCGAGCGGGTGCTAACATACAGTTGCTGTGATCCTTCGGTTGATTTGCTTTTGCCTGACGGCCGCCTGTACGCTGTCGCCCGCTCTGGGCGCGGAGATCGAGCAGAAACAGCAACTCCAGCGCAAGTTTCAGGAAGCAGTCGAGTTGTACGATTCCAACCACCTGGGGGAGGCGGCGGCACGACTCGAGGCGCTTGTGCAACAACTTCCGGAAAGCTTCGACGTCCATGAACTCTTAGGCATGGTTTATTCCTCCCAAGGAAAGGCATCGGAAGCCAACCGCCACCTCCAAAAGGCCGCACGCTTAAGCCCGAATTCTGCGGCTGCACGAACCAACCTCGCGACCAACCTGGTTCAGTTGCACCAATTTGGGCCAGCGGAATTTCAGTTCAAGAGAGCTCGTGCGCTCGAGCCGGAAAGCTACGATACCAACCATAACCTTGGCGAGTTTTACATCACTGCGGGGAAGTTGCCGCAGGCGGTCCCTTTTCTGGAAAAGGCGTACCAGCTCAAACCGGATGCCTACGATAACGGATACAACCTGGTCCTCGCCTACATCGAAACCGCAAACAACGATTTGGCGGAGCGGGTGACGAAGGAATTGCTCGCCCGGCAAGACACCGCGGAGTTGCACAACCTGTTGGCTGAGATTGAGGAGAGCAAACAGAACTTTGTGGCGGCCGCCAACGAATACGAAGCCGCCGCGCACATGGATCCCAGCGAAAGCAATCTTTTTGATTGGGGGAGCGAGCTCCTGCTGCACCGCACACTCGATGCGGCGATAGAAATCTTCGAGCAGGCTACCAAACGCTACCCCAAGTCTCCCCGGCTCCAGATTGGTCTCGGCATGGCACTGTACTCGCGCGGCAACTACGATGAGGCGGTGAAGGCGCTGCTCTTGGGGGCGGACCTAGATCCTTCAGACGCACAGTGCTACTACTTCCTTTCGAAAGCGTATGACAGTTCCCCCGGCCAAGCCGATGCCGTTCTCGAGCGATTTCGGCGCTTTATGGATCTCAAGCCGCGCGACGGCCATGCTCCTTATTACTACGCCATGAGTCTGTGGAAAGGGCGCCGTGCGCAAGAGGCCAGCCTGGATCTGGGCGAGATCGAGACGCTGCTGAAGAAATCAGTAGCCCTGGATCCCAAACTCCCCGAGGCTCACCTCGAACTGGGGAATCTCTATTCGGACCAGAAAAAATACGACGTCGCCATCGTTCAATATCGGCAGGCAATTGCATTGAATGCGGATCTGGCCGACGCCCACTACCGGCTTGGGCAGGCGCTCGTTCACCTGGGGAAGAAAGATGAAGCCCAAGAACAACTAGGTGTCTACCAGAAGCTGCGGACCGAACACCTGGCCGAACTCGAGCGGCAGCGAGCCGAGGTCAGACAGTTCGTCTACTCCGAAAAGAAGTCAGGGGCAGGGAATCCATGACGCGCCTTGAGGAGTTCAGTAGCGAGATTTCTCGCACTCGCCGCGAGTTCCTGCGTGATGCCACTGGCATTGCGCTGGGAACGATGGCCCTGCGCTCCCGCCTTGCTCGCGCCGCAGCTCTGCCCAGGAATAAGAAGGTGGTGGTGATCACCTTTGGCGGTGGAGCACGCGATCAGGAAACCTTTGCACCCGAAGGGCAGGAGAATGTCCCCAACATGCTCCGCGACCTTATCCCGCGTTCCACGTTCTTCACCCAGGTGATCAACCGCGGCATTCTGGGTCATTACGTGGCCACGGCGAGCCTGGCGACGGGAGCCTACGAGACCATCAACAACTTTGCCTCGCTCCCCCCGGAGAATCCAACCGTTTTTGAGTACTACCGCAAGGAGTTGAAGCGGCCATCCTCCGATGCATGGGTGGTGGCACCCAGCAATGGATTCAACCGGATCGGCGAAAGCAGCCACAGGTCCTACGGGTTGGGTCTGGGGGCGCGCGTCATTCTGCCGAAGCACTTGCTGGCCGCGGCTCTTACAAGCAGCCAGCCCGACTATGCGCATCTGCTGCGCGACAACTACGAGACCCCCTACTTTACGCCCGAGCTGGCTGGAGGCGAATTTGAATTGCAGCAACTGGAAGACCTGCTCAAGCTTTCAGTCACTGACTTCAAATCTCATGCCTCCGCTCTTTCGAGTCCGGACGAACTGTCGGTCTATATCGCTCGCCAACTCATGCGCCAGGTTGCACCCAGCCTGTTGTGGATCACCATGCACGACATCGATATCGCGCATGCCGGCACCTATTCACTTTATGTAGACGGGATTCGCCGGACCGATCGCCTGTGTGCCGAAATGTGGAAGATCATCGAGAGCGAGCCAGAGTATCACGGCAAAACCACGCTATTGATCCTTCCGGATTTCGGCCGGGACGCCGATGATGATCCTGGCGGAAACGGTTTCCAGCATCACCGCACTGGGGACCCGTTATCGCGGACGACCTGGCTGATGGCCATCGGCCCGGGCATTCGGGAAGGCTTAGTGCACGACCGGCCGGTGGATTCGACCGACCTTGTTCCGACCATTGGATCGATGATGGGATTTTCAGCTGCCATGGCGCAGGGAAAGCCGATAGCAGAGATTCTCTAATGCTGCCAAGCGAACTTAAACCCGAGCACTTTAGCTCCTATCCAAAGGAAGCGAAGAAGTTGGCGACGGATTACCTTGGGGTTTTTCGCGAGTTGCCGCTCAGCTTCCTGCCCGGAGTGTTGCGGGAAGCTATCGAGTATGACTACAAGTTTCCCGCCGAGCGGAAGTCACTCGAGCAGGAACTGGCCAACCTGGCCCGTCTCAGCGCTTCGGAAAGAAGTGATTGGCTCGCGGGATTCGCAGGCATAACTCTTTCGCCCAGCCTCGAACGTTTCGATTGGATCAATTCGCCCGCGCAATTTATCGAACAACTCTCGGCACATTTATGGTCGACCCATCAACTGGACGCTTTTCGCGTGGCCGCCACCAAGTACGCCGAGCGTCTGCAGGCTGCATTGCCGCCGCAGGAGCCCAAACTCCCACGTCTAGGAATTACCGTCATCGGAGAAGGAGTGGATTCTTACGATGCCCCGCTGTTCCGCAAACTCCGACCCCATGGAGCGTATTTTTCACGAGTGGCGCCCGATGACGGGCTCAAGATCCTGCTCGATGCCGTGAGCGAACGTGCGAAAAAGTACAGTGGTAGCTACGCACACTGGTATATCGATGGCGGAGATGCTGCAGGGCATGATCCGGTTCTAACTTCCGTCTCTTACGGAGAATTGCAACCGATACGCACGGCTCTCCTCGAAAAAATGCATTTCGAACTGCAGAAGCCCGGTATGGGGCCAGAAATGTTACGTACGCTTATGGCACAAATGCGTCCTGCGGACCTAAGCGTGAAATCATCCCCAGATCCCGTGCTCGATCGCTTTGCCGTGAAATTGCTGACCGAAGGCTCTGGGACACAGATCTTCAGCACCAGCTTTGCCCAGTGGGCGGCTCGGGAAGCTCTGCGCCGGGCTGAGCCGGTCACCTTATTAGTAAGGTTCGCTCCCAGGCAGCGCCAGAAACCTATGAGTGAGTTATTGAAGCCGAGCGCCGAACGGCCCGAGTTAGACCCGGTAGGCTCGCTGGTGGACGGCGACATAGGGGCCTACTACAACTGGCTGAACCAGCAACGGTTGCCTGGGGCTGAAAAAGCTTCGTTCCTGGCGTGGTTTGAGGGACATAGCGCCGCGGCGCTGATCGGCCCGTCGGTTCCGCGGGGCACGGAGTCGAGCGCGCCAACGGACATGAAGCAGTTGCTTTCCTGGATCTCGTAATTATCAAGTACTTTGCTGTGCCCGAATGAACCGGAGATTCTTGTGCCTGAAAGGATAGCTTGATGGACAGACGTGATTTTATCCGCACCACCGGTACTTTGCTGGCAGGTGCCAGCATGGCGCCTCACGCTTTGGGGGAGAGTTCAGCCCCGAATGCCGCCCGGGGCAGATTGATCCTGCCCATCAATCGGGGCTGGCGGTTCAGCCCGAAGCAGACGGAAGGCGGGCACGACAAGAATTTTGACGATTCTGCCTTTGATCGCATCGTCATTCCTCACACCAATAAGCGTCTCCCCTGGCATGGGTTTGACGAAAAAGAATATGAATTTGTGTCGCTGTATCGCAGGCGCTTCAAGCTGCCGGCGCAGGCCAAAGGCAAGCGGGTTTTTGTGGATTTCGAAGGGGTGATGACGGCATCGACCGTTTGGGTGAACGGCGCACGTCTGGGAGAGTACAAAGGAGGATATACTCCGTTCTCTTTTGAACTGACGCCCCATCTCGACTGGGATGGCGAGAACGTGCTCGCTGTCGACGTGGATTCCACCGAGCGTCCGGACATACCTCCGTTTGGCTATGAAATCGACTATCTGACCTTTGGTGGCATTTATCGCGAAGTGGCGCTGCGCATTGTTCCCGATACTTTCCTGGAGAACATCTTTGTCCGTCCGAAAGACGTGCTCAGTGGCAAACCATCGGTGGAAGTCGAGTGTTTCCTGGAGAACGCGAAAGCCTCGCGGAGGCCGCTTTCGCTGGAACTCGAACTATTGGATGGAAATCAGACGATTGCTAAGGTGAGTCAAAAGATTCCGATCTCTCCGCCCCCGCCGCGCAACTCAGCGGGAGGCGCCGCGCCTGACGCCGGCCTCACCTCTTCGTATGTGCTTACTTTTCGCGATCTGGGGGGCATCAAGCTTTGGGACCTCAAGGATCGACATTTGTACCACCTCCATGTGCGGTTGTTGGACGGAGTTCAAGTGCTCGACGAAGATATGCGCCGCTTCGGTTTTCGTAAAGCCGAGTTTACCGATCACGGGTTCGAACTGAATGGCAAGGTCATCAAGCTTCGCGGTTTGAATCGTCATCAGACCTTCCCCTGGGTGGGGCAGGCCATGCCAGCTCGAGTGCAGCGTCGCGATGCCGACATTCTGCGCAATAAACTCCATTGCAACCTCGTGCGTACGTCGCATTATCCTCAGTCGCGGCACTTTCTGGATGCCTGCGATGAGCTGGGCTTGTTGGTACTCGAAGAGATTCCCGGCTGGCAGCATATCGGAGACGAGGCCTGGAAGCAGCTTGCGATCGATAATGTCCGCCGCATGATTCGTCGTGACTGGAACCATCCCTCCATCATCCTCTGGGGCGTACGCATCAACGAGTCGCGCGATGACCATGATTTCTACACCCGTACGAACGCGGTTGCGCACCAACTGGATTCCACTCGCCAGACCGGGGGCATTCGCTACTTCCAGGAATCCGAGTTCCTCGAAGACGTGTTCACGATGAACGATTTCGGCTTTCCGCTCAAGCCCCCGAATCATCCGCGTTATCTGAACACCGAGTTTGTGGGCCACACCTTCCCGACAAAAACGATCGACAACACCGAGCGCTTGACCGAGCACACCATGCGCCATGCGCGCATTCACGACCAGCTAGCGTCGAACCCGCAGTACGCCGGCGGTATTGGGTGGTGCGCCTTCGACTACAACACGCATGCCAATTTCGGTTCCGGGGACCGCATCTGTTATCACGGAGTGACGGACATCTTCCGGGAACCGAAACCGGCGGCAGGATTCTACAAATCGCAATGCGATCCCTCCGAAGAAGTGGTGCTCGAGCCCGCCTTCCACTGGGCGCGCGGTGACGAATCGATTGGCTTTACCAAGGCGGTTTTCTGCTCCAATTGCGAGCACCTGAAGCTTTACATCAATGACAAGTTGATCGCCGAGGCTGATCCGGATCGAACACAATTCCAACATCTTCGTTATGCGCCCTTCGTCCTGGATGCTGGCTCCGGGCTGCGCCATGGGTGGGGAGATTTGCGGGTCGAAGGCTACATCAATGGAAACAAAGTAATAGAAAAAAGAATGTCGGGCCGGGGAGTGGATACGAAATTCACCATCGTGCCCGATGAAACCACGCTTACCTCGGACGGCGCGGATGCGACCAGAGTGGTTCTCCGCGTCACGGATGAATTTGGCGCCATTCGACCCTTTGCAAATGACGCAATCCATTTCAAGCTGGACGGCCCAGCCGAACTCATCGGGGACAACCCGTTCTCGCTCATTGGCGGAACGGGCGCGATCTGGATCCGCGCCAAAGAACAATCGGGAACGGTCGCATTCACCGCAACTCATCCCGTCCTGGGTGAGCAGAACCTGCAATTCAAAATCTTGGAAGCCGCTCCGGAGGAAGCATGAAGCTGATTCAGGTGCAGTCAGGGAAGAAAGCAATACTTGGTTGTGCGTGGGCGCTGGGGCTTTTTGTCTCTACCCTGTGCGCCGTCTCCTTTGCTGCCGAGGCCCCGCATTTTGCGGAAAAAGATGGCCGCTGGGCCCTCCTCGTGGAAGGGCAGCCATATCTCATCTTGGGCGGTCAGGTCCACAATTCGAGTGCATGGCCTTCGGAACTGCCAGAGGTGTGGAAGTCTCTCGCCGAGTTACATGCCAATACTGTGGAAGCGCCCGTCTACTGGGAACAGATAGAACCGCAAGAGGGCAAGTTCAACTGGGATAACGTCGACGCCCTGGTCCAGGGGGCGCGCGAGCACAACCTGCATGTCGTGTTGCTCTGGTTCGGCACGTGGAAAAACGGCAACATGCATTACGTGCCGCAGTGGGTAAAGACCGATACCAAGCGCTTTCCCCGCGTAATTCGCGCCGATGGCGAGCCGATTGATGTGCTCTCGGCCAGCGCACGCTCGACTCTTCAGGCCGACAAGGCCGCATTCGTTGCCCTGATGCGCCATCTCAAGGCTCTCGATGGAAACCAGCACACCATCTTGATGGTGCAGGTGGAAAACGAGTCGGGCATCATCGGCAGCCCGCGCGATTTTTCTCCAGAATCAAACAAGGAGTTTGCCGGACAAGTCCCCCCAGATATGTTGGCTGCCGCCAAGAAACAGCCGGGCACATGGAGTGAAGTATTCCGGGGAGACGCCGATGAAGTTTTCCAGCTCTACCACCAGGCTCACTACCTGAATGAGATCGCAAGCGCTGGTGAATCGGAGTTCGATACACCTCTTTATATGAATGTCTGGTTGAGTTATCCCCCGGCAGAATTGCCGGAACGGCGGCTGCCAATTCCCGGGATTCAGTACCCGAGTGGCGGAGCCGTGCAGAGATGGGTAGGCCTGTGGCGTGTTTTGGCTCCCTCCATAAAGGCAATTGCGCCCGACATCTACGGGGACGATGCCGGCTTCGTCCGCGACGTGCTCGCGGCCTATCATCGGCCCGACAATCCCTTGCTTGTACCCGAAATTGCCAAGACAGACAACTTTGCCCGCTACGATTTCCTGGCCCTAGGCGAAGGCGCCCTGGGGATCGCGCCGTTCGGGGTTGATCCAAGAGGGTGGAACATTCTCGGAGACAGTGCAGCCAAAGGCCATGCGAAGAATTTCGCTCTGCTCGCCCCCATGAACCGCGAGATCGCGAAGCTAAATTTCGAAGGCAAGCTGAAGACCTCCATCGAAGAGACCGGACGGGCTCAGCAGGAACTTGAGTTTGGGGCGTGGCAGGCGACCGTTTCCTATGGCTTCCCGCAATACGATGGCCGCCGGCCGCCAGGAACCAAAGACGCGCACGGCGTAGCCCTGGTCGCACAACTGGGTCCGAACGAATTTCTGGTTACCGGGATCGATGCGAGTGTGAGCTTTCACCTTCCAGGGAAATTGCCTGGAATGCGCATGCAGATCCTTTCCGCTGAGGAAGGCAACTACGATAATGGCGTCTGGACTCCCAAGCGCCTGTGGAACGGCGACGAGACCGATCGCGGGCTGCAGTTTTCTGGGGACGATCCCGCTGTTGTGAGGATCAAGCTAGGCCAGTTCTGAAGGTGCTTTGCTGCCCGCGATGAATTCTCTCCAGAATCCTAAGTAGCGTCTCGGCGAGGCTGGGACGCTCGAGCCTCAGTGTCCTTGCCCAACCCTTCGATCAGGTTGCAGGCCGCGGCCAGGGATCCTGCGGAGTCAATCTTCTTTGAAAATTCCATGCAGCGTTGCTTGATTCCTTCGTGGCTCAGAAGAACACGTAGAGCAGAGACAACGCGAGCTGCCTTGTATTCCTCCGGATCGATGACGGTTCCCAAACCCATTTTCCTCACCCGGGCAGCATTGTCCGGCTGATCGTGGCCGTGGGGTACGAGCAGGTGCGGGATTCGAGCCTGGATGGCCTGTGCCATGGTCCCAATTCCTCCCGGGTACACGAGAGCAGAGCAGCGGGAAAGTATCTGCCCGAAGGGGAGATAGGGGAAATGACGAACGCCAGTGGGCAGATCAGGTGGTAATTGCTCCGGAAAGTTCGTCACCAGCAGGGCGCGGTAACCTGCGAGCCGGCAAGCGTCGACCGATTCTCGGAAGAAATCTTTCAGAGTGGCGGCAGCGGAACCGGGAGTGAAAAGGATTGGCGGAGATCCCTCTGCCAAGAACCTTTCAACCTCCTCCGTCAGGGTGCGCCGGTGGCCATCATCATGAAGTATGAAACCCGTCAAGTGAGTGTTCGGTGGCCAGTCGGGCTGATGTGGTGCGAACCACTCGGGAAATAATCCGATTACCAGCTGCGGGGAGTGCACGAACTGATCGAAAATGCGTTTCACCGGCGGCAAGCCGACCTTTGCCCGGAAAGAATTGATGGAAGGGGCAAGCGCCCGGTCCACAATCAGTTTGTCGAGAATCCAGAAGAAAGTTCTCTTTACCAGTCGCGGAACGCTTCGATCCATGCGTATGCACCCTTGGCGACCGCTGTCCTCAAGGCTGCGCAATAAGGCTGGTTGCAAATGAACCGTGGCAAGAGGAATGCCGAACTTGTCAAAGGCAATCCGCGCCCCGAGACAAAGTCCGGAAGCTGCCACCAGAGTCCTCGGACCACGCCGCTTTTCGATGATCTTGTAAAGCCGCTCAATGTTGGGAATGATGGCACGCTCGACAATACAGTCGAACGATTTTGTGGGATGCCAAAGACGAGGGTCGGCAATCGTCGCTTCGGCTTCAGGCAGTGTGCCCATGGCCACAAAGTCCAAGCCAGCGTCCCTGATCTGCTGTTCAAAGAATTGGTTGGTGACCACAGTCGCTTGGTGCCCGCGTCTTTTGAACTCCATTCCAAGTTCAATCACCGGATGGACGTCGCCTGCGCTGCCGATTGTGGGAAGGAGGATATCGAGTGGGCCGCCGGGAGAGGGCCTGAGGTCCTGGTCACGGATTTGAGCTGGTAAAGACATTTTAGTTCCACTTTACAGGAGCTAGGGACCTCGCCGGATGGCTCGAATTGCGCCTCTGAATCATCATCCGGCCACATGATGCTAGAGCCGCGGCCTCCGGAAAGGGACCGTCTGGCGAATTGTGCGAGCCGGTGCTAGGATTGCGTGCCATGTTCAATCAAGAGTGGTTTGAACCATCTTTATTATTTAGGCTGACGATCGCAGTTCTCGGTATGGCAGTGACGGTTCCCGCGGCAGACCTGCCGAGCAAGAAGTATCTGGACCTGAAATCGATCAAGGCGTTGGTAGCAGCCGCTGAAGCCGAGGCCCAGCGCCAGCACGTCAGCGTGACCCTCTGTATCGTGGACGAGAGCGGCAACCTGCTCTTCCTCCAAAAGGGGGACACCGCGTCCCTGAATACGATCACCTGGGCGCAAAGGAAGGCGCGTCATGCGGCCTTCTATAACGCTCCCTCAAAGAATGCCGAGGACACGGTGAAGCAAGGTCACGTAGAGGCACTGGCTTATCCCGAGTTTTTCCCGAACCAGGGCGGTCTGCCGATCGTCGTGGACGGCCAACTTCTGGGTGGAATGTCAGCGAGCGGCGCGAAGTCGGAGATCGATGAAGCCGTCGTAAAGGCAGCGCTCGATGCTTTTACGAAGAAGTAGGGATTGCGCGGCGTTTTCAACTTCGGTTCTACCGTGACGAAGCCATTGGAGAAGGGACCAGAGCAGGCTAGTATTTCAGCATGATGTCCTCCGCTCGGACCGGCCTGGCTGTGGCGCATCTGCGGCGCCGAAGCCGGCCTCGTTTTCCGATGCATTCGCTCGCCTACGTCAGGCTCCAAGAAAACAACGGCGGAATCATTCGTGACCTGACCGAATCAGGCATTGCTTTGCAAGCCGTGATGCCGCTCCAACCCGGCGAACATTTGCCTCTCCGCTTCGAATTGTTTTCACCGCGAGTCAAAGTCGAGACCCAGGGCCGTGTCATCTGGGCCGACGAGAGCGGGCAAGCCGGAGTCTGTTTCGATGATGTTCCCGCTAGGACCAGGGGCGCAGTCCGCGACTGGATCTTGACTCAGATGCTCCATGCGGCGGCAGCCTCAGGCCGTGTGTCGATCTTCACTCCACACGACTCACAACTGGTTCTTTCCGCCGCGGCAAGGCCAGCCATTTCACTGCCCCTGCCCATCGAGCAGGAGTCGGTGCGTTGGGGATTTCTGTCCTTTTCCATGCAAGGATTTTCAATTTTTGTAGACAGCCTGGTTCTGTTGTGTGCCGTGCTCTTGTTTTCTATCAGCGCCATCGCGGTGATGGGGGGAGTTCCGCCGTTGCCGCTGGCGGTGGCTTTGCTGTTCGCTGCTAGCTCGATCTTCCTCGCGGCTTATCAACTCATCTTCTCTGATTTCCTGTGTGGCGCTAGCCCCGGCAAACGGCTGGCGGCTGAGGCTGCTCAAGCGCAAAACGAGGAGTTCTTGTTTGCCCGCTTCAGGTAGTCTTTTCGGCACTGTAAGTTACTGAAAATAAAGCAATCTGCCTTCCGATTGAGTGGATCAGGTACCGCTTCCCTCGTTACCAAGGGACATACACCTCGGGTACGTGGGTGAGCCCCTCAGTTCTGCCTATCATGTCATAACCGAATAAGGGACCAGAATCCTGCAGGACAGGGTTCAGGAGATGTCGTGCTTAGGAAAAACAATACGAAGCGAACAGTACGCGGGTTCAGTTTGATCGAACTCCTGATCGTGATGGCGATGATGTTGATCTTGGCCGCAATGGTGACCCCCATCACGCTGAACACCATGGATGCGTACAAGCTTCGAGGCAGCATGGGCAGTGTCTCCGGCTTGGCGCAGAGATGTCGTCTTTTAGCGCTACAAAAAAACACAACATCGCGCATGTATTTCCAGACCAACAGCGGCGCAGTGACGATGTACTGCAAAGCAAACAATGACCCAACCCAGACGTTGAAGCAATCTGATCCACAGTTAACGCTGGACACGAAGTTCTCGATCGGTGCGACCCCTAGCAGCACAATGACCTCCACCACCATGTGGGGCGCGGCCGGGACGGCATTCAGCTCGAATTCGGACCCATATTTCAATTCGCGTGGGTTGCCTTGCGCACCGCCGAGCCCAGGCGCAGCATGCTCCTCGATCCATGGCTACGTTTACTACTTTAAATACAGCTCACGCAGCACGCGGTGGACGGCAGTAAGTGTTTCGCCTGCCTCACGCATGCAGAACTGGTTCTTGAGCGGAAGTAGTTGGGGGAACTAACTCATGAGCAACACGATGAGTCGACTAAAACTCCATCCAGAATCCGGCATGACGCTCATTGAATTGGCGATTGCCGCGGTTGTGCTCATTGTCGGCATGCTGTCGATCATGGGGTTGTTATTCATCGCTATTGGCAATAACGGCCGCAGCAAGATAGACACTTCGGCAACCATGCTCACCCAAGCCGTACTGGAACAGGTCAGCGCGAAACTGGCCGGCGGCGGTCCCGGTACGCTGACCGACAACGCCAACTGCAACGGCACCGGAACCCTGTTCACGATTCTGTACCAACCGGGTGGCGCGGCCCTTAATGCCAACGGCACGATCAATTTCACTGCCGCGAAGGTACCGAACTACTCCATGGACTATGTGCAATGCAATAACAACGTGCCCAGACCGTACGATGTCCGTTGGAACGTACAAATCATTACCGACAAGACGTACCTAGTCACCGTAGGAGCACGGCCGGCCGGGGGTAACGGAGCGGCTCAATTCTCGTTTGCTCTGCCAGTTACGATGCGTTCCTACGTGGGAGGAAACTGATGAGGACGCGCATCGGCAAAATTCCGCAGGTCCTTCAGAGATGCAACAAACAAGGCGGATTCTCGTTGATTGAAATGATGGTCGTGATTCTTGTGCTCTCGGTCATCATGGGAGCAGTTTTCCTATCGATCAATCAAGCCCAGAAGGTCTCCACATCGGAGCAAGGCAAACTCGATAACACACAGCAGGCCCGTGAATTCATCGACCAGATCACGTCCGATTTACGCAATTCCGGATATCCGTATAAGCGGAATATGAGTAATGGAACTGTCGATCCCTTGAGCCCGAACGCTGCCCCGCAGAATGTTTTCAATAGTGCATTCGATCCTTATAACGCCCCGGGTCTCATCTACGTGGACAATGGATCGCTGTGGTTCACCGGGAATGTCAACGGGGTAACGGGAAATCAGGCAGGCACGGCGAATGTGGAAATCATTCGTTATGACTATGCTGCGACTGGCACCAACTGCCCCTGCCTGCGGCGCACCGAGTTCACGCGCGCTGGCGGCGATCCCCTAGTAGATGCGCAAACAATTCCCGCGGGAGCGCCTCCTCAGCTGGAAATCCAGGGCGTACAGGGGGGCAACACCGCTGCTGATGCCATATTCGCGGTGTACGACACCGCCGGAAACCGCGTCACCCTGCCCATCGATATTGACACCGCGGCGGGAACCATCGCGGGTATCAATTCCATCACAGTGACTATGTCGGTCCAATCTCCAAACAAGGACTATACGGGCGCATTTCCCGTCAGCACGGTCATCTCTACCATTTCTTTGTGGAACCAGTGCTCGGAGGCACTAGTCAACGGCCAGAACCCGAAGTTCTGCCAATAGGGGGAGCCATGAGTACAACAGACCACGTTTGCAAAACTCGCGACCTTGTCAGCACTGGCGTACGCCGCTCGAAGGTGCGCCGGGAGCGCGGTGTTGCGCTTCTGCTGACCATCTTTGGCCTGCTGTTACTTACTGCGATAACTGCAGCTATGGTGTATTCCTCCAATTCTGAGACTCTCGTCAGCATCAATTATCGTGATAAGCAGGTGGCCAGCTACGCTGCCATTTCTGGGTTGCAGGAAGCACGCAATCGCATTCACCCAGTTTCGGGCGATCTCGCGATCAGCGCCTTCCTGCCGACCAAGACCCCCGATACTGGCGGAACCGGTTCTTACGTTCTTTACATCCTCAATCCTGATACAACAATCGGGGAAACCGCTATTAGCGTTTCGCCGTGGAATCCGGCGAGCCCGTACTATGATCAAGAACTTTGCCAGGAAGGCATGCTCGGCCTGGCTCGAGGTCCCGCAGGCGTGGCGTGCGCAACCACGGCATTGCCCGGGGGCGGCTGCACGGATGTGACGGGAGGGGCGGTGGCCGGGTGGTGCGCGTACTATGACAACAGCGCAAATGCCACGCCTTGGCAGCTTACTGGCCTCAATTACAAATGGGTGCGAATCACTCTGAAAGAGGACTGGAACACTTCGGTTTATGTTCCCAAGGCTGGCGTAGCGTCAGGACAGCAAGTTTGTTGGGACGGGAATTACCAGAATCAGATTCCCGCCGGCTATACAGCTGCTTGCATGCCAACCTCGGGCAACTCTGTAATTGGCGTTAACCTTATCACTCCGGGAGCGGGTTACATCTCAGCTCCGACAATTACGATCAGTGGTGGTGGCGGCAGCGGCGCCACTGCGACCGCGCAGATAGGCAGTTCCGGGACGAGTGCCATCACAAACGCCGCAGTGAGCCCCCAGGGTTCCGGATACACCAAACCCCCTACGGTAGCTTTTGCCAGTCCCCCTGACGGGACCGGTGCCAGCTTCAAAGCTTTCATTAACGGAGCAGCGATTACCAACGTTTCCCTAAGCGGCTCAGGTACGAACTATTGCTACACCTCGGCGCCGACCGCGAACTTCTCGACATCAGATCCAACCGACACTTTGAGCTCGGCAACAGCAACCGTGAACATGAGCAGCGCTGGCTGCGTGGCGATTGTTTCCCCGAGCGGGACCTGCAACAACCAGAAGGGGAACACGGTGGCGATCGGATCGAACGCACCTCCCGGCGGGGGAAGCGGGTTTGCGGCCAATGTGGTGTTTGACTCTTCGGGCAGCGTCTCCAATATTGTCGTCACAAGCGTCGGTAGCGGCTATGTCAGCGGCTCTCAACAGATCACTGTCGGCGGCAATGCATGTAAGATCACCCCTACATTCACGGTCGGCAAGACCATCCAGAGCATCACGCTTACAAATGGCGGCAGCTACATGAACACTCCGACGGCGGCGCTGAGTGGTTCGGTTGCAGCACCTCAAACTCCCGTGCTGCCCACCGTGACTGCCAATTGGCCTGGGGTTAATTCTCCGGTTACAGGGATCCAGATATTGAGCGGCGGCAGCGGATATCTGCAAGCCACTCCGTACGCTCTAACGCTCTGCAATGGCGGTAATTGCAGCGCTCAAGGGAGTGCCATCACGGGCGCGGTAAATATTATCACCGCTATCAATCTCACCAACGGTGGACAGAACTACACGTCATCGCCAACCGTGACGATCACCGGCGGTGGTGGAGCCGGCGCCTCCGCTACCGCGACCATCGGCGCGGGCAGCAACAACACTGCCATGGGCCCCGTTTACATGTTGACCTCACTCGCGGTCACGAAAGCTGGTGCAAGATCCATGGCGCAAATGGAAGCTGGGGTACGACCGCCCTTTACATTCAACATCGGGGGCCCGTTGACGCTTGGCGGGCCACTAGGACTGACCGGCCCAGATCCCATCTTTCCCAACTCAAACAACTTCATCATTGATGGCAACGATGCGAATAGCTGTAACCAAACTGCAACGAATAAGCCGGCGATCGGGGTGTATGACAGCGCCGCGCAGCAAACCGTGATCAGTTCGCTAGGCAAACCGCAGAATTACATTGGCGCGGGGGGGACGCCGTCGATCGAGGATGTATACACGCAGATCGGCGGAGCTTCACTCACGCCTTCTGCGCTGAGTGGGAACGGTGGTTTCATACCAACACTCGAGCAGTATGCTACAAGCCCGGTTCTGACGGGCAACGTAACCAGCTTGCCTGCTACAACGGTAGGCTCTGTAACCGCAGTCAACGGAAACCTTACCTTGAGCGGCAATCCGAATGGCTCGGGTATTCTCATCGTCACCGGAACCCTGACCTTCTCCGGCAACTTTACTTGGAACGGATTAGTTCTAATAGTTGGGCAAGGACAGGTAGTCCACAACGGTGGCGGAAACGGGCTCATTACCGGGGCAATGTACATTTCCCAAACAATGGATTCCACTGGAGCCCTGCTAGGTTCTTTAGGCTCGCCGCAATTCACCTGGAATGGCGGCGGCGGCAATACCATCAACTACGATCATTGCTTGGCCGATGGCTTGTTGCAGAAATACAATGGCCAACCCAGTCCGCAGCCGTTGCAGGTACTCAGTTCGCGAACTTTGAACTTCTAACAAGAGATGCTTTCACAGTATGAGGCTCCAGGAGCCAAACCTCCCGGAGCCTCTTGCTTTTGAATATTCCTCCTAACCCCTTGGCTTCCGTTGAATCAGTTCGGTTGACGCCATTGCGGCCTCTTTTACCAGGAAACCCATCTTCGGGTGGGAGGGCTCGAAATCCACCGAGATGCCTTGCTGGCGCAGGGCGGCCGAGGCGATAGGGCCGATAGACACAACGATTGCGCGGTTCAGGCCGGCAATAAATTCCTGCTCGAGCTTGAGCTCTGCGGCAATCCTGAGCGAATGATTTAACTGAACAGAAGACGTGAACACTACAACATCGACCTTGCCGGCACACACGGAGCGCACTGCTTGCTGAAGCGGACGGGTGTCTTCCGGCAGTTCCCACCGATAGACATGCGCCGCGAAGACGGACGCTCCGCGCTCCCGCAGAGCCTCATACATCTCGGAACTGGGCGCGCCGTGTTCCTGGACACCGATTCTTAAACCGCACAGCGGCACGGTCGCCGAATTCTGATCGAGCACTTTTACGATTTCGCGCCAGGTATTAGGTTCGGGCGCGTTGAGCCAGAAGGGGATCCCCAAGTCACGCATGACGGCAGCTGGTTTCGCACCCCGGACCACTACTCGGGTTTTGCGGAGCGCCGCCAGGAACTCTTCTTTCGGGGAGGTTGTAGCCGCTGCATCGACAAAGGCGCGCGCTCCTACGCCGGTCATGAAGATCACGACATCAAATTCGCCGGCGAGAATTCCGCGAATCAGCTTCAGTTCGTTTTCCTGGGGAGCATCCGGAACCTCGCGAGTAGAAGGCGCAACGATTGGTACGCCGCCATTGTTGGCGATTAGTTGGGCAATTTCTTTGGCGCGACGGCTCTCAAACGAGAGCACACACAGGCCATTGAATCCGGGCATGGCAAGCTCATCAAGGAGCATAGCAAAAAGCTAGTGGTTCTTGGCCATTTGTTGCAATCAAGTATCCGTACGAGGCAACTAAAGTTTCGAAGTAGGTTGGTAGGCGAGGATTAACCTTCGACAGACTTTTCTTCCATGAACTCGAAGCCAAACCAAACTAGCAGACTTCGACCGTAAAGCAATCAGGATCGTCCCAATCATGGTTGTTAGACCAACTCTGGTGAATCGATGGCCGCAAGTTGAACACTTCCGGGGAGGAACCCGGGGCCACCCCTATCTTCATGTCTGCTCCTGCCCGGTGACGGGCCCCCTGCGCAGGTGAATTAAAATAATGGTTTCCTGAAGTGTTACTAGGCCACCAAAGTTGCAGTTCCAAGCCGAACACTGCCGGTAGGTTGCACAATACGTCGCTCGATTAGGCGTCAACGATTTGCACCCCACAGCCAAGAGCGCCTATTGCCCTCCCAAGTACCCATCTCTTTATCCTCAACAAAATCCGTGATATAACGCCCTAAGGTCATCGGATTCCCAGGACTGGCGCCCAAAAGCGGCTGCCGGGGCGTAGAATCACTGGGGTCGAATCATTGAGTTCACGGGTCCCTGAGGCTTTGAAAAGTTCGCTCCATTTGGGTTTGAATGATTGAATCCCTCAATGGTTCAATGACTGGATCGTTCCGAGGAGGGCTTGTGTCCACCGAAGCCAGAACTGGAAAAAGATTTCCGCTGGAACTGCCAATCAAGATTCAAGGGGTTGAGCAGGGCAGCACTACCGGCAATATGAGCGCCGCGGGCGTCTACATCCGCGGGAACCCGGCGCTTGACGTCGGGTCGAGTGTTGAATTTGAAATTGCTCTGCCTCCTGAACTCACCGGAGGCAACGAGCACGTAGTCGTGCAATGCAAGGGCCGCGTCGTTCGCAAAGATGCCGAGGGCGAGGAGCCCCACGGTGTCGCTTGCGTCATTGATTCTTACGATTTTGTTCGCCAGCCGTAGGCGCGAGGTGAATAGATGCTGAAATTGATTCTGGCCGATAATCAGGCAATTTTCCGGGCGGGCATCGCTAAAGTTCTGGCGGTGGAAGACGAGATGCGTATCGTGGCGCAGGCGCAAACGCCCGAGCAGATGTTCATGGCGCTTGATAAGTTCCGCGCCGCCGTGCTGGTGATCGCCGGCGGATTCCACGGCGACTTCGCTGGCGTTCTGCAGGCCGCGAACAAGGTGCGCACGCGCGTGGTCGTGCTGGCGGACACCGGCGAGAGCGCACAGAAATACATGGGTGGGGGCGCGCATGGGGTTGTGTATCGCAACGTGACCAGTTCTGCGCTGGTGGATTGCGTACGCAAGGTGGCGCGCGGCGAGACCTGGATCCAGGACATCGCAGTCCCAAGCGAGCTGACTGAGAATGACATGGTGGGCTTGCGCGTCCGCGATCGCCTGACTGCGAAAGAACTGCGCATTGTTGCCCTGATCGTGCAGGGGTATAAAAACAAGGAAATCGCAACCCAGCTTGGCACTACCGAACAGGTGATCAAGAATTACCTGCGCAATGTCTACGACAAGATCGGCGTGTCAGACCGACTTGAACTCGCGCTGTTCACGATTCACCATAGGATCCTCAACGAGGCTGCTGCGGCAACAGCCGCGGCGCATCAGCCGCAGCCAGCGCCGGGACCGGGAGCCGGCGTGGTTTCGTAGACCGGATCAGCGACTGATCGGGTTGAGTCACTCGAGTCCTCCCCAGCGCGGCATTCGAGCGATTGAGTCCTCCATGATCGGTGCTTCATTTTTGTCTCTGACTCCGGTACCTCTCACCCGGGTGGACACATTCTTCACTCGAGCCGTTCCATCCCCTGTGCAGCAGCCTATCCCTGTCACCGGGTGCTAGACTGAGAGCAAGACATGCCTGTTGGTTCTCCCATGAAGACCAAGCCTGCTCTCACCCATGGGCGCGATCTGGATGCAGGCGTAGAGGCATTTCAGAAGCAGGCGTGGGCCTCCGCTTACTCCCACTTGTCGGCTGCAGATCGTGATGCTGGAGTCGGGGCCGAGCACTTGGTCTACTTAGCGCAGGCCGCACTCCTGCTGGGTAAGGAAGTGGAAGGCGCCGACACTCTGGCGCGTGCCCATCAAGAGTTCCTCGAAAAAGGACAGATTCAGCCGGCCGTGCGTTGCGCGTTTTGGCTGGGTTTCACGGCCCTAACCAACCATGAAAACGCGAAGGCAGGGGGCTGGCTCTCGCGCGCAAACCGATTGCTTGAGGGAGAATCGGACTGCGTGGAGCGAGGCTACTTGCTTCTACCGAACGGATATTTGGCCGTTCACGGTGGTGATCCGGCCCGGGCGTACGCCATCTTTCTCGAAGCAGCTGCCGTCGGAAAACGATTCGCCGACAAGGATCTCATGGCCATCGCGCTCCAGGGACAGGGGCGCGCTCTCATCCGGCAAGGGGAAGTCGCAAACGGACTCACTCTGCTCGATGAAGCCATGATCTCGGTCATGGCGGGGGAGGTGTCCGCGCTTACTGCCGGCGGAGTTTACTGCAGCGTGCTCGAAGCCTGCGGCGAGGTGTATGACTTACGTCGGGCGGACGAGTGGACCTCCGCACTCAAGCGATGGTGTGAGTCGCAACCTGATCTGGTCCCCTATCGCGGCCATTGCCTGGTGCGGCGCGCGGAAGTCTTGCAATGGAGGGGGGCCTGGCGGGATGCCTTCGAAGAAGCGCGTCGAGCATGCGAATGGCTTTCAGAGCCCCCGGGAAAGTCAGCGCTCGGCGCGGCTTATTACCAACTGGGCGAAATCGAGCGTCTGCGAGGAAACCTCAGCGAAGCCGAAAGGGCTTACGAACGCGCGAGCCAGTTGCGTCCGAACCTGGGTCCAGGACTAGCACGGCTGCGGCTGGTCCAAAAGCATGTGGATGCGGCTATGGCACTGGTCGCGCGAATGGCAGAAGAGGTTCAGGAACCTGCAGCCCGCGCCACCGTCCTCGACGCCTATGTTGAAATTGCGCTTGCCGCGAACAGCCTTGCTGCTGCACGCCAAGCGAGCGGCGAACTGTCAGCTCTTGTTTCTCAACGCGGGGTTCCACTGCTCGACGCATTGGCCCTGCGTTCTGCCGGTGCCGTTCTCCTTGCAGAAGGCGATGCCCGGGGTGCGTTGCCGCACCTGCGACAATCCTGGAACTTGTGGTGCGAATTGCCGGCTCCCTATGAAGCCTCGCGTGTGCGCTGTCTCATCGCTCAAGCTTGCTCGAAGCTGGGGGATGAAGACAATGCGGCGCTCGAGCTTTCTGCTGCACGCGAGACCTTCGAGCAATTGGGAGCCGCTGCGGATTTGGCCAATGTAAGAAGCATGTTGTCCAAGCTGAAATCCCAGAACGGCGGGCCCTTGACCGAACGCGAGATCGAAGTGCTCAGGCTCGTCGCCTCCGGAATGACCAACCGAGGTATTGCAGCCAGGCTCAACATCAGCGAAAAGACCGTCGCCCGGCACCTGAGCAACATTTTTACGAAACTCGATCTTGCATCCCGGACCGCGGCGACCGCCTACGCCTACGACCACGGTTTGCTTTGAATGCCGGGCGGGGCTCACGCAGATATCGCGTGGACGTCCTCATTGCGTGATTGATGTGCGAGTTCCCCGAGCTGCTCAGAGAGCCCTGGAGAAAAGTCGAGGGATTCTTCTTCTGAGCTTTGAGCTCGGCTACGCACACGCAGGCCGACAGCTTTCGCGATGCGTTCGGCGTCGCGCCCGACTCCCACAAAGGATGCCGAACTCATGGCGTACAAAAAGTGCAAACCGACAAAATACACGCCGGGCACGACGGTCACTATTCCCCCATCATGGATGGGATCGCCAAGCTCATCGAAGATGGGCAAATCGATCCAGGGGAACCTGTGCTTGTAACCTGTACACCAGATCACGTTTTTGACCTCGAGGGTGCGTCCATCAGCGAGCAGTGGCAGACCTTCGCGTGCGCCCACGATCCTTTCGACACGCTCGATTCCGGCGGCGGTTAGATCATTGGGCTTTACACGGATGAGGCTGGTCGTGCGATGCAGCAGCTTGGGGCGCAGTCGCCGACCGAGGGGCGTTCTGAGCGACAAAAGCTGGTGCCCAACCAAACGCACTAGCCGGAATAGAAAATTACGAGAGAAGAACGGGTCAATCCGCCAGGGAATGTGCCCGGGTTCTTTTCCGGAAACAATTGTGGGATGGGTGCGCCCCACCTCCATGGCGATGTCCGCGCCAGAGTTCCCGAGACCCACAACCAGGACCGGCCCCGGTTGTAACTGCGAAGGGTTGCGGTAAGAATGCGAATGGATCTGTACGATGCCTGGATCGAGCCCGCGGGCAAACTCCGGGGTGTGCGGTTCCTGATAGTTTGCCATCGCGATCACGAGGTTTTCGGCCTCGAATTGTTGATCTCCAGCGTCGATCACGAACCGATCGCGATCTTTCGTCACCTGCTGCACTCGAACTCCATTTTGCACGGGCAGCTGAAAATGGCGTGCGTATTCCTGAAGGTAGTCAGCAATCTGGTCCTTGGTAGGGAAGCTGTCTCCCCGAACCGGGAGACGCAGGCCGGGGAGAACGTAGCGCGCGGGCGTGAACAGGCGCAGGGAGTCCCAACGGTTACGCCATGCGTCTCCCACGCGCTGGTTCGCGTCTACGATGAGGAACGGCAATCCTTGCTTTTGAAGGTAATACCCCACAGAGAGGCCGGCCTGACCCCCTCCGATCACGAGAGTCTGAACCCGGGTTGCATTTCTTTGAGCCATGTTTGTCCACCTCCTGAGGCACCGTTGATCTGGGTGCAGTAGGTCGAGGATAGGGGTGCGAAACAGGCCTGCGCATCGGGCATAGTACCCATTTTGGGGCCAGCTCAAGCATGGGTATTTCTATGTAGGAGGGTTCGCCCACGGCTCGCCCGACAGCCATGAATGGGGGTTAAAAAACCAATTTGCGGTGTCAGTCCACTCTTGATCCGCTTCTCACTTCTTCGCTCAGTACGATGGCGTCGGCAATCTCCTTCATGGTCTTGCGCTTCTGCCGGCTCTGGCGTTGGATGCTCAGATAGGCCTGTTCTTCGGTAAGACCAAGGTCGCGCTGCAGGATTCCTTTGGCGCGCTCGACGACCTTGCGGGTTTCAAGCTGCTGCGACAACTCCGAGTTCTGAGTTTCGAGCCGGGCAAGCTCGATCTCTGCCCCAGCGAGTGAACCGATGGTTGCGAGCAAGTGAATCTCGTTTTCCGTGTAGGTATGGGGATCGCGGTGTTGCAGATTCAGGACTCCGACCAACCGTCCGCGCGAGAACAGGGGTACCGACAGGAAGGCCTCGTAACGGTCTTCCGGCAGTTCATTGAGGCTCTGGAAGCGGGGGTCTTTGTAGGCCTCCCGCGAGACTGCGACCGGTTCGCGATGTTCCGCAACCCACCCCGTGATGCCCTCGCCCACGCGTAACTTCAGCCGGTCGAGCAGTTCGAGATGGGGGTTCTTCGAGGCCCGCAGAACCAGGTCTTCCCCGGAAAGCACGTAAATGAAGCAAGAATCACATTTGACCAGGCCCACGGCGAAATCGAGCACGCGGTCGAGCGCCTGGTGAAACCCGTCGGCCGAGGCGATGCGGGTGACGGTGTCGTGCAGGACATTTACGTGCGAGTCTTCAGCGGTCGAGGCGGACATAATCCAACGTATCGGGGGGAGGCGAATGTGTCCAATTGCATCTTTTTATGGGTGAAATAAACGCTTTCTGCCAAGAGAATGGAAGCCCGCAAGAAGGTGGATCGACCGCTAAGGAATTTTCTCGCTCACCTTACCCAAGTAATTGCCCCAGGTTACCAATATGTGCAGGGCTTTGCATTTTCCTTGCCGGGAAGGGATTCCTTGGTGAGGTGATAAGGCCTTATAGATTCAGTGAGATAACGAGTTGAGCTTCATTTGGCGGAACAGGTGCTTTCGTATGAGCTGCCAGTTGTGTTGCAGACGAAAACAGGGGCCAATGAACTACAACTTAGAGGCTGGATTTGGGAGAAGGTCGTATCGAATCACAACTCGCGCGCTGATGGTGGCCTTTGCGGCAGGATGGGGATTGATCACCATCGTGGTTTTAATGCAAGACCATGCCATCGACGCGCAGCGCGAACTCATCCAGCTTCTCATGCAAGATTTGCATACGGCCCTAACGACGTCTGTTTCACATGGGAACACCGGTTCTGTACATGTCGTCGTGCACAAAGTCGAACTCCCGTCGAATCAGGTTCAAACGAAGTCAGCTCCGTCTCCCGATGTCCAGTTAAGTCCGTCGCAGCCCAAGGTTCACCCGAATACCGAAGGATCTACGCGCAACCCGTCCTCCCAGGGAAAGAGTGCGACTGCCAGCCGGAGCTCACGGCAAGCCAAAGAGCGGCTTCCCGTGAAGCCCCCGGCGCAGTTCACCGACCCGTCGGACATGCGGCGCGTGACATTCTCGATTTAGGGTTGGGCCGGGCAGTGGTTACAGCCCTGTTCTGGGGGTAGGTAGATGAAGGCAATCGCGATTTTGGTGTTGGCGTCGCTTCCAGTTCCGCAGATTTCTCATCCGGTGGCCCCGCCGAAGCCACACTTTGTTCAACAGGCGAGCGCCCAAGCGTCCCGCAAAGGTGGGAAGTGGTATCTCGCGCGCACCGGACATGCCGTGTATTGCTATGGCCCGGTCATGACGCTGACCACGGTAAAAGGGGAGATTCAGCGCGTGGCCACGTTCTGTAAAGGCGAGCAAGTTGTCGTGCCCTTAAAGGACTAAAGTCCCGCAACGCCAGGGAACCCGTCGCCCTACGACCGCGGAGGGCTTACATCGCCATCGCAGTTTCCCCTTTTAACTTCTCCGCCTCAAAATGCGTGACCAGCGCCTCGATGAGCGGCTGGAGTTTGCCGTCCATGACTTCGGGGAGTTGGTGAATGGTGAGACCGATGCGATGGTCGGTGACACGGTTCTGCGGGAAATTGTAGGTGCGAATTTTCTCGCTACGGTCACCGCTCCCGACCATGGACTTGCGTTCTTTCGCCAGCGCCTCCTGCTGCTTCTGCATCTCGACTTCGTACAGGCGGGAGCGCAGCACGCGCATGGCTTTCTCGCGATTCTTAATCTGGGACTTCTCGTCCTGGCAGCTGACAACCGTGTTGGTCGGAATGTGCGTGATACGCACGGCAGAGTAAGTCGTGTTGACCGACTGTCCCCCGGGGCCGGAAGAACAGAACGTGTCGATACGGATGTCTTTGGGGTCGATCTTGATGTCTACGTCTTCGGCTTCGGGAAGAATTGCGACCGTTACCGCAGAAGTGTGAACCCGGCCTTGCTGCTCGGTGGCCGGCACCCGCTGTACGCGGTGCACGCCGCTTTCATACTTCAGACGTGAATACACCTTATCGCCTTCGATGAGAGCGATGACTTCTTTCAGTCCACCCACGGGCGACTCTGAAGTCGAAAGCACTTCCACCTTCCAGCGCTGCCCTTCTGCGAAGCGGTCGTACATGCGAAACATTTCCGCCGCAAAAAGTGTGGCCTCGTCTCCGCCTGTACCGGCACGGATTTCGAGAATCACGTTTTTCTCGTCATTGGGGTCTTTGGGCAGCAGCAGGATCTTCAGTTCTTCTTCGACGCCGCCAACCCGGGCTTCGAGCTGATCCAGTTCTTCCTGCGCATAGGCGCGCATCTCAGGATCTTTTTCGTCGGCGAGAAGAGCTCTGCTTTCTGCAATACCCTTCCTCAAATCTTTATATTCGCGGTACTTTTCAACCACCGGCGTGATTTCACTGTGGGCCTTGGCGGTCTTCTGGTACTTCGAAGAGTCTCCGATGATCTCCGGGGAGGCGAGGGCTTGCGTCAGTTCTTCGTAGCGTGCTTCGATTTGGTCAAGACGTTCAAACATAGTATTCGCTGGCCAGGTTGAGGGCCATTCGCTTTCCTTAATTTTGCTCTGATTTGAGGAGACTGGGGAAGGGTTTTTGCGGCGGGGCCGCTAGGCAATTACTAGCTCGCCGCCCCGCTGTTTTTCAAGCGCCATGGCCTGATCCAGTGCAGTAATTGCACAAACAGCTTGATCATCTGTCGGCGGACGGGTGGTGATGCGTTGCAACCAAAGTCCGGGGGCGGTCATGATCGCGAATAACGATTTCCTGTGCTTTGCCGCAAAGCGGATGATCTCGTAGGAAACCCCCGTGATTACCGGTAACAGTACGATGCGGATCGCGAACCGTGCCCAGAAGCTATGCACCGGGACCAGCATGTAGACGAAGATCGAGAGAATCATGACGGTCATCAGAAAGCTGGTGCCGCAGCGGGGATGAAAGGTTGGATATTTTTGCACTTCTCCGGTGGAGAGCGGATCCCCGTTCTCGAACGCGAAAACCGTCTTGTGCTCGGCCCCGTGATATTGATAGACCCGGCGAATATCGGCGAGCAGGGAAGTCCCCCAAATGAATATCAGGAATAGCCCCAGGCGGATAAGGCCATCCACCAGGTTGAACATGATTTGTCCGCCGAGCTCGGGATGCGACTTGCGCAATTCCGTGGTCGCAAGCAGCGGCAGGTACTTATACATAAAGATAAAGAAGCCGACCGAGATTGCGATATTGACCGCCGCAATCCAGCCGTTGACTTCGAATTTCTTCTCAGGAACCTTCCCGTTTTCGTCCTTCTGAAGCTCTTCCAGTTGCACGTTGGCGGAAAATCGCAGCGCGCGAAAGCCCAGGGTCATCGCATGGCCAAGCGTCATCACGCCCCGCACGATTGGCAACCCCATCCATTTGTGAGTTTCCGATAGACGCTCCAAGGGTTCGCTGTGGCTGACTAGCTCGCCCGAGGGTTTGCGGCAGGTGATCGCCCATGCGTGCGGGCTGCGCATCATCACGCCTTCCAGCAGAGCCTGGCCACCGACAAGGGTTTCCTCGCCGCCTTCAAGGGCGGGCAGTAGTTGAATCGAGACCAGAAACTGCCACAACGTCCGGAAAAACTTCATAATAATTGGATGACTCTTAGGTGAGTATTGTTCCAGGACTAGGGTAGCACAGTCAGGGACGTATTCGATGCGCGCAAGTCCCGCAACAGCAAGTACTTAGGTGTTGGAAAGCGGTATGCCCTGGGTTCTGGGGCGAAGGCACGGTTCTAGGGCGCGCCGCGTCTTCGAAGGCGGGGCCCTCATCCTCCGTCGTCTGAAACTGCGTGATACTGGGATTCAGTTGCATGCACCTCTTCTCTCAGACCGCTGACCGGATCGCCACCACCACCAAGAAACGGGAAAAAACCTCGATCCTGGCGGAATACTTCAAGTCGGTCTCCCATCAAGATGCGGCTACCGGGGCGGTCTTTTTTTCAGGCCGGCCTTTCCCCGCCTGGGAAGAGACCACCTTGCAGGTGGGCGGCTCGATTTTATGGCGCATCGTGGCCGAGCTGTCGGGAAAGTCTGAGGCTGAACTCACAGACTCCTATCGAAGTCACGGCGACTTGGGTGCAGTCGCCGAAGCCGTGCTCCCCCAATTCCCCGAACTGCGGGAAAGCCACAATTCCACGACCGAAGTCCAAAGCCTGTTTCGCGAGATCTCCTCTTCCCGCAGGCCAGCCTTAAAGGCAGGACTCACCCGCAAGCTCCTCAGCAGCGTCCCACCGCGTGAGGCGAAATACCTGATTAAGATCATGACTGGCGATTTGCGCATTGGCCTGAAGGAGAGCTTGGTGGAAGAGGCCATCGCCCTGGCGTTTCGAGTCGAACATCCAGAGACGACCCTAGAGACGGTACAGCGCGCCAACATGCTGCTCGGCGACATCGGAGAGACACTCAAATTGGCTGCGGAAGGGCAGCTCCAAGCGGCCAAGATGCGTCTGTTCCATCCGATTGGGTTCATGCTGGCAAGTCCGGCACAATCAGCTGAAGATGCGCTCAGCTACTTTGAGAATGCGTGGGTAGAAGATAAATATGACGGCATTCGCGCTCAGGCACATTGCTCGGGCGATGAGGTTCGATTCTTCTCGCGGACTCGCGACGAGATCACCGAATCGTTTCCTGAGTTACCGGACGCGCTCGCGGGTCTGCCGCACGACGCGATTCTGGATGGAGAGATTCTGGCATGGAGTTACACCGATGACGACGGCGAGCGTGCGATTGAGTCGGTCGCGGCACTTCCTCCGCCATCGGAGAACCTGGCTCCAGAGGCCGATCTAAGGTCCTCTCTCGGCGCTTCGAATCATCGAGGGCGTGCGCTTCCTTTTAGCGCGCTGCAGAAGCGGCTGGGGCGGAAGACCGTTAGCGACGCCTTAGTCCGCGAGGTCCCGGTTGCCTATCTGGTGTTCGATGTTCTCTACACGAATGGAGAACTCGTCATCGATCGGCCGCTGCGGGAAAGAGCAAGGATTTTGGATGAGTTGCTGGCGAAAAGAGCAACCGCGCAGGCGAGAAGCGGCCCGCGCGCAGGGCAGGTTGGGAACCGCAGACGAAAAACGGGAACCGAAGGGCAAGGCCTGCTTGATTTCAGCCCTTTGCCCGCGACCGACGGCTTTCCTCGCCCCCTGGTCCTCCTATCGGCAAACCAGGAAACCGCCTTGGTTATCCGCGCACCTGCTTTTCAGGCTTCCTCGCCCCAGCAGTTGAATGCGCTTTTCGACGCGGCCCAGGACCGTGGAAACGAAGGCCTGATGATCAAAGAACCCCGGTCACCGTACTCGCCGGGACGTCGCGGCAAGTCGTGGCTGAAACTGAAAAAGGAGCTGGCGACCCTCGATGTGGTTGTCACCGCAGTGGAGTTCGGACACGGACGCAGAATTCGTGTCCTCAGCGACTACACCTTTGCAGTCTGGGCTGGGGATGAGCTGTTGAATGTAGGAAAGGCGTATTCGGGGTTGACCGACACTGAGATCAGCGAGATGACGAAGTGGTTTCTTGAGCACACGATCGAGGACCATGGCTTTCGCCGCGCGGTAGAGCCGAAGATGGTCATTGAGGTTGCATTCAACAACGTGATGCGATCGGATCGGCACAATAGCGGGTATGCGCTGCGGTTTCCACGCATCGTTAGGCTGCGACCCGACAAATTGCCGGAGGAGGCAGATACGTTGCAAAGGGTCAATGAGATCTATGAGCGGCAGGGAAAGTAGATTCCTGAAGGCGGGGAAGTCTTTCCTACGGCGCGCTCGTTCGTGAGAGACTAGCAAAATTGATCGAAAAAAGAAGGGTTTTCATGGCTGGGACGTATTCCTATCTCGATGTGGCAAAAATGATCGACCACTCGCTTCTGAATCCCGCGCTGACGGTTGATGAACTGGAAGCTGGTTGCCAATTGGCGCGCGAATACGACGTCGCCAGCGTTTGCATCATGCCCTATTACGCGGCGCGGTGCGCAAAGCTGCTCCAGGGATCCGGGGTGCAACCGAGCACCACGATCGGATTCCCCCACGGTGGGCATTGCAGGGAAATCAAGATAGTCGAAGCAGAGCGTGCGCTGAAGGACGGTGCGGCTGAACTCGACGCCGTCATTAACGTTAGTAAGGCGCGGAGCAAGGATTGGGCATACGTCGCCGACGAAATCAGAGCCCTCACGGAACTTACTCATGCCCATGGCCAGAAGATCAAGATCATCTTCGAGAATGCCTATCTTGACCAGGCCGAGAAGATTCGTCTGTGCCAGATCTGCGGCGAGATCGGCGTGGATTGGGTGAAGACCTCGACTGGTTATGCCCCCAGCGGAGCCACCATGGAGGACCTAGAACTGATGCGAAAGCATTCCCCGCCGCACGTGCGGGTGAAGGCCGCGGGCGGCGTGCGAGACCTGGACTCATTGCTGGCGGTGCGCGCAATCGGGGTTACCCGCGTGGGAGCATCACGGACAGCGCAGATACTGGATGAATGTAAAAAGAGGTTGCGGCAAGGATCGGATGTCTTAGCTAGTTCCGGTGTAGAGGTACCCCAGGGAAGGGCAGGGGAGTAACTACCCTTGGCGTTCGGTGTGCCGCCAGGTTTCATCGCGCGGGCTTCAATGGATATTGTGGTACACCGACGGCCTTCCAAAAAACTTGTCCGCCCATTCGATGAAGTATTTCATGTTCGGCGCATCGGTGTGGCCACCGTCGTGTTGACGCCATCCGAGCTGGCCGTCGAGAACGTTTGTATTCACCGGCGGCATGTTGTCTGGTGTATAACCGTCCATCGGAGCGAGACCCTTCGCTCCCAAAAGAGGCCATACTGGATTGGCCAAAACCGTAGCCATGAAGCTGCCTTTATGGTCGAGCCATTTGGCGTCCCCTTTTTCCGGAACCCCATAACTGATGAATGTGAGCCGCGGGGCGGTTAGGGCGATCAATTCGTTCGAATCGACGGGAATGTCGGACGGTTTCTTGCTTTCGAAATTAGCCTCTGAGGCGCCGTAAGTCATAAAGTTGCCGGCCATCCAGTAATAGCTGAAACCCGCGAGACTCTCGACGGCTTCTCCGAATTTGCGGCGCAGGAGCGTAGCCCCACCCTTTCCCGAAGAGCCGACGAGCACGGCAGCAAAGCGCGGATCATAGGCCATGGTGATCAGGGCGGCCTTCCCGTAGCGCGAGACCCCGTCGATGCCAACCTGCTTGGCATTCACGGCCGAGTCACTCTCGAGGTAGTCGAGAGCCCGGCTTGCTCCCCAAGCCCAGGCGCGCAGGGCTCCCCAATCCTCGGGTTTCCGCGGTTGGCCACGGTTTGTCAACCCAATGATTCCGCGCGTAAGCCCGCCCCCATTGTCCGCCTGCACGGTTGTGGGATCGAGCAACGCGAAGCCCCAGCCGTCCGCAACCAGTTCCCAGGTGTTTGGAGGATCGCCATCTTCATTCCGCGGGGGGAACTGGAACGGTGTTCGCGACGACAACTGAAAGGCGGGATGCTGGTCGAAGACGTCTTTGAGAGAGGGATCCTTTTCGATGAGAAGCTTCTTAAGGGCGCTGTTGAGGCGCGAGAACTCTTCCTCCGAAGGCTGATTGGGAGAAGGGAATGCCGCCGGACCGAACAGGATGAGGAGCGGAACCGGACCTTTTGCATTGGCGGGCGTGACCACGATCATCCGAATGTTCACGGCGATATCGGGGCAGCTCGAATTGTCGACATGCCCGATGACTTCCTTCGCGATCACGGGTGAGAAACCGATGAACTCGTGGTCGACCGAGCCAACACTCCAGGCAACTTCGGGGACGTTCTTCGGCACCCGCCCATAGACGCAACAATCAAAGCCTTCGAGAATTTCTGCCCGGCGTTTCTTCCACATTTCCGGGGTAGTCACTTTCTGGCCGCTGTTCATGGTGAGCGCGTCGGGGATGTTGGGGAAGGGATTGGCTTGCGCCTCGTCGTAGTTGGCATGGTTGGGGGCATGCTCGTCGGCGTTCGGCCCGGGGCGCATAACTTGGATTCCGAGCTGCTGCATCATGTTTTTTTGATCTTCTTCGGTGGTCAGGGTTAAAGGCTTACAAGCAGGTCCCTTGGACGCACTTTTTTGGGCAAAAGCCAATGGGATACCGACGGCAACCAAGAACAAGACCGGTACGAGGACAGTGCGCTTCCTATTCGGCATTTGTCTCTCCAGAGAACATGGGCGCTGAACATGCTATCCGGATTAACTTTGAGACGCAAATTAAATACCTGATTAGAGTAGGAGCTCTTCATTCACGGGGTGCCGATGTGTCCTCGGGACAGTTTTTGAGAAAGTGTGGGATGGGGACGAGTCGCTGTCGTTCAAGCGCCTGCGGCGGATTCGCGATCCTCAGCGGCCAGGTCGTCGAGCAGTGTGGCGGCTTTGCTGACGTTATCGACGCCGAAGACAAGCATTGCAAGCGTAGAGCCAGTTTCGGCTCCGGAGTAGCTGTAGTCGATGTTGATCTGACCCGCGCCCAGACGTGCAGCGGCACGCCCCAATGCTCCAGGTCGATCTGCAACCCGCGCGACCGCCACATCGGTCTCCTCAAAGATCATGCCTTCCTTGGCGAGCACGGCCTGTGCGGTTCTTGCGTCGTCAGCCACGAATCGGACCAAGCTTTCCCGCTCTTCCACGTAGGATTGGAATGCGAAGATATTGACTCCTCGCTCGGCCAGGGCGAGGAAGCACTTCCCGAGTGCTCCCGGTCGATCGGCGACCGTCACCGTAAATTCCTTGCCTTTTGCCATACAGGTAAGCCCCCAGCTGCATCCGACACCATCCTAGCGCTCTCAGGCCGCAGCTGCACCTCAAATCGCTGGTCGCCAGAAATGATCAAAAGCAGGCGAACCGTCCGCGCACCAGGCAAGCCAGAGAAAACTCCGAGACCGTCAAGGACATCCGCTACAATACCCACGATTCACCATACCCATGCCAGAATCGACCAGCTTGGAAGGGTTTGAGGAACTTGTGCAATGGGCGTATAACACCCTGCCCCAAAAAGTTCGTGAGTTACCAGATTTTCCCGGAATTCAGGTCGCAGACGAGCCGCCTGAGGAGGTACTGGCGGATACAGCGCAACGTAAGAAATGGCCCAAGGGAACCGAGATGCTCGGGTTGTACAGCGGTGTCCGTCGAACTCAGCGAGAGCATTTTCAGACGAGGATGGCTCCTGACTTAATCTTCGTTTTTCGCGGCCCCATTTTGCGATGTTCTAAGGGCGATTTGCGGGCAGAAGTGAAGCAAGTGGTGTGGCATGAAGTAGCGCACTGGCTCGGTCACAGCGAGGAAGAGATGAGGGAATTAGGGTTGTGATCGCAGTCAGTTTTTTGAGCTATTTCCCAGAAGAGTGTAATCGCCTGAATTGTCAGGTGAGATGGAAGACGACCTAATTTCCCCTGGTTCCCGATCGCTTGCAGTTCAGTTGAGTATGCCCATTTTGTCCCATGGCGTTTTTCCACCACATCACCGTTTTTGCCGTCAGCGAAGATGAAAAGGCAGATTTTCTCGAAGCTGGCGTCAAGTTCAAGGAGATCACGCGGGGACCTCGAGGGGAATGTGTCATTTTTGAAATCCAAGAAGGAGACCCATGTTGGGAGAAGGTGATTGCAGTGATAGAGGCGCTCCCGGAGCGCGATGGCATGTCCAGGAAGTACCGTGTACAAAATCTTTCCATGACTGCGCCCATGGAGGAGTTAATGCAGGAGTTGAAAGAGCGTACTGCCGCTCTGAAGAGGTCACAGCCCAGCCCGCAATGGCTGGATGGATATTCGGGCCAGAGTAGCGATGAACTGCTCTCGCTCGAAGGCAAGTACCGAACGGACTCGCTTGTTCTTGCGTTTGAACAGGCCATCAAGGAGAAAGCAGAGCAGAAAGGCTTGCGGACGCTCGCCGATGAAGAACGCATAGTGCTTGCCGTAGAAGCCCTGGAACGCGAGGTAAACAATGGCGGCTACGATCAGTTTTTTCGCAACCCCTCTCGACAGTTTGCTCCAACGGTAGTGGGCGCCCTCCAAAGGATCGGCTGCAACAGAACCGCTAGCATCACTCAGCGGGCCATAAAAGCACTTGGCTTAGAAGACCTAACGTTGGACGCGATCGAGACAGTTGCGAAACTCAATCGGTGCGACGATGCGTACTACAAAGACGCGGAACCAATTGCGGACCGTCTTTTTGCGTTTATCAAAGCGAACCAGGTAGCCATCGAGTTCTAACGGTTGAAAATATCGGATGGCTTTTGAGGGCCGAAACAGGCCATGTGACGTCGCCTGTTCACGATACTCGGCCAGTGCAAGGAGATGGGGAGACTCTTCGTTGGGGAATCTCCAGCAACTTCGTGGCTCTATTCGTAGCGCAACGCAATCATTGGATCAATGCGCAGCGCGCGGCGTGCGGAAACTAGAGACGCAGCTAGTGCCACGCCGATGAGAACAGCCGCAGCTGCGAGAAAGGTCATTGGATCCGCGGGCGAAATGCCGAAGACCAGTTGCGCGGTAGCTTTTCGGAAAAGCCAGGCGCCCAAAATTCCCACGACTGCTCCTGCCGTCGCCATTCCGATTCCCTGCCGAACAACTAGCCATAAGACATTGGTGCGCTGTGCCCCCAGGGCAATGCGTAGCCCAATCTCGCTTGTCCGCTGCGCAACAACGTACGAGACGACTCCATGGACACCAATTCCCGCCAGCAGCAACCCCAGAGCAGCAAAGAGCGCGAGTAACCCAGCGGTATAGCGGCGGTCTGCAGTCTGTTGCTCGATGAGTTGGTCCATAGTCGCGACTTCTGCAAACGGGAGGTTGGCATCGAGCGAATGCAGCTGTTCGCGAATTGGCGTTGCGAGCTGTGAGGGATTAGCCGCGCTACGAACAAGCAAGGTTTTGAAACCGACGTTCAGATCGGGCGTTTGTCGGAAGAGCGTGGTGAAATGCGGCATAGGCGGCAGCGCCGGACCCCGGTTCATCGTGTTTCCTATTACTCCAACAATCGTGAAGACCTCGTCTGCATTGTTTGCGGATGCTAACTGCTGCGCCGGGCTGACGCGAATGCGCTTGCCAAGAGGCTCTTCGGCCGGGAAATACTTCCTCACGAACTCTTGATTCACCAGGGCCACACTGGGGCTGGCCTCGGTATCGGAATCGGAGAAGTTGCGGCCCTGAATCACCGGAATGCCCAGCGTGTGCAGATAGTGAGAGTCGGTCACGTTGCGCGCAGCCACGGGCGTATCCTCGAGCCGCGAGTCAGGGCGGCCCTCAATGGTGAAGCTCTGTTTCCACTGATCATCAGGCGGGCTGGCAGCACTCATGGTCGCATCTAGCACTCCCGGCAGTTGCCGCACCCGCAAGACGTATTCATCACAGAAGCGCGTAATGCTGTTGGTACTGGGATACCGAACGGGTGGGAGAAACAGGTGTGTTCGCAATAGATGATCCGGCCGGAAGCCGGTGGGTTGGTCCTGCAGGCGAAGCAAGCTTTGGAGCAGCAACCCGGTGCCAATAAGAAGCATAACCGCTAAAGCAATCTCGCTCGATACAAAGATCCGCCCTATATACTTTCGGCTTCGGCTTGGGGTATTGATTCTGCCGCCTTCTTTAAGGGCTTCCGCAGGGCTAATTTTTAAATCTACAAGGGCAGGGGCTGTCCCGAAAATGATGCTGCTGAATAAAGATACCGAAAAGGCAAATGCAAGGACCCGGAAATCGACAGATACCGAGTCGAGCTGCGGCAGTTGCGCGGGATGAACGCGGCTGACAGTCGCACAGGCCCACCACGCAACAAAGCAGCCGATGATTCCACCCCACAAACCCAAAGTCGCATTTTCCACTACGAATTGCCGAACCAGGCTCCAGGTTTCCGCTCCCGCGGCCTTTCGCAAAGCAATCTCGCGTGTGCGCGCGGAATTTCTCACCAAAAGCAGGTTGGCGACGTTGGAACAAGCAATCAGAAGGACGAGAACAACCGCTCCCATGAGCAGACGGAGCACGGGACGCAGATTTCTAACCTGATCTTCCTGCAAGGGCTGCAACTGCACACCAACACCGCGGTTGGTCGGATATTCTGCCGCCAAACCGTTTGCGATCCTTTGAAGATCAGCATTTGCCTGCTGAATCGTCACGCCGGGCTTCAGCCGTCCAATAGCACCCCAGCCACGGTCCCCGCGTGAACTCTCCGTCCATACACTGCTGTTGTTACGCACGTAGGGCACAAACGGTGTCCAAATCTCGGTTTTGCCTTTCGGGGTTCCGACCCAGAAATCGGGTATTTCACGGGGCATGACGGCAATGACTGTGTAAGGCTCGTCGTTGATTCGAATGATTTTGCCAAGTATGGCGCGGTCCCCATGAAAATGCGTCTGCCAGAAGTTGTAACTGATGATAGCTACGAAGTTATTTCCCCACTGGTTCTCTTCATCTTTAAAGATCCGGCCCATCAGAGGACTTACACCGAGGATTTCAAAGTATTCGCCGGGGACCAGTCCTACACGCATCTGCTCAGGCTGAGTTGATCCGCTGCGGAAGCTGACGTTTTTTCTCCACACGTCATAGACCGCCATCTTTTCGAATGTATGGTTCTGGGCAGCAAAGTCTCGCAGGTCCATTGGCGAAGGGCCAAGAACATTACCGCGCTCATTGGAAAAAATTCTGACAAGACGCTCTGGCTCAGCGAACGGAATGGGTCTGAGTAAGACCGCGTTGATCACGCCAAACATGGATGTGCTTGCGCCAATACCGAGCGCCAGGGTCAAAACCGCAAGGGCAGCGAAAGCTGGTGCCTTCCGAATTCTTCTCAGGGTGTAATGGATGTCCTTGAGAGTTCCACTCATTTCCGTATTCACGTAGCGCAGGTAGCGCAGCGAAGGTTGCCCTATGCACCAGCATCCATCCGTGGGCTTGCCAGCATCAGGGATTGCAGCCACGCATTGCTAGGCTCTTCCAGCTTGAGATGAAATGAATAGCCGCAATTCCGCGGCCACTGCGAGGGTGCTCATTCTATTGCCGTTTGCGGTCCGGTCGCTGTTTTCTGGTGTTCGCGAATGGACAGGGCAGTCCACAGATGAACAATTCAACCGACCACCAAGCGGTTCATCACCCCCTAACTACGTCCATGGCACACCCCATATTGCTCATTCAGGCGAGCTTTCGGCACTCCTTGCCGTACTCATACACATATCCAGCATGGATTGGTACTTCGGATCGCCTTGTTCTGCCCGAATGCGGTAAGCTGCAGCTTTCTTTGCAAGCCGACGTAAGATCCCTATAACGCTTCTATGAGAAGGTCATAAAAGTCAAGGCCGACGTGGCGGCCCTCCATATTTGTTTTTCTTCAACATCGACGAGGCTGCGTCCGATGGCGTGGAGAGCTGTCAAGGGCGCCGGTTTTGGGCGTTCATCTTGACC
>DATJEL010000101.1:0-3768 GCA_035496675.1 Terriglobales bacterium
CGCGGCTAACATGAATCGTGCAGGGAAAGTAAGGGACATCGCGGCACGAGCAATGCAGACGGTACCGTCCTCCAAAGGCTGACGCATCACTTCCAACACATTCCGCGGGAACTCCGGCAATTTGTCCAGAAACAGCAGGCCGTTGTGCGCCAGCGAAACCTCGCCCGGACGGGGAACTATCCCGCCACCGATGAGGCCTGCGTCGGAGATGGTATGGTGAGGCGAGCGGAAGGGACGAACTCCGACTAATCCAGCCGCTGGATCGAGGACACCTGCAACACTGTGGATTTTCGTGGTCTCGAGCGCCTCTTCGAAGGTGAGCGGAGGCATGATAGTCGGCATTCTCTTCGCCAGCATTGTCTTTCCCGAGCCGGGAGGCCCATCATCAGGATGTTATGGCCGCCTGCGCAGGCAACCTCGAGAGCTCGCTTGGCGGTTTGTTGGCCGCGCACATCCTTAAAATCCAGCTGAGATTGTTGAGCAGCCGTGAGCAGGGTCGCTGCATCAACCTTGAAAGGCTCGATTCCGTTACCAAAGTTAATGAACCGGATCACGTCCACCAGCGACCGTACCGGATAGATATTGATCCCGCTGACCATCGCTGCTTCACGGGCATTGATTTCGGGAACGATCAGTCGCGCAATTTTTCTTCCGCGAGCCTCGACCGCGATGGGAAGCGCCCCTCGGACTCCACGGATACCTCCGTCCAGCGACAACTCCCCCACGAAGAGGCAATCCGGCACTTCCTTTTTGTTCAGGCCCCCATATGCTCCGAGTATGCCCAATGCCATCGGAAGGTCGAAGCCAGAGCCTTCTTTCCTGATATCGGCAGGTGCAAGATTGATAGTGATTTGCGTGGGGGGAATGTCGTAGCCGCAGTTCTTTAAAGCAGCTCGAACGCGCTCGCGGCTCTCGCGTACCGCAGCATCCGGAAGACCGACAGTATGGAAGTGATCCTCCTGCATTTTGATTCCGGACACGTCAACTTCTACCTCGATGAGGTTGGCGTCAACGCCATACACGGCTGCGCTCAAAGTCTTATAGAGCATGAGGCACACGCATAAGTTGTAAGGAGAATATGCGGGAGCGAACCAACCCTCTATCGAACATAACCCCTGCTGACGGCGCGAACCGTGACCGTCATCACCAGGATCGGTGACAGACCAGTCAAAAGTCAGTGCCTTCGGTCTAAGTTGTTGAGGTTTCTAGTTGTTTGCTCGGAACTAATCCACTAGGATGCCTAGTTATTCCGCAACAATCTGGAGCTGGATGGGTCCATGCATGGATGGTGATTCCATGGATAAAAATCCCAAAAATACGCCGAAGCGACCCGAGGAGGCAGGCCTGTTTGAGCAGGAGGAAAGCAAACTATGGCGTTGGGCGCTCGGATTTTTAATCCTGCTTGCTGTGGCGGTAGCTGCTCTGTCTTGGGAACAGTTGCGTGACCTTCCTTATTCCCTTGGCGCACTGCCTCTCGGCTTATTAATCCTGGTTGTTCTGTTTGCGGCTTATGCATACGGTCGGCGGCGAGAAGTTTCTGAACTTAAGAACCTGCTCAGCGGATTACAGGACCGAGTGGGCGCTGTACCTACGGAGGAACAACTCGACCACCTCAGCCAGCTACTGAAAAAATCACAGCGCAACTTCAAGGAACTGATCGACAGCTTCGATGATGTGGCGTTCGCGATGTCTTTGGACGGGACCTTGCGCACCGTGAATCGGCAGTTCGCCAGCCTGCTGAACGTCCCTTACAACCGGATCGTCGGGCAAAGGCTCGAGGAGTTCATCGAGGAGCCGAAACGCGCCGATGCAGAACAGGGGCTGGCTCGTTTTGTGGATCGCCGCCGCTGGGCCGGGTTGACCCGGGTTCGTCTCAAAGGCTCGGATCGCGTCTACTTCTTCGATTGTGTGATGAACGCGATAGTTCAGGGAGACGAGGTGGTTGGGGTGAGCGCACTGGCGCGGGATGTGACCAGTGAACGCCAAAAAGAAACACGGTTTACGGAACTGTTTGAAACTCTGCAGGAAGGAGTTTACTTCAGCACTCCTGAAGGCAAGCTGCTGGACGCAAATCCGGCGTTAGTGCAACTGTTGGCATACGACAGTAAAGAGGAACTATTGGCGACAGACGTAAAAGGGCTGAATTTCGATCATAACGCGGCGCCGGTGCTCGGGCGAAGCCCAAGTGACAAGGGAGGAGTTCGAACCAGGGAGATTACCTTGCGGTGCAGAGACGGTAGATCTGCGGTGTGCCTGGATACCTCGCGCGCCGTCTGGGACCCGGCCGGCCAGGTAATTCGCTACCAAGGGACGCTGGTAGATGTCACGGAAAGACGGCAGATGGAAAGCCAGCTTCGCCAACAGGAGGAGTTCCAGCGTCATCTACTGGAGAGTTTTCCGGATCTCATCCTGGTGGTGGACACTGATGAGCGGTACAGCTTTGTAAGTTCGCGGCTTCGGGACTTGCTGGGCTATGAACCAGAAACCTGGCTGGGAAAGAAAATTACCGAGATTGAAGAACAGTCGCCAGAGATGGTTCAGCTCTACCGAGAAGTCGTCTCTGGGAAAAAGATGTTCGGTTTCTGCGAGTTCGGTGCGCGGCATCGAAACGGAACCTGGAGCACGATGCGGGCCTCGGCTAGTCCGCTTTATGGATCCTCAGAGGCTTCGACGACGGGGGTTGTCATCTCGGTCCGGGACATCACGGTCGAAAAGAAGATGGAGCAACAGGTGATTCAGAGTGAGCGCCTTGCCGCCATGGGACAAATGATCGGCGGCTTCGCACACGAACTCAATAACCCACTGACCGGCATTCTCGGGTTGAGCGAAATGTTGCAGGACTCCGACGTCACTGAAAACACCAAGAAGCAACTCGGCATGATTCACACTCAAGCACGACGCGCCGCCGAGATCGTACAAAATCTTGTTTTTTATTCCCGGCCGCCTGCCCCTGGGAAGAGCCGGGTGAACTTGAGCGAGATGATTCAGAGGAGTTTGCACCTGCAAGCGTATTCACTGCGGAAGAACAACATCAATGTAGACTTCGAGCCCAACGATTCTTTACCGGCGGTGGCTGGGGACCCCAACCAGCTGGTTCAGGTCTTCTGGAATCTGATCGTGAATGCCGAGCAAGCCATCCGAGAGGTCCAAGAGAAAGGGACAATCAAGATTCGGCTGGGCCGGAATGCAAATTCACTCTGGGCCAGTTTTCAGGATGACGGTCCTGGGATCTCACCTGAAATCCTGCCTAACATCTTCGACCCCTTCTACACTACGAAGCGTCCTGGGCGCGGAACTGGTTTGGGCCTCAGCATTTGTAAAGCCGTTTTAAGAGAGCATGGCGGAAACGTCGAGGCGAGTTCATCACCCGGAGCAGGGGCAATTTTCACCGTTACGCTTCCGGTGGAAGCCCGCTCGATCACGTCGCCTAAACCCTAGCCTCCAGGCGGTGCACCGTTCGAGGGGTGGGCGAATCGTTCCGAATCAGCGTTCCACCGCCATGGCCACAGCGTTGCCGCCACCTAGACATAGCGCTGCGATGCCGCGACGAACATCTCTGCGTGCCATCTCGTGGATCAAGGTGACGAGCACACGCGCGCCGCTCGCCCCGATCGGGTGTCCGAGAGCGACGGCCCCCCCGTTGACATTTACCTTGTTCATATCGAGGCCGAGCTCGCGAATCACTCCCAGCGCCTGCACTGAGAACGCTTCATTGAGCTCATAAAGATCGACGTCTTCATTCTTCCACCCCGTCTTCTCCCAAATCCG
>DATJEL010000102.1:0-3819 GCA_035496675.1 Terriglobales bacterium
TTGGGCAGGCCGGAGGTATCGGAAATTGAGAAAGTGGTTTAAAATCAAGGAAGCAGCAAATGTCGGGGCGTAGCGCAGCCTGGTAGCGCACCTGCCTTGGGCGCAGGGGGTCGGGCGTTCGAATCGCCCCGCCCCGACCAAAGCCTTTATTTTCAGCGTTATTCTTGCACAGCGTAGAGCAGCGCGCACATGTCTCAAGTGCAGTGGACCGCCCTAACCTCTATTGAAAATGTTGGAGTTGTACCGCGACCAGCGGGTAAAAATCAATCTTAAGTTGCTTCCGGTATCTACATTTTCGACTACATTTCATCTGATTCCATCTCGTATCCGATGGCGCGGTAGCCTTTCAGCCGCTTCTCGTACATGCGGCCAAGCATCGGAACTTGCGCATCGACGTAGTCGTAGACTCGAACCACTTTCTTGCCGTGATGAATCCGATGCAATCGCCCCACGTATTGCTGTAGCGTGCCGTGCCACGAGATGGGCATGGTAAGGAACAGAGTATCCAGTTGTGAGTCGTCGAAGCCCTCGCCGATGTAGCTTCCGGTAGCGAGAAGAACCCTTGGTGCTCCGTCGGGAATCGAAGCCAGCTTCTCTGCGGCGGCACGTCGTTGCTTCTTGCCCATTCCGCCTTTCAGTATCAGCACACGTCGAATCTCGGATAGGCCGCTGGCCAATCGTTCCAGGTGGTCTGTGCGGTTCGTGAGCACGAGCGGCATGCGGCCCTCGCGAACAACTTGGATAATATCCGCGACGATCTGCCGGTTCCGCTCTTCGTCGGTCACCAGCGCGGCGTAGGCGTCGTGAATGGTGAGATCCGTAATCTCGGGCGGTGTCCGGAAACCAGTGTGCCTCGGTAATACCAGATGCCGGAACGGCGAGCGTTCGACGGCCTCACGGGCGCTCATGTTAAATCGGATAGGGCCGCACTGCATGAAAATGATCGGGTGATGGCCGTCCTTTCGAACTGGTGTCGCAGTCAGCCCGACGATGAATTTTGCTTTGACCTGCCGCATGACCTGTTCGAAGCTGAAGGCCGTCAGATGATGGCACTCGTCGACGATGACATGTCCGTACTCGGCAACACAGTCCTTCACTTCACCCTTGCGGTGCAAACTTTGCAGCAGGGCCACATCAATGAATCCGGTCCGTTTGTCCTTGCCACCAACGACCTGACCGATGGCCTTCAGCGGCAGATCCAGAAATGCAGCAAGGCGTGCGCGCCATTGTTCGAGCAATTGCTGGCGGTGAACCAAAACTAAGGTATTGACTCGTCGCTCGGCTATCAATTTGGCAGCCACCACAGTCTTGCCGAAAGCGGTCGGTGCGCACAAGACGCCATCGTCATGGCGCAGCATTTGGCGTATGGCCTCGGTCTGGTCGTCACGGAGGTTGCCCTGAAACTTCACCTCAATGGGTTTGCCTGAATAGCGTTCATCGCGAATCACGACACCGACGCCATGTCCCTTCAGAAGCTCGCTGACCTCCAGCAAGCATCCTCTTGGCACTGCAAGATGTTGAGGGAATTCTTCGCTGCAGGAGATAACGCGCGGCTTATCCCACACCGGAAGGCGCATCGCCTGGGCTTCGTAGAACTCCGGATTCTGAAACGCCGCGATGCGGATCATCCGGTTGAGCATAGGCTCTGGGAGGTCTGCCTTTGGTACGAAGATCAGGTTGCTTCGTACGATCTCGACGGAGTCCGGAAAAGGTCCGGGGATGGGCTTCTCGTTCTTCCTTTTTGAGGGCAGCAAAGTCCAGGGCGCATCCTCCGCGCCGTCATCTGTCATGGAAAACCTAACGCCCATGACCTGACCCCGGCGTGTAGCGTCGTTGACGATCCACTCCACTTGATCGGCCCCGACTCTTCGGATCGAGAGCAACAGTTGCCATTGGTCTGGATACGGGGAAAGGTCGTCGTCCACAAACAAGCTATTGCCGTTTTGCCTGGGCATCCACTGAAGTGGGAGCGCGATCAAGTTGCCGAAGCCTCCCTTGGGCAAAGTGTCTTGACTTGGGAAAAAGCGGTCGTAGGAGTCGAGACCCAATTGATGGCGTTTCTCCATTGTTTGGGTGAGAAGAGCGCAACCCAATTTACGTGCGAGAGCAGCCGGGATCGGCAATGCGAAGAAGATCCAGACATGGCCCCCATTCCCAGATCGTGACCGCTCCAGATACGCCGGGATTCCCGCGCGCTGGCAGGCGGCGAGGAATGCCAGCGAATCTTCTTGCCAGGTGCTCTTGTCGAAGTCAGCCGCCAAAAACCAACAAGTTTCATCGAGCAGGATAGGGTAAATGCCGATGGTCTTCTTCCCCGTCAAATGCTGCCGAATGACTTCATCGGTTACGGCGTAGAGCGTGCGGGTTTCCCGATCGACCTTCTTGTGATCCTTCGGGCGACTGGCAAGCACCGCCTGCCAGTTCTTTTTGCCCGCAGGGCGATAGGCCCAAGTTCCGTCCTTCATGCGCCATCGCTCCGCGTAGACATCCTCCCGCCCGCGGAACAGCGACCGGAACAGCGCAACCTTTGCCATGTTATCCGACAGAGTTCCGAGTTGTGAGATATCCGACGGCGCCGCCAGGCACCGCTCGTTTGTAGATTGTGGTGGTTTTGCTTCGGGCAGTGTGATGGAATGCTGCGCGAGGATTGCTTTCAGTTGCCGGAGTTCTTCGCGCAACCGCTCACCCTCTGAAAGTGATTCTTCCAGTCTGGTTCGAAGATCGCGCTGATCTTGCATGAAAGTGCGCTTTGCAACAACGGCAAGGGCTCAGGAATGTTCTGGGTTGATTACCGAGAACCCCTCCAGCCTGGCAACCTCACAAAGTATCCCGTCAGCCGCGACAAAATGATCCACCAATTTCTGATTCCGCAGTTCCAGCGCCACCGCCAATTGGAGAGCATCAAGGGCACGGAGGCGGGAGTCGAATGCGTGACGCTCCACCAGCAATTCGGTCGCCGTGAACTCCGATTCTCCAATGGAGAAAACCTCCAGCTTGCCAGCCGCGATGTCTCTTCGAAATTGGCGCAGGAAAAAGTCTGCGTCCTCCCGGCTGATGGACTGTGTTCTCACTTTGATCGCAAACGCCGATATCAGTTCAGCTATGGTAAGCCGAGAAACTCGGACCAAGTTTCCGGTAGCATTGACGATCTGATCGACGGTTGGTGTCCCGATTTCCGGGTGGTAGAGCTTCACCAGCGCGCTGGAATCGAAGAAGAAGCCGGGCAAGGATCAACGGTCCCCGCGCTCGGCGATAATCTCAGCGGCCATCGACCCGGGAATCTTGGCAAGCCGCCTCCGGACTTCCTCAAGACCGGGGGCCGGCTGATCGTCCTGTAGATCCCTTTTGATTGTTTCGATGAACTCGACAGCCAGGCTTGATCGGTCGCACGCCGCGTCTTTGACGACACTCACTCGTACGTGCTCATGCTCCTTCAAGTCCAGCGGCTGGAGCGGCCGCAGCACGCCATTTTCGTACACGGCATCCACTTGAAGCGGCATGCCACCATTGTACAGCCGAAATTCAAGTGCCGAAGTCGATAGTTGTAAGGTGTTGGCTGCCGAGGGAGTTGCCAGCTACAAAATCGACTACAGGCGAGTTTCGAGGCTGTAGATGATTGCATCCATCTCATTGAATCATAACCAGTTTCAGCGCCAGCGGGGCAGTACGGCACGATGTCTTGGGCGCAGGGGGTCGGGCGTTCGAATCGCCCCGCCCCGACCAATAAATTCAGAGATTTTGGAGATAAAAGTATAAGAGGTCTTAGGAGCCAGAAAGCCTCCCGAAAGGGCTCTACGCCAACAACGGGGGAGCAGTCCA
>DATJEL010000103.1:0-2229 GCA_035496675.1 Terriglobales bacterium
CGCCGCACCCACCATAACCTCGTCCGAGGTTGAATTTCGTACGCAAGTCGACCGTGACACCGAAATTAACCGTGAACTTCGCCGGCTCAACCGAGCCCTCCGCGCCCTGAGTGCCTGCAACCAGGCGCTCTCGCAGGCAGGTAGCGAGCAGGAGCTACTTGATCAGATTTGCGATATTATCGTGCGCTTGGGAGCCTACCGCTTCGCCTGGATTGGCTACGCGCTGCACGATGCTGCCAAATCCGTTCGTCCCATGGCACATGCCGGTCACGAAGCCGGCTATCTAAACCAGATCGTCGCTACCTGGTCAGAAGAGCCCTCCGGCCAAGGCCCAATGGGTACCGCCATTCGAGAGAACTCTCCTTCCGTGGTGATCGATACTCAAACCGATCCCAGGTTCGCCCCCTGGCGTGAGGCCGCCCTCGCGCGCGGATACTCAGGGATGATCGCTTTACCCCTGTGCGCTGCGGGATCCACGTTTGGCGCCCTCGCCATCTATTCCGATCAGAAGGACTCGTTCGAAACCTCTGAGGTGGATTTGCTCCAAGAAATGGCGAACAATCTCGCCTTCGGCATAACCGCCATTCGCTCGCGCGAGGACGGCAAACGCGCCACCGCCGCCCTGCGCGACGCCGAAACCAAATACCGTCAATTGGTCGAACAAGTCCCCGCTATTTCCTACGTCGCCGAGGCCGGCGCGCAGGGCCGGTTCCTTTACGTCAGCCCCCAGGTCACTGCCATTCTCGGGTACCGCCCGGAAGAATGTCTCTCCGATCCCCACTTCTGGTGGGATCATCTCAACCCGGCCGACCACCCCGTCGCCATGCTGGAAGACACCTGGGAAGTGGACCGAACCTTTCAGGTGGAATACCGCATGCGCCGGCAGGACGGTAAAGAAGTCTGGCTGCGCGATGAAGCGCTGATCTTCTGCGATCCCCAGACCGGAAAACGAATGACTCGCGGCCTGCTCATCGACATCACAGAACAAAAATGCGCTCAGGACGCACTCCGGGAAAGTGAAGAGCGCTACCGCGCGTTTGTCGAGCAAAGCTCCGAAGGCATCTTCCGCCTGGAATACGATCCACCCGTGCCTTGCGACCTCCCTCCTCCCGAGCAATACGAAGTCGCCTTGCACCGCGGTTATGTCGCCGAATGCAACGACGCCATGGCAAAAATGTATGGCCGAAGTTCGGCCAAAGAACTCATCGGCAGGCCTATTTCGGAGTTCTTCATCCTGCACGATCCGGTCACCAAGCAGTTCATGGAAAATTTCATCCGAGCCGGCTATCGGATCAGCGACGAGGAGTCACGCGAGGTTGACGCCCGGGGCCAGCGCAAAATCTTCCGCAACACGATGGCCGGCGTTGTGGTCGAGGGCCATTGGGTTCGCACCTGGGGCATTACTCGAGATGTTACCGAGCGCGTCCAACTCGAAGCCCAACTCCGAAACGCTCAGCAGATGGAAGCCATCGGGCGCCTGGCGGGCGGTGTCGCCCACGACTTCAACAACATCCTCAGCATCATCATGGGACATGGCGAGTTGCTGCTGCGAGCCCCTGGTTTCGACGACAAGGCCCGCAACGGCATCGAGCAGATCCAGCGCGCTGCCGATCGCGCCGCCTCTCTCACTCAGCAACTGCTCGCCTTCAGCCGCAAACAGGTCTTGCAGCCGGCAGTGCTCGACTTGAATGAAGCGGTCAGCGATGTACAAAAAATGTTGTCCCGGGTGATTGGTGAGGACATTGAGCTGATCGCCAGTCTTCACCCCTCGCTCATGCCGGTGAAGGCCGACCCGGGCCAGGTGGAACAGGTCTTGATGAACCTTGCCATCAACGCCCGTGACGCCATGCCCCAGGGCGGTCGGCTGACCATGGAAACTTCCAATCTCCAGCTCTCCGCTGAGCAAGGCCGCGATCTGGATATTCCTGCCGGACATTACGCCATGCTCAAAGTCAGCGATACCGGCCATGGCATGGATGCCGCAACTCTCCCCCACATCTTCGAACCTTTTTTCACCACCAAGCCGATGGGCAAAGGCACCGGCCTCGGGCTCTCCACCGTTTACGGCATCGTTAAGCAAAGCGGTGGCAGTATCCAGGTCGAAAGTGAACTTGCACGCGGCACCGTATTCCGCGTCTATCTCCCCGCCGAACACGGCCCCGCCCAGCTAAACAAACGTGCCGCCGCAGATGCCAACGTGGCAGGAGGATCCGAAACGATCCTGATCGC
>DATJEL010000104.1:0-2602 GCA_035496675.1 Terriglobales bacterium
CTACCCGACCAAGTACGAATTCACCTATACCATTCCAGAGATTCTCGCCGAATACTCATCCCAAGACGCCGAACAGCTTGAGGCTGCGCATGTGAACGTTCGCGTGGCAGGTCGAATCATGGCCATTCGCCTGATGGGCAAGGCAGGGTTTGCGCACCTCCAACAGAATGGCGGGCGCCTGCAGATTTATGTGAAGAAAGACGCCGTTGGGGAGAAGGCGTTTGATCTCTATAGGCTCCTGGACCTTGGCGACCATGTAGGCGTGAGCGGGTATTTGTTCCGCACGAGGACCGGCGAACTTTCCGTTCACGTAGAGGAGATCACGTTCCTTTCCAAAGATCTTCTGCCACTCCCGGAGAAATGGCATGGACTCACGGATGTCGAGCTGCGCTACCGGCAACGCTATGTCGATCTTTTCATGAATCCGGAAGTGCGCGACGTATTTTTGAAGCGCGCCAAGCTGGTGCAATCCATGCGGCGATTTCTGGATGCGGAAGGTTTCGTCGAGGTCGAAACCCCGATGATGCAGCCGATCGCTGGTGGTGCCGTCGCAAAGCCGTTCGTTACTCACCACAATACGTTGGATATCGATCTCTATCTTCGGATCGCCCCGGAGCTTTACTTAAAGCGGCTTACGGTCGGTGGATTCGATCGCGTATACGAGATCAACCGCAACTTCCGCAACGAAGGCATTTCCACTCGCCATAATCCTGAGTTCACGATGCTCGAGTTCTATCAGGCGTACGCCGACTATCGCGTGGTGATGGAGCTCACGCAAAAGCTCATCATTCAGGCGGCCCTAGAGGTGACCGGGGGCACCAAGACGAAGTGGGGTAACGGCGAGATCGACTGGTCTGAAGAAAACTGGCGTCGACTAACTATGCGCGAAGCCATCATTCAATACTGGCCCGATAGCGCCGGAGCAAAGCCGAACATGGCCGATTTTGCCACGCATGATTCGGTCAAGGTTTTGGTCGAGCGTTTCAATTCCGGGCATTCCCACATGCCTTATGATCCGAACGAGCCGGCGGGAAAAACCACGGCTGCGCTGTTTGAAGCAGTTGCCGAGGAGCACCTGACGCAACCGACCATCATCTACGAATTTCCGACAGCGATTTCGCCGCTCTCGAAGCAGAAAGCCGACGAGCCGGACTGGACGGAGCGCTGGGAGATATACATCGGCCAAATGGAGATCTCCAACGGTTTCAGTGAATTGAACGATCCCGTCGACCAGCGGCACCGCTTCGAGCAACAGCTCGACGAACGCGAACGGGGCGACGAAGAAGCCCACCAAATGGATGAAGACTACATCCGGGCGCTTTCCTACGGCATGCCGCCGGCGGGCGGGGTAGGGGTGGGAATCGATCGCCTGGCTATGCTTCTCACCAACTCGGCATCCATACGAGACGTGATCCTATTTCCTCTGTTGCGGCCGGAGAAGAAGGCCGACTCTTCAGAGTAGCTGCCGCCGAACCTTTCTTCCTGGGGGAATTTTCGCTTGACTTCTTGAAGCCCCAACATACATACTAGTTGGTATGTTAACAGGCAGTCCAGCAAAACCTCGCCTGTCTGGCTCCGGCCGCAATCCCGAGCGAACCCGACGCCGGTTGCTCGATGCAGGTTTCCAGGAGGTCTATCAGCGCGGATATCAAAGCGCGGACTTGGACGCAGTCTTGGAAAGAGCGGGGGTGACCAAAGGTGCGCTGTACTATCACTTTGAGAACAAGGAAGCACTCGGCCACGCCATCATAGAAGAGGTCATCGGGAACATCACCCGGGAGAAGTGGCTCACGCCTTTGCGGTCGGGGAACCCGATTGATGCCTTGATTCAGATCGTTCAATCCACGGGCACCGAGGTCCCAGAAGTTCGCGGCGGCTGCCCGTTTAACAATCTCTCCCAGGAAATGTCAGGCCTGGATGAGGGCTTCCGTAAGCGCCTGGCCAAAATCTTGACCGAATGGCGAGACGCCATGGCAGAAGCTTTCCGCCGGGGCCAGCGCGAGGGAATCGTGAAGAAAAGTGTTGAGCCTAACGACGAGGCGACATTTCTCATCGCTCTCTACGAAGGCTACATATCTCTGGCGAAGAATTCGCAAGATTCGGCCCTGCTGAAGTCCGGAAAGAAGCGGATGATTCGTTATCTGGAGTCCTTGCGAACCTAGTTTGTTTTGACTCCTCTATTACATACCAACTAGTTCGTATGCTAGCAAACCGTATCGCACTCCAGGAGGTTCTCGATGTGCCCGTTCTGCATTTCAGCGCTGGCGGTAATGGCGGCCAAAGCGGCAGTCGCGACAGGCAGCGGAGCAATTCTGACCAGAACTCTAGTAAATCGTATGCGGGGAGGATCGGAGTCTTCCCACGACACGGGTCAACCCGTGCAGCAACCGGAAACCCCGGTCCAGGGCAGTGTTGGATCGTGAATCCGGTTCCCGCTTCGAGTGAAAAACAACCTTTAGCCCGATGGGAGAACAATATGTCCGACAGCTCAACCAATTCCAATCTGCGAACCCACGAAGTCGTCAGCCCCGAAGTCTGGCTCGAGCGACGCAAACAGCTCCTCAATCATGAAAAGGAACTCACGCGGCTGCGCGATGAAATC
>DATJEL010000105.1:0-3020 GCA_035496675.1 Terriglobales bacterium
CGCACCACACGCCGTCTCGGGTTCTCCAATTCAGTGGTATTCTGCTTCATGGCCGGTCTTCCTTTCTGCACCTCGAGTGCGTTGATCACTGGGAGCATAACGCATCCCGCTGGAAGCCGGCCTTCTCATTTCATCTCGGAAAACGATGGAAACGGTTAACAGCGATGCAGATTTCCTGACTCGACATGCGGCGGGATTCAATAAATCACGCCCGCGATGAGCCCAGCCGCAAGACGGCATCGCGGAACTTCACATGCCGCTGCAAGAGACGAAGGTAGCGCCGTTCGTTGGCACCCTCCTTGGCTCGAAGGATCGCTGCCATGGCCGATTTTTCGGCATGCGTCCATCGGTCCATACTCGGAATGAGGCTCAATACGAGAGCCAGACCACCCATCGACTCAACGCCGAGGGTTCGCGATAAGTGATCTGCCGCCGCGCGGCGCATTTTGCCAGCGTCTCCGCCGAAGTGTCGGGCCATGTTATGCTCGACCGCAAATCCGACGTTGCGCACATGGAACCGGTCCCACGCACCGTGCTGCGCTCCGGGGCCCTCGAAGATCATGTACCCCTCAGCCAACTTTTTCAGCGTGCGTGGAGGCGTTCGGTACCCGGACAGCCCGCGAATTCTCTCCTCTTCCCGCTCCACGAGTCGCTTGAGACCAGGCTCCACGGGGCGGAATCCCAGTTTCCGATAGAACCAGAAGGCGCCCGAGTCGATCGCCTCCTGGTTGTGATGACCGAGTTGATAGGGATCCACCGAAAAACAATTCACCCCCAACAGCCCTCGGAAAAGGCGCATCACCTGCGCGTACAGCCATGCAGATTCACCCTCGCGAAATGTGTAGTAGAGATTGAAGCCCACTTCGGCGCGCTCGAACAGGGACAGCACTTCAACATATCCGAGGGGCACGCCGTTCTTGAAAAAAAACGCGGAATGATAAGCGCGGAGCGGCAGGCGCCACTTCGGTGGTATGCCGAAAACGAAGATCTGCACGCCACGCCCGATGTCCGCCCGGAAAACGCGCCTTGTATCGGGATGCGTGAAGCCGTATAGCTCGCGGTAACGTATCGCGGAGGTGTCCAAAATCATATCGAGGATTCTTCGCGCATCCGCCAACGAAAGCTTGGTCAAGGACAACGGCGGACCCGCCAGTTCGCTTGAGAGCGAAATGTCGCTTCGCCGAAGCAACGGGGCGTCATGACAAAAGAGCGTTCCCCCCGGCAACCGCATGCGGGACCGGGTTGAGCGGGAGTTTCCCAAATCCCAGACGAGCGGCAGTTGCAGCGAGTCGTACAGCATGGCCTGCTCGCGCGCCACCAACGGAAGGTTATCAAACCTTTCTAAGAGCCAGCTCAAGCCCCTCTCCTTCACTGGCACCGCTGCTCGGAGCCAGGCGCAATACGGAATGTTCGCTTCCACGGGCCAGTCTTCCTTTAGGAGCGGCAGGAAGCGAGACATCACTGCTCCCAGGTCCGCGTTTTCGTAGTCCTCCCAATTGATCTTGAGTTCGCGAGGGTGGAGCCGGTTAAGGCGCTGAGCCACCTCGTAGCTGAACACCGCCGAAAATGAGGTACCCGCAATACCCGACACCTCTGGCTCTGCAAGTGTTGAAAGATTTACGCCTTGTGTTTCTAGCGCCGCCACTCGGTCCGCGAATGAGAACAGTATCTCGTCTGCCAGCCTAGCCACATTCGGGCTACGTGGATAGGCGCGTAGGAACAACAGAGTTTCATGCAGCCGGATCAACGCAGCTGCATTCGGGAGTCGGAGTTTCCGCACGACCACCAACAGCTTTTCGAGCTCAACCGATTTCCCCGAGCCAAATCGACTCTTCCACTGTTCCAGCTGGCCGAGTAACCTCCAAGGCATCGTCTCTGAGCTTATCCAATACAGGGCAAGCAATGCCTGCGGCGACCCCGCGCGACGCGGGTGTGGAAGAAACCGCCGAACGACTCGCGATCCTGCGAATGATACGGACGCGAACATAAGTGCTGCTGCTGTGTTAAGCGCGTAAGCATCTCAGGGCTTGCAGGAACCGTCGTGATTCCCAGCGTCGACCGGATGAAGCCGGGATACAGCATTCCGATTGCTGCAAATCCGTCTACGGCCGCGGCAGCCCAATAGACCGATTTGACGGAAGTGTTTCGGTATGGCCGTTCGGCCCACCGAATTGCATGAAAATGATGTCAGCGGCGCCGGTGGTTGAAGGCCGGTGCAACACTGGAAACCGATTCCGAGGAAGTGTTTGGCCTAAGGACGCGGGAAGAACCGATAATTGGGCGCGGAAATCTGCCTGTGAGGCAGCGCGACGCAGCCCGAAGTTGGTGAAGTCTCTCGGAAAGCCGGATGCTCGAAAATGGGCACGTCCGGTTTGATGAGCGGGGAAGGGAAACGGGTCGGCTACCTGTCGGTTCCGATCACGCGCCCTTCCTCGACTCTACCGGACCGGAACTTCCTCCGCCAGCGCGTCGAGCACCGTACGAAGAACGAGGCTTCCGCTTCTAAGGATTTGCGGCAAGAAGCGACTATTTCTGAGCTTGGCAAAAGGAATTTCAGCGCCGATGTCGTTATTACTGCTAATGGGTGCAACTGAGTTGTAAGCGACCAATACGAAACGTTCTTGCGCTCCAAATCACCATCGGTTTAATGGATACCAGAATCCAAAATGCGATCGACTTGATGCACCAGCTAACGCACCAGGATTGGAAACGTCGCTTGACAGTCAATGACATAGCCTCTTCTACAAACCTCTCGACCTCGCACTTTTGCCACTTGTTTCAGAGGGAGATAGGGATCGGGCCGGCCAAGTACCTAGCTTTGTTACGAATGCGCAAGATTGAAGAACTGCTCAACACCACGACGTTGAGTGTTAAGGACATCCTAGTATCGCGTCCCAGAAATAACTGAACAAAGTCGAGAGATCTTCCCCAGGATGGAATCCGCGGTAGCGGTCCAGACGAAGGGTCGATGCGTGCGATTGTAGTGCTGGACAAATGAGTCGATCTTTTCGACCAAATCC
>DATJEL010000106.1:0-86124 GCA_035496675.1 Terriglobales bacterium
TCTTCCAGCATCATTTTGCGTAGATGGGTCACAGGGATGACCTCCTTGTGACCCGTAATTTATCTGAACGTCAGAAGCACCCCATCTGTCGACGTCGAGCACGCGGCAGCGTCCGCCGCGCCAGCGGCTTCGTTCAAATCCTGATTACGCGCACGTAAAAGGGAGGTTCCCGATGAACCGTCGCGTCATTGTTCATGCTGCAGTGACGTCCGCCCTCGCACTGAGCGTGCCCACTCAGCTGTGGGCCGAAGAGAAAGGTCATAGACGCTGCCTTCAATGGTTGGCGATAAATCTGTTAACAACATCCATGGCGGAAGGTATTATTGCCACGAGCAAGCTAATGCGCATACGTGCACTCATCCCCTTCTTTTTTTGGTGCGGCCTGCTGATATTCTTCTCACCTTACGTTGTTTATAAGGCAGAGACGAAACAGCTTCCCTGGCTGGTTCCCATCATAGCGATTCCAATGTACGCAACGCTTGTGCTCTATTGGGCCTACAAATTGTTTTGGCGGCGAAGTCAATGAGTGCTAATGCCCGTGAAGCTGTGATGCCGCCGAGGCTCGCCGCGCTAGTCCAGCAATGCGCCACTGACAAGAAGCCGGATAAATTGCTATTCGACTGCACGAACGCCCGCAAGTTGTGGTTCGATGCGACTAAAGAGGCTGGGTTCGTGCCAAAAAATGAGAAAACGAAACGGCCCGGATTGCTGTTCCACGATATGCGGAGAACAGCAGTCCGGAACATAGTAAGGCGCGGCATTCCTGAACGTGTAGCCATGAAGATCACAGGTCATAAAACGAGAGCGGTGTTTGACAGGTATCACATCGTGTCTCCCGCCGATCTCCAAGAGGCAGCGCGGAAGATGGCCATGCCGCTTCCCGATCTTTCACTCACACTTGACTCACACTTGGGTAGTTTGAATGGGAAAGCTGACGGTAAGATGTTGAATTAATACATGGGGGCCCATAGCTCAACGGTTAGAGCAGCAGACTCATAATCTGTTGGTTCTAGGTTCAAATCCTAGTGGGCCCACCAAAAACATTGTGTCCGTTCCGGAGACATAGGTTCCACTTTGGCCCGAAGGGGTTCTCCAGGGGCTGCAAGGTTTTCCCCGGTCGGTTTAGCCAAGGTCACGGCCCATACTTGGGGGGCAGAGCTACCGCTAGGGTGCGTACCTCTGTTGTTGCTGCGCGACTAATCCGCTGCGGAAGTATCGTTCTCACCGGCCGCACCCGTCATCAGGATTTTCTTCAGTCGGATCTTTTCATCCATCAGGAGCTTGATCTCGGAGCCATCGAGCGCACGCATGGATTCGAGTTGCCGCTGAATCTGTTGCAGGCGGCGCCTGATCTGGAGACGGCGCAAGGCCCGGGCGGCGCCATCCACCTTGTCGGCGGTGAGTTCTTCGTCGTGCTTGAGCAGAATTCCTGCGAGCAGGCCTCGGTCGGAGTCGGAAATCTGCAAGTCCATCGGCTCGACGCCATCGGGAGCATTCAACAGCATTTCGATGAGCGATTCGGTACTGAGGCCAATGTGAAGGCGTTCCGATCCGAGAAAATATTTCGCTTGCCGCGCAGGATCGAAGGGATCATCGGCTCCGGAGCGGTCGGAGCTATAAGCCTCGGATTGATCTCCCGAAGCCAGAGCGCGGATCAGTAACTTCTCGGCGTCGGTGACTTGCGTTTCCGGGGTGGCTTTGATTTCGCTGGCTTTGCGCGAAATCGCGGCGTTCTTTAGTTCCTGGCGGAGCACGGCGGAATCGACGCTGAGCTTTTGTGCGATTTCAAGGGCGAGTTCATCGCGAACAATCCGGCTGGGAACGCGCTGGATATGGGGCAGAAGATAGTTCACGGCTTTTAGCTTGCCTTCCGCGCTTCGAACTGGAAACTGCGATCGCGCCCGCTCGATCAGGTAATCAAAGTAAGGCTGCGAACTTTTGAGCGCAGCCGCGTAGGCTTCTTTCCCCTTTCGGCGGACGAACAGGTCGGGATCAAAGCCCTGCTCTAGCGTCAGGACGCGAGTCTCGAACTCCTCTTCAATGAGCAAGCCCAGAGTGCGTTCGGTAGCCTTGGCTCCGGCAGCGTCTGGATCAAAGTTCACCACCACCTGCTTGCTAAAACGGCCAAGCAGCGCAGCTTGCGCCGGAGTGAAGGCCGTTCCGGAGCTGGCAATGACGTTGTGAAAACCGGCGGCGAAAACCGAAATGCAATCCATCTGCCCTTCCACCAGGATGGCGTAATTCAGGGCGCGAATGGCTTCTCTCGCCTGATCGAGGTTGAACAGCACACGGGATTTCGAGTAGATCCCGGTCTCAGGAGAATTCAGGTATTTCGGCCCAGCCTTTTCGTCGGTCGAAAGCGTTCGCCCGGTGAAGGCGATCACGCGGCCGCCGTCGTTCGCGATGGGGAAGATGACGCGATTGCGGAACTTGGAGTACATGGACGCGATGGGCGCCAAACCGTCGCTCCGGGGAGCCGTCGCCGCCGGCGGGTTTTCTTTCCAGGAAAACAAACCGCTCTCCCGCAGCACGTCCTCGGAGAATTCGTTTTTTAGCCGATCGCGAAGCAGGAACCCAGAATCCGGGGCAAAGCCGATGCGAAACTTGCGGATCATGGCTTCGTTCAGGCCCCGGCCGATGAGATACTCGCGTGCTTTTGCTCCCTCAGAACGCCAAAGGCATTCCTGAAAGAAGGACGAAGCCCGCTCGTGGATCTCGAGCAAAGCCGTTCGGAGTTTGGCATCCCGGGCTTCGGATTCACTGGCGAAGGTGGCTTTCGGAAGCGCCACCCCCATCTTGTGGGCTACAACCCGGATGGCCTCGGGGAAGGAAATGTTCTCGATCTCCTGCACGAACTTGAACACGTCGCCCGACTTCCCGCAGCCGAAACAGTGGAAAAACTGTCGCGTGGCATGCACCGAGAAGGAGGGTGTCTTCTCCTTGTGAAAAGGGCACAGGCCGGAGTAGTTCTGGGCTCCGGCTTTCTTCAGGCTGACATAATCGCCCACGACTCGGACGATGTCTGCCTGTTGCTTCAAGGTTTGTGCGAAATCGGAAGAGAGCGCCATGAGGTCGAAAGGAGATCTTCGCCTGCCAACAGGGTCATCTTAGATTGTGAGCTACAGGCCGGAGATTGGGAACAGTGGATTTCTTCAGGCCCTGTGGGAATCAGGCCTTCACCTGCTGCCCACCATTCCCCGCACGGAATCGATCAGTTTCGCGGAATCGTACCCGATGCCGTCCTTAAAGACGATCTCAACGTTTTCAATCGCCGTGATGTCGGCTGCAAGATCGCCCCGAATCACCACCAGGTCGGCTTGCTTGCCGGGTTCGATGGTGCCGATCCTGTCCAGTTCGCCCAGATACTTCGCTCCGTTGTAGGTGGCAATGTGGATCGCCTCGACGGGAGTAAAGCCCGCCTCGACCAGCAACTCGACCTCGCGCTGGTCGCCGTAGCCAGCGACAACGCCGCCGATGCCGGTAGGATCGAGACCGGCAAGTAGCAGGCCGCCTTCTTTTGCAAACTCGTGCTCAAACTCCATCTCCTTTTGGAAGGCAGCGATCATTGGAGAGACGGACGTCTTATAGACGCGCTCGAGCCGAGCCGTGTCGCTCACCTGCACCTTATTGGCAAGAAACTGGCTGCGCGCCTCCGCGGAAAGTGCCTCGAGAGTTCGCGCCTGAACCGCTGGCCTGCCGGGGACTTCTACTTCGAACACCGGCAGGGTCGAAGTCAGGGCCACCTGGTGCTTGATCAGATCAAGGATCATGTCGTGCACCGGCCCAGACTGCACCTTGAGCTTGCCGTACCGGACCATATCGTCCGGTACATCGGGGCACTCCCCGGGCTTTTTCTCGGGGAAGAATTCGGTGTCGACCAGCAGGCCATGTTCAAGGTCATCGATGCCGAGCCTGGCGGCCTCGCGAAAACCAATGGAACATAGGTGACCGGTGACCTTGATTCCACGCTTGTGCGCAACCGCGATGGCCGCGGAAAGCTCTTCGGGCGTAATGAACATGTAGGCCTTGAAGTTATCGACGCCTTCCTCCATCCAGTAGTTGGCAGTTTTTATGGCATCGTCTGCCCCGCTGAGTTGATGAAGCTGCAAAGCGAAGGTGCCTTGGCCCTCCAGGTAAGGGCCGGTGACGTGCATTTTGGGCCCTGGCATGGCGCCCGCATCGATTGCCTTCTTGAGTTCCAGATCGGTGTAGGGTTCTAGCGAGCCGGTGGTTCGAACCGTGGTTACACCACCCGCCAGGTACAGGCGAGGAAAGCTGTAGGCCATCTCTCCAAAGACTGCGTTCCCCATGGGATAAAACATGTGGTCGTGCATTCCGACCAGTCCAGGAATGACCGTGCGGCCGTGAAGGTCGAGAGTGTAGACGCCTTGGGCCCTGTTTCCCGGCGCAGTGTCAGCCGATCGAGAATTTCCGATCGACTCTACCTTTCCGTGCGACAGGATGAGGGTTTGGTCCTCGCGCGCCGGGCCCCCGGTCCCGTCAATCACCCGTACATGCTCGAGCACGATCTCCTGCGCGTCGACCTTGACGAACTTCTTGACCTCAGGCGAGATAGTCTGAGCTGCTGCTGCCCAGCAGAAAAGCGGGACCAACACGGAAAGCCGGCGCATTCCTACCCCCAAGAACGGGTGGATTGTACATTAAGAACTCTGGATCCAGGCTCAGGGATCGAAAGCCGGATCACTCGAGCGGCTTTGCCGCCTCCAGTGAGGGCGTTCAAATCGAAGCCGCCTGAAACTAAACACTTGGGTCCGCCATCTAATTAATTGAACGGCAGGGACATAGGGCAGCGTGTCGGGAGGGCCAGGCAGGCGCGCAGAAATCCAACTTCAAACGGGCTCCGCTCCGGGATGAGCAAGATATTGGGCGATTCTGACCTAGTTCGTAGAAAAATACGACCCGGTTCGCCCAACGGGCTAGGAGCTAAAAGCTTGAAACGGCTGCGCAGGCGGCTCCTTTTCTGCTAGAATTTGTAGGTTTGTTCGGCGTCCGGCTCGCCATTGCTGTTCCCACCGTTAACTAGAAAACATGTCATTTCGGCCTGCGGTGAGAGGGCCCGGCACTCTCATTCAATGGACGAAGAAGAGGACAATCCGTCTTGGCATTAGACGACAAGTACGACGATATAAAAAAGCTGATCGACACGGGGAAAGAGAAGGGATACCTAACTTACGATCAAGTCAATGATCTCATCCCGCAGGATGTGCAAAGTCCCGACGACCTCGAAGATCTGCTGACCACAATTGGTACGCAAGGCATTGATGTGCTCGAGGGCCCGAAAATGCCCTCGCTCGACCGCGAAGAAGCAGAAGAACTCGGCGAAGATGTGGAACTTGACCTTACGCCGGGTGCTCTGGAAAAAACCAATGACCCCGTCCGCATGTATCTGCGCGAGATGGGAACCGTCCCGCTCCTGACGCGCGAAGGCGAAGTTGAAATCGCCAAGCGCATCGAGCGCGGGCAGAACCGAGTGCTCAAAGCGCTTTCGCGGTCACCCATCGTGATCCGTGAACTGCTCGCGATGGGCGAGGACCTGAAAAAAGGCGTCCGCTCGATCAAGGAAGTGGTCACTTTCGATGAGGAAGAGATCACCGACGAGATCGTGCAAGCGCGCCTGAACGAGTTCACCGGAAAGATCGATGACTTAGCCAAGGCCTACAAGAAGGCCATGCAGGTGCAGGAGAAGTTCACCGAACTTTCCCAGAAGAAGAACCCGAAGGTGTATCGCCGTGTGCGCAATCAATTGGCGCGTGCGGTGGTGGGTGTTTCGCAAGCGGTACGGAAACTCGGCTTTACCAACGTCGAACGCAAGCGCCTCATCGACCGTCTCAACAAGACGGTGGATACCATGCGCTCGCTCGACCGCCAGATTCAGAACCTGGAGAAAAAGGCCGAGGCCACTCGTTCCGAAGATCAGCGCAAGGAATACAAGCGGCAAGCCCGCGCGATCGGCGCCGAACTCGAAAAGATGGAGCAAGAGTCCGGTGTTGCGTTCCTGGAGCTCAAGCGCACGCAGCGAGAGATCATCCAGGGCGATATGGACGCCGAGCAGGCAAAACGCGAGCTGATCGAAGCCAACTTGCGACTGGTGGTTTCGATTGCGAAGAAATACACCAACCGTGGGTTGCAGTTTCTCGACCTCATTCAGGAAGGCAACATCGGGTTGATGAAGGCCGTGGACAAGTTCGAGTACCGCCGCGGGTACAAGTTTTCAACTTACGCTACGTGGTGGATTCGTCAGGCCATTACCCGTGCGATTGCCGACCAGGCGCGTACGATTCGTATCCCTGTGCACATGATCGAAACCATCAACAAGCTGATCCGCACCTCGCGGCAGCTGGTGCAGGAACTGGGACGCGAACCGACGTCGGAAGAAATCGCCAAGCGCATGGACATTCCGGTGGCCAAGGTGCGCAAGGTGCTGAAGATTGCTCAGGAACCGATCTCGCTCGAAACGCCGATCGGCGAAGAGGAAGATTCGCATCTGGGCGACTTCATCGAAGACCGCGCCGTGGTCTCGCCGGCCGAGGCGGTGATCAACGTTAACCTGAAAGACCAAACTTCGCACGTGCTTCGTACCCTGACGCCGCGCGAAGAGAAGGTCATCAAGATGCGGTTTGGTCTTGAAGACGGCAGCGAGCACACGCTCGAAGAAGTGGGTCAGTCGTTCGCCGTCACCCGCGAACGTATCCGGCAAATCGAGGCGAAGGCGTTGCGCAAGCTGCGGCACCCGAGCCGGTCGAGGAAGCTGAGGGCGTTTTTGGACGGGGTAAGAGACTAGTCGGAGGTTTAGAGTCCGATGAGGGGCGCGCGCAGGCGCGTCCCTTTTTTATTGGCCCCAGCGATTCGTGAGCCGGCCAAGTTAACCTGCCAGCCATTGCGTCTGCCAGGCATTCCCCCAAGTCTTTTGCGAGGGATGAAGACGCCGGCCCGGCAGGCTAGAACGAAAGGACTCATTCCCAATGCAAGGAACACTCGCCGGTTAGGAGCCTTCCGTGGTATTTCCAGCCAGGCCCTCAACCATCTTTTTGGCTTCTGCCAGCCCGCAACCATAAAGCCTGCGGGCGATGTAGATGGCCGCGATGGTCTCGCCTCGAGAGGCGAGTTCGCGCAATCGTTGCTGTTGCTCGCTGCGGTCAAGCGACTGCAGATGAGTGAAATCCTGAGTCAGGGAAACTGGATCGGCGATGGTTGTATAGGGACGAAGTGACTCGAGAAAATGGTGCGGGCCCGGATTTACCGTCCAGCGGATTTCAAGGAAGGGCGGCGAGGAGATGTGCACGGGATGGTCCTGATAGAGGGTTGAGCTCTTTCCGTACCAGCGGGGTTTGAGGGGAGCCTTTTCAGCCGCTTCCGTCTCGAGGGCCTTCATGAGGAAATCGAGATCCCCCGCAAGTTCCAGTTCTACATAGCGCAGGTATTGGGTCGAGCTTCGGGCGCCACCACTGCCGGGATCAGGCACCTCAACCCGTTCCTTTACGTATCGGGCCGAGCTGATCTCAGGGAACGAGAGAAGCACGACCGTGAGGTCCTCCGCCGGGAGGTGATAGTTCAGGTAAGAACGGAACTGGATGTAGAGACCGGTGTCATTCATGCGGACCAGCCAATTGGACGGGCGGAAGCGCGCGGTGAAGAAGCGCCGCATGAATTCGAAAAACAGAAAAATCACTCCTGCAATGAAGTAGCCGGGCTTCCAACTGGTCGTATAAGCGTGAAAAACGAGCCAGGAGATTGTCCCGAATAAGATGGCAAAGCAGAGTAATGCGCGTGTGCGCGAGGAGGCATAGATGCGGTCCCCACGGCTGATTTCGACATCGCTTAGGCGGAGAAGGCGCATGTCGTTCAGAGATGCGAGTCTATCGCGTGGAGAAAATGAAGTCGAATAGCAAGCCAGGCCAGGTTTTTCTAACGGGAGGGTTTGGAGTTGCCGAACCACCCCAGTAGAATCGGGCGAAGCCGATGGCAGATTTTCTCCAATCCACTGATCTTGATCGATTCCGGGATGCATTGCTTGGCTGGTATCGGCGAAACCGGCGCGATTTGCCGTGGCGAAGAACTCTAGACCCCTACGCCATCTGGGTCTCGGAGATTATGCTGCAGCAGACCCGCGTTACCGCCGTGATCGCTCACTACAACCGCTTTTTGAAGCGATTCCCGAACGTGCAAAAGCTGGCGGCTGCGCGAGAATCGTCTGTGCTGGGACATTGGAGCGGGCTCGGCTACTACCGCCGTGCACGCAATCTGCATGCGGCGGCAAAGGCCGTTGTAAGGGAGCACGCAGGGGTATTTCCGCGAACCGCCGCCGGACTACAGACATTGCCGGGCATTGGGCGCTACACGGCGGCTGCGATTGCCAGCATCGCCTTCGACGAGGCGAGCGCGGTCGTCGATGGCAACGTCGAGCGCGTGATCTCGCGGCTCTCGGGCTGCACCATTGCCTCCCACCAAATTTGGGAAGCCGCGGCGGTGTTGCTCGAGAACGAGCATCCAGGCGACTTCAATCAGGCGATGATGGAATTGGGCGCGACCGTGTGTCGACCGGCCGAGCCGAACTGTCTCGCGTGCCCGGTGCGGAGCTTCTGTCGAACTCGGGGGCGGCATTCTGCAGGGAGGAAGCGAACCCGGCAGGTCAAGCGCGAAATCGCCTACGCGCTCGAACAGGGGGGCAATTCGGTCCGGCTGGTTCAAAGAGGGGCTAACGAACAGCTGATGCCGGGGATGTGGGAGTTGCCGCAGGTTGAGGTTCCAGCGCAGCACAAACTGCTGTTTTCCCTTCGGCACTCCATTACGGTAACGGACTATAGGGTTCGAGTCTTGAGCGTTGCGGGGGAACTCGCAGGCACTTGGATCAAGTACTCACGCCTTGCTGCGCTTCCTCTCACCGGGCTGACAAAGAAAATCCTCCGGCGAGCCGGCGTCATCGAATAGGATCGGGCAAGCTCAGGGACCAGGCAGGGAAAGGCGGCTTGCAATGGGCTGGTTGAGCCGTAGATTTGGAGGAAAGACGATGGCAGCACTGTCTGCGGGGACCCGCGCTCCCCAGTTCGAGCTACCGCTGATCGAGGGCGGAGCGGAGTTTTCCTTAGAACAGGCGCGAGCGCGTGGGCCCGTGCTTCTGGTGTTCTTCAAGATTTCGTGTCCGGTTTGCCAGTACGCCTTGCCTTTCTTGGAGCGTATCTACAAGGCACATGGCGGCGGTAAGGTCACGATCGCCGGTATCTCACAAAACCCAGCGAAAGATACTCGTCAGTTCCTGGAACGCTTCGGGATCACTTTTGAGGTGCTTCTCGACGACACCAAGAGCTTCCCGGTTTCTAGCGCGTATGGATTGACCAATGTTCCCACCGCCTTTTGGATCGCGGAAGATGGCGAGATTGAGATCGCTAGCGTCGGATGGGTGAAAGCCGATGTCGAGCAAATGGCCCACAAAGCGGCGGAGGCGAATCAGGCAACCGCGACGCCGATTTTCAGCCCTGGGGAACAAATCGCTGACTTCCGCGCGGGTTGAAGCTCGCGAAACTAGTCCGCAGGTTGCGGACGATCTCACAACTCGAATACGCCCAACCATCCGGCTTCTTCCAGCCGGCCGCTGAACGCACGCCCACGTACCAATCTTCTACTTGAAAATCGAGTACCGCCTCGCGTCAATTTGCTGCCTGCTCCCGTAGAATAGGCGTTTTGTATCCCGCGTCGATAGGAGTTTGGGAATGCGAAAGCCGGCTCTGATAGCCAGCATTTTTCTTTGCGTGGTGGTTACTCTGTCGCTGGCGATTGCCAGTGCGAGCCGGCGGTCCGCAAATGTCGAGGCTGTCCACCTGCCCCCGGCAGTATTCTCGGCCATGAACAAGATCAACTCGGAGCATATCCGAGCCGATGTGCGCTTTCTCTCGCATGACCTGCTCGAAGGCCGGGGCACCGGCCAGCGCGGCGGGGATCTTGCGGCCGAATACATCGCGACTCAATTTCAGCTTGCTGGTCTCAAAGCCGCAGGCGAGCATGGGAGTTTTTTCCAAAAAGTTCCCATGGTAGGCGTCACCCCCGCTCCGGAAACGACATTCGATTTTGTCTCTAAGAGCGACAACATGCGGCTCAAGGCGCTCGATGACTACGTTGCTTACGACCAGACGCAGCGCACCTCCAACGACATCGAGGCTGACATTGTTTTCGTTGGCTACGGCATTGAGGCCCCGGAGTACAAGTGGGACGACTACAAGGGCGCGGATGTTCGCGGCAAGGTGCTGCTGATGCTGGTGAATGAGCCGACCTCGGATGATCCCAACTTCTTTAAGGGGCGCGCGCTTACCTATTACGGGCGCTGGACCTATAAGTTCGAAGAAGCAGCCAGGAAAGGCGCGGTGGGCGCCATCCTGATTCACAAAACCGAAATGGCCAGCTATCCCTGGGAAGTGGTTCGAAACTCGAACTCGGGTGAGAAGTCGTATCTCAAGGCGGAAGGCCCGCAGTTAAAGGCCGCGTCCTGGATCCAACTGGAGGTCGCAAAGAGGCTGGCCCGGGCCTGCGGCATGGACATTGCTCGAATGATCGACGATGCGAATTCGCGCGATTTTCATCCGATAAGTCTGCCGGCTCGGCTGAAGGCTCATATGGTGAGCAAGGTCAGGCCGTTCTCTTCGAATAACGTGGTGGCAATTCTTCCCGGCGGCGATCCCAAATTGAAAGATGAAGCCGTGATGTACACCGCCCACTACGATCATCTGGGAATTCGCCCGGACATGCCCGGCGACAACATCTATAACGGCGCTCGCGACAACGCCACTGGCTGCGGGATTCTGCTGGAACTGGCGCGTGTATTTGCGCAATCACCGTCGAAACCACGGCGGTCGATTCTGTTTGCATCGGTCACGGCCGAAGAGCAGGGCCTGCTTGGCTCGCAATATCTGGGCGAGCATCCCCCGGTTCCGGCAGGCAAGATTTCATTGGACCTGAACTATGACGACATCCCGCCGTTGGGCGAACCGGAAGAAGTCGAAGTATCAGGAGCCGAACGAACCACCTTCTATCCCACCGTCGATGCCATGGCCCGGGCCTTCCGCCTGGCGATCGAGCCCGACTCCCATCCCGAGGCTGGCCACTATTACCGCTCCGACCATTTCTCCCTGGCGCGCGTCGGGGTACCTTCTTTTTCGATCAACGAAGGGATGAAGTACAAGCACCACAGCACCGACTGGGGGATGCATCAGGCTGAGGAATACACCAACAAGCACTATCATCAGCCGAGCGATGAATACGATGCCAACATGGATTTCACGGGCGACATGGTCATGGCACGCTTCGGATTTGCTCTGGGGTGGGCGGCAGCATCTGAATCGAAACCCGCGGGATGGCAGGCGGGAGACGAATTTGAGGCAGCCAGGAAAAAGAGCCAGGGGAAGTAAGGATTCGCATCCTTCGATGAGTCAAGGTTCGTGAGGCACGGTGATTGTCCTAAGTGCCTGCAGGAGGCCGAGTGGAAGCAAGCACCCGCCAAAAGATTCAGCTCGTTCTTATCCTTGCCATGGTGATAGCGGCAATTCGCGTCGCTTGGATTTTCTATGAACGGCGCGAAGCGGCCAAAGAGCCGGTGAAGCAAGAAGCGCCGGGGTTGAATCCCGATTACATGGTGACCCCGAAGAAAACGTATGCCTACGATCTAAAAACAGCCAAGCAAGAGTTGACGGCCCAACCGGCCTGGGTCAAGGTCGGCTACTACTACCCTTATTACGCCTTCGATCGCTCCAGTCATCGCGCCGATATGACGCGCGAGATGGGGAAACTCTTGCCGCTTGAAAAGCTGGACATCAAGAACGTGTACCTGCAACCTGCATCGGGTGGCGGGAGCGAGGTGATGGCTGTATTCGAACGCCAGGGAAAGCTCTACGCAACCAGTGTGGGTCGCGAAAAGAACCAAGATTTCAAGTTCTTCAGCAACGACATGTTGTTTTTCGAAGATCCACATCAACTTTACAAGCACTGGCCAGCGGATGTGTGGCAGGCGATTGATCAGCACCAGGCGAAGCCGGGGATGAGCGAGATCGAGGTCGGCTTTGCGATCGGGGTGGGATTGATGGAGCAGGGCGGCAGCGAAGAGGATAAAACCCTCGACTATCCAAACGGCGGACAGAGCTGGAATGTGACCTATCACAACGGGAAGGCAATCGCCGTTTCACCTGGGAAGAACCAATAGCCGATCTTAAGGTCAATCCGAGTTCTTGAGCAGCGGGCGTTCTCCTCTATTGTCCGATCGATCAATCTGGGAGTGCTGGAACTCTCGCTCTCTGACGGCCTTCCGCTCATCCCCGCCTTAGCCCTTCAGGTATCTGTGCTCGGGGTCTCGGTATTGGCTAGACTTACCGAACTCCCCCAGAAATGACAGAGCCAACAACTCGAGGAAGCCCTCCATGCTTACCCAATGGTTCAGCCAGCACAGCATTCCTTTTCAAGTCATCGTGGCCTACATTCCGCTGCTAGCCACAGTGACAACAACCATCCTAAGCATCATTTTGGCGCGGGCCACACTGCGCTACGCCGAAACCACCGACAAGAGCTTGGCCTTGGCGCGCGAGGAGTTCGAGCGGCAGTGGTCGCCCGAGTTGCACGTGAAGCTCGAGCGAACCAGCAACCGTCAAACCCGGATCGTGGTGACCAACCTGGCGCGCATTTCCGTCCTGCTGCAAATGGTGCAATTGCGCCAGCTCTCGATGGCCGTACCAGCCCTGCGCTCGTTCATGAATGAACCCCTGGTCGGTGGCTGCACCTGGACGGAGGAATTGGGCAAGCATCTATTTACCTGTACGGGGGATGACTACGACGGGCAGGTAGCCGCGTCGGTTACGTTTTATGCCTCCGGCCGCCTGTACCGAACGGATTGGTTCCGCTTTCAAATTGAGGTTAGCCGGGGAGACATTCTCCGGCTGGAGCCGGTAAACATCGCCGCCCGCCGGGTGCAGGTGCTCGATGAGGAAGAGATGGCGCCGGAGGTAGTCGAGGACGTGGCCAAAGCGACGGCGGCGGGAGCCTAGAACTGTAAGGACTTAGGGCGGGGGCACGAAGGGGCTGGTCGAACCCGTCTATCGAAACCCACCATTAGAACGCCCGTAACCTGCCCTCTTTCCTCTATCTGCATCCAAAATGGGTCAATGCGGGCGGCAAGAAAACTCGCTCTTATACTTTGGCTTGGCGTGGGCGCCGCGATTGCGCAGAAGCACTCAGCAATCAAGGCTGACTCGGGGGCGCCTCCGGCCGAATCCGATCTGAGGGAGGCGAGCGCAAAGGGATCCCTCACCGAAGACGACCGGCTATCGGTCATCGCTGCCGCACTCAATTCCAAGCTTCGAGATGCTGAGCCTGACTGTTCCCACCTGGTTCACGCCATCTACCAACAAGCGGGCTTTTCTTACCCGTATGCGCCGTCGTCCGATCTCTATGCCGGGGTCGAGGGGTTTCAGCGTGTCAAGAAACCGGAACCGGGTGATCTGGTTGTCTGGCGCGGCCACGTCGGAATCGTGATCAAACCGTCTCGGCACCTGTTCTTCAGCGTTCTCAGTACCGGGGCGGGCGTCGACGACTACACCGCCCGCTACTGGAAGCACAGGGGTCAGCCGCGATTCTACCGATTTGTGAAAACCGCTTCCCTGAAGCCACACCCTTTGTCCCCTCAACTGGTACGCACCAATCGCGTGCGCAGCGCAGCAGGTCCCTCCGACGAACCCAACGACCGGTAGCTCGGCGATCTGGCGCCCTCGACAACCCCCAAGCTTCCCAACATGCTTTCCAGCCCAGCCTTCGATATCATCAAGAAGTCCATGCCCGATACTTTTATTCTCGGCATTGAAAGCTCTTGCGACGAAACCGCGGCCTCCGTGGTGCGCTCGGGCGAGCAGATGATCTCGAATGTGGTTGCCTCGCAGATTGCTACCCATCAACCTTATGGCGGAGTGGTGCCTGAGCTGGCGTCGAGGGAACACTTGCGTGCGATTGTGCCCGTGGTCAAGCAAGCGCTCGCGGAAGCGGGAAAGAGCTTCGAGACGATTGACGCTCTGGCGGTGACGCAAGGGCCGGGACTCGCCGGGTCGCTTCTGGTCGGAATCAGCTATGCGAAAGCGCTGGCATACGCCCTGGACAAGCCATTAATTGCCGTCAATCACCTCGAGGGGCACATTCATGCTGTGCTGCTTGAGGAGCGGCAGAACGGAAATCGGGAGCTGCAGTTTCCGGCTTTGGCTTTGGTGGTTTCAGGCGGACACACGCATCTTTATCTGGCCGGGCAAAATGGCGATGGTTGGAGTTATGAGAACATCGGCCACACCCGCGACGATGCGGCCGGAGAGGCTTTCGACAAAGCCGCCAAGCTGCTCGGCTTAGGCTATCCGGGCGGGCCGGTGATTGATCGTTTATCTAAGCACGGGAATCGGCACGCCGTGAAGTTTCCTCTATCGCAGATCAAGCATCCCGACCGGCGACTGCAAAGCCCGGGCAAGGAGTCGAAGAGTAGGGCCGAATTCCATTCGGATCGCCGGCCCCGTTTCGATTTCTCCTACAGTGGGATCAAGACCGCCGTTCTTCGCTACGTCGAAACCCACAACATGGCGGCCGCGGTCGAGGAGAGGCGCAAGGTTTTCTCACGAATCGCGAAGCCGAAGTTGGAAGACTATCTGGCAAATTGCGACCAGCAAACCCTTGACCTCGTTGCCTCCTTTCAGCGGGCGGTCGTAGGCGATCTGGTGACGAAGACTCTAGCGGCTGCGCGTGAGTACGATGTAGCGACGCTGTTTGTCACCGGTGGCGTCGCGGCGAACGGAGAACTTCGAGAGACGTTCGAGCGGGAGGCTGCAGAACAAGGACTGCCGGTGTTTTTTCCATCCCGCCCGCTATCGACTGACAATGCGGCCATGATCGCAGCCGCTGCGTACCCCAAGTTTTTGGCCGGGCAATTGGCTCCGATGGACTTTTCAGCGGAAGCGGGGCTGGCGCTCAGATAGAGCCGGCATCAAGGGTTCTTAGCCGCAGCTTCTCGGTTCTTCTGCTCGAGGCGAGATTCCGCGGTTATCTCGGCGCTTGGAAGCCTCGAGCCCTAGATGGTTTCCTTGAGCTTGGTCTCTTCGATATTCATGTCCTTGAATTCACTGGACTCAAACACCTCGCCGCACTCCACGCATTCCACAAACTCGGAGTCTTCTTCGCGGGCGACGATTTTAACCCGCGGGTGTTTGCACTGGGAACGGTCGATCTTCTGGGGAGGCTGAGGCGAACTGGATGGACTCATAGATTCCGGGGTTCTTTGGCGAGCGCCAGGCGTAGCGTCACCCGGACGGATCTTCGCCGGAATTTGGCGGTATTTTTAGCCGCCGGCGTGGAATTGTCAAGCAGGAAAATGGATACTAGTTCCTATGCATACCGAGGCGGCTTTGCCACCATCCGCGGGGAGGGAATCGGTTCCTGCGAACCCCCTGAAGCTACCCGTGTACCTCGATTATCACGCGACCACTCCGCTTGATCCGAGGGTACTCGAAGTAATGTTGCCTTACTTCGAAGCCAAGTTCGGCAATCCTGCCAGCCGGAGCCATGCTTACGGATGGGAGGCGTGCCGGGCGGTAGAGCTTGCCAGACATCAAGTGGCCGCACTGATCGGGGCGGAGCCGGAAGAAATCATCTTCACCTCGGGAGCTACGGAAAGCGACAACCTAGCGATCAAGGGCGTCGCGGAAGCAAGGCGCGAATCCGGACGTCACTTGGTGACAGTTCTTACCGAACACAAGGCAGTGCTTGACACATGCAAGCACCTGGAATCTTGCGGGTTTGAAGTAACGTTCTTGCCCGTCGGTCGAGATGGGCGGATCGATCTGGACCAGTTTTGCAGCTCGTTGCGCCGCGACACGATTCTGGTAACGATCATGGCGGCGAACAACGAGACCGGGGTGCTCCAGCCGACTGCCGGGATCGGGCAGATCTGCCGGGAACGCGGAATCCTGTTCCACACAGATGCCGCGCAGGCGGTCGGGAAAGTTCCGCTCGATGTCGCTCACGAGAACATTGATCTACTTTCCATCTCGGGTCACAAACTCTACGCTCCGAAAGGTGTCGGAGCTTTGTACCTTCGCAAGGGTCTTGGTGGGCACCTGGTGCCGCAGATTCACGGCGGAGGACACGAGCACGGGATGCGTTCAGGAACCCTGAATTCGCCCGGGATTGTGGGACTTGGCAAGGCTTGCGAACTGGCGGCACAGGGACTTCCGGAAGAGTCTTGCCGGATCGCAGGGCTGCGGAACCGGCTCCGCGACCAGATTATGGCCGAACTCGACGGTGTCTCGATCAATGGCTCGGCGGCCGAGCGTCTGCCAGGGAACCTCAACATGAGCTTTACCGGGGTCCAGGGAGAGGATCTTTTGACCGCGATCGATGACCTTGCGGTCTCAAGCGGAGCAGCTTGCACCTCCGATCGCACGGAGCCCTCCCATGTTCTGAAGGCGATGGGAATGACCGATGAGATGGCCCAAGCCTCTGTCCGCTTCGGTTTGGGCCGGTTTACAACCGAAGGGGAGGTTGACTATGCCTCTCGACGGTTGGTCGAGACGGTGCGGCAGTTGCGGGAGTTCTGAGGCATAAAAACCGCCATTAAGAGGCCTGCAAGGACACGGCCCGGGTGACCTAAGTTATTTCAACAACAGCCGGCATTTTGCCCAATCGAGCGGTAGAATGACGTAGGTTGCATTTTCTCAATCCGATTTCCGTCGGCGGCATCTAACCGATTGGAGAGATGTGCTTTCCAGCAGATGGCTGGACTTTGACAGTTTTCCGCAGGAGCCGCCCAGTGGGGGTTGAGCGGGGATGAGGGACAAGGCGACCTCCTCAGGAGTCTTTTAGTGAATTCAACTGCAAAAACAATCATTTTTTGGGTGGTAATCATTTTTTCGGCCGTGGTGCTCTGGGTGTTTGTGAAGCAGGCCCAGTCCGGCCAAAAAGTGCAGGAAATGAACATAACCCAGTTCATGACCGACGTGGAACAGGGTGCGATCAAGGAAATCAATGTTACGGGCGCGGAGATTAAGGGGAAAAAGACCGATGGGTCCGCTTTCCATCTGATCGCGCCGAACATGAATTATTTCACCCCGGAAATGATCAAGATGCTGCACGACAAGGGCGTGCAGGCAACGTTTCAGGATGTAAGCAGCGGGAGTTGGGGCTGGATTATCCAGCTGCTCCCGTTGGGACTTCTGGCGGCGCTCTGGTATTTCATGATTCGCCAGATGCAGACCGGTGGGAATAAGGCACTCTCATTCGGCAAGAGCCGCGCGCGTCTGCTCTCCATGCAGCAAAAAAAGGTGACGTTCAAGGACGTTGCCGGCGTGGATGAGGCGAAAGAGGAATTACGGGAAATTATTGAGTTTTTGCGCGAGGCCCAGAAGTTCCAAAAGCTCGGCGGACGCATCCCCAAGGGCGTGTTGCTGGTGGGACCTCCTGGAACCGGCAAGACGCTGCTGGCCCGGGCGGTCGCGGGCGAAGCAAATGTTCCTTTCTTTTCGATTTCCGGGTCGGACTTTGTGGAGATGTTTGTCGGAGTAGGCGCTAGCCGCGTTCGCGACCTATTCGAACAAGGCAAGAAGAACGCGCCCTGCATCATCTTCATCGACGAGATTGACGCCGTGGGACGTCATCGGGGCGCCGGTCTCGGCGGTGGACACGACGAACGCGAACAGACGCTGAACCAATTACTGGTAGAAATGGACGGTTTCGAGTCGAACGAAGGCGTCATTCTGATGGCTGCAACCAATCGTCCGGACGTGCTCGATCCGGCTCTGCTGCGGCCCGGCCGGTTTGACCGCCGGGTGGTAGTGAACCGCCCCGACGTGCGCGGGCGCGAAGAAATCCTGCGGGTGCATACGCGAAAGATTCCATTGGCGGACGATGTGGAATTGTCAGTATTGGCACGAGGTACGCCTGGCTTTTCCGGCGCCGACCTGGCCAACATGGTGAACGAGGCAGCGCTCGCGGCTGCCCGTCAGAACCGCAAGGCGGTGCTGCAGTATGACTTCGAATTAGCCAAGGACAAGGTCCTGATGGGGGTGGAACGCAAGTCCCTCCTGCTCTCCGACGAGGAGAAGAAGGTGACCGCGTATCACGAAGGTGGCCACGCTCTGGTTGCCGCCAAGCTGCCCAATTCCGACCCCTTGCACAAGGTCACGATTATTCCTCGTGGCATGGCGCTTGGCGTGACCATGCAGTTGCCGATCGATGACAAGCACAACTACACCAAGGAATACCTTGAGACCATGATCGCAATCATGATGGGCGGCCGTCTGGCAGAGGAGATTTTCCTGAACCAGATGAGCACCGGCGCAGGCAATGACATCGAGCGAGCCACCGAAATGGCCCGCAAGATGGTCTGCGAATTCGGCATGAGTGATCTTGGACCTCTGACCTTCGGCAAGAAAGAAGAGCAGATCTTCCTCGGACGCGAAATTGCCCAGCACCGCGACTACAGCGAGGCTACGGCGATCAAGATTGACGAGGAAGTAAAGCGGCTGGTGGGTAAGGGCTACGAAACGGCAAAGGGAATCCTCGCTTCCAACCACGACACTCTGGTTCGAATTGCGTTGGCTTTGCTCGAACGCGAAGTCCTCGACGCCAACGAGATCAAGATGATCATCGACGGCAAGGAACTGCCGAAGATCACGCCACCGTCGAAGGGCGATGACAACGGAATGCAGCAAGTCCTCAAGCCGGAACCCGGACGTCCGGGACTGGCCAAGGGAGGCGAGCATCCGGCGCCAGCGTAAGAGGAATTAGAGGCAGCGGACTCAAAAAAGCATTGGGCGGCCTTCCGGGGCCGCCCAAGGTCTTTAACGGCATCGATGTGGATTGATCCCAAGGGGAATTGCTTTCCCCAAAACCATTAGCCATTCTCCCTCAGTGCCCACCGCTCCCCACGGTGATGCCGTTTTGCCCTCCATCAGGAATTGTCAACCAGCTGATGTTGGACGAGTTGATGGTGACAATGCACAGGTTGTAAGGTGCACCCGTCTGAGGGTCATTCGGATATCCGCTTACCTGGAACTTGACGACGCCACCGTTGTTCACAGAAACGTCCCCTGAAACGCTGCCATCGGAGTTAATCGTGACTTGCGTGCTGTCTTCCGGCATTGGAATTGGTTCTGCTGCCATTGTCTTTCTCCTTAGTTTGTTTGGTGTCGATTACTTGGCCCTAAAACTTGGATCGGCTAACAAGCTTGCCACTGCTGGATTGGTTCTTAAATCTTCCATGGGATAGCCTTTCGCCACAGCTTGTTCGAGGTATTGCACGGCTTCTCGCCTACGTCCCAAGTGTTCGAATCCCTCGGCAACGTTTTCAAGAACCTCCTGATTCTGTCCAGCGAGCGCAAGCGCAGTTTGCAGATGGCGCGCCGCGTCGTCCCGCATACCTTTCTTCGCGTAGAGCAACCCGAGATAAGATTGCAACTCCCCGTCTTTGGGCTGGTTTTTGGCCGTCGCTTCCACCAGGGTGAGCTCGCGTTCACGCGCCGCAGCGACTTTGTCTTTCTGATCGAGACGCTCGTAGGCCACCGCAAGGTTTTCCCACACTCGGTAATTCTGATCATTCAACTGAAGGGCCTTCTCAGTCGCAGCCGCGGATTCCTCAAAGCGCTTTTCCTGGCTGTAGAGCAAACCCAAGTTGGCATAGGCGGGATAGGAAGGGCTCAGTTCAATCGACTTATTCAGCGCCGCCTCAGCCTGGGGAATTACCTTTGGGTCGCTCATGTTGACGTATGCCAGACCCATGTTGCTGTATACGGCGGCATTGTCAGGGGTAAGCTTTGCTGCACGTTCGAATTGTTCAACCGCGTCGCGATATCTGCCTTGCCGATAGTAGAAAAGACCGAGAGAGTTATACGTGTTCCAGTCGTCACTGCGCAGGGCGATCCCTTTCTGAAACGCTGCTTCCGCCTGCTTCAGCTGGTTGGCCTTTTCGTAGCTCAAACCAATGCCATTGAGCGCCTCCGCGTCCCGAGGATTCAGTACGAGAGCGTGCTGAAACTCCTGCGTTGCCAGGTCGTAGTGACCGGAATCATCGTGAAGCAGCCCCAGCGTGACATAAGCCGCAGAAAGCCGATCATCCAGTTCAAGGGCGCGTTTGCAGTTGGCCAGGGCTTCGTCGATCCACTGCGGAGTTCGATCAACCGCATACTTCAATTGATACGCCCGCCCCAGGGCTGCATACCCAAGCGCAAACCGAGGATCGGTCTTGATCGCCCGATTGAGCGCGGTGACGGCTGCATCCAGGTTGCCCGGCTTGTCGTAACGCTGCATAGAACCGAGCGCGCTCAGGTAATCCTCATAAGCTGCCGGGGTGATGGTGCCGCCGGTATCGTGAAGCATGGCTGCGGTCACATTGATGTGCATGAGCCGGGCCAGACGAGCAACCGCTTCATCCTGGAGCGAAGCAATGTCCCCAGCGCGGTCATCGAGGGCGGCGGAGCCGACTTGGCGCATGGTTTGTGTATCAACCAAGTTCACCGTGAGATGGACCTGCTGCCCGTCGCGCTGAATACTGCCGGTAACTGCCAGCGTGGCACCCAGTTGACGCCGAGCGGAACCAGGATCGGTGATCTTCTGCCGCCGGACCTCACTTGCCGGCACTACCCACAAGCTCTGCTGACCGATATCGAGATTGCTGAGCCGGCTGGTGAGGCTTTCCATCAATCCCTGCGAGATAGCTTCGTTCGCAGGATTGTTCCCGACGTTTTCAAGCGGCAACACCGCAACGTGCTCTTCGCGATGTCCGAAGAAGCGATTGCGCGCACCCGGAATTGTAGACACGGCGACGATGGCAGCCAAAGCGCCCGCCGCACCCGCCATCCACCAGCGCTTCTTGCTTCGCGCCCGCATAACTCCCATCATCGGAACCGATGCTCGATCGATGGTTTGCTTCAGGTTCGACCTGCGGAAATGCTGAGGATGCGTAATTCCTTGAGCCAGCTGTTCCCGGAACGTTTCGAGATGGTTGAGGACCTCTTGGCAGCTTGCATAACGGGTGGCAGCGTCCTTTGAGAGCGCGTGATAGATGATCCTTCTGAGTTCGACGGGAAGTTCCTCGGGCAATACCGGTGCTTCATTCAGAATTGCGAAGATCGTGGCCGCAGCCGAATCGCGCTGAAACGGATTCGAGGCGGTCGACATCTCCCCGATCACCACTCCGAGGGCCCATATGTCAGTGCGCTGGTCGACAGGCTTGCCCATGGTCTGCTCGGGTGACATGTAGCCGATCGTCCCCGATGTGGTCAGCGATTGCGTGCTGAGGGAAGAGGAACTAACGCGTGCCAGCCCGAAGTCCACAATCTTTGCGACCCCCTGCTGAGTGAGGATCACGTTCGAGGGCTTGATGTCGCGGTGAACGATGGCTTTCCTGTGCGCCTCCGCCAGACCGCGGGCCATCTGAATGGCCGTTGCAGTGGCCTCTTCGACGGGAAGCGGGCCACGCATGAGCCGGCGTGCGAGCGTCTCGCCATCGTAGTACGCCATCACGATGAAAGTGTGCCCGTCCGGGGTCTCCTCGATTCCGTGAATTACTCCCAGGTTCGGGTGATCGAGAGAAGATGCGGTCCGTGCTTCCCGCAGGAACTGTTCTTTCTGGGAAGGGGAGCCGATGACTTCGTCGGGAAGGACCTTTAATGCGACCGTGCGCTGGAGCTTCAGATCGAGCGCGCGGTACACCACTCCCATGCCGCCGGAGCCGATGAGCGCCAGAATTTGATAGTTGCCGACACGGTCCCCTGCCATCAGATTCGAAGTGGTTGGCATGCTTCCCAGTCCCTTCGCCCACGGATTCGGCACGGATTGGCCGCTTCAGGTGAGAGCACGAACTTTGATTGGCGGACATGTTACGACACCGGGAAACCGAGCGCAATGGCCAGTGTCGAGCGGAGTCGAATCCCCCGCTTCGCATCCTGGTGAGGTGGGCTGAAGAAGGCTCTATGGGATAATGGAGGAAGGAGCGCGAGTCCTTCCTGACACGGAGGCCATCTAATCAGCGTGGACAATAAGCCCTTTTTCTTTCAGCATTATGGACTGACCGACCGCGACCTCGAACGCTACCTCGGGGCGGCCTTGTCGGCGGGCGGCGACTATGCCGACCTGTACTTTGAGTACCTGTCATCGACCTCACTGAGCGTGGATGAATCGATGGTAAAGTCGGCCTCGCAAGGAATTTCGGCGGGGTGTGGGGTGCGGGTCATCTCCGGAGAGCGTACCGGATATGCCTATACGGATGACCTTTCGCCCGAGCGGATCTTGCATGCCGCACGAACCGCGGCGCTCATTGCCAGCGCGCCGGCGAAAACCCAGAGCGCGGGATTTCAGCAGAAGCCAGCCCGCAGCCTGTATCCCGTGACTCTGCCGTCGGTGGATGCCGAGATCACCGCGAAGGTTGAGCTGGTGATGCGGGCGGATGCAGCGGCTCGTGCCTACCATCCCCAAATCAAAGAGGTGCGCGCAAGCTACGCCGACGAGCTCAGAAATATTCTAGTGGTTGGATCCGACGGTACCTTTGCCGAAGACTCGCAACCTTTGGCTCGCATGAACGTTTCCTGCATTGCGAAAAATGACACCAATTCTGGGCGCGGAAGTGCCGGCGGCGGTGGTCGGGTCGCGCTTGATTTCTTCTTCGGCGAGAAGACTCCCGAATACTTCGCGCAAGAGGCTGCGCGTCAGGCCATTTTGCAACTCGATGCTCGTGAGGCGCCGGCAGGGGAAATGGAAGTGGTGCTCGGTCCGGGGTGGCCGGGTGTGCTGTTGCATGAGGCGGTGGGCCATGGTCTGGAAGCCGACTTCAACCGCAAACAGACTTCTGCATTCGCGGGACTGATCGGCAAGCCGGTTGCGAGCGCGAAGGTCACTGTCGTCGACAACGGCACCATGCCGTGGCGCCGCGGTTCCCTGAACGTGGATGACGAAGGCAATACCACCCAGGAAAACGTCCTTATCGAAAACGGAATTCTGAAAGGGTATCTCAGCGACAAGCTATCGGCGAGGTTAATGGGCATGGCCAACACCGGCAATGGACGCCGCGAGAGTTACGAGCACATTCCCATGCCGCGCATGACGAATACCTACATGCTGGCCGGCGACGATGCGCCAGAGGACATCATTCGCTCGGTGAAGAATGGCATTTACGCCGTGAACTTCGGCGGCGGCCAGGTGGATATCACGAACGGCAAGTTCGTCTTCTCCGCGTCCGAGGCCTATCTGATCGAAGACGGCAGGATCACGGCTCCGATCCGGGGCGCGACCTTGATCGGCAATGGCCCCGAGGCGCTGAAGCACGTTTCGATGGTTGGAAACGACCTCCGGCTCGACGAAGGCATCGGCACCTGCGGGAAGGACGGACAAGCCGTTCCGGTTGGCGTCGGGATGCCCACAACGAAGCTGGACCGCATGACAGTTGGCGGTACCGCCAGGAAAGACCCTGGCGGCTTCATGCAGTAGAGGAGCGCTTTCGACGGCGAGACAGAGAGGCGTGAACGGCTTAGACGATCGAACATCGCATGCTCTGCACCCGTTGCCTGGCTGGCTTGTTCTCTCTGCCCCATTGTGTCTCTATGCTGAAAACAGGTTTTTATGTCCCAAACAACTCTCGAACCGCAAACTGAAACTGACTTGAAGTCCCTGGCCAAGGAGATGGTCACTCGCGCCATGCAAAACGGCGCCACGGCTGCGGAGTGCGTCATTCGCGAAGGCGACGAATTCTCCACCCTGGTGCGTCTCGGCCAGGTCGAAACTCTGAAGGAATCCGGATCGAAAGCCATTGGCGTGCGGGTATTTTTCGGAAAGCGCTCCGCCAACACTCATTCGAGCGACTTTTCCCGCGCCGGGCTGGACCGCATGCTCAGCTCCGCGGTGGAGCTGGCAAAGATCACCTCCGAGGACCCGTTTGCCGGGATTCCGGAACAGGAGCAGTTGGGATCGATTCCCGGTGAACTCGATCTTTATTCTTCGGATGTTTACTCCCTGCCAGGTCAGGAACGAATCGACCATGCCAGGCGCGCAGAGAAGGCTGCGCTTGATTCCGATCCGCGGATCAAGAACTCCGACGGCGGATCCTTCGATGCGGCTACCGGGCACAAGATCTTGGCCAATTCGCTCGGCTTCTTAGGCGAGTATCGCCGCTCTTATTGTTCGGTTTCAGCGGTTCCGATCGCGCAAGATGAAAACGGAGCCATGCAGCGCGACTACTGGTATTCGGTCGCGCGCAGTTTGGGACGTCTGGAATCCCCTGAGCATGTCGGCAGGGTGGCGGCAAAACGCACCCTGCGCCGATTGGGGGCACGCAAGGTGAAGACGCAGCAGGTGCCAGTGATCTTCGATCCGCTGGTAGCGACCTCCATCCTGGAACACATCTTTGAAGGCGTAAATGGGGACTCGGTTTACCGGGGCGCATCGTTTTTGGCGGGAAAGCTGGGGCAGAAAATTGCGGAAACCGGAGTCACCGTGATTGACGACGGAACGGTGGTTGGTGGCTTTGGAACCAGTCCTTTCGACGGCGAAGGCGTGCCCACGCGCCGCACCGTGGTGATCGATCAAGGTGTGCTCGCCTCGTATCTGCTCAACACTTACACCGCAAAGAAGCTGAAGCTGAAGACGACGGGGAATGCATCACGCGGGCTGGCGGGCACTCCTGGCATCGGCCCGGGCAATTACTTCCTGCAACCCGGATCGCGCACTCCTCAGCAACTGATCGGGGACATTCAAGAAGGACTCTATGTTACCGAGTTGCTGGGCATGGGGGTGAATCTTGTCACCGGCGATTATTCACGCGGGGCATCGGGGATGTGGATCTCAAAGGGCGAATTGGCCTATCCCGTCGAAGAGATCACAGTCGCGGGGAATCTAAAAGACATGTTCATGCATATCTCCGAGGTAGCCAATGATCTTGAGTTCCGTGGAGCGGTGGCTGCCCCGACCCTTCGCATCGATGGCCTCACGGTCGGTGGGGAATAAGTGCGATTCGCAAGAGTCGTATTTCTGATCGCCGGAATCTGGGGTCTACCGGTACTAACACCCCTGTATTCCATCTTCGACCTCATTGGTCGGAAAGACCCGCCGCCAATCACCCCGCGTTTTACTACGGGATCGTGGGTGCAGGACTAGCCTGGCAGATCGCATTCCTGATCATCGCAAAATATCCGGCGAGACTCCGGTATGTGATGATCCCCGCCGTGCTCGAGAAGTTTAGTTATGGCATTGCGATGCTGGTGTTGTATTCGCAAGCGCGCGTTCACGGGTCGGATATGGTGTTCGCTGGCGTGGATCTGCTCTTGGGGGTTTTGTTCATCGTTGCTTTCCTGATTACGCGGGATGAATCTGCAGCCGACCGATAAGTTCGGAGCTGCGGACTATAATCATCGTGCATGGGCGGCTTTCTCCAGCCAACGCCAACCCTAGAACCGCGCGATACCAGCAGGAGAACCATCCTGGCTGCGATTGCCGTCATTGTCTTTCTGGCGGGAATCGTCGCCCTGGCCCTGCGCGAAAAGCCAATTCCCCCAACTCCGCCGCCAGCTTATGCAGCCAACCTGAAGATTTCGGATTTAAAACTCAGCCAAGCGCAAAACTTTGTTGGGGCCACCGTTACTTACGTGGATGGCACGCTATCGAACACCGGGGATAAAACGGTTACCCACGCCGAAGTCCGGGTTACTTTTCGAGATACGTACGGACAAATCGCGCAAGTAGAAGAAGTGCCGATCAAAGTTCTCAGGACTACCGGCCCCTATCCCGACACCGCTGACCTTTCCGCCGTGCCGCTGGCTTCGGGACAGAGCAGCTTGTTTCGCCTCATCTTTGAACAACATTTGAGTGACCAGTGGAACCAGGGGCAGCCGGATCTGCAGATTACAGGTGTGACCACGCGGTAGGGCAGTGGGCTGCAGGTTTCCCTGCCTCCGCCCTCAAGGCAAGCGCCTCTTCCCTTACAATTCCTTCATGACTCGTGAAAAGTTCCGGCTCACCGCGACGGTCAAAGCCGCGGGTTGAGCGTCCAAGCTGAGTCCGGCGGTGCTGGACAAGGTGCTTGGGAAATTAGCCCGGCAACATGATCCGAACGTTCTCGTTGGCTTCGATCACGCCGACGACGCCGGAGTGTATCAACTCGGGCCCGATACGGCGCTGGTGCAGACAGTCGATTTCTTCACGCCGATTGTGGATGATCCCTACACCTTCGGTCAGATCGCGGCGACCAATTCTCTGAGCGATGTCTATGCCATGGGTGGCCGCCCCCTGACGGCGCTGGCGATGGTCTGCTTTCCGGAAAAGGCCGATCTTGAAATCCTCGAACATATCCTCTCCGGCGGACTGTCGAAAATGATCGAGGCCGGCTGCACTGTCATCGGGGGACACAGCATCCGGGATGAGGAGACAAAGTTTGGTTATTCGGTGACTGGCGTCGTGAACCCCAGGAAGGTGCTTCAGAACGGTGGTGCTCGGCCCGGGGATCGATTGATTCTGACAAAAGCTCTGGGCACGGGCGTGATCTCGACCGCGCTGAAGCAAGAGAAGGCGCAGAAAGGCTGGATTGATGCTGCGGTCGCCTCTATGACCACGTTGAATAAAGCCGCAGCAGAAGTGATCTCTAACTTCGAAAATTCCCGCCCTTCGGCAAGCGACGAACAGGCTGGTCGAAGCGAAGAGAGCGAGTCCGAGCGGGGGAATCGTTCCCCGTTCGCTGCGGAGGATCTACGACTGACGGCGGGCGGCACTTCTTGTGTCCACTCGCTCACCGATGTGACCGGCTTTGGCCTGATCGGGCACCTTCGCGAAATGCTTCTCGCCTCGAAAAATGTTTCAGCGCAGATTCGCGCCTCCCGGCTGCCGCTTCTCGCCGGGGCGCTCGAATCGATCGCCGACGGGCATATCCCCGGGGGGCTCAGAGCAAACCGTGATTTTGCAGAATGTCTTGTGAGCTACAGCGAAAACGTAAGCGAAGACCTCAGAACGATCCTGTTCGACCCCCAGACCGCTGGGGGGCTCCTCGCCGCCGTTGCCCCGGAATCAGCGGATGCTTTGGTAGAAAAGCTGCGAGCTTCAGGTGTTTCGTCCCGAGAGATCGGCGAGGTCACCGCCGCTGCAAACCCAACAATTCACGTCTCTAACTAGGCCAGGTTCCCTTTCGTAACTCGACCCGCGAGCCTGGTTTTGTTGAACTGTTCCTCGGCAATTTTCGCTTGCCCCCTCCCCCAATTGTGCTTAGGATTTCACGAACTTTTCCGTGAATTGGATTTCTTTGGAGGGTCTATGTCCAGTCCTGGTATGGGGCTCAGTGGTCAAGGGCAACCTGCGATCGCCAGCGCCGTCGAACGGAAGCTGCGGGCCGAACGCGTGGTGAAAGTCGGAGCCGGCTGGTTCATCACGGTTGGAGTGTTGTCGTTCATCAACTCTGTGCTGGCCATGAGCGGTGCTGGCCTTCATTTCATCTTCGGACTTGGCCTTACCGAGCTGGTCGACGGCTTAGCTCACCAAGTCGGCCGGACTGGTTTTGCGCTTGATCTGGTCATCAATGGCTTCGTGGCCGGTATCTTCGTGCTGTTTTGGCACTTCGGTCGTAAAGGTCAGCAGTGGGCATTTCTGGTCGGCATGGCCCTCTATGCCCTTGATGCATTACTGGCGCTCTATTTCAGCGACCTTCTCGCAGTCGCCTTCCACGGCTACGCCCTCTACCGCATGTATATCGGGATGAGCGGTATTTCAGCCCTGCAGCGGTGCGAAGCAGAGATGACCATTGCCGGTGCTCCCATCCAGCCCCGATAAACGAGCGCCGCGGGGGTCGCCAAGTCGCGCGCGGCCATCTAAAATCTCCTCGCGGACAGAGGAGACCAACGATGAAGACGCGCCAACTCGGGACCTATGGGCCGGCGGTTTCTGCACTCGGCCTCGGGTGCATGGGAATGTCAGAGTTCTACGGAACCAGCGACGAGCGCGAATCAATCGCCACCATCCACCGTGCGCTCGATCTTGGTATCAACTTCCTCGATACCGCGGACATGTACGGTCCATTCAAAAATGAAACCCTTGTAGGCAGAGCGATTGCGGGCCGACGTGACCAGGTGATTCTCGCCACCAAGTTTGGCATTGTCCGCGATCCCAACAATCCCGCCTCGCGCGCCATCAACGGACGGCCGGAGTATGTTCGGAGTGCCTGCGATGCGAGTCTCAAGCGCCTAAGCGTAGCTTATATCGATTTGTACTATCAGCACCGCGTCGATCCGAATGTCCCGATTGAAGACACCGTGGGTGCCATGGCCGAACTGGTGCGGGAGGGAAAAGTTCGTTATCTCGGATTGTCAGAGGCCGGAGTTGACACCTTGGCCCGCGCTTCAGAAGTTCACCGCATCACCGCCCTTCAAAGTGAATACTCGCTGTGGACACGCGATCCCGAGGAGGGCATTCTTGAAACCTGCCGCGAGTTGGGCATCGGTTTCGTTGCCTACAGCCCACTGGGGCGCGGATTTCTTTCCGGGCAATTGAAGAAGTTTGAGGATCTGGAGCCCGGCGACCAGCGCCGGAACTGGCCCCGTTTCCAAGGCGAAAATTTTCACAAGAACCTTGACCTTGTCCACAAGGTTCAAGACATCGCGCGAGAAAAGAGCTGCACGGTTTCGCAACTCGCGCTAGCTTGGGCTCTCGCCCAGGGAGAGGACATCGTTCCGATACCCGGGACAAAGCACGTCCGCTATCTCGAAGAAAATGTCGGCGCGCTCGAGGTGAGGCTCGAGCGCGAAGATTTGCGGAGCTTGGAAGAGGTTTTTCCCTACGGTGCTGCTGCTGGAACGCGTTATCCCGAGCAGGTGATGGCGCTGCTGGATTCCAGACGCAAGGCGTCATAGGCCGGGTTGCGGTTACTTCCAGATCCCAAGCAGCCTTCTCACATCGATCAATTGGCCCAGGTGGTGGGCATTGTGGTCGGCTATAAGCATGGCCTCGCGCAGGACCGTCTGGCCATCCCCCCAGGGGATCTTGGCAAGCACCTCCGTCTTAGAATCTGCCACCAACTTCTTCATGCGGTCGAGATCGTCGCGAAACGAACTGACGCTTTGGTCCCAAGCTGCCTCTTGTGGCGGCGCTTGGGTTTTCGGCCAGTAGTCGTCTGGCCACTTCGGCTGCTTATATTTCGGATTGCGGCAGAACTCGAGAATGTCCCATTGCGCGACGCGCATGTGCTCGAGCAGCATCCAGGCAGAATGGGGTAAGCCGGGCGGAATTTCGCCGCGAACCCTGGCTGGGAAATCAGTGATCACCTGGTCGAAGGTGGCGTGCGCCTGCCCGCCATCGAGTAATTCGACGAGGTGGGTTCGAAGAGAGTGATCCTTTTCCGTAAATCCTCCTTAGATCTTCTTCTCGTGCTTTGGTCTCCTTGGCAAGCCGTACGCCTAAGGGTGGAGCAGGAAGGGTGCAGGGGGGAACAAAGACGACAAAGAAGATCAGACGTTGATCATGGAGCCTTTAGGATGGTTCGGGCGAAGACTGCGACGCAGAAAATGTTGGGGTTGCCTCCTGAGGCTTCTCGCCTCTTGCCACCCGGCCGATTCCCCGCACGATGCGCCTCATCGGCCATTGTCCATTCGGATCGGCCAGGAATATCTCGCCCACTCGGGTCGAGCGGTAATGCCAGCGCTTGAGGATTGCGAGGTGCTCGCTGCGCTCGCTGAGGGTGGCCGGCCTTGAGGCCGCGAAGTTCCCAATCGCTTCCTCCACACGAGACTCCATCGAGCGGGATTCGGCGACGGGGGCAATACTGAACGGCAGAGGCCCGCTTAACGTGCATGCGCTAAACCAGAAAAGCGAAACCGACTGGCTGTGGTTGGCGCCTGCCAAGGGAACCCCGGGCTGGATGATCAGCGCCTGCAGTTGATCGAGCGGGCGCACAATCTCCGGCAGCTGCCCCACTAGCGGCTTGAGTTTCTCGAGCTTTGCATGAATCGCAGCCGCGTCTTCAAAGGCAAGATCAGCCGAAGCACGATCGCGCTGCTCGGAAAACTCACGGATCAGCGACTGCCCTTGCGTGTCGAAGAACTTTTTTACGCGTGCGACCTCATGCCGATACTCGTCATCGGTGCAGCCTTTGAAGCACGGAGCCAGACACATTTTCATCTCGGAGTAGACGCAACCCGGGAACGAAGGGTGGGGATGAAGATCTTCCACGCAGCGCCGCATCTTGAAAAAATCGAGAGCATCGCTCGCGAATTTCTCCGCAACCGCGCGCGAGGGAAAGGGGCCGTAGTACAAATTCGCTGGCGAGATGCCGAGATTCTCTCCCTCGACCGCAGGGTGCGTGGGCGGGAACTTCCCGAGCCGGGTGGTGACCGACGCTCTCGGGTACTCGTTCTCCAAATGAAACTTCACAAGCGGCGCAGGGCGCAGCCGCAACCTGGCGGCATAGGTTTTCGGGAAGGTCGAGCGCAACATGCGATAAAGCAGGAACTGCGACTCGAAATCCGAGCCCGTCATCGTGAACTCAATCTCCCGGACCCGGTCCCGGAGATTCAGGCGCTTGCTTTGCTCAGCAGGCCGGCTCAGCAGCCGTTGCAGGCGTTTCCGTAGGTTCGCTGTCTTGCTGAGGTAGGGATCGCCCTCGCCCCGGAGGACGAACACGGCCGGCGCTGGCGGGAGTTCGAGGAAGAAACTCTCGTCTAAGTCGGCGCTGAAGCTGAGCTTTTGCGGGGGCATCGACCACATTTTAGCGGTCTCTGCCAAGGAACTTGAACCCAAGTAGCTTGTGAACTATTCTGCAAGTACACCGGAAAGGAGGTGGTCTGATGACAAGTTCTGACTGTAATAGATGTACCCATAGACCAGGTGAGGTGGCTGAGACTTAGGGCGGTTGCTCTAAGACCTTCGCAACTTAACGGTGAGTTTGGAGGAATATCCGCCCGGCGGCAGGTCGCGCCGGGACCCGGAGTTCGCCGAAGTGGCCACAGCATCCAGCCGGATGCCTTACGCCGGATGCCTTACGAGTGACCACCTCTTGGTCAATCCCAAACAGTCCACCGGACGGCCCGCAGGCTGACACTTGCGGGCCGTTCTTATCTGCCAGAGACCTGCGGATTCCTGGTTCCAGCCACTTGAGGTACCCCGCTCCCCTTACGGCATCGAGTTCACGGGCTGGATCTCGAAGCGGCACCCCGATGAGCCGCCCAAGACCGTACCTACCAGAATGACTTGATCGAAGAAACATCCGGAAACTTGATCGTTGCAGCCTCGCCCCTTGCGGCTGCACTATGATTGACCTGTGGAGAGTTTTGAGGAGAAAAGGCGTTTCGCCAGCGAGTATTCGGCAAAGGACGACGAGGAATTGCTGAAGATCGCAGGCAAATCCTGGGAGCTGAGCGACGCGGCATGGGACGCGCTCGAAGACGAACTGGACCGCCGTGGGCTGGAGCCGCCGGTTCCAGAAGAGGTGCCACGCATCCGATCGCTCGAGAAAAGAGAGCTTGTGCTACTCCGCAGGTTCCGCGATCTTCCTGAAGCTCTGCTTGCAAAAGGCAGGCTGGAGTCCTCGGGAGTTCCTTGTTTTATGGCCGACGACAACATGGTCCGGCTGGACTGGTTCATCTCGAACCTGCTCGGCGGGGTCAAGCTTTTGGTCGACCCGGAAGATTTTACTGAAGCATCGCGCGTTCTGAACGAACCTGCCCATGACAAGTTGGAAGACCCCGACTAACACGGTCGGGTTCAGTCGGCGGTTTTGGCAAGGGCCGCCTGAATCACCTGGGCAGTGTCGAGAGCCAAGGGAAGTTTCTCTATTTCTTCCGGGGTGAACCAGCGTGCATCGGCGGCGTCTGCACCGGCCCGCAATTCCCCCGAGAGCCGCTGGCAAAGAAAATCGATGAGCACGTAGTGATAGACAATGTTTCCCTCCTCGTCGGGAACAATGCGGTCAAAGACTCCCAGCAGTTCGGTCGCGCGGACAACTAGGCCTGTTTCCTCCAGGGCCTCGCGTTCTGCGCCTTGGCGCAAGGTCTCGCCCAACTCGAGCATTCCGCCCGGAATTGACCACTCGCCGAGAAGAGGGGCTTTGCCGCGCTTAATCACTACGACGCGGCCATTCTCAACGATGAGAGCGCCAACTCCGATCAAGGGCTGGGTTGGGTGTTCGCGTTGCAAGTCCGAGGGCTACTTTCCCTAATGTAGTAAACCAGCATCATACTTCGCCAGGCCCGGCGGGTTCGTCGTGGCCCCGGAGACCGGGCAGGAGATCAGAGGATCCGGGGAATGAACCCGATTCTCGATTTACAATTTTTATCGTGGCTTTAGAAGAATACAAACGAAAGCGCCGCTTCTCGGAAACTCCCGAGCCGCCGCCAAAGCTCGACAAGAGCAAAGGTCATCGCTTTGTGGTGCAGCGGCACCATGCCACGCGCCTGCACTACGACTTCCGCTTGGAAATGGAAGGCGTGCTGAAATCCTGGGCCGTCCCCAAGGGGCCCTCGCTTGATCCCGACGACAAACGTCTGGCCATGCAGGTGGAAGATCATCCGGTGTCCTACTTCGATTTTGAAGGGATCATTCCCGAAGGCAACTACGGCGCCGGAACCGTGATGGTGTGGGACCTCGGTACCTGGGAACCCTTGTCGCCGGAAACCAAGGACGGGAATTATGTGCGCGCGAGCGATGCCGAGGCCGCCGCCATGCTGAAGAAGGGCGATCTTAAATTTCGCCTGCACGGGAAAAAGCTCAACGGGGATTTTGCCTTGGTGCACATCAAGTCCCGTCGCCCAGGAAGCAAGGGCAATGAGTGGCTGCTGATCAAGAAACATGACGATCACGTGATTCAGGGATTCGATGCAGAGCAACTCGACAAGTCGATTCTGACGAAACGTACGATGGCTGAGATCGCCGGCGACGAAGGCTCCGCCGAATGGGAGAGCAGCAAGAAGGCTTCGCGAGGAGGGGCCAAGGCGGCGTGGCTGACGGATACGCTGGCGCGAGTGGAGAAAAAGAGAAAAGCTTCGTCCTCGAAGGACCCGAAGGCGCAGGCCGAAGAAGCGAAACCGAGTGGCAAACCCGTCCGCAAGGCTCGGCAAAGTTCGGCCGCCTCTGAGGGCGCCAGAAAATCTGCGGCGAAGGGGAGTTCTTCGGCAGCCTCTTTGGTTGCGGGGCTTGAGGGAGCGGTGAAACGTACCATGCCCCAGGCGATCACACCGATGCTGGCTTCGGTTTGCGACCAGCCCTTCGACGATCCTCATTGGCTGTTTGAAATCAAGTGGGACGGTTATCGAGCCGTAGCCTTTCTCGAGGACGGCGATGTGCGATTGGTATCGCGCAACCACAACGACCTCACCGCGAAATTCTCGGAGCTAGGCGGGCTTGCCACGCCGGTGAAAGCGAAAAACGCGATTCTCGACGGAGAAATCGTAGTCCTCGATGATGAGGGCCGGCCGTCGTTCAGCCTGATGCAGCAGCGCACCGGATTTCGCAGCCATGGCCGCCAGAGTACTCCGCGCGGGGACTTGCCGATTCTGTATTACGTCTTCGATGTGATCTACCTTGAGGGTTACGATTTGCGCCAGGTTCGCTTGGAAGAACGAAAGCGGGTGCTCCGCGAAGTCGTCAGCGACTCCGACATTCTGCGCTATTCTGATCACTTTGCCGGAAACGGCAAGGCGCTTTTCAACGTTGCCAAAGAAAAAGGGCTCGAAGGCATCATCGCCAAGAAGGCGAACAGCAGTTACGAGGAACGCCGCAGCCGCGATTGGCAGAAGATCAAGATCACGCAAACCATTGACTGCGTTATCGGAGGCTATACCGATCCGGAAGGGGCAAGGCAATATTTCGGCTCCCTCATGCTGGGCTTGTACAACCAAAAGAGACAATTGGTCCACGTGGGGAATGCCGGCACCGGCTTCAATTACGCACTGCTGAAGGAGATTTCTCAGGTCCTCAAGAACCTCGAGTCCACCGGCAATCCATTTACCGGGCCAACCGAGCCGAAGAAAGCTCATTGGGTGAAACCGGTTCGAGTTGCCGAAGTAAAATTTACCGAGTGGACTCATGAAACCAACGGGGGCGGCCTGAAATTACGCGCCCCGGTTTTTATGAGCCTTCGCGAAGACAAGGATCCCAAAGACTGCACCTTCTCAGGACAAAAGGCGAGTGAATAGTGGCCAATCGCTCCTGGCCGCCATGAAAGGCGAGCCTTCTCGGTCCCGGGTTCCCCGGTCTCAGAAGAGGTTGCCCGCGGAGGGGAAACTGGCCATCTCAACAGCCCCCAAGGAGTTTCCTATGCAACATGCCCCCGGCTTTCTCAAGATTGTGAATGACGCAAAATCTCGGGTAAAAGAAACCACCGTCGAGGAGGTCAAGCACCGCCTCGACCGCGGAGACAGATTCATGCTGGTCGACGTTCGCGAGGATAGCGAATTCATGAAAGACCATCTTCCCGGAGCCGTCCATCTGGGCAAGGGAATTATCGAAAGGGACATCGAGGCGCGCGTGCCGGATCCTGAGACTGAACTTGTCCTCTACTGCGGGGGCGGATTCCGCTCGGCCCTGGCAGCCGACAGCCTGCTCAAAATGGGCTATACCAACGTAATTTCGATGGATGGCGGCATCCGCGAATGGCGCGACAAAAGCTACCCTTTGGTCAAGGGCTGAAGCTCTCCGGGTGTCCGGAAAAGCTCGCGAACCGGGCCCAAAAAGGGGGCCTCCCAATCTGTGGAAACTCTGTGGATTCCTGGGTAGTTAATCGGTGCGACGCAAAAACCGACCAATCGGTCGGGTAGCACGAAAGTTGTAGATCGCAATAATTCCTTTATTTGTAATTGGTTGCAGCTTTTGAGCAGATGGACTGCCTTAAGTAATCCGCTTACAAACATTTAATTTTGCGCTGGAGTTTTGCACACGGCCATCGCGGAAATCGTGTGTTTTGGCACATTCCAGCGTAGTCGTCAAGCCCAACCTCGAACCCAAATCGCCAACATTTGTCTTGCAAATCCGGGCGGAAATCTATTCTTTCCACAGAAGAAATTCCTAAAATCAGGTGTTCACATTTCCAGGAAGAACTCTGTTTTAGGAAAGAGAATCCATGAAAAAGCTCGTGCTCGCTCTCCTAGTGCTCGGACTGGCCACCTCCTCGTTTGCGGCCGATGACTCAGCCGACAACAAGGCCGCCGACCGGGTAAAAGCCGCCGCAACCGTCCTGGAAGAGATTCAGTCTGCTCCCGACACCGGTATCCCGGACGAAGTCATGGGCTCGGCCGAATGCGTGGCGGTCGTGCCCTCCATGCTCAAGGCCGGGTTCGTTTTCGGCGCCCGCTACGGTCGTGGCGTGGCCAGCTGCCGTACCCCCAAGGGGTGGAGCGATCCTGCTTTTTTCACCGTTCAAGGCGGAAGCTTCGGATTGCAGATTGGCGGTCAGGCCGTGGACCTGATCATGCTGATCATGAACCAGAAGGGCATGGACAATTTGCTTCATAGCAAGTTCAAGCTTGGCGCCGATGCCAGCGTGGCCGCTGGGCCAGTCGGACGTCATGCCGCTGCCGACACGGATTGGAGGATGCGAGCCCAGGTGCTGAGTTATTCACGTGCCCGGGGTGTCTTTGCCGGACTGGAACTGAACGGGGCGGTCGTAAAAGTAGATCGCGAAAGCACGCTTGAGTTTTACGGCAAGATGCAGCCCTTCGATACGACGCTGCAGATGGCTAGCAACCCTCAGGCGGCATTGCCGTTCCTGAACGATCTGGCAAAGTGGGCGAAGCTAGCGAGCAAGTAAGAAGCCCCATCCGGCTTCAGGCGTTCATTCCGAGTTCCAGGAACAGTGGGCCGGAATCCAGATGCCTGAAGCCGACTGCGCCCTCAAGTCCGCGGCCCGCGTTTGACACCGAAATTTCCCCTCTGCTACCGTCAGCCTTCCCTTGCGCTACCGACTCGAATACGCGCTGGCGTGGGCTCTGCTCAAGCTTGTAGGTGCTCTGCCTAGGTCCTTCGCCCGAGCGGCCGGGATCTCGATAGCTTGGCTCGTGTATCTCCTCCACCGAAAGCTGCGTCGCGTGGGCATGCGCAATCTCGAACTCGCGTTTCCTGAGAAGTCGCTCGGAGAACGCAAGAAGATTCTTCACGGCGTCTTTACCTCTCTCGGTCGCCACGTCGGCGAGGTTTGCCTGTTCCCGCGGTATAGCCGCGAGAACGTGACGGAGACGGTGGTTTATGAGGGCTTTGAGAACTACGAGCGAGCCTTGGCCCGCCACAAGGGCGTGCTTTTTCTTACGGGCCACCTGGGCGCCTGGGAATTGTCGGCATTTGCGCACTCGCTTTATGGACATCCGCTGAACGTGGTCATGCGCCCCCTCGACAACCCTTACCTTGACCGGCTTGCCCGCCGTTACCGAACCATGCACGGTAACAAAGTCGTGGATAAGGACTTTGCCCGCGGATTGATCGCGGCCATGCACAAGGGCGAAACCGTTGGGGTGCTCATGGACACCAATATGATCGTGAGTCAGGGCGTGTTTGTGGACTTCTTTGGGTACAAGGCTTCGACCGCCACGGGCGTCGCCCGCCTGGCGTTGAAAACCGATGCCGCCGTGATCCCGGGCTTTACGGTCTGGGATCCGGTGCTGCAGAAATATCGGCTACGCTTCGATCCGGCGGTCAAGCTCATCCGCACCAAAGACCGCGACGCCGACATCATTTCGAACACTCAGCTGTTCACGAACATTCTCGAAGACTATATCCGCCGGTTTCCCGATCAGTGGCTGTGGGTGCACCGGAGATGGAAGACCCGGCCCAGGGGGGAAAAAGACCTGTATTAGAAATTCCCCCTGTCGCGTCCCCTTCAGCCCCTCCCTTTCCTTTCCCGCGGCGAACGTATAAAACAGGTGCCATGCCTAGCGTTGGGGAGATCGCACGAGCGATCGATGCAAACCTTGTCGGTAACGAGCAGCTCACGGTCGCACGCGTTGCCAGTTTTGCCTCGGCCTCGCCCGGTGACCTGGTTTTTGTGGAAAAGGAGGAAGATTTCCCCCTGGCCCTCGACTCGAATTCGACAGCGATCATCGCAAGCAGCTTCGCCATGACCGCCACGACTTCTAAGGCCCTGCTGATATCGGTAAACCCTCGTCTGGCATTCGCCCGCGCGGCCAAATTTCTTCAAGCCCAATCCGATGCTGCCGGCAAGAGCGGAAACCGAGGAGTTCACGCGAGCGCTCTCGTACTGCCCACGGCAGAGGTGGCGCGGACGGCCACAATTGATCCCTGGGCGTTTGTAGGCGACGGCGCAAAAGTGGGTGAGCGCACCTGGGTCGGTACTGGTTGCATGATCGGACAGGGTGTCTTGATCGGTGAAGATTGCAAGATCTATCCCAAGGTAACCATCTACCCCGGCACGCGCATTGGGAGCCGCGTCATCGTCCATGCCGGGGCGGTTTTAGGCAGCGATGGTTTTGGCTACGTTCGCGACCCGGAAAGCGGGCGTTACGAGAAGTTTCCGCAGATTGGAAGGCTGGAAATCGAGGATGATGTCGAGATTGGAGCAAATACCACGATCGATCGTGGCGCCCTGGAGACGACCCGCATCGGGCGAGGAACGAAGGTCGACAACCTTGTGCACATTGGGCATAACTGCCAGATCGGTGACAACGTCGTCATCGCCGCTCAAGCGGGATTCTCCGGCAGCATCGTCATCGAAAACAACGTCGTTATAGGCGGCCAAGTGGGCGTAGGCGAGCACGCGCGAATTCAAGACGGCGTGTTGCTGGGCGGGCAGGCTGGGGTCCTGCCCAAGAAAGTTTTGCGGGGTAAAGGGATCGCGTTTTGGGGAACTCCGGCAAAACCGCTGCGGGAATATCTTAAGAGTTTGGCGGCGTTGGCGAAGCTGGGGAAACGCGAGTAGTTCGCGCGCTATGGGCAACGAGGGTAAACCTCGATTGCAACCGAGGCTGTCGTCTGGGATGACCGTTCATGGCGATTGTGGTTGTTGGGGGGCATTCACGAAACATCGGGAAGACCAGCGTGATGGCCGGCCTGATTGCCGCTTTGCCGGCGTACCGCTGGACCGCTTTCAAGATCACGCAATCCCTCGAGAGCCATGGCTCACCCAGCAGTGAACTGCGCGATTGCGCACCCCGGGATCAGTGCTGGTCCATCACCGAAGAGCAGGATGAATCCGGCAAGACCGATTCGTCACGTTTCTTGCGGGCCGGAGCGGAACGAGCGTACTGGGTGCGCGTCGAGCCAGGCCGGCTGCAGGATGCGCTGCCGGCTATTCAGTTGAAGATGGCCGCGGCGGAAAATGTCATCATGGAGTCCAATAGCATCTTGCGGTTCCTTGACCCTGATCTCTATATCACTGTCCTTGATCCTTCGACGGAGGATTTCAAGGCTTCCGCCGAGAACTACCTTGGACGGGCCGATGCCCTTGTGCTACATGAAAGCAGAAACCCCACACCCCGGTGGAAGCAAGTCACCCCAGAAATGCTCGAAGGCCGTCCCGTCTTTCGAATCGCTCCACCTGACTATGTGAGCGGTGGACTCGTCGGCTTCGTGGAGGATCAGCTCAACCGCAAGAGGAGTTCTCGTCCCTGAGGGCCCTTGCAGGGCAACCCTGTCCAGACCACACAGTTCGGCCCTCCTGATATCCTTCTCCAGCAATGCTGAGGATTGAGAAAAGCGCGTGGGCGCTGGCCCTTGTTTCTGGCGTCCTGCAGGTTGTGATCTTCCCACTGGAGAACTTTTACATGCTCTGCTGGGTTGCGGTCGCGCCTCTGCTGGTGGCGATTTTGCGCGCGCGCCGGGCTGGGCCATTGCCGCTCGAAGGCAGTCTCAAGCGGCTTCCTGCTTTGCCGATGCAGGGGTTTCTGTTGGGTTATCTGTGTGGCATTGTCTGGTACGGGGGGAATTGCTATTGGGTTTACGACACCATGAAGCAGTATGGTGGCATTGGAAGCTTCGGCGCCGCCGGGCTATTGCTGCTGTTTTGTTTGTATCTCGGCTTGTATCACGGCGCCTTTGGACTGATCACCGCTTGGATCGGGCAGCGATCGGTCCGGACGGCGCTCGTGGCCGCGCCATTTGTCTGGGTTGCTCTGGAGTTGGCGCGCACACGAGTCAGCGGATTCCCCTGGGACCTGCTGGGCATCGCCCAAACCGACAACATTCCCCTGGCGCGGATTGCACATGTGACCGGGGTTTACGGCATCTCGCTCGAAATCATGATCGTGAACACGGCCTTTGCGGCCGCGTTTCTCCTGCGTCACCAACGCCGAGTGTCGCTGCTGTTTGCTTCCTTCGCCGCCGCTTTCGTATTGCAGATTGCGCGCTGGATGCCGCTTCCGGCGTTTGCCGTGGATCGTTCCGCCGTGCTGGTCCAGGAGAATGTCCCGGTTCTCGACAATAGCGATTGGACGCGCCAGTACTTTGAAGACACTCTGCGCCAGTTGAAAGCTCTGAGTCACAGTCCTGACCTCGGGGCGACGGGAAACCCCACTCTGGCAAACCGCGCGGGGAAAGGGCCTACCCCGGGACTCATCGTCTGGCCGGAGTCCCCTGCCCCATTCTTTAGCGGCGATCCGCAGTTTCGGAGCGGGCTCAGTCAACTTGCGATCGAGTCCCAAGCCTGGGTGGTTGCGGGAAACGTGTCGGGCGGCTCCGACGGGTCAACGCAAAACCCGAGTACGATCTTCAATTCCGCTTCTCTGATCAGTCCTTCCGGTGAATGGATGGGGCGCTATGACAAGATGCATTTGGTGCCCTTTGGCGAGTATGTTCCCTTGAAGCCATTCCTCGGCTTTGCCGGAGGCTTGACCAAAGAAGTCGGCGACTTCACCCCCGGAGCCAGCCGCAGGCCGCTGCAGGCGGGGGAGGAGAAGCTCGGCGTCTTCATCTGCTACGAATCGATTTTCCCCGACGAAGTTCGCCAGTTCGCAAAATCAGGTGCGCAGGTTTTCGTGAACATTTCAAATGACGGCTGGTATGGGGACAGCGGAGCCTATGCCCAGCACCTGAAGCAGGCCCGGATGCGGTCAATCGAAAACGATCGCTGGTTGCTGCGCGCCACAAACACAGGTGTAACCGCCGCGATCGACCCCCTTGGACGCATCTCGCAAAGTCTCCCGCGGAAGGTGCGAACGTCGCTTCTAGCCAATTATGCGCTGGTGAATGAAACCACTTTCTATACGCGCCACGGTGATTGGCTGGCGTACGCCTGTGTGATAATTTCAATGGTAGCCCTCACAGTTTCACTTACTTCCGGAAAAGGTAAAGCATGATTCAGGAACTCGAACAGGAATACTCAAGTCTGCAGCACAAGGTCCGCGAACTCCGGGAGTATCTTTGACGCGGACAAACTCCGCACCCAACTGCGAGAAGTAGAAAAGCAAGCTTCCGACCCCAACCTGTGGTCCAATCCCCAGCGCTCGCAGCGGGTCATGCGCGAGAAGAAGCGGCTGGAAGACTTGCTTGCTACCGAGTCGGATCTGGTGCGACGCACGGAGGATATTTCTGCGTACTTTGACCTTGCCAAGGAAGGCGAGAACGTAGAGTCCGAACTGCGGCGCGAGATCGATGATTTGCGCGGACAGGTAGAGAAGCTGGAAACCGAGACGCTGCTTTCCGGGGAAAACGATCCTCGGAATGCAATCGTGACGATCCATCCTGGCGCCGGGGGGACCGAGTCGCAAGACTGGGCTGAGATGCTGATGCGCATGTATCTTCGTTGGGCTGAGCGGCAGGGCTTTCAGACCGTGCTCTATGACTATCAGCCGGGTGAAGAAGCCGGAATCAAATCGGCAACCTTCGGCGTCAACGGCGAGTACGCCTTTGGCCTTTTGACCAGCGAGATCGGCGTGCACCGGCTGGTGCGCATTTCACCATTTGATCAGGCGAAGCGGCGGCACACATCTTTCGCAAGCGTTTTTGTCTCCCCCGAAATCGACGAGTCGATCGAGGTTGTGATCCGGCCGGAAGATATTCGCATTGATACTTACCGCTCCAGCGGCAAGGGCGGCCAGCACGTAAATACAACCGATTCCGCGGTGCGCATCACCCATATTCCAACTGGCCTGGTGGCCGCGTGCCAGAATGAGCGCTCGCAGCACAAGAACAAGGACCGGGCCATGAGCATGCTTCGCTCCAAGCTCTACGAGTACGAGATGGAGAAGAAGCGCGAGGCCACTAAAAAAATCGAGGACTCGAAACTCGATATCGACTTCGGCTCGCAGATACGCTCGTATGTGTTGCAGCCCTATCGTTTGATCAAGGACCATCGCACCAAGGCTGAGGTGGGCGACGTGGACCGCGTTTTGGACGGAGACCTGCAGCCCCTTATCCGCGCTTATTTGCGGATGCGGCGGGACGGGGCACCGCCCGAATCCACCAAAGAGAACTGACCTAGGGTTCAATCCCCACCTATTCCTTCGGTAACCCTTACCCAGCGGAAATTAGTGGCACGACGGGCGCCGGTGCGCGATTCTGGAAATGTCAGGGATTGTGTGTCTATGGCCCGTATGTTGGACCTAATTCGCGCGGCCGCGGTTTCCCAGCACCAGATGATGTCTGCGGCCAGAGGCGCCCTCCGCGTTCCTACCGAGGAAATGCTCGAAATTCTGGTTTACATCGCTGAACACAGCAAGATTTTCGGCGAACAAGCCCGGTTTACCCTCGCCGGCTGGGATGAACCTTCGGCAAAGGCGATTGCTGCCAATCCGAACACGCCCAAAGAGATTCTGGACTACTGGGTTGCACCGAAGAACATCCGCACTACGCTGTTCGCGCTGCTTCTGGAAAACCCTTCCGTCGAGATGACAAAACTCGGGGAGCTTGCCTCGGCTTCGAAGGGCGAATTGATCGACCTCATGATCGCGAGCCCTCGGGTGCGGAACTCGCGGCAGGTACTCAACGATCTCGGCGGGAACCATAATTTGACGGGCGCGCAGGCCGCGCGAGTCCAAGCCTTAATCGAGGGCAGAGACTATGTAGAGCCTGAGGCCGAGCAGCAAGCGGCGCCGCCTGAGACCCAGGCCTTGCCGTCTTCTGTGCCCCAGCCGGCGCCGAACATCAAGCCCATCGAAGCCGTCGATCCCGAGACCGAAAAGGCGGTGTCGTCCTTCATCACCGAGCATGCTGCGGAAATTGCGGCAGAAGGCGACAAGCCGTTCCAAGCCATTGGCGGACTGCACGAAGCCGAGGTTCACGCCGAAGCAACCGCTGAATCTACCGCCATCCTTCCTGCCCCTTCCACTCCGCCGGCCCTTGCGCCGGCTGGGACATCAACCGGCGCTGCGGCCGTGGCCAAGCCTGCGTTGGACAATAAAGCTCCGGTGCGAAAAGTACATGTCGATCCGCAGAACGAGCTGCGCGGCAGCGTCCTGCAGAAGATCGGGAAGCTGGACATCAAAGGCAGAATTCAGCTCGCGATGAAGGGAACCAAGGAAGAGCGCTCGATTCTGGTGCGCGATGGGACCAAGATCGTAGCGCTCGCGGTGCTAGATTCGCCCAAAATCAGCGACGGCGAAGTTGAAAAATTTGCTACGCAGAAGAACGTCCTCGAAGCGGTCTTGCGCTCCATCCCAATGAAACGGCGGTTTGCCAAGAATTATGCGGTTGTCCGCAATCTTGTCTTCAATCCTCGGACTCCGCTCGACGTCTCGCTTGGCCTGATGAAGAACATGTTGACCGCCGACCTCAAGAACCTTGCCGGCAACAAAGAGGTTTCTGAAACCATTCGTAAACTCGCGCTTCGCATGTTCAAGCAAAAGAGCGAGCCTGGCAAGGGCTAGCCTTCTGCCCCCTGCCCGCTGCTTAGCCGGCGCGGCGCCCGGCCACTCGGCGCTTTTTTCGCCTCTCAAACCCTCGCGCTTCCTGTTGGGAACCCCGGCTCTTTTGTTTGTGACTACAATAGCGCCATGGGAAACCTCGAAGATCCTGATCCCATTCGCCGATTGCTTGCCTTGGCGAAGGTCATTGCCGTGGTGGGGCTTTCCCCGAACCCATTGCGCGCCAGCCACGGAGTGTCGGCTTATATGCAGGAACGGGGATACAGAATCATTCCGGTCAATCCGAATATCCGCGAAGCACTGGGCGAAGACTCCTACCCGTCGCTGCTAGAGGTTCCGGACAAGATCGACATTGTGAATGTGTTCCGGCGCTCGGAGTTTGTCGAAGAAGTCGTCGATCAGGCCATCCAGAAGAAAATTCCTGCCGTCTGGATGCAGGAGGGCGTGATTCACCATGCCGCAGCCTCGAAGGCGAAAGAAGCAGGAATATTCGTGGTAATGGATCAGTGCATTCTGCAGGAGCATCGGGCCCGGTTCCGCTAGGGCTCGGCCATGGGCAAGGCCTGTGCGCGGCTCCTTCTGCGCCACAGCCACCATGCAAATAGCCCCACCACTGCCGCGATCACCAGCCAGTGGAAGTGGTGATTGAAGAAGATGCGGGCACTGTGAACGATCCCTGGCCCAAACTTCACCACCAAGATTCCGAGGACCAGGAAGCGGATCGTGCGTCCAAGAAAAATTGCGAGAATGAAATGGCTGATGCTCATCTCGGCTACCGCCGCACAAACCGCGAAGACCTTGAATGGCGTCGGCGGAGGCAGCATGGCGGGGAACATCAGGCTCCAGAACGGATGTTTCTCGAACGCCCCATGGAGCTTCTCGAAACGCTCAGGCGAGACCCGCTTTCGAAGCAGTTCTTCCCCGCCTTTGTATCCGATGCCATAAATCACCAGACTTCCGAGTGCCGAGCCAGCGGCCGCCATCAGGACATAAAGAAGTAGCCGGCTGTGGTTCTGCGCGATATAGCCGCCCACCACCACATCCAGGGGAAGCCCCACGGCAGCGCCGTCCAAGGCGGCGATCGCAAACACCCCCCAAGATCCCAGGGGTTGCAGGATCGCCCAAACGAACGCAGTGTACTTCGCAAGGATGTATTGAACCGTCTTCATTCGACAATTTGTTTCACCACCGAGATACGGTGCACAGAGAAACCTGTTTTCTGTGTGGTGAGATCCTGCCGCGCAACTAGTTCGTCATGTGTTCCGTTTTTCCTGCAAGGATTTGGATGGCGTGCGGCAGCACATCGATTACGGCCTCCAGTGACTCCACGGCTCCGCCGGGACTTCCTGGAAGGTTCAACACCAGAGAAGTTCCACACACACCGCACACGCCGCGGCTGAGTACAGCGAACGGCGTCTTCTTCTCTCCCTCTCGGCGCATGCGCTCGGCAATCCCGTCGAGCATGCGCCCACACACACTGCGGGTCGCCTCCGGGGTTACGTCTCGCGTGGAGATCCCGGTGCCGCCAGTGGTCACGACCAGACGGACCCTACGCGAAAGTTCGACGATGGCTTTCATGATCGCAGCGTGCTCGTCGGGTACGACTCGCGTTTCGATGACCGCGAAGTGGTGCCTTTGAAGGGCATTGGCCACTGCCGGACCTGAAATGTCATTGCGTTCCCCGCGTGCGCAGGAGTCGCTCACTGTGAGCACCGCGGCGCGGAATGCTTCAGGAATCGAGGAGGACGTCATCTTCCTCCTCGCTCACACCGCCCTGATCGCGTTTCTCTTCATCGAGCAAGCGCAATCCCTCCATCAGGAGGCCTTGCGTGTTCAGGGTCGTGGTCTGCTGCTTGGTCTTGCCATCGAAGTTGATCTGGAAATTACCGCCCGTCCACTTCAAAACTTTAAAGACGGCTGCGTCGCCCGTGAGCGATCCATAGGTTGCGTGCGGCACCTGGCCTTCACGGAAGTACATCTCGCATTTGTCACCATCTTTGGTAAGCGTAAGCAGACAACTCTTGCGGCCCATTTCTAACGACTGCACCAGGTCGATCACGTTCATCTGAGCCAAGCTGCCTCGCACAATGCCGTCGGTCGAAGACGACTTCGACATCTTCTCTAACGCGATCCTGTCGATGATGCGCTTAATGCGTTGGGTGGCTTCGCGCAGAAAAAACGGCTTTTCAACGAAATCGTCGGCGGTATGGTCTTGTATCGAGAGCTTCTCTGAGATGTCGGACTTGGTGGCCAGCAGGATGACCGAGATGCCGGATGTGGTCGAGCGACTGCGAAGCTTTTCGACGAGTTGACGCCCGTCCATTCCAGGCATGCGGAAGTCGCTTACCAGAAGATCAGGCGTATCCTCGACCGCCTTGATGAGCGCGTCGGCGCCATCTCCCGCCGTGCTGACCCGCGCGAGTGGCGCGATCGCCTCACGCAGCATGGCTAACACCATCGGATTGTCATCTACCAACAGGACTTTGACGTCACTTTGCATGCTTGGCTTCCGGCGTCAGAATGGCCTACTTCCTCTTGCGAATGTAGTCCCCGCTCTTGCCTCCTGATTTGCGCTGCAGCATTACTTGCTGAATCTCGATTCCCTTGTCGAGGGCCTTGCACATGTCATACACGGTCAATGCGGCCACGCTCGCCGCTACCAGGGCTTCCATTTCTACGCCCGTTTCGGCGGTTGTTCGGACACACGAGGAGACTGCGATTCCATTCTCGCACTGGCGCATCGTGACATCAACGTGCGACAACGGCAGGGGATGACATAGCGGGATCAGTTCAGCAGTCTTCTTGGCTGCCATGATTCCGGCGAGGCGTGCCGTTTCGAGCGGATCTCCTTTGGGATTATCGGCGAGTGACTCTAGGACACGGGAACTCATGGCTACGAAGGCGCTAGCCTCGGCTTCGCGGAAAGTGCGGTTCTTGGCGGAAACATCCACCATGCGAGCGCGGCCGGAATCGTCGTAGTGAGAGAGCCTTTTTGCCACGGGCGAAGTCTCATCTTAGCAGCGGTCCAGCCAACAGCCTGTTACCGAAGCAGCACCGGGACCCATTCGCCGGCTTCGAAATACTCCCGGTCGGGCGGGATCACCAGGAAGCAGTTCGATCTCGCGACCGATGCAATGTCGCCCGAACCCTGCCAGGGGGTGAGTTCGACCCGGACATTTTCGAACTCGCCTGAAACCCGGGCAGGAAGAAATCTCTTGAGGCCGGTCTTGGTGTGAATGCCTTTTCCTAGCTTGGCATGCAGAAATCTCAAAGGCTGAGGATCGATTCCTGCCAGAGCTTGGAGCAGCACCTTGGCAAAGAGTTCGAAGGTAACCATCGTAGAGATCGGGTTTCCGGGCAGACCAAAGAAGTACTTGGGCGCTGGCTGAGGGGCCCAAGCCCCAGGCTGTAGCCGCCCAAAAACAACCGGCTTGCCTGGCTGGATGTTCGCTCCGGTGAAGAAGAACTCCGCGTGAAGGGCGGCGAGTTCGGGTTCGACCAGGTCATACCGCCCCATGGACACGCCGCCGGCGATCAGGACCAGATCCGAGTCGAAAGCCTCAGCCAGCAGTTCGCGCAGGCGCCTGGGTTCATCAGGAGCAATCGGCAGCGGGATGGCCTCTCCCCCGGACTCGGCAATCTGAGCAGCAAGGGAGTAGGAGTTTGAGTTGCGGATCTGGCTCGGCCCGGGGACGACGTCAATGTCCACTACCTCGTCCCCGGTCGCGAGCAAGGCAACCCGGGGCTTCCCGTGAACCAGGACTCGTGCACGTCCAACTGAGGCCGCGAGCGCAACCGTTGCATAATCAAGGCGCGTGCCCGCGGGCAAGAGCAGGTCTCCCCGGCGGCCCTCGGCTCCGGCGGGAACTATGTTTTCACCGGGCGAAATGCTCTTGGTGACGGCGATGCGGTTTTCTTCACGGGAGCTGTGTTCCACCATGAGGACGGCATCAGCGCCATCCGGTACCGGGGCTCCGGTCATGATCGCGATGGCCTGCCCGGGCTGAAGCGGCTCAAGATCCTTCACAGAAGCACCCGCCCGTAGCTCGCCTACAACCTCGAGCGCCGCCGGCAGCTTGGCGACGTCAGCCGCTCGCAACGCGTATCCGTCGCGCGTCGAACGAGCGAAGGGGGGAAGATCCCGATCGGCGTGTATGTCTTCGGCAAGCACCCGACCCGCTCCATCAACGAGCGAGAGCAACTCTCTGCCCTTGGGGCGCAATCCTTTGGCATGCTCTTCGACAACCTGGCGAGCCTGTTCGAAGGGAACAACGAGGGATTGAGTGAGAGAAGACATTTTGAAAACTCAGGGTTTTGTCATTTGCCGGGTTCAAGGACGCGCACGGAAACTCTTGAAACCTTGCAATCTACTTCTTCAACATCTTGACGGCTACTTCTTTAAAGAAGACGACGTCGGTGTCGCTATGGTTCTGGAGTCCGATGTAGCCCTCATTGGGGCGAGTACCCCGGTAAGGTTCATACTGGTTCTTGCGTTCGGGCACGGGGTCGCCTTCCGTGTAATCGGCCACCTTGGTGCCATTGACTACGACGATCGTTCGGGGCCCATCGAGGGTAATTTCCATGGTGTTCCACTGGGGACCAGGCTTTCCCGTGTGGGGAACCAGTGGCTTGGTAAGCGAATACAACATTCCAGTCGAGTGGTAGTCGTTCGCGCCTTGCGACTCCGGGTCGTTGAGGATCTGGATCTCATATCCGTAGTGAACCGGCATCCACTCCTCGCGGGGCTCGATGGGGATCCGGATGAAGACCCCGGAGTTATCATCTTTGTCGCGCATCCTGAAGACCACGCGGATTGTACAATCCCCGAGCTTCCCGCCTGTCCAATAGAGCAGGCCCATGCCGCCGTGGGTCTGAATCAGTCCGTCCTCAACAGTCATAAAACCAGGACCGACGTGTTTCCACCCAATCAGGTCTTTGCCATCGAAAAGCTGTTTCCAATCATCAGTTTGCGCGTAGATCGAAGAAGGAAGTACGAGCGTCAGGAAGAGGAGAACGGAACGTAGCATAGATCACCTCAAAGCCCGTCATCTTACACTAAACCCCAGAGTTACCGCCGATGCACCGAAGTTCCAGGGATTCGCATCAAAACAGATATAATTCGATTAGCTGGCTGCCCGTAGCCGCTCAGACCCGGAGTCCGATGTCCATCAAAATCAAGACTACAATCCTTGTTGCCTCAGCTGGCGTTTTGCTGTTCACGTTGGTGGGCAGCATCACCGGCGTCCATGCCTCGAATGACGGCGCCTACAAGCAGATGGAAGTTTATAGCGAGGTGCTCTCGCGCGTGCGCGGCGAATACGTGGAGGACCCTAACCTTCCTGCCGTGACCGATGGAGCATTGCATGGCTTGCTTGAGTCGCTCGATTCCAACTCCAGCTATCTCAATGCTGAGCAATACAAGAGCTACAAGAACCGCAAGACCAGTGCCAAGGGTGATATCGGGGCCGCCATTTCCAAGCGCTTTGGATACGCTTCGGTGGTAGCCGTGATTCCAGGCGGGCCGGCCGACAAAGCTGGTTTGCAGGACACCGACATCCTTGAAGCCATTGAAGGCAAGTCGACGCGCGAAATGTCGCTGGCTGAAATTCGTGGGATGCTTTCCGGAGAGCCCGGCTCGAACCTGAACCTTTCGATTGTCCGAGCGCGAAAGGCTGAACCTCAGAAAGTTGTCGTCACTCGCGATGTGGTGAATATTCCTGCCGCCCAGGAGAAGATGCTCCAGGACAGTGTTGGCGAAATTCATGTGGACGCTTTGACCAAAGGCAAGTCGCAGGAGATTGGGAATAAGATCAAATCCCTGCAACGCACTGGCGCCAAGAAGTTGATTCTGGATCTGCGGGACTGCGCCGAAGGGGAGGAGTCGGAAGGCATTGCCACGGCTAACCTATTCCTCAACCATGGAACCATTACTTACCTGCAAGGGCAAAAGTATCCTCGAGAGGCCTTTACCGCCGACCCATCCAAAGCGGTGACCACTTTACCTTTGGTGGTGCTGGTGAACAAAGGTACAGCTGGTCCAGCGGAAATCGTAGCTGCGGCGGTTCTTGAAAACGCTCGCGGCGACGTTGTCGGAGACAAGACTTTTGGCGATGGCTCGGTGCAGAAGCTGATTGAGCTGCCTGACGGCGGCGCGCTCATCTTGTCGATCGCCAAGTACTATTCACCGCAAGGAAAAGCGATTCAGGACTCTGCGGTAACGCCCAACATCGTTGTGGCGGATGTCAGCGACGATGGTCCGGTGCCGGATGAAGATGAGAATACCCGGCCAGCTGACGTCGAGAAAAAGACTCCTCCCGAAAAAGATGAGCAGTTGCAGAAGGCACTTGACGTCCTGAAGAACCGGCAAAGCTAATTCAAGCCACCTTCGATTGATCGCGTGCTTCGGCACGCGATTTTGTTTCCACCAAAGAAAGTGCCGCGCTCGAGCAAGGCTGCTATCCTAAGGCCAAGCAGCCTTTGCCTTCATGAACGCAGTCTCAGAAGAACAGCAGACCGCCGCACCCACTCGCCAGAAAATTGTTCGCCGGTTCATTCTTGCTTTACTGGTGCTGCTCTCGGCACTCATCGGCTCCTTCTGCGGTCTCATCTTCGTTTACTCGACCGACCTTCCCCAAATCGAACAACTCGAGCACTACCGGCCGATCTCGAGCACTGAGCTTTATGACGTTCACGGAAAAGTGATCGGCTCTTTCGCCCTGCAACGGCGCGTGATTGCTACCTATAACGACTTCCCCGGTGTGCTGACAGATGCGCTCGTTTCCACCGAGGACAAGGACTTTTTCCGTCACGCGGGCGTAAACATCTGGCGAATTGTTGGCGCTGCCTACCGTGACGTAGAGTCGGGCGGCAAAGTCCAGGGTGCGTCCACGCTGACGATGCAGCTCGCGCGAAATCTCTTCCTTTCGCAGGACCGCTCGTTTCACCGCAAGATTCAGGAAATCTTGCTGGCGATTCAGATCGAGCGCCGCTTCACCAAGGAACAGATCCTGACCTTATACGCGAACCAGATCTATCTGGGCCATGGGGTGTATGGATTTGAGGCAGCTTCGGAGTTCTACTTCAGCAAGCCTGCGAAGCAACTGACCCTGAGCGAGGCAGCCTTGATTGTGGGATTACCCAAAGCCCCGGTGAACTACTCCCCGATCAGCCACCCGGACCGCGCGCTCAAGCGGCGGAACCTCGTCATCAACGCCATGTTAGAGGATGGCAAGATCACGGCGCAGGTCGCGGCCGACGCCCGCAACACCCCGCTTACCTTGCGCATCGCCCACGACCCGAATTCTCTTGCGCCGTATTTTGTCGAGGAAGTCAGGCGCTACCTGGAAAATAAGTACGGCACCGATCAAGTGCACGAGGGCGGTTTGCGCGCCTACACCACGCTCGACATGGACTTGCAAGCGGCTGCAAACCGGGCCGTGCTCGACGGACTGGCCGCCTACGAGCGCCGGCACGGCTGGCGAGGGCACCTTGAGAACGTGCTGCTCGAGGGCGAATCCCTCGCCAGCTACAAGCATCCCGACTGGGATGAACCGCTCGAAGGGAATACCTACTTGCATTCCCTGGTCACAGCGGTTTGGCCCTGGGGAAGCGCCACGTTGAAGGTGGGGAACTATCTGGCGACTCTTGGCCCACCCGATGTCGCCTGGACTCACGGGAAGATCCCGCAGATGCTCAGTCCGGGAGATGTTGCCTACGTGAAGGTGCTTTCGCTTGAAAGCGGGGGCAAGGCAAGAGTGAGCCTCGAGCAGGACTCCGGTGCGCAAGCCGCGTTGGTTGCGATCGACAACGCTACCGGCGATATTCGCGCCCTGGTGGGCGGACGGGATTTCAATGTCTCGAAATTCAACCGCGTGACGCAAGCCATGCGGCAGGTGGGTTCCTCGTTTAAGCCTTTTGTGTACACCGCGGCCATCGATCAGGGCTCACGTCCCGATGACACCATCCTGGATGCACCCATCACCTTCCAAACCGCCTCGGGACCCTATTCTCCCCATAACTACGACGAGAAGTACGAAGGCGTGATTACGCTTCGCCGGGCGCTCGCGCAGTCGCGGAACATTCCAGCGCTCAAGCTTACAGACAAAATTGGCATTCGAACCGTAGAAGACTACGCTCGCAAGTTCGGTATCACCTCGCCGTTGCCGCCGTACCTGCCGGTCGCCCTGGGCGCGGCGGAGGTTACTCTGATGGAACAGACCTCTGCCTTCAGCGTTTTTCCTGACGATGGTGTACGCCTGGTTCCGCGCTATCTCACCAAGGTGACTGACTACGACGGACGAGTTCTGGAAGAAAATTATCCCGGCGTCAAAGATGTTGTCAGTGCCCGTACCGCGCGCCAGATGACGTCCATGCTGCAGGGCGTGGTCGAACACGGCACCGCCGTCGCTGCCGCCAGCCTCAAGCTCCCGCTGGCTGGAAAAACTGGCACGACCAATGATTTTACCGACGCATGGTTTGTAGGCTTTTCGCCCGGTCTTACCGCCGGAGTCTGGGTCGGCTATGACGAAAAGAAATCGCTTGGCGAGAAAGAGACGGGAGCACGCGCAGCCTTGCCGATATGGATGCAATTCATGAGTGCTGCACTGGCGGGCAAAGAATCCGGCAAGTTCCAGCCGCCGCCTGAATTGCCTCTGCGCACGGTTGCGCAGAAACTGGACACATCCGACTTCGCCCCCGCGAAAGAAGAAAGCCACTGATCCTTCCGGATTTCCCGGTTACCGCTAATTCACCAGATCTTGAACGCATGCACACACACCCATCGCTAGACTCTTCTCTTCAAGCGAGCACAGGAAACCCGCCAGTGCGCGCGCTGAGATCACCGAACGCAACGCCAAAAAGAGAACGCCGCCCAAAAACTGGGCGGCGTTGCTTTTGCCGGCAATCAAACTTTGAATCAGCCGCGTCCGCGTCCCCCATGGCCGCTACCGCCGCCGCTGTGACCTCCGCCTCCACTCGACACAGAGCTGTGACCACCACCACTTCCACCAAAGCCGCCCGAGCGACCACCGCCACCTCCCCCATAGGATGGCGCCCTGCCGCCGCCACCGTAGGAACCCATCGAACGGCCGCCGCCACCATAGGAAGGCATGGAACGGCCAGACGAGCCGCGGTCATAGCTTGGAGCCGGACGTCCGTAGGATCCGCCACCGTAGTTTGGAGTCGGGCGGCTGTTGCTGACGCCACCATTCCGCTCCGGACGGCCATAGCTCGAGTTGCCGCCGTTGTAAATCGAGCCGGGACGACTGTAACCGCCACTTCTTGCGGAAGCCGGTGAAGGCCTACCATAGGAACCACGATCAGATTCCTGTGGTCGGCTGTTCCAGGAGCCGTTGCCGTATCCGCGATTGTTCGCCTCGTAGGAGGTCCCAGGCCGCGGAACTTCCGTGCGGCGGGCGTTTCCGGCGCTTGGGAAATTTGAACGAGCGCCAACCGAATTCGATCCTGACGGGCGTGGCACCGACTGTGACCGCATTGCCGGGTTGCCGCCTCGGTTCATTTCCGTTCCCTGGTTGGGAACAGACATGCGTCCTGCGCTCGGTCGATCAACGCTCGCCCCATTAGGACGAGCAATACTGGATCGCTGGCCGTTCTCGACTCCAGGGCGCATGCCCGCGTCGTTCATTCCCCCGGCACTCGGCGGACGCGGTACGGAGCGTCCCCACATGCCGCCATTGTTATTGCGCGGCATGGATCCTCGCTCTGCGTTCCCCGGAGCAGGGCGCTGGTTGCTCATAGGCCCACTGGGGCGCTGTGCGCCTCCGTTCCAGTTCGGCCGCGAGCCAATCCCGTATCCGGCGTTCCCCGTGGTGTTTCGAATTCCCGTTCCTGCTGTGGCACGACTCATCATGGGGCGAGAGAAGCTGTGCGGGGGAGGAGCGGCAGCTCTCATACCCGCATTTGCCCCCAGCCGGGAAGTCATGGTCGGTTTTATGTCGAACGAGTGAACCGGACTCGCGCTGCGCAGTTGATTCGGAGAGACTCGCATCGCGTTACGAGCGGCGTTCCCGGAATTGAGCAAGGTCTGCCGCGAAACCGCAGTGAACCCGTTAGGGGCATGCATGTTCGCGTACCGGATGTCGTTGTGCAGCCCGTAGGACCCGCCGCGGTTGTTGTACCGGTTGTTGTAGATGTTCGTGATGTTGACGTTCGTGATGTGCGTGTTCGTGATATTCACGCGATTGAAGTAACCCCGGCTCACGCCGTACCACGGGACGTAGGGTTCACCAAAGCCGAGCGCGCACCAACCGTAGCCGTATCCTCCGCCGAAACCTACGCTCACTCCCCAGGCGGGGCCGCCAAACCATGCGACGAGCGCAGGAGCATAGTAGGGACGCACATAGACCGGACCGGGTGCCCACCCCCAGTAATTGTTGTCGTAAACCCAGCGACCATAGTGGAACGGAGCATAACCCCACGGTTCGTCCTCGACCCAGGTCCATCCCCAAGGATCCACCCAAATCCAGTGCCCATTGCGGTACGGTGCCCAGCCGGCGGCAACTTGGCTTGGGACCCAAACCGAGCCGTATTGAGAGGTTTGACGCCACGTGCCGTACTCATCGAGATCTTCGTAGCCAACCATATCGGGGGAAACGTTGCGCGCGGAAACGGAGCCATCGAAGCGCTCATCGCGCGAGCGCGCCCAATCGTCGAATCCATCGGGAGACGGAGCCGAATGCAGATCTGCGCTTTCCGTGTTCGTGCCATCGGCAAATCGCGCCTGCTGGCCTTCGCGAATACGAACCGCGGGGCCGCTGCCGGTTGATTCCCCTTCGCCACGCCAAACCGTGATCACGGTCTTGTCATTGTCGGAATCAACGTCAAAGCGGTAGTCGCCTGGTTTGGAAACTGCGAATGCCTGGTTCGGAGTATCGACCTCATAGGTCTCGCCATCGTAGAGGCGGCGAACGTGCAGGTTCATCGCGCCCTGGTGCAGCTCAAGCTGTACTGTGTTCTGGTCGACGTTTGTCAGCGTCAGGCTGCTTTCTGAATCCAGACGAACAAGTCCCGTGCCCAAACTGACTTCCGCGCGCGAGTTCTTGTCGGCCCAGATGTTGTCAGCGTTCGTGAGGGGGCGGTTCAACTCGCCCGCGGCCCATTCGTCGGTGCCATGGGGTTGAACCGAGACGGAACCAGACATGTACTGCAACCGGGCTGCTCGCGCCGGCGGATCGGGCCGGCCGTCTCCGTCGGCATCTTGCGCTTGCAGCATCAGCGCAGAGGAGGGGACTAGCATCAGGCAGAATAGAATCGCCGGCAAGCGTCGCGGAAATCTCATAAGATCCTCCCACGGGAGGCGAAAGTTGGCGTCCCGAGGCATCCTTTGCAGCAGGTCTAAACCTGCTCTGATTCACTAAACCCCAGAATAGGGAAAGAGTTGCGGAGAAAAAGAGCCCGAATTTTCCGTAGAATGCAGCAGTTACGGTGCATTCGGGTCCGGAATAGTGACCACCGGGTAAGTTTGCCCATCTAAAAGGGGTATTCCAAACAAAAGGACGAAACCCATGAGTACACAAGTTCAAGCTGTGTCGGCGGTTCAGAGCGGCACGTTCACTCTGTCCGGGGAACTCCCGGTCCACCGTCTGGGATATGGCGCCATGCGCATCACGGGTGAGGGGATCTGGGGGCCTCCCCGGGACAGGAAAGAGGCACTTTCAGTCCTTCGGCGGGCCGTGGAATTGGGCGTCAATTTCATTGATACCGCGGACTCTTATGGCCCCAACGTGAGTGAGGAACTCATCGCTGAGGCGCTCCATCCGTATCCCAAGGATCTAGTGATTGCAACCAAGGGCGGGTGGCTCCGGCCCGGGCCGAACCAATGGACTCACGAGGCATCTCCCGAGCACCTGCGCCAAGCCGTAGAAGGGAGTTTGAGGAGGCTTCGCCTGGAGCGCATCGACCTGTACCAGCTGCACGCCCCTGCGCCGGTGACGCCTTTTGATGCCTCGGTTGAAGCTCTGGCAGAGTTACAGGAAGAGGGAAAGATCAGGCTGGTGGCGTTGTCGAATGTAACCCGGGAACATGTAGAAAGGGCCGGAAAGATTGTGCCCATTGCCTCAGTCCAGAACCGATATAGCTTCGCCGATCGGGAATGGGAGAATGTTCTTGACTACTGCGAGCGGCAGGGAATCGGGTTTATTCCTTGGTTCCCGTTGGGGGCGGGAAAGCTTGCTGGAGAGGTTCTCAGCCGGGTCGCCACGGCGCATCAAGCGAGCCCGTTGCAGGTGGGACTGGCGTGGCTTTTGCAGCGTTCGCCGGTGATGTTGCCAATCCCGGGTACCTCGTCGGTAAAGCACGTGGAAGAGAACATTGCTGCTGCAGGCCTGAAACTCACCCCAGCAGAATTTGACGAACTCGACCGAGTGGGACTTGCCCATTAGGAGTAGTAAAGTACATTGATCTCCCAACCTGGTCGGGCTGGGAGTCATCCGATACCCGAAGGAGAGAGAGACATGGCCAAAGCAGGAGAGAAAGGCAAGGCGAACGGCGCGTTTATGAAACCCATGCAACCTTCCGAAGATCTGGCGAAGATCGTTGGGTCTCAACCGCTTCCCCGGAGCGAAGTAACGAAAAAAGTGTGGAATCATATCAAGAAGAACAACCTTCAGAATCCCGAGAACAAACGTGAGATCATCGCCGATGACAAGCTGCAGCCTATCTTTGGAGCAAAGAAGCTTGACATGTTCAAGATGACGAAAGCGATCAATAGCCATTTGAAATAGATGGCTCCGCTATACTGTTTCCCAGGATGGACATCGAACAGACCATTGGCGACATTGAGCGACTGGAGCGCATCCTTGAGATGCCCGATACCCGGCCGCTCACGTCAAGTGATGTCTCGGCTGCGAACCAAAAGCACGATGCCAAACTGGCGAACAGCCCCTGGTTTCGCCTCTGGCAAACCTATGGCATTTGTTGTCGCTCAACCCCCTCGGAATTTGGGTTGGGGGAAGTCGAGAGCTAGTCTTTCGTGGGAGCGAGGCTTCAGCGGTGAGCAGCTAAGTGGCCGAGTGAACGACCGGAAATCCTAGAGCGACTTGTATTCCCCTTCTATGAATGGCGGTTCTTCTCGTGGCTGTTCTTTCTCTGTCTCCGCCGGGACGGTCTGCCGCGACTTGCGATAAACGCTCATCACCGCCAATGTCCACAACGGAACCAGGTCGACGCCGGGGATGAGTTCTCCGGCAAATGCCGGCAGAAACTCCCAATGCCAACCGAGCAGCCGAAGCAGGATGGCGGCCACTCCCAGGTCGAGCAGATCGTCGAAAGGCGAGAGAGCACCTTCTGCAAACATTGGCGCCACAAAGATCTGCACCGCGTCGGCAGCAACGGCAAGAATCATCGCCGTTCCAAAGCTCCAGCGTGACGAGCCTTCTATTGAGGTATTGTTTTCCATCGTCTCTCCGAGCCTAGTCTAGTTCTTTGGATGCGCCTTGCACAGCTCCCTGGAGACCCGCCCGGCTTTCTCCGAGGGCGCGGACCGCCGGCTGCGTCCTATCGATGCCCTTTCGGATGCGAGTTTGCTCTCTCCCATCATCTGCTATTCTTCCCTCAGCGCTTTCCAAGGTGCCCGGTGTGGAGAGATGGCCGAGCGGTTGATGGCACCGGTCTTGAAAACCGGCATACCTGAAAGGGTATCGGGGGTTCGAATCCCTCTCTCTCCGCCATCCCTGACGCCCGTGCCCGGGTGTCGAAGAGCCTCCCACGAGCGACATTCGCCATCGCAACACTTGATCGAGAACGGCGGGGTCGTAAAGGAAACAGTTTGGGTTGGTTGGGCTTTGGCTGAGATTCAAGCGAACGCTTACGATACGCCGCCCGCCGATGCCGCAGCTGATTCTCTGTTTAAGTCTACGAGCGCAACGCCGATCATCGTCGGGCAGGCTGCAGAGTTCATTGTCTCGTAGGGCAACTTCGCGCTCGATGCGGACAAGATTGAGGCGTTGTAATTAGTCAATTTGGATTTGGCTATGCGGAGTCGTAAATATTTCTGCCCCATGTGCAGAATCACATCTGCCATTGCTCACTAGATTCTTTAGCATGGGTGGCAATGTACGTTCTTTTACGGCGGGATACCAATTCGCACTACAGTAAACGATTTCCTTGACATTAGCTTCTGAAAGCTTAACGACTTTGCCTGACCCACTTTCTCGGTGCGATTCATCGAACAGCATTATCCCGCTGACAACTTGAAAAATCCCGTCTGTGTAATCGTTAACCGTACTTGGAACCCCGTAGATTACTAATCCATTCCGAAACGCCTGAAATTGTAACCACGCCCTAATCTCTCCCGTAAGTGGTCGCCCTAGCGCTTGCCGAAGATCACCGCTAACTGGGTGAAAGTAAAGCCATCGAAAACCGAGTCTCAATTTTTCGTCGCCGGGCTTACCATCTCCTTGTACTACAACCCCCTTTACAAATTCTGCCTCACTTTTCTTGAACCATTTCATCTGGCCGGGGCCGGTTTCCACAACGGCATACAATGTGTCATCGTCAAACCTTGCGATCATCCAACCTTTTTCAAAGAGTTGAACCGTACTCCCCCGATACTCTGCGGCAGCATCACCGATAGCTTCATTCGCATCCAAAGCCGCTAGCGCACTGGGAACACCTTGTCGTCCGCTACTGGGGGCCCCTTATAGATTGCGTATCCTGAAACGATCGCTGGCCTGAAGAAAAGAATTCCTGATGATTGCCAGAATCGTGCGCTTAAGGTGCGTTCTCTCGATGCGCCGTTGGGATGACACGCGCCACTTCACGTTGTGAACGCGTGCTTTTTGCAGCCGGAGGACCAGAAAGCAGGAAGCTCTTGGGCTCAGTTTGTGACCTCGTGTCTTTGGGGCATATTCGGTGAGGGTTCGGTTACTGGGACTTTAATGAGGACTACGAAGCCGCAGTCTTTGCCTGTTGTGCTGTCTGGATTCGTGGTGTCAAGAAGATAAGTGCCACGCCAACTGCCACCAGTACGGCAGATCCGATCAGGAACCCCCGTTGACCAGCGATTTCTAGACCGAGTCCTCCCATTACCGCGGCGTGAGCAAAACTCGACCAGGCTGCAAACGCAATAAGGCTCCGGTGCGCAGATGGATTCTCACCGCGATGAGCAGAAATACGCCGAGTGCAAAATACAAACTCATCATCATGGTGTCGCCAGAATCGGAATGTGCCGGGTCCAACAAACCACCAACAGCAGGATAGATGCCGGCCGTGAAGAGCAGCCCTACGACCACCAACACAACCTTGAGTGTCCGTTCCCGAACCATAGGTGCCTCCGCTCAGCAAGAGTGTAATCGAGAGTCCCTTGCGGGACGAAAGCCGTGGAGGAATACACTGCGGAAGTCAGTTTTCGCTTCTGGCGAATGTCGTTCAGCACCGAATGATACACTCGCGCACTATGCGTCAGGTCGGCATTGCGCTGTTTACGGTCCTGCTTCTGTCGACGACTCTTCCGCTCCGAGCGTCCGCTCAGTCCCTCAGCCGAATCATTCAAGATTCTCGCTCCGACATCGAAGTGCGCAACGGGCATCTCGTCGGCCCTGGCGAGGTTGAAATTCGAGAGGCTGTATCTCATGCGTGCTACATCTTCCTCGGGGAGGACCACGGCATCGCCGAGGTCCCAGAATTTGCAGAAGGGATCACGAATATTTCGATGGGCGATGGCATTCGCACGCTTGCTTTGGAGATCAGCCCCAGCGTGGCGGAGCAACTGTCCGCGCAACCTGCCGGCCCGGGTCCGATGGGTCATTGCAGCGTTTCTTCGACAGAATCAGTTGGCCGTTCCGTTCTACAACACCGTTGAAGAGTTTGACTTCCTGCAGCATGCGAAGGCTCGAATCGGAGCACCCTTCCTAAACCTGGTCTCTTTTTGATCTCAGAGCGTTACGGGGCTCTTTGGTGACCAGCCCCGATTTGCAGAGATTTGTTTATGGTTACGATTTTTTGGTGGTTATCCCTCACCCCGACGGCAGCGCATGAAATTCAAGGCTGGAACTAAGGGAAATGGCTGAATTCATGAAAGCAGCTTTGCGGGTGCCCTCCCCGGGAGGTCAATACTTCGTCAAATTCTTGTCGCCATTCTGGAACAGCTACGAGCGATCCATGTTGGGGGCGACCCTAGATTGCATCAAAATGTCTGGGGTATCGTATGGTGCAACGGTTTTCGACGGAAAAGGGCGGCCCAACGACGCAGCAGCGCCCGCCCAGTCTCGCCCTCAATGGAATACACGTCCTTGTGGGCCGTGAGGGTGTGGAGGCCCGCAGAGTCCTTGAACAGCATTCTCGTTCCTCTTTCGATTTGCTGAAGCTGTGGCCACCCAAGTCCTATTTCTTCTCCCCCTCCCGCAACTGCGTGATCGCATACGCTGTGGCAAACAAGACCGCCATCTCCCTCGGAGATCCGGTCGGGCCAGAAGCGGAGATCGAGCTTACCGCGCGCGAATTCCTCAGGAAATTCAAAAAGAAGGGGTGGGGTGTCGCGTTTTACCGAGCGTCTGCCGACTATGTTCAAGCCTATAGAAGGCTGGGCCTTCGAAAACTGAAAATCGGGGATGACGCCCTCGTTAATCTGGAGCAATTCTCGCTGAAGGGAAGATTAAAGAGAGACATTCGCTCGAAGGCCAACCACTTCGAGCAGCTGGGTATGCGGGTCGTAGAATATCAGCCTCCCCTGGCAGCGGAGACCCTTGCCAAGCTGGCGGATGTCGAGGAGCAATGGTTGTCGATTCCCGGGCGCCGCGAGCGGACCTTTGCCGTCGGACATTTCGACCGGGATTATTTGCGATCTACACCCGTGCTTGCGGTCATGGATGGTGATGGAAGGGTGCTTGCTTTTGTAAATGTCATTTCCGCCAACCCGCGCGAAATCGCGGGCGACGTCATGCGGCGAGGTCGTGACGTCCCAAACGGTATTACCGATTACCTTTTGTTAAAGCTGATTCACTATGCAGGCGAAAAACGGTACAACCGGGTAAGCCTCGGGTTGGCCCCCATGACCGGATTCAAGGAAGCAGAGAGTGCGGGACTTGAGGAGCGCGTCATTCATCGGGTGCTCCGAAAGCTTGATTTTCTGTTTCGTTTTCGGGGCCTCTCTCAGTACAAAGCGAAGTTTGCCACGTCATGGGAGCCTCGTTACTTGATCTATGAGAACCTCCTGCAACTACCGCGCACCGCTCTCGCACTCGTGCGCTTATCGGAAATCAAGGATTGCGAATCTGTAATTGGCTTAACCCATCACAACCTCGCAAACAGTGGTCCATGACCTCTTTTGTTCGAATACAAAATTGCGTTGTCATCGTAATTGTGTTTTGCGTCAGTGTTTATGCGCAGGTCCCGCACGCTGGCAAGAATAAGTTTACGATCCGCGGACAGGAACAACGGGTGTACTTCTATCAGACTGCAAGTGGAGGGCACCATCCCAAGATTTTTTTTGCGCCTGGGGATGGAGGTTGCCGAGGCTTCGCTGTCGAAATCGCGAAGCGCCTTGAGAAAGAGGGATATGACACATATTGCCTCGACGTCCTCCACTATCTTGAGAGCTTCACAGGCAAATCGATACTGACCATGGATCAGATCGCCTCCGACTTCAATCAGATCGCACGCTGGATCCAGCAAAAAAGCCGTGAGCCCATTCTGCTCTTGGGATGGTCTGAAGGTGCAGGCTTAGGCCTCGCGGCGGCAGCAGCTCAGCAGAACAAGTTCTTGTTTGGGGGGATCATTGCCATCGGCGTTCCTGAAGACAACCTCTTGGCATGGCACTGGAAGGACGCCGCCGCTTGGCTTACCAAAAAGGCCCCTCACGAGCCTACGTTCAAGAGCGCTGATCTCATGGCCAGGATTTCTCCGCTACCGGTTTTCGTAATTGGTTCCACCTCAACTCAATGGGTCACGCCTGAAGCCACGCGCGAACTCTTTTCTCTGGCACAGGAACCGAAGAGGCTGGCCATGGTCATCGCTGACGATCACAAATTCAGCGACAATACCGAGGGATTCTTCAATGCCCTGAAAGACGGACTGGGTTGGGTGGAACAACAGCGGCGCTGATCGGGGATAGCTTTGCCAAAATTGCGCGCACCGATGCTTACCCCGAGTAACTGATACTTTCCCTACTCCCTCTGATGCGGCTCTTCGAGTATCTTCGCTTGTGACCTCCAGATTGCTCCTGGAGAGCGCCAAACCGCTGGGCCGATGCCCACCTTCTTACTCTAGCCGGCGATCCTTGAGGAACATCCCAATCCTACTTGGGGTCTAAATCTGAGCATGGCAACCGCGCCCGTGAGATGGATCGGATACGGCCTCATTCTCGCTGCCACGCGGGGGCGTTGGGAAGTATTCGTCGACGCGGACGAATCCGTGCAGTTTGCGACCGTGGTGCGAAAACCTGCAGTGCCATTGCTCAACCGAAATAGTTCGTCGACCCTACGATCTTTGCGCAACCAAGGCGTCGAGCGCAGGAACTGAGACCGGGGTGGTACAAGAGTGTTCCTGAGGTTGGGTTCCGTCCCGTATCGCAGCGACGAGAATCTCCATTGCTATTCCTGTAAGTAGTGGAAGGTAAATTGTGGCGGCCAGCAATTTGTCTCTCACCCAAACTTGGCCGCTCGCTGGTTGGCCATCGCATCCAGTAAAGGGCAGGCTCAGCCATCGCGCCCGCTCTTGATCATCGGCAACCTGCTGGAATGCCTGGCGTGCCCCCATAGCCATGGCATCGTCTTGGGCCGCCACCAGGGCGATTTGTGCGCTTCGCGATGTGGAAAGCTTCAGCCAAGACGATACCGCGCGTGTCGCGCTTTCCGCCGTCCAGTTTCCCTTCAGCATCGAAACCTGAATGTTCGACGGTATCGTCTCCTGCATCCCCGCCGTGCGCTTCTGGGCGGAAGAACTCCGTGTGGGCCCCTCGATATAAAGGACGGAACCGCCCCTCGGCAGTAACGCGGCAAACTGCCGCCCCTGTATGCGTCCGATCTCCTCGTGATCAGCACTGACCGCAAACACCGGCACTCTACCCTGCCGGCGAAGTTCCGCCAGGTACTCAGGGCGCCGGTTCAGGACTGCCCAACCGATTCCTGCTGCGTTGGCAGCTTTGGCTACCTGCGGCAAGGCTGTGCCGCCGACCGGCTCGAGCACAATCGCATCGGGTCGGGATTCCTTCTGGCTTTGGATCGCCTTCAACAGCTGCGTGCTCTGGTTTACAGGATCATCCTCCGCGAGAACGATTTCCGCATTGATCCCCAACTTGCGAGCGGTGGCTTCCGCGCACTGGGCTTGCGCCACTTGGAAATCGTTCTGGTTGCCGTGAAGAGAAATCAAGAATCGGAGCTTATTCATCGCATTATCAAGAGAATCGTCCTTCTGTAACCATACGCCTTGCCCGTGATGGAGTCTTATTCTCTCGCCCCATGAGCGAACCGGAGTGCACGGAGTACGCTCAAAAACAACTTGACACCGTCGACATTGTCAGAGGCGCGATGGTCGCCATCCTGTCACTTTAGACGAACGAACGGTTTGTTTTCGAAAACGTCTTCTGCACGATGCAATGCCTCTTCCACATTGGCACAGATGTTTTCCGTTCCTACAACCTCCTCGAACTCAGCTTGATGGATCAGCTGTGCAGGTTGCTCACGGGCGCCACACAAAATCAAGGTTCTTCCGGAAGAGTGCAGTTGTCTGGCTACTTCCTCAAGTGCATACAACCCCGTTGCGTCAATTGCGGTCATGTTGCGCAGCCTGATAATCACCACCGGCGGTAGCGTGTGCATATTATCGGTAATACTGCCAATCTTGTCCGTCGCGCCGAACAGGAAGGGCCCATGAATGCGGAAGATCGTTGCGTAGTATGGGATGTCTTTATCCTGCAAAATGTGCACACGACCATCCTCGATGTAATCGCCTGTGACCTGAGAAACAGTGGTCGTGTTAGCTACGCGAGTGATGAACAACAATGCCGCCAAAATCATTCCAGCTTCGACCGCGACGGTTAGGTCGGCAAAGACCGTCAGAAGGAAAGTCACCAGCCATACGCTGATGTCTGTCTTCGTCAGCTTGAGCAGTTGCGGTATTTCCCGCCACTCACCCATGTTGTAGGCAACGATCATCAGGATTCCCGCCAGGGCGGCCATAGGAATGAAGCTGGCATACTTCGCCGCGAACAGCAAAACGCACAGCAACGTGGCTGCGTGAATCATTCCGGCGACCGGCGACTGCGCTCCCGAACGGATGCTCGTTGCAGTACGGGCAATTGCGCCTGTAGCCGGCAAGCCACCGAAAAGCGGAGAGATAATGTTTGCCACGCCCTGTCCCATCAACTCGACGTTGGGATTGTGATGGTCGTTGCTCATGCGATCCGACACCACTGCTGACATCAGTGACTCAATCGCCCCCAGCATTGCGACCGTGAACGCCGGCCCAAGCAGTCCGTGCACCAGTCCCGCATGCCATCGGGGAATCACGAGATGGGGCAGGCCGTTTGGAATCCCGCCGAATCTCGATCCGATGGTCTCGACAGGAGCCTTTAACAGGTAGGCCGCGACGGTCATGCCGAGCATGGCGACAATAGGACCTGGCGTGCGGCTGGAGAGGGCGCGGCACACAAGCATTACGGCAACGGTTGCCGCCGCGATCAATGTCGCCCGCCAGGACCAGCTCGGGGCGGAGGCCATCAGAGCCTTCATCCTCAGCCAGAACTCACCCGGAACGTTCGCCAGCTTGAGCCCGAAGAAGTCCTTAATTTGTGTGCTGGCAATCAGCACCGCGATCCCATTGGTGAAGCCAATAACGACCGGACGCGGAATAAACTTCACAGCCGATCCCATTCCGGTGGCGCCGAGAATCACGAGCAGGACGCCGGCCATCATTGTGCACATGAACAGGCCATCGACCCCGTGAGTCGCGACAATGCCTGCCACGACGACCACGAATGCGCCGGTCGGCCCGCCAATCTGCGTCTTTGACCCGCCTAGCGCAGAAATCAGGAATCCAGTCACCATGGCACAGTAGATGCCGGCCTGCGGTGTCAGTCCCGAGGCAATGCTGAATGCCATTGCAAGTGGCAGAGCCACCAGGCCCACTGTGATGCCAGCGATTAGGTCTTTAACGAATTTGTTGAGGTTGTAGTCACGCAGGCACAGAACCGACTTCGGCAGCCAGCGATCGTCCATTGAAAAGAGCACAACGCGAGAAGACATAACTTGCGCTCATTATGACAGAGTCTCCGAAAACGGGGGTGCCGCACTCGTCGACACAAATCCTGGGGAAGACCTTCTGGTCGACCCTCGTCCTGAGGAAAAACGGAGAAAAGGCCTCCACTCGTATTCCGGAGTGGGAGCCGACATAGTCATCAAATCAGTCTGGCGATTTTTCGCCCACTGATAGCACGCGCGGGTATGTGGTTCAGCCCTCAGGAAGGTTTCTAGCTAAGCTGAAGCACCGTGAGCCTGTTCAGCACGAGGCTTGAAGACATCCGACCTTGAGTAAACCAAAAAACAATAGGCCGGAGCTCCCAACAGCGGGAGGAGGAGCACACAAAACCAAAACACTTGTTTCAAAGGATGCGAGGTGTCAAACCGGAACAAGAAAAATTCCATCCCCACCAAAGTGTTGGCCGCCGCAAGGGCAGAAATGAATAAGAACGGCGACCTTAGAGAAGCAATGATCAGAGGAGCACTTCCATCGTAGAGGGTGACGCATAGCCAGATAAACAGAAGTATGGATACGCACGCCGAAACGCGATAAACGCGATATGCCGCGGGGGAAATAATCACATTTGGGGTTATGAGGTCGTATCTCAGCATGCCAGCCGGACAACACGAGTTGCGCTGCATTCTATGCTCAACGTCCTTGTAAATCCAAAAAAATTTACTCTTTGTCTCCTTAGAGGATCGCCTCAGGTGATCCCCCATTCGAGATTGTCTGGATGAGAGTTTCTGGGCCTTCCACTCCATAACACAAAGCTGTCGGCATAATCTGGACCATCAAGTTTCTGATTCGTAATGGCAATAATGCGGGCTTTGGGGCAGTACCTCCTGAACTCCTGAGCCAGCGATTTTCGAGCACGCTTGCTAAGGGAATAGCACATGAGCAACGTCCCGCACTGGACCGCCTGGATTGTGGTAATTGCGTCATCTTCACCTAAGGCGCTCCTGACATCGAATCCGGCGGTTTCAAGCACAGCGTGCCTGAGCCGCAGAAGTTCTGGGTCAGCGCCAACGGAAATGACTTTAGAGGGCATGGGACTTCGATGCCCACCCGGTGCACACCGGGATGCCTTAAAAGCAACGTCTCACCGGCCCTGTTCGCCGCCTGATTCGAGCAAATTGCGATGGTCGACGCTGAAACTGGCTAACTGGTAGAGCGATTACTCCATCATGGCAACCCTGGGCGGAGGGGTGAGGTAAGCTTGAACCTGCCAAAGGGGGTATATGCAGCAGTATTCAGGGAGAGTCAATCCTTCGGAAGAGATCATCAAAATCGGTCCACTACAAATCCGTTTTCTCGTCACCGGCGATGACACGAATGGAAACGTGTCGGTGTTCGAGGTTGTCGTTCCGGTCGGACAGAAGCTGGCGGCGCCGGCTCATAAGAACGACGCCTTTGAGGAAATTGTGTATGGCATCGCGGGGGTTTTGACCTGGACCATTGACGGCGTGCCCATCGAGGTGGGCCCGGGGCAAGCCTTGTGCATCCCACGTGGAGCTGTACACCGCTTTGATAATCTCAGTGGCCAAGAGGTGAGGCAGCTCGCCGTGATATCGCCGGCTGTAATGGGTCCTGCATATTTCCGCGAAGCTGCCGAAGTAATCAAGGCGGCTGCGGGGGGCCCTCCCGACCGGGGAAAGCTGATCGAGTTGTTCCGGCGTCACGGAATGACCGCCGCGGTGCCTCCTGGTGCATAAGGCATCTTATTGCGGGCCAAATAGAAAAAGAGCAGCTAGCTCGATTGCGACGCGGTACTTTCGAAATCATTCTATGGTTTCGCCGGATTGCTTCCCGCAAGGGCTACATGCGGCCATCCACCCGCCCAGTCTATGGAAGAAACCTGAAGGTAAGGGCTCCCCGTTTTATTGTCGTAGGCATGGAATACCATGACGTCGTGATCGTGGCCTAGCCCTTGCTCTCTACCCATTCTTATCGATTGCCCACCCGGACCGAGCCAGCGGTCATTGCCAACAAGAACCGGAGTGCCTCCTCCGTCGAGCATCGGCATCCCATTTTGGTCTGTGTAGGGCCCTGTAACATCCTGCGAGCGTCCAACCATGATCTTGTAGGTGCTCTTGGTTCCGCGGCAGCACAGGTCAAACGAGACAAACAGGTAATAGTACGACCCGTGATGCACAATGAACGGCGCCTCAATCGCCTGCCAGTTTCCCGGCAACCCGGCCGGATTCGGTGGAGCGTTTTCCGGCCGTTTCCGGCGTGCAAGCGAATAAAGTTTCGTGTCGGAACTAGAAAGCTTGCCGGTCCGCTCGTCAAGCCGCCGCATTTTAATTCCGTCCCAAAAGCTGCCAAACGCGAGCCACGCGTGCCGGTTCTTATCCAATACGACGTTAGGATCAATCGCATTGAAATTGTCTTCTCCTCGTGATTGGAGCACCAGACCGCAGTCCTTCCAGGAGAAATGCTGGCTCTCTCGATCCAAGGTCTGGTTGGTGAGCAGGGCGATTCCTGATGTGTTTTTTCCAAATATAGAAAATGCGTAATAGAGGTGATATTCGCCGTTAAAAAATGAAATGTCGGGTGCCCAAAGATTCCTGGTCAGGGGGCTCTGTTGGACGATCCAATCGGGAATATGCTCGAGAACGCTCCCGCATCTGGTCCACACGCGTAAGTCCTTCGAGCAGCGCAGAGGCAGTTCGCCCTGGTGGTTGGGGCCGGCGCCGGTCGAGAACAGATACCAGGTTCCTCCTTGTTTCATGAAAGACGGATCGTGAACAAACTCGGTATCACCAGTGACTGAGATCACTTCCGGAAGGGTTGGTGCTTGAGCGGCGAGGGCGAAAACTGCGAACAGGAAAATAAGAACTGAAAGATAAATCCGGCCCCTTCGGTGCCGTCCCAAGCTTTCAATCAGAGCGCGTCTGTTTGACTGGGGCGTGTTCGGCACGGGGGTTGATGATAACAGCGGCCTGTGAGATCCGCGAGTTCGCGCTACTTCTGTGTGCCTTGACCTTGCCGTGCGTTCTTCATTTCTACTATGGTTTCCCGATCGCAAGGGGAGCTTTCCTTGGCGGGGCAGACGGTTCGGCGGAGCGGAGGCCACGCCTCGCGATATCCCCATGCTCGTCTTACTCCTCCTAGGCATTTTAGTTTTCACAGAGCCTCGGTGGAGTTGAGAGCAACTGCCAGTTTTGCCAGTACCGAGCGGCAGCTTGAACGGACACTCTGAGCACAGAAGCGACGCTTGGGAGGGCCGATGTTTTGCTCGGGCATACGCTTTGGGATCCCCTATGGCACAACCTTACGAGAACTTGCATGCAGAGACCTTCGAGTCCTGGGAGCAGTACCGTTCGCTCGTCGAGCATGCCCCCGAAGTGTTAGCTCTACTCGATGCTGAGGGAAAGATTCTCTACATCAACCCCCATACCGAAAAGGTGCTCGGGCATCATCGTTACCAAGTTGAAGGACTGTCCATTTTCGAGTTTTTGCATCCTGCGGACCTGCAACGAGCCGCCCAGGAATACATGAATACCCTTCAACAAAAGGGAGAACGTGTTCCTTCCGTGTTGAGAATCCGGGACAGTGCCGGCGAATGGGTTCCTTTTGAAATCATCGCGAATAACTGCCTCGACAATCCGGATCTCGAGGCTGTGATTTTCACCGGCCGTGATCTTCGCTACCGAAGAGACATTGAAGCCGCGATCCAGCGCGCCAACGCGGATACCGAGGCTGAGGTGACCAGGCGTACGACCGAGCTGATCAAGATGAACGCCGAATTGCGGATCGAGAATCAGGCCCGACGACAAGCCGAAACTCAGCTGCAGCACACCGTGTCGCTCCTTCATGCCACGCTCGATTCCACCGCTGACGGAATTCTTGTGGTGGCCCTCGACGGAAAGATCACGAAGTGCAATAAGAAATTCGTTGAAATGTGGCGTCTGAACTGCGGGGAGACCGACGACAGGGATGACCAGGCTCTGCTTTCACATGTTTCCCAGCAATTGGAGAGTCCTCATAACTTTCTGGACAAGGTGCGAACTCTATATGAGGACCCGGCAGCAACCAGCTTTGACGTATTGCTTTTCAAGGACGGGCGTATTTTTGAACGCTACTCGCAACCCCAGCACATCGACGACAAGATCACCGGACGCGTATGGAGCTTCCGCGATGTTACGCGAGCGAGAAACATGGAAGCAGAGCTGCACCAGTATCAGAAGATGGAAGCACTGGGAAAGTTGGCCGGGGGAGTGGCTCACGACTTTAACAATCTGTTGATGCTCATTTCGGGCTACACCACCGATCTAAAGGAAAGCGTATCGAGCGACAGGGAACGCGAGATCTGCGAGCGAATGCTCGCTACTACAAGGCAGGCCGCCTCGGTTACCAAGCAGCTGCTCACATTCTGCCGCAAGCAACCAGAAGCTGCTGCGGTGGCAGATCTGAATCTCATTGTCCTGAATCTGGAGCCGATGCTAAGGCGACTGCTGCCCGACCATATTCAACTTGAAGTGTCTTTAGAATCGGAGCCTCTCCTGGTGTATGTCGATATTTCACAGGTTGAAACGATGATTATGAACTTAGTTGTCAATGCACAGGATGCTATGCCGGAAGCGGGGCGACTTCTCATCGCCACAAGTTGCAAGTTGGGAGAAGAGGGGCCAGCGAAAAATGATCCAGCCTGGGCAGTTCTTCAGGTATCCGACACCGGTGCTGGGATGACTCCGGAGATGCAGTTACGCATCTTTGAGCCTTTCTTCACGACCAAAGACGTGGGGAGAGGAACCGGGCTTGGGCTTGCGACGGTGTTGGGTATCGCTCAAAAATCCGGAGGGCGAATTGAAGTCAAGAGTGCTCCTGGCAAAGGTTCGACCTTTCGAGCTCTATTGCCCCGAGCCAAAGGTGCCATCAAAGCCGCCCCGCGTCTAGAGGAGTCACCAATTCGCGGCGGGAGTGAAACCATATTGCTCGCAGAAGATGAACCTGGAATACGGGCCATGACGCGTACCTATCTGGAATCTCTCGGTTATCGCGTTCTTGAGGCTTCCGACGGATTGGAAGCAATTGCACAATCACTGGAATATGCTGGTCCGATTGACCTTTTTATCAGCGATTTGTTGATGCCCCGGCGCCGCGGAGATTCTGCCGCCAAGGCTATCCGAAGCCAGCGACCTGAAATCAAGACGATTTTCATATCTGGCTACGCCGACCACGATGTCACCTCTGCGCCCGAGGACATTCTGTACAAACCGTTCACGTTTCCCGAGCTGGCGTCGCGAGTCCGCTCCGTGCTCGAGGGTTCCCCGGTTTTGGGTTCGAACGTGGATTTCGCGGCCGACTGAGGGCAGGGAAATCGGGCAAACATTCGGGTGCGGCCAACTCTAAGCTTTCGACCGCGCCAGGATGGTTCCGACTGTAGCCGCTACCGATTTCAATTTTCCCAAATCTTGCGGAACAAAATCGGGCCCGGCTTTTGCCGTGGATCGGGCTTTCCGGGACACCTGAATGACACCCAATACCTCCTCGCCGGGCGAAAACACGGGAGCGGACATGAGCTTCTGGATCACCTCCCCCTCACCTTCAGAATCCCCGAGCCTCACGACCTCGAACACACTGGAGTGCTGCACTCGGGTGAAACTATTGAAGAGCTCAGCTCGCCTGGTTCTTGCCGTGCGGGCCGCAACGGCGGAACTGGAAAGAGGGATCACTCCGGTGGTTCTCAATTCAGCAGGGTAGAGAAATTTCAGAAGCCTGCCAGCAACTTCGAGGAGAGCGACTTCGGTGTTCTTGACTCCAAATGTCTTGGCGATAGCGGAGCAGATTGCTTCAGGGGTGCAAGCGTCTGCCTTCAGCGTGGCAAGCTGTTCGAGTTCGTCCATCTTCCCTCAAAATTCATCATGCACGGGTGAAACGCCGGAAAGCGCTTTTTCAGGCAGAGGTCGGGTTGCATGCAGCCTCCGCCCAGAACATCGGAGAAGCCGTCCGGCTGAATCACACAGTTTGATACCTCGGATGGGGCTCTTCATCACCTTTGAAATCTGTGAAATACGTCCCTTGTGGCAAACGCCACAGGTAACGACCGCTGGCCCATTCAGGACCGGCATTTTCCCCTAGCGAACTTGCGTGGTGAGTCAACTCGGCGGCAAACCGAATCCGCTCCATGATTCTTCAGTCAAGCCGACACTGAATTGCAAGATCGTAGCTTGCCGTGCGCTCACGGGCCGCGGGAATCTGGGTTTCTTTCTGCGTGTACTGTACAGATTATTCGCCGGGGTGAATCTGCTCGATACAGGATTTTCTGTACGACGGGTGGGATGTTTCTGTAGTAGGTCCTGATGTACTTCCGATCATTGTCACAACTTCGGTTCCGGTTGATATTCGTGTCCGATGACATTTTAAGCTCGTGCGATCACTCGCCGAGGGCGACAGAGAAGGCCTAAGGGGCCGGATTGTGCCTGGTAGCGGGCATGCCTTTTGGATCACCGACGGAGAACAAATTGGATAACGTTACGCTGATTCGGGTAGTTGCTGGACTGCTAGCAATCGTGGTTTTCGTGATCCTCGTTTTCAGGCTCAAGAAGAAGACCCCGCGATAACCATCGTCTTCCCTCAGAATCTCCAGGTTTGCCATTGGCGTAGGAGAGTGCGGCAGTCGATGGCAGTTTCTCTCGAACTGAGAGCGAATCGCAGGGTTTGCGATGGGTTGATGAAAAGCAAAGACTCAGAAAAGCTCCCGCTTCTTTGTTGAGAGTAGGATTTCAGAGAATCGCCGACTATTTCTGGACCGCTCTCCCGACATCCCGTATTCCGGATGAAAGGCCGCCAGGTCTGAGAGCCCCAGTCCAGTGACAGGCGATCTAGATCGACGGATATTTCAAGCAGGTGTCCAGGTTCTTCCCTCGTTGCTTCTAGGAAGAAACGACTGGCAGTTCTAGCAGGAACCGTCCCAGAACTTCCGTACTAGCCTGGGAGGAGAGCTCACGCTCACGGCGAGCGCTGGGCCTCGGCGTGGTGGCTGCAGACAAGGACAGCAAAATGAGCACAACGACTGTCGTAAACACTGAATCCCCGGTTCTGGTTTCCGCATGGGCGCAGTATCCGTCTGTCTATGAGATCAACACCTGGGTGTGGCTCACGGATTTGAGCCGCAAATATGGAAACACGGTGAACTTGTCTTCTGTGCCCTCGGCAGAATGGGACACCATTGCGGACTACGGCTTCGACGCGGTTTGGTTCATGGGAGTCTGGGAACGAAGTCCTGCCGGCATTTCGATCGCGAATCGGAACGACGGTCTTCTTCACGATTTCTTAAGAGCTCTGCCCGACTTTCATACCGAGGATAACGTGGGATCGCCTTACTGCGTCCGCCGGTATGTGGTCGATCGAGAGTTGGGCGGACCTCAGGGTCTTGCCAGCGCCCGGCGTGCCCTCGCGGAACGGGGGATGAAGCTGGTTCTGGATTTTGTTCCGAACCATGTTGCCCCGGACCACCCCTGGGTCCTGGAGCACCCGGAGTATTTCATTCGAGGTAGCAGCGAAGACCTGAGGAATGATTCCGCGTCCTTTGTGGAGGTGCGCGGAACGGTGTTTGCGAGAGGCCGGGACCCGTACTTTCCGGCCTGGCCTGATGTCCTGCAGCTGAATGCTTTTGAGCCAGGCCTACGGCGAGCGGTGATAGAACTGCTATCCGACATTGCGGAACAGAGCGACGGTGTGCGCTGTGACATGGCAATGCTCTTTCTGAATTCAATCTTTGAACGCACCTGGGGAAAGCGTGCGGGTCTAAGACCCGAAACCGAATATTGGTACGATGTCATCTCCAGAACCAAACAGACATTCCCCAATTTTCTATTTATCGCTGAGGCCTATTGGGATCTGGAGTGGGAGTTGCAGCAACAGGGTTTTGATTTCTGCTACGACAAGAGACTTTACGACCGCATTGAGCATGCAAACGCCGAGAGCATCCGTCCCCATCTCGGGGCTGACCTCTCATATCAAGGGAAATTACTCCGATTTATAGAAAATCACGACGAGCCACGGGCTGCGAACATATTTTCACCGGATAAGGAGCGGGCGGCCGCGCTCACATCAGCCACGCTTCCCGGAATGAGACTTTTTCATGAAGGGCAGTTTGAGGGGCGCAAGGTAAAACTTCCCGTCTTCCTGGGCAGACGTCCCAATGAGCCTACGGATCAGGGCCTGCAGGAGTTTTATGCCGGGCTTCTGGAGGTCATTCACCAGCCCGTTTTTCGCGGTGGCCAGTGGAAGCTGTGCGAGTGCAGGGGATGGCCCGATAACGCGAGCTTTGAGAATCTGCTGGCCTGGAGCTGGCAGCACGGAGACGAGCGGTATCTAATCGCAATTAACTTAAGCGAAACCTCCCTCCAGGCCACGGTGCGCGTTCCATGGGCCGACATTGGCGGAGTTCGATGGAACCTGGTGGACCGACTGTCCGGAGCAACCTACCAGCGAGAGGGAGATGAGATCTTACGGGGGGGACTCTATGTTGAACTCGGCCCTTGGAACTCCCACGTATTTCAGTGGGTGAGTGCGAGTCCGGCTCGCTGAGTCTCTTGACCGGCACCGGAGAGTCGCCGGTCTACGCAGAGACACTCGCAAAGAGGAGGCGGCATGCGTCCATGCCACATCGGGACCGCTGAGCCTTTCCCGTGGCTCCGCCTGGGCTTCGCGGCTGCCTTGATGTTGGTGTTGTCTGGCTGGACCTGCACAGCCATCATCGGTTTCAACAGCTGTCTCGGCATTCCAGCTACGCCTCAGATCACGCTGATTTCTCCAAACGTCATATCCGCTTCCACCGATTCAGCTCTTCTCACGGTGAAAGGCAGCGGTTTTGCTCCTCAGTCGCAGATTCTCTGGAATGGCAACCCGATAGCGACCGCGTTCATCGATTCGCAACATCTTCAGGCGGCCATCACGCAGCAGACTTTCGCTCAGTTCGGCGGCGGGTTCGGGAGTAACGTGCTGATATCTGTGAATACTCCGATGACTAGTGCCGTTCTGGGATGCCCGATTCCGGGAGCTTCTGCTGCGCTGGTTTTGGTGGTTCACTAAAACGTTGCGGTCGACGTACCGGCGGCACCCGCATGAACGGTGTTCCTGCTCCGGACGCCAACTAGGGAGTTGCCTTGTGGGCCAGAATTCGCAGGCAAAGTGCTGCCGCCGACATTGTCCATAGCAGAGCAGCCGGTCCGATCCCTTTGAAATCGCCCACCCGCACATGCGATATGATCGCGCCCGCAAAGTAGATTACGAGTCCGACGGCAGCAGCTCCTCCCAGCAACGGCCACCAGATCCCAAGAACCAAGCCGACGGCTCCTGCAAATTCACAAGCTGCTAAGGCAGGGAAATATTTCATAGGCACGCCTACCGTTTCGTGGATCACCTTGACGATATGCGGATCGTTGCGGAGCTTACCCACACCGGAGAACAGCACCAGTGCCGCGAGCAGGATTGTGACCGCTAGGTATGCGATTCCCATGAGTCTCCTCCTTCGTGATTCACAATAGAATACGGCAGGGTTCGACCGGGAGAGGATGCAATCAGCGCTCATTCCGACCGATGACCTGGATGAAGGATCAAGCGAAGCTAGGATGGGCAAGACGCGAAGGCGTGAAAGGAGGCATATCGATGGGCCAGGGATACAGCATGCTGGGACTTGTGGTGATCATCATCCTTTATGCGGTGATCGGTCTGATGGCGGCTGCGGGCACGATCTTGAGTGTTCGGAAATTCCTGGGCGCCAGGGCAGAACAGATTTTCTACGCGGTGTTCCTTCTGCTCATTGCCTCTTTCTACTTGGCTTTCACAGCCTACTTCGGAATGGCGACTGCGTGGCGCCTGGAAACAGCACTGGTCGGGGTGTTTCTCGCCATCGGCTTGCTGGGCATACGGTTCCCGGTGGCGCTGATCCTCGGATATTCCCTGCACGGGCTCTGGGACCTGCTGCACGAACTTCAGGCGCATGGAGCCCTGGGCGGGTTTGAGTCCGGCCAGCTGACCGCCATCCCACTCGCTTATGGAACCTTTTGCGCAGTCTTCGACTTCTCGGTGGCGGCGTATTTGTGGACACGACGCACGGCGTGGAACGCCACCTGGACTGCCCCTCAATAAGCGTGGAAATCGACTTTCATCGCGCCGGCAAAAGTAGAGCTCAACGGGCTACGGCTCGATGCCCAGGTGCTGTTCGCTTGCCAAGACCGCCAGCTCTAAGCGGCTGGAGACGCCAAGCTTCCCGTAAATGTTGCTGAGATGGCGCTTCACCGTTTCCTCGCTGATGGCGAGCTGCCCGGCAATCTCGCGGTTGCTGCTGCCCTTTTTGATTGCAGAAATGATCTCAACCTCGCGCGAGGTCAAGCCAAAGCCGCTGGTGCTCTGTCCCGGTTTTGCCCAAGACGATACCGGTTCACTCCCGACCCAGAACTGGCCTTCATGTACCGATCGAATACTCTTCAAAAGCATCTCTGGAGGAGACGCTTTGAGAACAATGCCACGGGCGCCGAGCTGCAGCGCGCTCGTGACTGCAAATGGCTGAATGGCGGCGGTCAGCAGAATTGTTCGCACGGGCGTTTGCTGCCGCGAGAGTTCGCGCAGAACCTCCATCCCGGGCACGCGCGGCATGGCCAGATCGAGGAGCAGAACGTCTGGTTTCATCGACTGCGCCAAAGAGATTGCCTCCTTGCCGTCCGAGGCTTCTCCAATCACTTGAAAATCCGGCTGGGTTGCGAGCAGACGGCGCAGGCCATCACGAAAAATCGCGTGGTCGTCAGCGATGATCAGGCGTATTGGTTGGTTTTCCATAGTGTTTTAAGCAATGCTGGCACGCGCAAAATCAGGAATCTTAATTTCCAGCCGCGCCCCGTGTCCGGCTTTGGAAACAATGGTCAGCTCTCCATCCAAGGCACGAACGCGCTGCTGGATTACCAGTGGTCCACGACGATTTTCCTCGAGCTGCGCTTGAGTAAAGCGACCGCTGAATTCAAAGCCGCGACCGTCATCTTCCACGATCAGCATCCAGCCGCCATGCTGGCGGGTGAGCCGCACCAGGGTGTGCTGGGCGCCACTGTGACGGCGCACATTGGCCAGCGCCTCGCGAACAATTCCTGCAATCTCCCGGCAGGTAGTGGGCGGCAAACTTACTTCCGGAGAATCGCACACGAACTGCGCGCCAATTCCGGTGTCCTGGCGGTATCGAGTGACCATGCCGGAAAGAAATTCGACCAAGTGTCGGGGATCAAATTCGATGGGCTCTAATTGGTGGATGAGATCCCGCACATTCGCGGCTTCGTTTTGCACCAGCTGTTGCACTTCGATCAGCTCCTGCTCGCGCTCGTCCGCCGAGCTGCTCGCTCGCGTGCGCAGAGCGTAAAGCCGGAACGCAATCGCGTGCAGCGACTGTACGACCCCGTCATGCAACTCGCGCGACACGCGCGCGCGCTCGACCGCAGCAGCACGCGATCTCAAGCGGCGCAGCAGGTACACGTTGTACACCGACGGCGCGACCAGGTTCGCCAGATCCTGAAGGAATCGCAGCTGCGTTTCCGGCCGCCCTCCCAGCCTCGGCTCAAACAGCAGGAGCCTGGCGGAGACGTCAGGGGCAGCAGAAATCGCGCAGGCGAGCAATACCCGAAAGGGGTGCTCGGCAACGAACCTTGCAGCCAAATAGCATTGCTGCCCGCTCGTGCGCGACCCATTCTTGTCCAGGGTCATGAAACTCGAGGTGCTCCGGTCACGCCACGCCGCACCGGCAGAATCCTCCCCCATGACGCACAGGTACTCCTGCTGTTCGGTTTCGTCTAGCTGGCGCCAGGTGAAAACCGTTCCTTCATCCCGCAGTTCGGCGCGCCACAACATGACCAGTTGGGCTTGGGATTCTCGCGTGATGACCAGCAACTCCCGTCCCCCGAAGAGCTTCAACATCTCCTGCATGACGATCTGGATCGTCCCCTTCATTCCAGCCTCGACCCGCACTTTTGCCGAGAGCCGGGAGATGCTGAACGCCTCGGCCGCGCCCCGCTTCTCCGCCTCGGCGATGTAGCCGATGAGGAAGGCAAAAATCAGAAGATAGGCCGTTTGCAGAACGAAAGCGCTGGCAGAAGGTTCTCCCAGAAATTGCAGCCAGGGGACGCGAGCCAGCGCCACTGCGTCGATCGCCCTCTCGGCAACCAGCGCAACCGTGGTCAGGGCAGTTTCGCGCATTCCCCAACGCAAGGCGGCAGACAACAAAGCAAAAATATAAAACAGGAAGAACGGCCCGCCCGTACCGGCGGCGAAAAGGCTGATGATCGCCGGCCACAGAACATCGACGGCATGCACCAGGAAAGCCGTGCGAGAAGAAACTTGCTGACGCGGCCAGAACAACACGAGCAGTGCCAGGGCATGTGCGGAATAGACCAGGGTCAAGCCCAGTGCCCAATGAAAGGGAAAAACTTCATCCGGCTTTAGACGCAAGACAAGCAGAGAGCTCAGCGCAAGCACCAAGCGCACGAACGCCAGCACGCGTTCTGTTTCGATCAGTCCGCTGCGGCTTTTTGGAAGGGCAAGCCTGCGACTGACGAGGTCCAACACTGAAGGAACCGGCCGCATTGTCGAGGATTATAGACGACGCCTGATTTCCTTCCCCCTGCGTTGTACGCCGCCGGAACCCCCGGTTTTAAGGTCCCAACGTGCCTACATCCAAAGTTGTATCCAGCTTGCAACTTTTGCGGAATTGACCGCGTCGGGAAGCCCGATTAGCGTGGAGTTTCGCGCCTTGGGGGGCGCGAAGCAAGACGCTCCGTTAGCGCAGCTCTTCGTCAGCAGTTATCTGGGTCAGCTTTTGGTCTCCAGGCTGACCCATTTTTTCCGACGACGAAAAAGCGCTTCCAGGAGACTTTGTCGTGCCATCTTCGCCGGCCGACCGTCCGTTCGCTAGGGGCTAAGGATTCGCGCAACTCATTTGCGCAGGGCCGGCTCATGTCGTGCTCCTCCGGGCCGGCCTTTTTTGTCGCCGTCTCACCATTCCAGCTAGATCCGACTGGCAGTTTTGCGGGGCCTGTAGGGCACAGGCGGAGCTGCCTGAGTACGGCCGAGCCGGTCGGGCGGACGGGGAAATCCAGCTACATGGTTTTCTGTAAAGGGTGGCTAAGAAGCTGTGAATAAACTGTTTATCCTGTGGAAAGAGCTATAGGCTTGCGATCTTTCGCTCGAGAATTGCGGGAATCGCCTGCGGATCGGTTTCGGTCGAAAAGCTCATCGGGACCCCAATTTTGACCGAGATCTGATAGGGCCGCGCCACCCGTTTGTGAGCCTGCTTCACCTCGAACAAACCGTCAATGCGCATCGGAAGGACGGGGATTCCTAAGTTCTGAGCCAGCAGTCCAATGCCGGAGCGAAACGGGTTCAGGTTGCCATCGGTCGTGTGCCGGCCTTCGGGAAAAACCAGAATGCTGTAGCCGCGGTCAACCGATTGACCCGCAAAATGAAAGCTGTCGCGAAACCCCGCCTGGCGTGGCAGAGGGAACAAGTTCAGCAGCATCACGCCGAAGAACCACTCGACCCGATCGAAAACACCTAAAAAAAAGTTGCGCTCAGCAGGCGGTTTGCGCAGTGCCTGGAGTGCTTCTCCCCCGGCTGCGGTTGCGAGCTTGTGCCGAATGCGGAAGGGCAATGCGGTTTGCACGAAGCCCACATCGACATCGTCAATGTGGTTCGAGACGACAAGCAGCGGGCCGTTTACCCCGCGCAGGTTCTCTCTCCCCACAATTCGTGGCCAGCCCAGAATGAACACGGCAGGCCGAAGCAGCAGGTAATGCACGGCAAACCGGATCCAGGTGGACGGCCAGTTCTGCGCCCAGGCGGGATAGTCGTACCAAGCTTTTTCCGTGGCCTCGCCCTTCAACATGCGGTCAAGGTCCGCGATCGTGCGGATCCCGGAAAAGTGGGTTGCGCTCAGATCCAGCTGGTATTTCTCTTCGAGCGCTCCGAGCAGCTCGACGCGTTCAAGCGAGGTGAGGTTCAAATCGGCGTTTTGATCTAAGGAGGAGCCGATCGAACGCTTGGTAACGGCCGAGAGTAGTTCGGAAATTGTCTTATGGCCACCGGTTCGGGGTGCTCCCGAAACCTCGAGCATCTGCTGCATGGTTTGCGCGATCTCGGCTCGGCGCGGTTTCAGTGTGGAGGTTCGAGGAAAGTCTTGGTCCGGCCAGACTACATATCGCAGAACCCGCTGGTAGTCGGCGAGACTCCGGTTGGCCTGGTCGATCACGCTTCCCGCATCGGCTTCCCCGTTTTTGAGAATCAAGCCGGCCGCAGGCTCCGCATTCCCGCCCATCGCAAGCCCCACCACCACGCAATCCTTAACTTGGGGTTGGCGCTTGATCGCATTCTCCACATCCTCGGGATAAACGTTCATGCCCGCTGGGGTGACGATCACATCCTTCTTGCGGCCTTTGAAGTACAGATTGCCGTCTCGATCAAGCTCGCCGATGTCGCCGGTATGGTACCAGCCTTGTTCCGATGAAACCGGTTGCAGCGCTCCGCCATTCCAATAGCCCGAGGCGACTCCGCTACCGCGCACCAAGATCTCGCCGTCCGGCGCCAGCTTGACTTCCCGACCGGCCAGCACCTTGCCAATCGATCCTTTTCCCGTCTTGAAAGGATGATTCACGCTGATCAGCGAAGTTGTTTCCGTCAATCCGTAGCCTTGAACTACGGCATATCCGAGGCGACGCCAAAACTCCTCCGTCTCGGAGTCCAAGGCGGCGCCTCCGGAAATGAAGGCCCAGAACTTCCACCCCAATCGCCGATGAATGCGGCGGAAGATCCACCACCGGGCGAGGAAGTGCTTTCCCTCGGCGGCGCGAAACCTTTCCCGGAAGTCTCGAGCGTTGCCCTCCGCCTCGAGGTCGCGTTCAATTTTCTCTTTGAGCGATTGCGCCATTCGCGGCACCCCGACCAACACAGAGATTCGCTCCCGCTTGATGGTTTGTAGAACCTCAGCCGGATTCAGCGTGTCTTCAAAGACAACCGCCGAGCGCAGTAATGAGGGCAAGTACATCCCCAGAAACTGGCCGAAAACATGGCTTAACGGAAGCAGGTTGAGAAAGCGGATGGGGTGTGCGAACGGCTCGTACTTCAGATAAGGGGCAATCTGCGCTTCGAGCGGCCGAACGTTGCCGAGAACGTTTCCGTGCGTGAGAACCACCCCTTTCGGATCGCCGGTCGTGCCAGAAGTGAAGACGATCTCGAGGGGATCTTCGGCGCTGATGGGTTCAGGCGGGGAGGACGGCCTGGTGCGCGGCTTCAGGTCCTCAAAGAGCAGGAAGCTCTGGTTTGTCGGGGCATGTTGCGGCGAGCACACGAGCAGCTTGGACTCGACATGATGAAAAACGCGCAGGGCAAAATCGGGTGTTGCCGAGTCATCCATCGGAACGGCGATCACGCCGCGATAGGCGCAACCGAAAAATACTGCGACCCAGGCCGCCGAGTTCGGCCCCCATAGCATGACGCGGTCGCCTTTGCGGATTCCCCTCGACTCAAGTTCCGCGGCGAAGCCATATGCCATTCTTGCGAGGTCGCGATAGCTGTGTCGGACCGTGCGGTATCCCTGGCGCTCGGAATAGCCCGTGTTCTGTCCGAGAGATTCAAACCTCGCCAGATAGTCGGCCAACGTAGGCACCATCGGATTAAGCCTAAACTATTTGGCTGCTATGGATTAAAAGGATGTACCGAGGACTGCATTCGGCCTCTTGCTTTGCCGAGGCGGTTTGCATAGAATTCCGCGGTCCTCAGCTCGGCGTTCGTTCACAGTCAAAATCTGGCCGACACGGTTTCTCACTCCGCGGGTCTCCCGTTTCTCGGAGGATCTTAGATGAGTTACGTAGCCTGGAAAATTTTGCGCAAGTTGCCCCGGCCGCTGGTGCTCGTCATCATGATCTTCGTGATGGCGGCGGCGGCAAAAGCTTAGGCCCGTCATCGAATCCTTGAAAGTCGCAGGAGCATCCAGCCCAGCTTTTCCCGTGATTCCATGAGCGAGTGATTTCTCCCTACCCACTCGTACACTCCCCTTCGGTAACCCTTAGTAACCATACGATTCTCGGTGGCCAGCCGTACAATCAGGCTTGTCCGAGTGGCCGTCCGAAAACTCGGCAGTCGTACCAGGACTGGTTTCACTCCCTCCGGGGGAAAGCACGCTGCTGGAGTTGGCAATCTTATGGCGTTTGGTTTCGGGTTCAACAAACAGAAGGTGCTCAGCGCGGCAGAGAAGTGCGTCCAACAGGGCAAGCTTCAGAACGCGATCACCGAGTACGAGAAAATCCTCAAAGCCGATCCCAAAGACCTGACCGTGATGAACACGGTCGGCGATCTCCATGCACGTCTCGGCGAGAGCGACAAGGCTGCGGAATGCTTCCGTAGTGTCGGCGACGCGTATGCCTCCCAAGGTTTTACCGTGAAGGCGATCGCGATGTACAAGAAGCTCAGCAAGCTGAAGTCGTCTACCGACTGTGTGTTGCGGCTGGCCGAGCTCTATACCCAACAAGGCCTGTTCAACGATGCGCGCGCTCAGTACCTGCAAGTCGCGGATGATTTTCTGAAGTCGGGGCAACTGGATCAGGCAGTCAAGATTTTCGAAAAAACGCTCGAGATGGACCCCGACAATGTGGCCATGCGGACCAAACTGGCCGAAGTCTATATCCGTATGGGCAAGAAGCCGGAAGCGTGGAAGATTCTGACCGCCTCTGCAGAAAATCTTCGGGCAAAAGGCCAGTTAGCAGCCGCCGATGAAATCCTTCAGCGCATGCTCAAGTTGGAGCCGGGCAACAGCTACGCGCTCGTACTTCGCGGACGCGCCGCGCTCGATGCCGGTGACACAGCAGCCGCGATCACCGCGTTCACCAAGGTTGCCGATCTCGATTCGAATGTCGAAGGCCTCAAGGGGCTTTTCCAGGCTTACCTGCGCTCCAAGAATTACAGCGAAGCGGGAGCGATCGCTGCAAAACTATCCAACGTTCACGACGACGGCTTGGCCATCATCGAGTATTCCGACGCGCTCATGGAAGGGCAACAGTATCGCGAAGCCCTGCAGGTGTTCGAGGAGAATGCGGACCGGCTGCTCAAGAACGACGGCGCGAAGCTGACCGAGTTTTTACGTTCGATTGTCGGATACGTGAAAGACGATACCCAGGCGTTGGAATCGGTACTGGCTCTTTATCAGAAAACCGGAGACACCACCCATCTCACTGAGATCTACGAACTGCTGGCGCACGCCTACGTGCAGAGCAATGAACTGGAGAAGGCGCGCGAATATTACCAGACCCTGATGCAGCTTGAACCCGCCAACGCGATGCATGCGAAGAATTACCAGCAGGTCGCGGAAAAGCAGGGTTCAAGTGACGTACAGCATCTCATCACACCCGAAGAAGGGGCGGTTCTGCTCGAGGAACTTGAGGCAACAGCCCCGTTCATCGAACAGCAAAATGACGATGAGACATCGCAGGCGCTACGCGCGGCCATGACCGATGCCGAATTGTTCATCTCCTACAACATGCCGGCGAAGGCGCTCGAACCGCTGATTTCGGTTCTGCCGAAGGCTCCGCGCGATTTGCGCGTCAACCAGAAGCTGGCCGCCTTGCAGACCCGCGCCGGAAAATTCGCGGAAGCGGCCGCATGTTGCCGAACGCTGGAAGGCATTTATCAGGACGCGCACCAACCCGAAGAGGGCGCCCGGTACGGGGATCTGGCGGCTAAGTACGAGCAGCGCAGCGGAGGGGCGCCGGGACTTGCTTCTGCACTCCCCTTGGCGGCCCACCACCCTCACGCGCCAGAGTTTGAGATTTCCGCTCCAGTCGTAGAGACGACTGAGCACGAAGGCGCTTCGCATGCGTCTAGCCCCGGCACAGCCTCGGAAAAGCATCCTGCCGCGGCCGGGGAGCACACCGAACCCGTGGTGTCGGCCACCCCGAGCGGTGTGTTCTTCCACGTTCCAGGGACTTCTTCATCTGCCTCGCAACCAGCCCCGAAGGCTGCCGAGACTGTAAAGGTCGAACCGCCGGTTCCTTCTCCGGCTTCAGAACCACAGGTGCAAGCGGAAGCTAGCGGAGCGGATGCCACCAACGAATGGGAAGACCATCTCGAAGTCCAAGCACCAGCGGCTAGGGAGGCAACGGCGGAAGAACCGGAAGTTGCGAGTCTGTCTGCCAGCCCAGAGGGAACCACCGCAACACCGGCAGATGCACCTGAAGTCGAAATCATTTCCTCTCGCGGCTCACAGATGGAAGAGTCGCTCGAGGAGGTCCGCTTCTACCTCGGTCAAGGCATGATCGATCAGGCCGATAGTCTTCTGAAGAAGCTCGAAGCACAATTCCCTGGCGTGGCTGAAGTAGCGATGTTGCGCGTGGGCGTCGATTCTGCAAAGCAGACACCGGAAACATCCGCTGCTGAACAAGAAATTGCGATCGAACAGCCAGAGCAGCCCGTCATCGAAGCCGTTCGTGAGGAACCAAGTCGGGTTAAGGCTGTGACAACGATGACTCAGCCTTGGCCTCAAGCCCGCCCGACTCCTGCGCCGCCAGCTTCTGCAATCGAGCCGCAAGCTCCGCACGAGAAAGCGGCACCGCAGAAAGCGCCGGCCGAGCAGCGGCCGGTGTTGCAGGAACTGGTATCAGATCTCGAAGAGTCGCTGGGCGAGGATTTTCTCGGCTCCGAAGGGGATAAGCCCAGCGCATCCGCACCGAAGCTTCACGCTCCGGTTCACCGCGAACCGGAATCGGTGCGACCGCCCTCGAGCGCAGGCGGGCAGGAATTCCGCTCCAATAGTCTCGATGATTTCGTTTCCGACCTGGAAGCTTCGCTCGGCACGGAACCTGCCGCGCCGCCCGAGCAACCCGCCGCGCGAACAAGTGCACCTTTGGCGCAAGCCGCCGCCGCCGCAACCGGCCCAGTAGCTCACGCGCCAACCATGCCTGCTCCCGTGGCGCAGCCACGTGCTCCACAGCCGCCCGCGCCGACTGGGGCTCCTCTTTCAGGTGCCGGCGTTGATCTTGCCAACATGTTCGGCGAGCTGAAGCAGGAACTCGAAGGCGAGACCGCGAGCACCGACGAGGATCCTGAGACTCATTACAACCTGGGCGTTGCTTTCCGCGAAATGGGATTACTCGATGAAGCCATCGGAGAATTCCAGAAGGTTACACAAGCCGCGGAGCGAGGTCATGCATTTTCGCAGCTGATGCAGGCTTATACCTGGCTGGCGCAGTGCTTCCTCGACAAGGGCGTTCCGCAAGCCGCCGTTCGTTGGTACGAGGCTGCGCTGAAGATGCCTGGCATCGACCAGGAAACCCGCACTGCTCTGCACTACGAGCTTGCCTGCGCCTGGGAAAGCGCAGGGAATAAAGCCGCGGCCCTGAACAACTTCCTGGAAGCGTACAGCAGCAACATCGATTACCGCGACGTTGCCGAGCGGATCAAAGCCCTGAGGTCGTAAAATAGCCGGATGCGACCGAAGCCATCCGTCTGCTCCCGCAAGCTACATGCCCGGAGCAATGCGTGACCGTCGATCCCAAGACAGTTCCTCCGGTCCCCCTGGCAGAAGATTCCCGGCAGCCAGCCGGAAACGGGTCGATGCCCGGCCAGCACCGCGATTCAGCCGCCTCAGGAAGCCGAACCAACCTCTGGCTTCTGCGAAGCCGAGCGCTCCTGTTTGTGACGTTGTGCGCAACCTTCGGGGTACTGCTGATCATCTTGCCCTGGACCCCCAAATGGACCGACAATCCGTTACTGGTTGCGATGCCCGGGTTGCGTCCTTTCGTCTCCAACGGATTTGTGCGGGGATTGTGCAGCGGGCTGGGGGTGTTGGACCTGTGGTTGGGGTTCTGGGAAGCCATCTACTATCATGAGAAGCCAGTGGACAATGGGGGCTGAGGAGTGGCCAATGCCAAACACTCCGATGTCGCTCATCGATCGTCCGTCTGAAGCCGTTTCATAACAACGACAGGCCACTGACCACGGTTCCATAAAGAACTCTTTTTATGACTAGCGATCACGATCAAAGAATCCCTCTTGCATACGAGAATCCTCATTTTCTGAATAGCCCCGATGGGCGGATTCTGCGGATCTTATCCGAGTACATCGAACCGCTGGCGCGATTTCGCCGCGAACAAATTCAGGACACCGTCGTCTTTTTCGGTTCGGCAAGGTTCCACAGTCTCGCCGATGCCAATCAGGCTGCGCAGCAACTCACGCCCGAGGCCGAGGAACAGAAGCGCAAAATGGCCCGCGCCGGCGTCGACATGGCCCGCTACTACGAAGACGCGCGACGCATGGCATTCTTGTTGAGCCAATGGTCCGCCAACATTCCGGCTCGACGACGCCGGTTCGTGGTGACGACCGGTGGCGGGCCCGGGATCATGGAGGCTGCCAATCGCGGGGCCCGGGAAGCTGGGGCAAAAACGATTGGACTCAACATTCGCTTGCCGTTTGAGCAGCATGCCAACCCCTACATCACACCCTCTCTCAACTTCGATTTCCACTATTTTTTCATGCGCAAGTTTTGGTTCGCCTATCTCGCGAAGGCGCTGGTCATCTTCCCCGGAGGCTTCGGAACGCTGGATGAATTGTTCGAGATCCTCACCCTGGCGCAAACTCAGAAGCTTGCGAAGAAGATTCTGGTGGTGATTTACGGCCGTGAATACTGGAGCCGGCTGATCAACTTCCAAGCCATGGTGGACGCGGGCGCGATTTCCGCTGACGATCTCGATCTATTCACGATCGTGGATACCCCGGAGGAAGGGATGGAGTTTTTGAAGCAGGCCCTAACCAAGTATCACCTAGGGCCGGAACGGCCGCGCCGGCTGGGCGAAGTTGTACCCGAAATTGCGAAGACGAATCCGTAAACAGCGGAGAACCGCGTAGACCGAATTCTTGCTTCTCTACTACATCACCGATCGCACCCAGTTTCCTGGCTCCGAGGCCGAGCGCTGCGAGTTCCTGCTCGAGAAAATTAGGGAAGCAGTGGCTTCTGGAGTCGACTACATTCAGCTGCGGGAGAGGGACCTTTCCACTCGACAGTTGCAGGAGTTGGCTAGGGAAGTGGCCGGCATCGTGCGCGGGGGAGGCAGCAAGACCCGCCTGCTCATCAACTCACGTGCCGATGTCGCCTTGGCGATCGACTGCGATGGCGTGAACCTTCGTTCGAGAGACATTTCCCCTCTGGATGTGAAGCGCATCTGGCGAACAACCGGTTCCCCGCTCGAGCCGGTGGTTGCCGTCTCATGTCATTCCGAAGAGGAAGTCCGGTCGGCGCAAGCCGGGGGAGCAGACTTCGCCGTGTTTGGTCCAGTATTTGGAAAGGGCGCCTCACCTGGAACCGGCATGACCGCATTCCAGGCGGCTTGTAGGCATAAAATCCCGGTTCTCGCTCTTGGTGGGGTCAGTCTTGAAAACGCAAGATCCTGCCTGGCCTCGGGGGCGGCAGGCGTTGCGGGCATCCGGTTATTTCAGCAGGGTGATTTGGAGAACACCGTCCGGGATCTGCGCCTTTGAGCCGACTTTTTATGCGCGAGCAGAAAGTATGGTGAGGATCTCCTGCAGCCCATGGCGCAGACGCTTCAATTCCCCGGACGAATGACCCGGGAATGGCAACGGGGCTTGCGTTCTGCTTTCAACTCGCAACTGCTGTCGCGCTCCCGCGATGGTGAATCCCTCGTCGTACAACAATTGCTTGATGCGCAGTACGGTTTCGACCTCTTTGCGGCGATACATGCGCTGGCCGGTGCTGCTTTTCACCGGCTTCAGCTGCGGGAACTCGGTTTCCCAAAAACGCAGCACGTAGGCCGGCAACTTGCAAAGCGTGGAGACCTCGCCAATTCGGAAATACAACTTGTCGGGAATGATGATGTCATCTTTCCGCGATGCGTTTTTCGACTTCGGGCGGGCACTCATGCGCAACTCCATCCTGCACAACCTGTCTTCCGCGTTTCTAGCACGATCCGGGGGCACAGAACAAGCGTTGGAGGCAACAAAAAACCTCTCGAGAGGGGTTTCCGTCGAGAGGCCTGGTAAAACTTGTACGCGAGTGCTACTCGCTTTTAGTGCTTTTTCTTTTTAGCAGCCTTTTTCTTCGCTGGCATCTATTTTCCCTCCTGGACGATTTTCCCTTAGAACATCGTTACTCAGGGCCCAAATGCAACAGATGAGCACC
>DATJEL010000107.1:0-62212 GCA_035496675.1 Terriglobales bacterium
GACCATAAAATTTACTCGGAGCACCAGTTGTCAGTTCTCAGTTGCCAGTTCTCAGTTAGAACCTGAACTGGAACCAGCAATGTTGTTAGTAAGTCGTTCGAACCTGGATGACTGAGAGCAATACTGACGACTGTGCGCCGAAGGCGTGTAGTAGCTAGTTGCTCATCGTTAGCAGCTAGCAAACCAATCTATTCAGTTATGAGGCTTCGTTCCTCAAGCTCTTTTACAAGTTTGCGGCGTTTGCTCGGCGGCTCAAGGCCCCGAGCTCGCTGCTACGAGTTGTCGGTGATCTTACCGCGGGGGATCCACCCGTTCCCATCCCGAACACGGAAGTTAAGCCCCGCCGGGCCGATTGTACTGCACGCGAAAGTGTGTGGGAGAGTAGGTCGTTGCCGGCATAAAAACAAAGGCTACCAACAGAAATGTTGGTAGCCTTTTCCTTTTGTACGAGCCGACCATCTGCTCGCGCCGAAGCGCAACCGATGCGGCATCCATTCTGTTTACGGATTCGCAGGCGGAGTCAGCAGGTCGCAACGGTCCACGCACTTCACCGTGTTGACTTCGACATTGGCCTTCTTGTGTCCGGAAAAGGCGATGTCGGGGAGGATGAACAGTGTCTGCGTGCCATTAGCAACGTTGAAGGTGCAATTGAAACTCATCGATTGCACGCCGCGCTCCTTGCATCCGGTTTGGCTGAGTGCGTCGGTGAGGCTGACGCTCTTGTCATAAACCTGGTCGGCAAGATGTGACGGCAACAGCGCGACGGTGAGCGGAATTGGTGACTTGATTTTAACGCTGAGTTCCTGGCCGTCGTGATCGGGCGTCATCAGGCTGTAAACCTTGGGCGCGGGCGTCACGTCATATTTTTCGTTCAGGATACGGCGCCAGTGGAACTCCGGCAGGATGCAATTGTCCACGCAGCTCCAGCTGTAATACTGGATGTGGAGATCGTTGGGCGAAATGAGCTGTTGCGCCCCAGGTCCGAGGAAGACACGAATGGTGGAGACGACCGGCTTCTCCGGCCGGCGCTCGTCGCGGAAGGTAAGGATCATGGGCCGCTCGGACGGCAGATGGCACTCATAAGTCGTCCTGGTGACGTGTTCCTGCACGCAGAGAAACTCGAAATTCACGGGAGCATCGGGATGCTCGCTCGCCGCGTTCCATTCATCCGCCCATGTCATCCCGACGGTGACCGGATACCGGGATTCGATGCCCACGTGCATGTTGCCGCCTCCGGGTGCGGGATGGTAGACCCGGCCGGCGTGTATGCTGGCGGGCTCCATGGGGATGATCTCGCTGTTGGCGGGAGTCCAGTCGAATACGCGATTATCCTGCGCGCTTGCGGTGACGACAAAGCCGCAGACCAGCAGCCCGGCAAGATTAGAAAGAATCCTCATAATAAAAGTATTTGCCGGGGGCGGAGGAAGACCTAGTGAATTTGCAAAATCTGGATTACGGAAGTACTCCCGAAGTTGGCGGAAGGTTTGCCGAGACAAAGCCGCACATCAACCCCTCGGACCTTAAGTGTTTACGCGGCGAGTAGCGCCGAAGAAAGCATAGAAAGCGATAAAAACGTAGGCAACGAGCGGAACGCAATAGGCCGGAGCGACGTGCTCGAAGTGTTCCGAAAGCCAACCCATGGCAGGAGTGAGCACCGCACCTCCGACGATTGCCATTACCAGCAGAGACCCCCCCAGTTTGGTGTTCGGCCCGAGTCCTTTGAGGCCGAGCGCAAAAATGGTGGGGAACATAAGCGACATAAAGAAGCTGGTGAGGAAGACGCACCAAACGCCGACCCATCCAGGATGGAGGACCGCGATCGCGACGAGCACGACATTGATGAGGCTATAAATCCCCATCAGTTTGCTTGGAGAGACCGTGCGCATGAGATAGGTAGAAAAGAAACGGCCCACGCCAAAAGCGGCGAGAGTTCCGGTGAGAACATAGCCAGCAACCTTTTCCGGCTGGTGAGCATATTCCTGGACATATTGAATCAAGTAGCTCCACGTGCCGACTTGTGCACCAACGTACAAAAACTGAGCAAGGACGGCGAGCAAGAAGTGGCGGTACTTGAAGAGTTCAGAGAAGTGGCCGTGGTCTTCTCCGCTTTGTTCGTGCTCGCTCTGAATCGCTGGAAATTTCGTGCGCAGAATCAGGACAGCCCACACAACGCACACGATTCCCAGCGCGACGTACGGTTTAATGACGCGTAACCGCTCTGCTTGAAGGTAGGCGTCATAGAGTCCTGCCGATTTCCTGACTGCAATTTCCTCCGGACTCAGTTCGACTCCGGAGAAGATGAAGGCCGTTCCAATCAGGGCTCCGCTTATCGAACCGAGGGGATTGAATGCCTGGGAAAAGTTGAGGCGTTGTTCCGAGGTGTCGGGATCGCCGAGTTGCGCGATGAAGGGGTTGGACGCAGTCTCAAGAAACGAAAGTCCGCTGGCAATGACGAAAAGCGCGATCAGGAAAAAGATGTATTTCCCGCCGATCGCGGCAGGCCAAAACAGAAAACATCCCGTAGCGTAGAGGAACAGTCCAATCACAAACCCTGCCTTGTATCCGGAGCGGCGCATGATGAGGGCGGCAGGCATGGCCAGGACGAAGTATCCAAGATAGAACGCCGATTGCACCAGACCCGCCTGAAGACGGTTTATGGCGAAGGACTTCATGAATTGACGAATGAGAACGTCGTTGAGGTTGTTAGGAATACCCCAGAGAAAGAACAGGGCAGTTACGAGAACGAATGGAACAAGTTGGCCGACGGGGAAAAGATGGTGCCGCGGCTTGGCGGCATTGGTTTTTTCGGCGCTAGAGACCTGCATTCAGGTGTTCTCCTCGACATCCAGTGAAATCGAACCTTCCGGACGAAACGTCCGGTGTCTTCTACAGCCCAGGGTACCGCCGAAGTCGTGCCAGTGGTTAGACGAACCGCAGGAGCTCAACTCACGTTTACCATAATCTTGCTGAATCGGCTTGGGTTTTCGTCCCATTGGCGGAGGGTCTCCGGTGCTCCATCGAGCGGAATCACCGAGGTCACGGCTTCTTCGACCGGGAAGCGGCCTGCCTCGAGCATGCTCATGACGCGATGGAAGTCTTCGGGCAAGGCATTGCGCGAACCCAGAATATCGAGTTCTTTTTGCACGAACAGACGGGTCTCGTAACTGACGAGGTCCTTTGCATATCCGATGTAAACCACGCGGCCGGTGAAAGCGACTTCTTCGACGGCCATACGAAACGTTTCCGGATGTCCGATGGCTTCAATGATCACATCGGGGCCAAGCCCATGGGTGAACTCGCGCAGGAACTCGCGAACCTTGTGGCTTCTTGAATTGATCGTCTCGGTGGCCCCGGCCTTGCGCGCCAGGGCAAGCTTGCCGTCGTCAATATCGACGGCAATGGTGCGTGCGCCCCGGAAGTTGCACGCGGCAATGACTCCGAGGCCGACGCCACCAGCCCCAAAGACGGCCACGATATCGTCCTTTGTCACGCGGCCACGGGCGGCCGCGTGGAAGCCGACGGACAACGGTTCCACCATGCAGAGCTCCTTCAGGCTGAGCTTCGATGGATAGAGCTTCTCCTCGGGCATTATGATGAACTCGGTCATGGCACCATCACGCTGGACTCCGAGGGTCTGGTTGAACTGGCAGGCGTTCGGACGGCCGCGGCGGCAGGAGGCGCATTGGCCGCAGCTCGTATATGGAGACATCGTGACGTTCACGCCGGAAGCCAGTTCTGGGTTGCGGTTGCTGCCCTCGACGATGGTTGCGGCAACCTCGTGGCCGGGAATGCGCGGAAAAGAAACGAGCGGGTTCTTGCCGCGGAAAGAGTTGAGATCGCTGCCGCAGAGCCCGACCAGCCGGACTCGGAGGAGTAGATGGTTGCCCGCGCTTGTAGGCTCGGGGGTGGTGTCGACGATTGCTTCGCCGGGTTGTCGAATGAAGAGGGCTTTCATTTGGGCCTTGGCACTCTGCTAAGGTACGCGCCGAGAGGTAGGAGCTCCACCGAGAACTGACACCCGGAGCTCATGTACAAGAGTCGGAACCTTTTCAGAAATTTGCGCACGAAATTGACTCACTTGGTTTTGGAAACGCTGTAAAGCACACTTCCATGCGATGGCAGTTCCAAATTGAGTCGATCGGAAGAGCCGAGATCCTTGCGCTCCCATAAGTCGCGCAGAGGGTGGGTTCCTCCGTCGATTCCAAGATCGCTCCATGAATAGCTGATCTTTTGGGACTCGGGGCTGATGTTGAAGGCCGCGAGGTAATAGCCGGTGTTGGACTTCGCGCGCCAGATTACGATGTTGTCGGTCGACACGATCGGACGGTTCTCCGTCGAGTGTTGATCGACCGCGAGAACTTCGGGGTTGGTTAAAAGCGACACGGTCGAACGATCGGACGATGGAAGCCGCCCGCCAACCATGAGTGGAGAACGAAAGATGCACCACAGGGTCATGAAGGTGCGCTGCTCGTCTTGGGTGAGGCGAGTCTGACGCGGTTCGCCCCATCCCGGCGCTGGACCGAGGTATCCGAAGGGAAGCATGTCGGCATCGGGCCAGTTGCCGACCTGGGCAATTCCGGCCCATTTCGCTAAGCGTGGGAATTGGTCGCCGAGACCTTGTGGATAGGAAACATTACTGTGCCAGATGTCCCAGATGTCGTCGGAGATGCGCCACATCTGAGCGTACCTACGCATCTCGTCCACCTTGTCGATGGGTGCTTCGCCGGGGGAAAGACTGAGAACGATCGGGCGGCCGGTCTTTTTGAGCGCCGTGCTTAACATTCGGATCTCATCCCCTTTGTAGGGACGACTGGCAATGCAATCCACTTTTATAAAGTCCACCTTCCAGCCGGCATACAGGCGTGCGATGGAGTCGTAATACGCCTGAGCTGCTGGTTTTGAAGCATCAAGGTCGTAGTTGTCAGGATTCCAGGGACATGTGCCGGACTTGTTGGCGGCATCCGCGGCGTGAAAGGGCGATCCTTGAATCGGCAAGTTTCTCTCGACCGCTTCCCTTGGAATTCCCTGAAGGATGTGAATGCCGAATTTCAAGCCAAGAGAATGGGCGTAGGCGGCGAGCGGCGTGAAGCCTTGGCCGCCGTCAGCCGAGGGGAAGCGAGCGGGCGGGGGAAGATAGCGGCCGAACTCGTCCATAAAATATTTCGAGTCCTTTGAGTTCCCCGCTGGCTTGGGATTAGTTACGAACCATTCCATGTCGATGGTGACGTACTGCCACCCGAAAGGCTTCAGGTGCTTAGCAAACCACTCGGCGTTGGCACGGAACTCTTTTTCGTCGATCGTCGTACCGTACCCGTCCCAACTGTTCCAGCCCATGGGAGGGGTCTCGGCAAGAATCGGTCTACCGGCCCGCGCCCGAGAGGGACTCGACGTGTCAGTTTCTGCCGAAATTGTGCCCGGCAGTGTGACCAACAGTAAGAAGGAAAGAATTTGCAGTGAACGGTGCATAGAACTCGCAAGCCTCCGCGGCTCGATCCCGGGCGGGCGCAAGAAATAGTAACAAAAGCGCAACTTTCGCGTTTAAAAAATTGCTCGAATGAAAGACCCTCGCTCCACAGGAAAAGCTGCATCGACCTTCAACCGAATTTTTTGGGAGAAACCGCCAGAGCGGGGACTGTCATACTTGTTTTCGAGTTGCCATGAGAAGTCTTTGCGTGCAGGTGGAATCCATCAGAGGCCGCCCTATTTTCTACCGGACCTCGAAGGTGTCGATGTCGAATCTTGATCATGCGCTCGGTTGCGCCAGCACGCGGGTGACTTCAGTCGATACATTGGAAGTGAGCGTTTCGATGTGTGAAACGGGAAATAAGCGACGTGCTCCTGAACATGGAATCTCGAAGACTTACTTTTCATAGGAAAGCGCTCATCTTCATTAGGAAGCGGCTATGGCCCGCCAACAAAATCAATTCTGCTGGCGGAAGATGATCCTCGAGATCATGGATCCCGAGTAGGGCGAGCGCGGGAAGAGTAAACTAAGCATAGTTGGCAGGTTGTTTTGGATGGCGGTTCCTGTAATTTTTGACATAGTTGTCTAATATTTATGTCATTTGTCTTACATAATCGTATTGATTGGACTAGAATCGGTGGGCTGTATTTACAGGGGGGTTATTAATGGAAAATCTGGTCAATGTCTTACAGCAGCTTCGCGATGAGCGAGGCCGCGCAAAACAGCAGTTAGAGCAGCTGGATTCCGCAATCACCGTACTCGAAGGTCTTGGCAGAGATAACTCGGCCCGTACTTCCTCACGGGCTGGACGAGTCGTCTCACCCCTAGCCCGTCGGCGTATGGCAGCTGCACAACGAGCCCGCTGGGCGCGGGCCCGCAAGGCCAGCGGCAAAAGCGCGAGCAAGCCGAGCGTAGTGCGAGTCCTGTCGCCTGAAGCAAGACGCCGGATCGCAGCAGCTCAGAAAGCTCGCTGGGCAAAGTTTCGGGCCGAGAAGAAAGCCGCTTAACGGTCAACCGCGGGTAAGTAGAAGGCACGGAGAGGATCCGTGCCTCTTTCTTTGCCCGTTTCAGGAAACTTTGGCGACTTCGTAAGGCGGATAGCCGGGAGCCGACATAAACCTAGGGTGTTCCCAGGCTGCCGGCACATCGAATAAGTCCACAATCGATACATCATCGGGAACACGCAAGCCGGCTTGTTGCATTGCATTCAGCGCAAGGTCCAATTGATCACGACCGATGATGACAAGAGCACCGCGAGTATTTCCTGTTTCCGCACCTGCACGATGTAGGGTTAATCTCCCGTTCCGTAGTGCCCGTGCTAAAGGATTAGGCGAATAGTTCAAATCGCGAGCGGCAATGGTAACGCGATCACGCGTGTGTTGTGGGATGCGTTCTGCGGCGCGCGTGTTGTTCAGGATCGCGGAGATGGTTCCGGGGGTCAGTCCGACGTAATCGGCAATGGTCTTTAACGTTACCCGCGTTGTCTTTGCGTTCATAGTATGTCTCCCTTCGGTGTTCTAAAGATCGAAATAGTGACCTAGCGGCAGCGACATCCTCGATCTTCGGTGTGGGCCGCTCGCCGGTGAGGGATGTCTTTCTTGGATTCCCGAACCACAGGGTCGAGTGATTGGCAACGGGGCGAGAGCTAAACGATGGGCCGCATCGAGGCAGCGAAAGCTCTAGATAATCTGCCAAGGCGACGGTGCTAGTGTCCAATTCAAAAATTCTATGAAGGGCATAGAGGGCGCGGAGAATAACGATGCAAGCGCAAGCGCCTTAAGCAACCACGGGCGAGGTCTTTCCTTCTGAAAGATTCAAGAGAAGCTGGTCGAGTAGGTCCAGCAGTTCCTGTGCTCCGGCATTGCGGGCGAGAAATTTCAGGGTGCCATCGGGAAGGAATTGCGAACCGCGGTGGGTGGATACAAAGGTGGCGAGCTTCGCCGGGTTAATGGGCGCATCCTGGCGGAACTTGATGCTCACCAAGTCGCGCTTGCGCTCAATGGTTAGTACGCCGGCATCCACGGCCTTCATGCGCAGAGTCGCATACCGCAGCAGTTGCTGGACGGCCAGGGGTGGATCGCCGTAGCGGTCGCGGATTTCTGCGGCAACATCCGATAACTGGCGCTCGTTCTCGACTCCAGCGATGCGTTTGTACATCCGCAAGCGCTGGTTTTCCTCGGTGATGTAGTCGGCAGGAATGCGAATGTTGAGGCCGAGGTTGAGCTGGGCCGCGGCCTGGGGTTCTGCTTCTCCTTTCATTTCGCGAACCGCTTGTTCGAGCATTTGCGTATAAAGATCGAAGCCGACCGCCTCGATGTGGCCGCTCTGCTCGCCTCCGAGCAGATTGCCGGCACCGCGCAGCTCGAGATCGAGAGCGGCGATCTTAAATCCCGACCCCAGATCGGAAAATTCTTTTAAGGCTGCCAGGCGGCGGCGGGCGATGGGGGTAAGTTCGATGTCGGGAGGAACAAGCAGATAAGAGTAGGCGCGCCGGTTGGAGCGGCCTACACGCCCACGAAGCTGATACAACTCGGATAGCCCGAAGCGCTCGGCACGATTGATGAGGATCGTGTTGCAGAGCGGAATGTCGAGCCCATTCTCGATGATGGTGGTGGCGACAAGAATATCTGCCTCGTGATGCATGAACTTCAGCATCACCTTCTCCAGCTCACCTTCCGACATCTGGCCGTGGCCGACGATGATGCGAGCGCTAGGCGCGAGTTCCTGAAGCTTGGCCGCGATCTCCCAGATCGTGTCCACCCGGTTGTGAACGAAGTAAACCTGTCCCCCACGATCAAGTTCTTGCTCAATCGCAGAACGCACTAACTTCTCATCCCAACTGGCGACTACGGTCTGCACGGCAATGCGGTCTTTGGGCGGCGTCTCGATAATGCTCATGTCGCGCAAACCCACAAGGGACATGTGCAAGGTGCGCGGGATGGGAGTAGCGGACATGGTGAGTACGTCCACTTCCTTGCGCATCTGCTTTAACCGCTCCTTGTGACGGACGCCGAAGCGCTGTTCTTCATCGACGATCAACAGGCCGAGGTCGGCGAACTTCACATCCTTTGAAAGCAGGCGATGGGTGCCGATCAGAATGTCAACCTTGCCAGCCTCGACGCGCTGCAGGATTTCTTTTTGCTGCTTCGCCGACCGGAAGCGGCTGATCATATCGGTGGTCACGGGGAAGGAAGCGAAGCGCTGCCTGAAGGTCTCGAAGTGCTGGAAGGCGAGCACCGTTGTTGGCGCAAGAACTGCCACCTGCTTGTTGTCATGAATGGCCTTGAAGGCTGCGCGCATGGCAACTTCGGTCTTGCCGTAGCCCACATCACCGCAGAGCAACCGGTCCATGGGCTGGGTGGACTCCATGTCGCGCTTCAGATCAACGATGGCCTGCGCTTGATCCTCGGTCTCGTTGTATTCGAAGGCGTCTTCGAATTCGCGCATGAATTCACTGTCTGGCGGGAAGGAGTGACCCTGGGCGGCTTTGCGTTCCGCGTAGAGCTTGAGGAGCTCTTCGGTCATGTCTTGCATCGCTTTGCGCACCCGAGCCTTGGTCTTCGACCAAGTCGCGGTGCCGAGATGATTCAGGACAGGCTTGGCCCCTTCTGCGCTGCGGTACTTCTGCACCAGATCGAGGCGAGTGAGCGGGACGTAGAGCTTTGCGCCTTCCGCATACTCGAGCAGCATGAACTCAGCGTTGCCTTCGCCCTGATTGATTTCCTTGAGCCCCTGATATTGGCCAATTCCGTGCTCGACGTGGACGACGTAGTCTCCGACTTGAAGATCGCGGAAATCAGACAGGAAAGCTGAAGTCTTGGATTTCTGGCGCTGAGGACGGGAGATCACGGAGTCGGATTCATCGAAAAGATCGCGGGTGCCGAAAATGGCGAGCCCGGCCTCAGGCAGAATCATGCCGTCGGGAATGTAGGCCTTGACGATGGTTGCGGCCAGAACATCGCCGGCGAAGTAGGAAGTTTCGTCGGCATAACTTTCGCCGCCCCGGGTCCGGCTACCGAGGCGGAAGGACACGCCTGATTCGGCGAAGAAATCGGCTAAACGCTCGAGTTCTCCGGTGTTTGGAGCGGCGACGAGCACGCGGCGGCGCCCCGCAATTTGCTTTCTCACGTCTTCCAGCATGCTCGGGATCGAGCCGTGGAAGCGAGAACTTGGCTGCGTGTGGAACTCGACAGCTTCCTGACCGTCAACGCGGGCAATGCCGAGATGCTCGAAATCCGCTCCTCCGGTTTTGGCAATTGCCTCGCGCCATTCCTCCGGGGGAGTGTAAAGCTCGGACGGACGCACCAGATTGCCGATACCGCTGCGCTCATGCGAGTCGGTGATTTTCTCCCAAACCGAGTCAAGTTCGCGGGTTAGCAGCTCGGGCTCTCCGGCAATGACGGCGGAATTCGGCAACAGATCAAAAATGGTTCCGGTCGGACCGGCCACCGGCGCGTAGAATTCCCATCCGGGGAACACCGGGACACCGCCGGCGCGGGCAACCTCCTCCATCACCTCATCCTTTCCCGTAATTCTTTTTCCAGAAAGGCGGGCGCCGATAGCCCCGAGAAGCTCTTCGCTCACCGGAGTTTCCGAGAGTGGAAGAAGAACCGCTTCATCGACGGGAGAAGACGAGCGCTGAGTTGCAGGGTCGAACTTGCGGATGGATTCGACTTCGTCTCCAAACAATTCCAGCCGGAGCGGCCGTTCTGCCTCGGGAGAGTAAACGTCCAAGATGCCACCGCGCAGGGCGTATTCTCCAGGCATTTCGACCACATCGGTCGAGTTATAACCGACCGAGTTTAGATGGGCAGCGACTGCCGAGGTGTCTACCGTTTCGCCCCGCCGGATCATCCGTCCGAGCCCGGAGTAGAACTCTCTGGGGCGCAACCGAGTGGCCGCCGCGAGCACTGGGACCAGGACGATCTCCGCCATGCCGGTGGCGATTCGCCAAAGAGCGATTGCGCGCTGCTCCTGGATTTCGGGATGGGGCGAGAGATTCTGGAAGGGAAGAACGTCGCGGGTGGGGAGCGCTACGACCGAGTCGGCGGCTGCTCCGCCGACGAGTTGGCAAAAGGCCCGGACTACGGGCAGGAGCTCATCGGCTTCCTGGTTGTTGTGAACAATGACGATCAGCGGCCGTGCGGCGCTGATTTGAAGCTTGGCAAGCAGTAGCGCCTTTGCGGGGGGAGTGAGTCCAGTTACACGAATGCGGCCCGTGTTCGCTCGGAGGTGGGAGGTAACACGCGAGAAGCCGGGCAGCTTTTCTACGTCCGCAAAAAAATCGCGGACGAAGGACAGGACCATTGCGTGACTATTCTAACAGCTGGTGGGCCTGCCCTTCTCTAGACCGCGACTGGCTTACCTGGCAGCACGCTCGGAGCTCGAACTCGGTCGATCGCCGAGGCGCAGGGCGAATTTCTGCTTGGCAAAGGAAATTTGCGTGAGCGACCTTGCGCCCTTGTCGTCAGTTAAGTAAGAAACGTTGTCATAAGGAACAGCGCCAACCTTCACCAGCTGGGCCGTGGTGGATGCGACTTCCTTGCCGCCGCGATAAACCTTTACATCCACCGTCTCGCCGGCGGTCGGAGTCCATTGCACATGGTATTTTCCGGCGGGGAGTTGGGTTCCGGCAATGTTACTTGGCTGCTGCAGTTGCATGACTCCTTCCGAGGGAGCGGCCTTGTCGGCGGCCCATGCGCCTGTAGTGAGCAGAAGTGCAGCCATCAGGAGAAGCATGAAGTTGCGTGTGGATTTGAAATGTCTCACAAAGTCTCCTCTTCCCATAGCTGGGAGGGTTGAGGGCGGCCTTTGTATGTTAGGAAGAGCTTGCGTTCGGGCCTGAAAGGCTTACAATGCTGCTCCGGGTCAGGGTGAATGAGTTTGCTCGAAAGGCAAAGTCTTCGCCGCTAAGGTATTGCCGCACGTGGCCGCCAAACCGATCGTGCGGTGATACCTTGACCCAAATGACTTACGTGCAGTTTGCTGAGCGTGCTCGAAAGCCACTCTCAAAGGCAGATACGCCGATCCACCGGAAAAGGTTCCATGCTGGAGGCGTCGGTCCATTGGACGGCCAGGTTCACGGTTTGTGAGCGGATGGCGAATGCGCAGAGGAAGCCGGCGAGTAGCAAGCCGGAGAGGTATCTTCCAGCCCTAAAGAGGGCACACATGCGACGAGAAGCTGAGAAACAGAGAATCGCCGGCAAAGACCAGGAGCGTGTCGAACCTGCTTGACAGTCCTGTCTTTGCCGGGAAAATGCAAGGAACTATCGGGCGGCGCCGCTCGATCCCGATCCCGAACCCTCACCGCCGAGATCAAGCGCGAAGGTTTTCCCGCGGAAACGGATCTGCGATAGCGACCTGGTTCCATCGGCGCCAACCGTGATCAGCGCATTGTTGTTGGGCGAAGGGGACTCAATCTGCACGACCCGGGCAGTAGTGGACGCTACTTCCTTGTTTCCCTGCAGGATGCTCAGCTGGACCTGTTCGCCGGAACCGTCCCACTGGATCTTGTAGGAGCCTGCCGCGAGTTGCTTGCCCGCAACTTGCGTCGGATGCATGAACTGGACTGAACCTTTATTGACAGCGAATGCGCTGGTTGCAAGCAAGAGCCCGCATGCCAGCACAAGAGCCTGCACGGATGTAACGCGATTGAAAACTGCTTTCACCACATTCCTCCTTGTTCCCGTTGAGGGAACGGCTGAGGCGGCCACCGGCCCCCGGCTTGCAATCCGCCGGTTCAGGCATACAATGCTTCGGGGGTTTGCAGGCGAGTGCGCAAAAAGACACATTCGCCGCGCGCAGGAACTGCCTTCACTTGGCCGCCAAACCTAGCGTGAGGCAGTTCCTTCCCCTGACTTCTCTGATGCCGCGACGCGCGGAGTTTCCTCCACGCAGGACTCGCTTTGAATACGTGAAACTTCGGGTGCTGGTTCCACGAAGTCAGCGATACCGATTGGACGGTTCGAGTGGAAGCAAGTTAGCCGGCGTTTTGACTTTGGGACAACTAGCGGGTTTTCTTCTTTGAGCCCCGCGGTTTTGGTGAGGAATAGCGTTGCAGTAGCACGGCAGCATGGGCGATCGCGGCATTGTCAGTTCCCATGCCTTCGGGAGTTTTGGCCTTGATTCCGATCTGAGAGGGAGAAATCCCCAGCAACCGAGAAAGATGTTCGCGAATTCGAGCGGCATGGGGGCCGATCTTGGGTTGGGTGAGGATCAAAGTAGAGTCGAGGTTAAGGAGCTCGTAGCCCGCGGTTTTCACCCTGCGTTGAGCTTCTTCAAGGAAAACCGCTGAGTCAGCGCCTTTCCAGCGCGGGTCGGAGGGCGAAAACAGCGTGCCAATGTCGGGGGCGGCGACAGCACCGAGCAGGGCGTCGGTAACTGCATGCAGCAGGACATCGCCGTCGGAGTGGCCACCGAGACCCTTCGGAAAATCGATTTCGATGCCGCCGATCTTGAGCGGGATTCCGGTCTTGAACTCGTGCGAGTCCCATCCATAGCCGATGCGGAACGGGAGTGGGGTTGAATTCGCCTTCGGGCTCATTGGGGTGCAAGTTTGTAGCAAGATCCGATCGACTGAGCGATCTTACGAAATGACAGTGTACGTGAACAAGAATTGCTGCGCCTATAATTTGCAGATGCGGCAAGCAGTAAAGCGGCTCGGCCCTCGAGGGCGGTCGCTGCTCATCATCGGAAGTTGCGCCCTGGCATGGATGGGGCAATCCGCAAGCCAACCGGAGATCAGGAGCGAGAAGCTTCCACCTGCCGGTCTCTGGAATCCTTATTCCTTCACTCTCGAGACCAAGGACAGAACCGAAAGTCTACATTGGAGAATGGCGAGCGGTTCCTTGCCGCACAATCTTCATCTCCGCGAGCAGGGCGTGATCGAGGGGGTGGTGAACGAGCTGGGCAGGTTTGATCTTGCCGTGATTGCCATTGGTCCTACGGGCGATCGGAGCAAGCCGAAAAGATACACTCTGCAGGTTGAACCTGCCTTGAAGGCAGATTGGTCGCAGAAATCGCGGGTGAACGGCAACCGCATTGACGGTTCGGTTAAGGTGTCAAACACCACCGGACGGGATTTCGATTTGACGTTTGCTGTTCTCGCCGTGAATGAAATAGGCCGCGCGACCGCGATTGGTTATCAGCATTTCACGTTGAAGAAGAACACTCGAGAGATGGAGTTGCCGTTCGGGGATACACTCTCGCCCGGCACTTATGTGGTCCATATTGACGTTGTCGCGGAAGAGCCGGAATCGAAGATGATTTTGCGAACGCGGATGGCGGCACCCAAGCAAACGATCGCACCGGTGCTCTAGCTATCTTCCACGCAAAGCCTCCAGGAGCAGATGAAAGAAAGAGGGAGATTTCGGGAGGGACCAAAAAAATAAGAGTCCTGAAGTGGTGTTGATCTCATTCGTCTCGGCCAGTAGCTCGCTTTAGACCCTTGCCGACCTGCTTATTCGCTATCCTTGCGGACCGCGTTCAAGCGATCTGTACTCGGGCTCCGGGCTTACCGCCAACCGGATAAATCAGTTCAACGCTTCAGGACTCTATCCTGCCTTTGACTGGGTTTCCTGTTCTCCTCGACCAGCGCTTTGCTATAGAGCCTCGCTGGCCCTCCTTTCGTCATCCTCCCGGAGCTCTGGACGCTTGATTCGTTGGTTGCCCAACTTCTCTCGCGTTAGCACTCTGGCAGTCTGCGCAAGGTGACCTCGCTTGACCCCCGGACGCCGCACCAACCGGAAAAACTTAAGAAACTGTCAAAGAACAATTGTGTTTTACTCCTTCTATTTTTTGGGTCAATGAAAAAAACAAAAATCTAAAGGCTTTCGATTCAATCGAGTGCAGCTCGTTCACAGGGGCGTGCCGCATGAATGGTGCAACTGTCGATTTCCGCCGGGAGCGAAAATCCGCCAGGGGTACGGATTTCCGCGATTTCATGCACGATTGCGATAAACATTCTGAATGGATTAGGAACAAATGCCGAGATTCCCGCTGTGAAAATCTTACGAGAATCCTTGTCTGAAAAGGGTTTTCCCATGGCTCACGATGACGAGTTCTCCCCGAACATGAGCTGGGGAACGAAGCTGAAGAACCTCAAGATGATTGAGATTTGTTTTCGACAGCGCGGATTTGAGCGATTGCGGCTCCGAGTTATGGCAAAATTCAATCTATTTTCTAAGCGCCAGGTGCAAGCGGTTGCCCTCAGGGCGATCGTGCCTCAAAGACCGTTCGCTGTCGAGGAGAACAGATGGACAACGCAAGCGCAACACAAGCAGTTCAGGCTCTTGAGTCCGGGGCAAACGCCGCGCCCAAAAGTCAACAGCCGGGGCAAAGCCTCATTGCGATTGGATTGCTGGGGCTCGGTGTGATTGCGCTCAGATATGGTGATTTCGCGATGGTGTGGCAGCCTGTGCCCGACTGGCTCCCCGCGCGTCAAGCCGTGGCCTACGGCTGCGGCGTGCTGATGCTCCTGCTCGGGATCGGTCTGCTCTTCAAAGCCAGCGCGGCGCTAGCTTCTCGCGTTCTATTGCCGTACTTGTTTGTTTGGGCGTTGCTCAAGGTGCCTGCGGTCTTTGCTGCGCCGAACGTAGAGGGCGTGTATTTAGGGCTTGGGGAACTTACCATCTTGCTGGCCGGTGGATGGACGCTTTTTTGTGGGCTCGTAGGAGCCTCGCCTCATTCCAAACTGCGGTTTCTCTCGGGGGAAAGGGGCATTCGCGCAGCACGCGTGATGTTTGGCATTTCTGTGATCCCCGTTGGGCTCTCTCATTTGTTCTACAGTGCGCAAACCGCGGAGTTCGTTCCTGCCTGGCTACACTTCCGGCTGGGATGGGCTTGTCTGACGGGTGTGGGACAGGTCGCGGCCGGACTTGGCGTCCTGTTTTCAGTCTTACCCTGGCTGGCGGCCGCCTCCGAAGCTGGGATGATCACCTGCTTCACCCTGCTGGTGTGGCTTCCCGCCATTCTGCGATCTCCGCACGAGCGCCTGAACTGGACGGCGTTTTTCGTTTCCTGGATCATTGGTGCTGCGGCGTGGGTGGTGGCACAGAACGTCCCGCGAAAAACCGGAACCAGCAGCTAGTGAAAGCACCACAGGTGCCCTAGACGGCCGTCACCGTCGCCGGTGCTTCCACACTTGCGGCGCGCAAGAAACGGGCCGCCTCTTCCGGGGGGGTGGGATTGATGTAGAACCCCGTGCCCCATTCAAAGCCTCCGGTGCGCGTCAACTTCGGCACGTACTCGATGTGCCAGTGATAGTGGTCGTTGGCCGGGTCCTGCGTAGGTGAGCTGTGAATCACCAGGTTGTAGGCAGGACTGTCTAGCACCTGGTCGGCCTTGTTCAACAGCACACGGATTGCTTTGGCAAGGTTTTCGAACATGCGCGAGGACGAGTTCTCGAACGACGATTCGTGCTGCTTGGGTAGAATCCAGGTTTCAAACGGGAATCGCGGCGCATACGGGGCGATGGTGACAAAATCGTCATTTTCGGCGACAAGCCTGACACCTGATTCGGTCTCCTGCTGCACGATGTCGCAGAAGACGCAGCGCTCCTTATAGATGTAATACTGCTTGGCCCCTTCGATCTCTTCGGCCACGTAGATGGGCACGATCGGCAGGGCGATCAGCTGCGAGTGCGCATGCTCGAGGGACGCACCCGCGGAGTCGCCGTGGTTCTTGAAGATCAGGATGTACTTGAAGCGGCGGTCTTTCTTCAGATCAAGAATGCGGTCGCGGAATGTCCAGAGAACGTCTTCGATCTTTTTCGGAGGCAGGGTTGCCAAAGTCGCCTGGTGATCGTTGTTCTCAATAATCACTTCATGGGCGCCGATGCCATTCATGCGGTCAAACATGCCTTCGGCCTGCCGGTTCAGGTTGCCCTCAATTCCAAGCGCGGGAAATTTGTTGGGGACAACTCGCACCGTCCAGCCAGGGGTGTCGCGCTGCGGCGGCGGGCCGCCATTGTGGCTGGGACGGTAGGCCTGGATTTCAGGCGGAGTTTTGCTCTCGTTTCCGTAGCAGAAAGGGCAGAAGCCGCCCCTCATTTTGACAGCGTCGCGGGCGAAATCCGTGGGACGCTTGGCGCGATCGGTCGAAATAATAACCCAGCGGCCGACAATGGGATCTTTTCTCAGTTCCGGCAAGTTAAGTTGAATCCTCCGACCCGCTGCCACGCCGGGCTGTAATCCATTTTACGATGAGAAGGCGGCAATCTGAAACAGCCTCAATGTTTGCATGACGTCGATCCCATTCGACAACGGGGTAGCTCGACCTGTCTTTTTCCTACAAGCATTGTCATTGCAAATAGAATGGTCCCGCCATGGACGCGGCTGTCATTCTCGTGCCCTATGACTGCGGCTACTATCGCAGGCGAATGGGACTGGGGCCGGAAAGGATCCTCGACGCGGGATTAAAACCTCTGTTCGCCAAGATGAGGGTCGGCTTTACGGTGGAGGAGGTGGCGCTCGAGTTGGCGTATCCCACGGAAATCTCTGCCGCTTTTGAGCTCGCACGCAAGCTGGCCGACCGAGTGCGGGCTTGCCGGGCCGAAGGACGATTTCCGATTGTATTATCCGGCAACTGCAACGCCGCGCTGGGTACGGTGAGTGGCTGCGGACCAGAGAACACCGGAATTGTTTGGTTCGATGCTCACGGAGAAGCCACCACGCCAGAAACGACGATTTCGGGGTTCCTCGATGGGATGCCCCTGAGTACGATTGTCGGCCGCGCGTGGCAGGCATTGGCGAAAACCGTTCCGGGATTTAGTCCCGTCCCGGGGCGGGTGGTTTTTCTCATCGACGGCCGGGCGGCAGAGCCTGCTGAAGTCTCGCTTCTCGAGGAACTCGGAGTCAGACGGCTGTCGAACCCTGGTGAGTTGGCAGCTAAATTGGTCGAGGTCGCAAAGCAAGTCAGCCAATTCTATTTGCACATCGACCTGGATGTGCTCGAGCCGTCTCTTGCTACCGCGAACCAGTGGACTCCGGCGGGCGGAATTACGATCGAGGATCTTCTGCGCGGAGTGGCGGCTGCTCGGCGATCCGCGGAAATCGGAGCGCTCGGGGTGGGTTCCTACGATCCCGGGTGCGATCAAAATGGGAGGGCTCTCGAAGCTGTCGTGGCCGCGGTCGAGGCTCTCCTGAGGTGAGTCCGCCGCCACTGCCAGACAGCATTGATTTCCCTTGACCCGCGGCGGCTACTAGGTCAATAATGACACAGTCATGACTGACCTAATAATTCTGGCTACCTTGTTGCCCGGGGCCCAGCACGGGTATTCGCTGAAGCGGCAAGCAGGGTTGATCCTTGGCCAGGAGAACCTTCACAACAACCTTGTGTATCCCTTGCTAAGGCGGTTTGTAGCCAATCGATGGGTAAGTAAACAAGAAGTTCCAGGACAGAGAGGCCAAACCCGGCAACTGTATTCCTTGACCGCTCTTGGGAAAAAAGAACTGATCTTGCGGCTTAGCACGCTGAGCGAGCAAGACGCGCGCGACTCCAATGAATTCCGGCTTCGGGTGGGCATGTTTCAGGTCATTCCGCCCGAGGCGCGCCTGCACATCCTCGAGCGCAGGCAGGCGTTTTTGCAATCCAGGCTGGAAAAGCTTTCGGCAATTGAAAAGAACTTTGATCTGGACCGTTACGCAGGCGAGGTCACGCGGCGCTTACTTGCCGACAGCGAAGTTGAAATCAACTGGATCGAACACCTGCGACGAATTTCCAAGTGAGGTTTTGACAATGAGCTTACGGCACATGACGGTATGGCAAATTGAGCTGCTGCCCTGGTATGCCTTTGTCGCTGTCTGGGTTGTGGCAGCCTTGTGGGTGAAAACGACGAAGGAGGCCGAGCCCGTTTCGTCGCGTCTAGCATACGGTTCACTGATGGCTGCGGGATTCTATCTGCTGTTTTCCGAGCGGCTACCCTTGGGCGTGCTGGCAGGACGCTTTGTCGGGAAGTCCGACTGGATAGCGACGGTTGGAATTGCGCTGACGTTTGCTGGCGTAGGGCTTTCCATTTGGGCGCGGATCATTTTGGGCAGGAACTGGAGCGGAAAGGTCACCAGAAAAGTCGACCATCAGCTGATAAGGTCGGGGCCCTATGCCTTCGTGCGGCATCCGATTTATTCCGGCTTACTGCTCGCCGCAATTGGCACTGCCACGGTCGTCGGGGAGTGGCGGGCGGTCCTTGGGATTGCTCTCATCTTGGCATCGGAAAGCATAAAAGCTCGTCGAGAGGAACAATTCATGTCCGCAGAATTCGGAGATTCTTATGAAGAATATCGGCGGGGAACATGGTTTCTGATCCCGGGATGGTAAGCCTTGCACAACAGGCAAACAAAAAGGCAGGGCCGACCCCCTGCCGTTTCCGAAATCTGAACTCGTTTACTTACCCCGATTTACTGCTTTCTTGAGCTCCGCGCCAGCGGTGAACTTGGCTACTCGGCGGGCAGCGATCTTGATGGTTGCGCCTGTCTGGGGATTGCGACCATTGCGCGCTTTGCGTTGCGAGATTGAAAAGGTTCCAAATCCGATGAGAGCTACGCGGTCACCCTTTTTCAGAGCGCCCGTGATGCTCTCAACTGCGGTGTCGATTGCGCCAGCTGCCTGAGTTTTGCTGATGCCGCAGCCCGCAGCAATGCGGTCGATGAGATCTGCTTTATTCATATGTATCTCCTGTGGAGTTCTTCCTTGTCTCAGCGAGGACCTGTTGCGAGCGCACTCACTGCGCCGCAGAAAACTTGTCGCTGAATTGGAAACCCAATGCCAGCTATTTAGCGCCTGCCCTTTGTGAAAGTCAACTGTGAAAATCCGCGCCAGATGCCGAGTTTGGGTACAGGGCGCTCGGAATGAGCCGCCGCGGGCGGCAATCCCGTCCTCGGACGCGGGAACACCGAAACAAACGAAAGACTCTTCTGCGATTGCAAGCGCATGTAGCGATACCGATGCCATCGTTAAACGCTCGTCGCGGGCCGCTCTCGGACCCGGTTCCGGTGCTGCATTGGTTTTTGCCCGATTGTCCACAAGCATCTCCTCAGCTCCACAGAATGTGCACAGAGCTTCTGCCCTCAGCACTTGCGGGAAGCCTGTCGAGGGTGCAAAGTGGAATCAGAGCTTGTGATGAGAGTGTCGACGGAAGTTTGCCCGGTCTGCGGTGGAACTGGATGGAGGTTCGGCAAGTTGGACCGGCGGGTCAGCCGGTGTGATTGCCGTCTGAAGCAGAAAGGCGAGGCGCTCCTGGCCGCTGCTCGGATCCCCAGGCGCTATGAGCATTGCGAGCTGTCGAATTTCGAATTCGAAGGCCCTCAGAGCCATCTGGCACCTGCACGAATGGCAGCCTGCAGGTTCGTCGAAGAGTATCCGCTCGAGAACTCGGGATTGTTGCTGATTGGCAGCATTGGAGTGGGGAAGACCCACCTGGCAGCTGGCATCATCAAGGCACTCATCCTCAGCAAAGGGATCGGCTGTTTGTTCTATGACTACCGCGAACTGCTGAAGGAAATACAGAATTCGTATAACGACTCGGTCAGGGCCACGGAGTTACAGGTCTTGCGCCCGGTTTTTGAAACCGAGGTGCTGGTGCTCGATGAACTCGGCGCGGTGAAACCGACCGAATGGGTGTGGGATACCGTTAGTCTGATTCTGAATACGCGGTACAACGATAATCGGACGACCATTATTACAACCAATTATCCCGACGATCCGGCGCGCGAAACCTCGGGGAGCTCAGATTTTGCGCGGGCACAACGATCTGCCCGTGCTGAAACCTTGGGCGACCGGGTGGGCGAGCGGATGCGTTCCCGGCTGCACGAGATGTGCCGGATCATCAAGATGGAAGGCGCGGATTTCAGGCACATCAAAAGCGCCAGCTTCCGGTGAGAGAGCGACCGCGAAGAACCCGCAGTTGAGCTTCGATCCTTGCTCTCTTCGCCTGGGTGCCGCTTTCCGAAACCCCGCCGGCAAGACAGTCGAGCTCAGTACAGTCTGAAGCTGACTTCAACGTTGACCTCGACCGCGACCGGACGGCCGTCTTTCATCCCGGGGGCAAAGCGCCATTTTTGGACAGCTTCCATGGCTTTTTCGTCCAGGCCCATCCCCAACGAATGTGCCACCCGGACTTGGCGAACTGTGCCGGTAGGGTCGACAACCAGCGAGAGCACAACATTTCCCTGATACTTTACCCGGCGTGCTTCATCCGAGTACTCGGGATCCGGATTGTAGAGGACGCGCGGTGCCGTGACTCCGTTGCCGGAACGGTAGAAGCCACCTCCATATCCCAATCGATCGCCTGGACCGACGCCGGCACCCCTGCCTGTCCCAATTCCGGTTCCCGAGCGATCCCCGATGCCGCCAAGGTTCCCCGTACCGTTCGATGGGGTGATTGCGTTTGGCGAAAGCAGATCTCCGAGTTGCTTGGACTGTGGCAACTTTAGAACTGGCGGGCCCAGGACGCTTGCATCGGCCTGGAGTTTTGGTTTTTCGACGTGGACCAGGATGGCTGGCGGAGCGAGTTGTTCCTCCGAGAACTTCGGTGGCGTCCCGCGGCTGGCCCGCAGGGTACTGCGATCGCCACCGCCGCCACCGCCTTTCGGATCGGTGTCCCCGGGCGGCAGAGGTGTGTAAGTCAGCTCGGCTAAAGAGCGCTTTTCAACCAGCGTCACATGGCCGACCCAAACTCCAGAGGCGATCAGGGCGACTAGGGCGGCATGGGACAGAAATGAAAGGAACAGACTGCGGGGATCTGCGGGAAGAACAGCGATTTGGCGGGTCGAGAAAGACGGTAAGGCTTCCTGCCTGAGCGATGGCAGAATCTCACTGGCGGCCTCGAGATCGCTTGATTCCAAGGACTCGGCTTGTTCGAGAAGCTCCTGTTTCAAGCGGGCATGGAATTGTTCATTCGGCAACAGACGTAGTTCCCTCGTGATCGGAGCAAGCCAATCCGGCGGGGCGGGCTCCTCTGACAGGTTCGCCTGCATGAGTGCGTCGATTTGGCGATCGAGTTCTTCTGCCAGCTGTTCGCGGTTCATAGCGTTCCTCCAAGTCGTTGCCGTAGGTTTTCGAGGGCGCGCAACTGCAATTGCTTCACCGCTCCTTCGCTGCGGCCGAGCTCTTCGGCGATCTCTCGGATGCTCTTCTGGTCGCGGAAGCGGCGAACGATGACATGCTTCTGGTCTGGCAAGAGCGATTCGACTACTTTCCCGAGCATTACCGTGCGCTCGATCTCCTCGCCCGCAATGCTTATGTCGCTGAGTTCTTGGGTAGAGTGCTTGCCCAGCTTTTGCCAGTGTTTCGACAGAACGTTCCAAGCGATCCCGTATAACCAGGCGACAAAAGGGGTTCCCTGCCACTTATAGCCCTGGATCGAGGCCAGGGCCTGATGGAAGACCTCGGCAGTCAAGTCCTGAGCCTCTTCGCGGGTGGAAAGCCGCCGCGCAAAAAAGGCATACACCCGGACAATGTTTTGTTCGTACAGCTCCGCAAACCGGGCCGGCTCGTTTTGCGCCGCTTCGATCAGCTGACGATCGTCAGAATCGCGCTCCAGGGTTTTCACTGCACTCTCCGCGGTCCGTATTTCTGTAAGGTCTATGGACCGCGGAAGGCGAAAAGTTATGCGGCTCGGCACAGATTGTGAGATGCATTCCGGGCCCGACACCAGTCCTTGATTGACAGGGCAGCCGCGGGAATGTAGATTCAATCTGCTTTCAAGCGTTACGCGCGTTCGTGTGCGGCGGCCGGTCGGGTCGCAGCACAGGAACAGGGAAGCGGGTGCAAGTCCCGCGCTGCCGCGCAACTGTAAGCGAGGACATCGCCTCGGGCCACTGGAGCAATCCGGGAAGGGTCGAGGCTGGAGTGGATGTAAGTTTTGGCGGGGGAAGACCCCCGGTCAGAGTCGAACATCCTTACTCGCGAGCCAGGAGACCGGCGCGAATCGCACAAATCAACCCCTTTCGCGAGCAAAGGAGGAAGTGATGCGTTTTCTCTCCCGGCTTTTGGCCGTTGTTGTTGTCTTCTGCTTCCCAACCATCACCCTGGCTTCTGAGCTGACTGTTAAAGTTGCCGATGCATCGCAGGCTCCGGTTTTTGGGGCGCAGGTCGAAGTGTTCGCGGAAAGTTCTTCGCGTCCGATCGCGATGAGCGTGACCTCTGCCCAGGGCATTGCGCGCTTTCATCATTTGGCGGAGGCCCCGGTACAGATCCGCGTGCTCGCGGCGGGGTTCGCGGAAGAGAAGCACACGTTCTCTGCCGGAGCTGAGCAAATCACGATTACCTTGCATCCGGCAGTTGCTACCGAGACGGTCGTAGTGTTGGCAACCCGCACCCCTGTATCCAGCGACGAAACCGGATCCTCGATTGCCTTGCTCACCGGTACGGAACTTGAAACCATGCATCCGGTGGCCGCCAACGATGCCTTGCGTTTTCTTCCCGGCGCGATTGTTTCAACCGCCGGCCAGCGCGGAGGTCTGGGGTCGCTGTTCGTGCGCGGCGGAGACTCGCGTTACAACAAGGTACTGGTGGACGGCGTTGCGGTGAACGATCCCGGCGGCACCTTCGACTTCGGTACGCTGCCGGTCTTTGAGGCGGATCGTGTGGAGTTCTTGCGTGGTGCCGAGAGCACGCTCTATGGCTCCGATGCGATGACCAGCGTAGTACAGGTGGAGAGCCGGACCGGAGCCACATCGGTTCCGGAACTGAGCTTCGGCGCCGATGCCGGGAGCTACGGTACACAGAACGGCTACGCGTCGCTGTCCGGTGCGAACTCTCGCTTCGATTACAACCTGTACGGCAATCAGTTCAACACCAGCGGTTCCGGGCCGAATGCGGATTACTCGAATTCGCTTGCAGGCGCGAACGCAGGTCTCAAACTGAATGATTGGGCATGGTTGCGATTGAGAATGCGCCACCAGAACAGCGTTGCCGGAGTACAAAGTGAGTGGAACTTTAACGGCGATCCGCTGCTCGAGCCGGACCTTGATCAGCGAGCGAGACTCAACAGTTTTTTGAGCAGCCTTGAATTGGCAATCGGAGGAAATTCACGGTTCCGGCAACGATTGCAGGGATTCGACTACACCCAGCATCGAACCAACGAAGATCACATCAGCGAACCGGGGCGCTACGACAGTGCTTTCGGATTCAACATCGATACTCCTTTTCATACGATCGACAACGCAAACCGTGCGGGGGCGAATTACCAGGCCGACTACGCAGAGAGCAGCAGCGCTGTGAGCACCGGAGGATATGAATTCGAGAATGAAACCGGGGCGGTCGGCGATACGCTGTCGAGCGTTCCGAATCCTGGTTTGCGCAGGAACCATGCCTTATTTGGGCAGCAGGTTCTGGTGTTTTCTCGAGGATCGATAATCGCCGGTGGCAGGTGGGTGCACAACCAGAGCTTCGGAAACAAGTTTGTGCCAAGGATTGCCCTGTCTCTGGTCGCCCGCAACGGTGGGAATTTCTTCGCGAGCACGCGTCTGCGATTTGGATACGCTACTGGAATTAAGGAGCCGTCGTTTGCAGAGTCGTTTGGAAATGCCGGGGACTTTGTCACGCTTCCCAATCCCGGACTCAAGCCGGAACAGACGCGCTCGTTCGAGGCGGGAGTGGAGCAGAGCTTTACCAGCCGCTATGCGCTGAGCGCGACCTACTTCAATAACCTCTTCCGTAACAAGATCGACTTTAATTTTATTGGGTGTGATCCAGTTACGTTTGTCTGCAGCGGGCAGTACGTGAATGTGAACGAAGCCATTGCCCATGGCGCTGAGGTGGAATTCCAGGGGCGGCCGGCCTCACGCATTCGAACCACGCTCGCCTATGCCTACACCTCCACGCAGATCCTTAAGCAACCGTTCGCCTTCGATCCGTTGCTGATGCCCGGGCAGCCGCTGCTGCGCAGGCCTAAGCATTCGGCAACGGCACTGATCACCTACCTCGGATCTCGATGGGGGGCGGAGGCAAGCAGCAGCTTTGTCGGGCGCAGGGCAGATTCCGACTTTCTTGGATTTGGCATCACGCACGCACCCGGATACGTGGTGGTGAACGCGGGTCTCTGGTATCGTGTGCACCCACGCGTCACTGCGTACGTAAATGGCGAGAACCTGACCAACAGGTTCTATGAAGAGGTGACGGGGTATCCAGCCCTGGGGGCTAATTTCCGCGCCGGAATCCGGTTCCGGGTCGGTGGCGAATAGAGTGTCCAAGGAAGGACTTGCTCTCCCCGACAGGATCTTCGACGAGAGTAACCGCAGCCTGGTCGTTGAAGAAGGCAGGCATGCGCGCGGCTGAGCTGGCCCCGCCGTAGCGGTTGCGGACGGCAAGGAGCTTTTCCAGATGCGAGCAGTCGAGCGGTTGTTGTTTACCCAGCAATTGAGTCACGAGAGTGATCTGGGCAAAGTGCTCAACGGTTTCCATCTTCATATATGCGGACTGTAGATCCGCGCCGTAGGTGACCACGCCATGATTCGCCATCAGAATGGCGTCGTAGTCGGGGATGAGCGGCTTCAACGTCTCAGCCAACTCGGGAGTGCCAGGAGTGCCGTAGGGGGCGAGTGGAATCTGACCGAGACCGATGACCACTTCACAGACCAGCGGCTGGTTGAGCGCCATTCCGGCAGCAGCGAACCCGGTTGCGGTTCGGGGATGAGCGTGAACCACGGCATTCACATCCGGCCGCATGCGGTAAACCAGCAGGTGCATGCCGATTTCGCTCGTGACCTCGCGGCGGCCTTTGAGCTTGCGACCCTCCATGTCCACAATGACGAGGTCGGAGGCCTTCATCATGCCCTTGGACATGCCCGTTGGAGTAACTAGAACGCGCTCGCTGTCCAAACGGACCGAGAGATTCCCGTCGGTTGCGGCTATGAATCCGCACGTATGCAGAAGGGCGCCGCAGCGTATGATTTCACGCCGTAAGTGGTGTTCTGTAGCCATTTCCCCGAGCAGCACGAATGTTACCTCACCAATGCAACAGAAACAATGCATAGTTTGGCGGTTGGGTTAGGAAATTACAGAACTGATACATTCAAGACGTGCTGGTTTCCGATTTTGACTATTCCCTTCCCGAGGATCGGATCGCTCAGGAGCCGCTCGAAGAGCGGGCGAGTTCACGGATGCTGCGGCTGGTGCGAAGGGATGGCCGGATTGAGGACCGGTCCTTCCGCGAATTGCCCGACTTACTCCACCCTGGCGACCTCGTCGTCTTCAATAACACCAAGGTATTTCCCGCGCGCCTCTACGGGCATAGAAGTGGTTCGCGGGCACAACCACTGAGCAGGCAAAATCCAGCCTCTCGTGAGTTCTTGAGAGGGCGAGTGGAGGTCCTGTTGACCAGGCAGCGATCCCATCAGCCCAATGAGTGGGAATGCCTGGTGCGGCCGGGGCGAAAGATCGGGTTGGCAGAGAAGTTGTTTTTTGGCGAGGGGCTGGTCGCCGAAGTCATCGGCCGAGGAAGTTTTGGAGAGCGCAACATACGCTTCGATCCCGTGCCCGACTTTATCGAGCGCTTAGAGCGGATGGGACACGTGCCCCTCCCCCCTTACATCGCGCGGGAGGATCGGACACGAGACCGAGAGCGTTACCAGACCGTTTATGCGCGGGAGCTAGGCTCGGTTGCGGCGCCGACTGCGGGTTTGCATTTCACGCCGGAGATCATCAGCCAATTGGCCGAGCGAGGCATTGACACAGCCGAGGTCACACTGCATGTCGGGCTTGGGACCTTTCAGCCGGTGCGTGTTGATAGGGTCGAACAGCACCAGTTGCACGCCGAGGCGTACAGCATTTCTGGAGCCTCGGCGGGGAAGATCAATCATGCGCTCGAAGACGGACGACGTGTGGTCGCGATTGGAACGACGACGGTTCGAACCCTGGAATTTGCCGCGCGCGAGACCGGCCGCGTGCAGGCGGGCAGCGGCCAGGCAGATTTATTTATCTATCCCGGCTTTCATTTTGCCGTGGTTGGCGTGATGCTGACCAATTTTCATTTGCCGCGATCGACGCTGCTGATGCTGGTGTGTGCCTTCGGCGGGAAAGAGCGGGTGCTAGGGGCGTATCGGCATGCGGTCGAGGAAAAATACCGGTTTTATTCATACGGCGATTGCATGCTGGTGGAATAGGGGCTGCCCGATGAGCCCAAGCACCGTCGACCACAGAACTCTTCTCGGGATTCCCTTGTGCCGAAATCGTGCGTAGGTTGGCGGGGATATACTTTTGAGGAGCTATGGCGACCCAAATTGTTCCACGACAGCTCTCGATTCAGGACTTTATTTCCGAACTCCGGCAATTCCCCGAGTCAGCCTTCGTTCACACCACTGAGCTCCTTGCCTTCCTGCAGCGAACCGGCGTGCAACCTGAGACCCTGTCGCCCTACCTCAATTGGGATCGTCAGCACTACACGCGCAACCTCATCGACAAGACGCCGCTGTATGAGTTGATTGCGATCTGCTGGGAAGTGGGACAGGTAAGTTCGGTTCATAATCATCGGGAGCAGAATTGCTGGATGGCGGTGCCGATGGGCCGGCTGCAGGTGGAAAACTTCCATCTTGCATCGCAGGATCTCGAACAGGGAGTGTGCAAGCTCACGCCGACCGAGACGGTCGAGATGAGCCCGGCTCGTCCCTGCGCTGTCGATCCGTCGGACCCGGTGCACCGAGTGGTGAATGCAAGACAATTTGGCGAGCGTGCGGTGAGCCTGCACATCTACTCGCGCCCGTTCGATACCTGCGTCGTCTATTCGCCGGAGCAGGGAACGTGCGGCGTGATCAAGCTGCACTACACCACGATGTTTGGAAAGCCGGCTTAGGCAACCAAGCCTTCCCCCCTCCACAATTGCTGACTGAGCTGCTGAATGCCCGGTGCTTCCTTGTTAGACTTGAGTCTTGCCACCGAAGAGAAAATCCCCTGACCCCCTCGAGACGGCGCAGTCGAGTCCTGCGGCCCCGTTAAAACCGGCGGTGCTGCCCCAGCCGGATCCGAACCGAATCTTTCTGATGGATGCCATGTCCTTTATATTCCGCGCCTATCACGCCATGGCGCGCCAGCGCGGGATGTCTACGCGGAGGGGGTTGCCGACGGCCGCCATCTATGTGTTTGTGAACATGCTGCGCAAGCTGCGGGAGGACTTTTCCCCGCATCATCTTGCAGCCGTCTTCGACGTGGCCGCGCCTACTTTTCGCGATCAGCAATACAAGGAGTACAAGGCCAATCGCAGCGAGATGCCCGGGGATCTCGCGCAGCAGATACCCTATATCCGCCGCGCGCTCGAAGCCTACCGCATCCCGATTCTTGAGGTGCCGGGCTATGAAGCCGACGACGTCATCGGGACGCTGGCGAAGAAAGCAGCCGATGGCGGCCGCCCGGTGTATGTGGTTTCCAGTGACAAGGACATGTTGCAGCTGGTGAATGACCGCGTGCAGGTGCTGAACCCGCCAAAAGACAACCTCATCTGCGATGCCGCAAAGGTCGAAGAGATTCTGGGCGTGCCGCCCCATCGGGTGATCGACGTGATGGCGCTGAGGGGCGATTCCATCGACAACATACCTGGTGCGCCCGGAATCGGCGACAAAGGTTCGGTGGAATTGATCCAGAGATTTGGATCCCTCGAAGCCGCGCTCGACCATGCTGCCGAGGTGGAGCGAAAGACGTACCGCGAATCCCTGCAGAATAATCGCGAGCAGATCCTGATGAGTAAGGAGCTGGTCACCATCAAATGCGACGTGGACATCGAACTGGATGTCGAGAAGATGCATACAGGGGAGCCGGACGTGGAGGCACTGCGGGCGTTGTTTACAGAATTAGAGTTCACCTCGCTGCTCAAAGAGGTGTTGCCGGTTGTCGAAACCGGCCCGGGTGACTATGGCGAAGCGAAATCCGCTGCGGAGATTGAGGCTGTTGTTCGAAGGCTAGGACCGGGCGCCTCGCTCGCAGTTGCCGTTGAAATCGAAGAACAAGCGCTCGAGACCGAGGGATCGCCAAGCGAAGAGCCCGAAGAGCCATGGCTGCTTCTGAACGTCGAAACCGAGGACAAGGACAACCCGCGCGCCTTGGCGATCTCAGCAACAACGGGTTCAGCCCTCACCATTCGGACGGGGTCGGAAGCGGACGCGGTGTTGAATTCCGTGCTCCGGGATCCCACGCTGCCGAAAGCCATTCATGATTGGAAGGCAGCGGCGCATGTGCTTCCAGACACAGCTTTAGAAGGCGTAGAGCACGATACAAAGCTGTACTCGTATCTTTTGGACCCGACCTATTCGTCGCATTCTCTCGGGGAAGTCGCCCTTCGGCGGTTCAATGTGAAGCTGAGCGGCTCTCTCGCTGAAGCTGCGGAAATGACGGGACGCCTCGCCTCCGCTCTCCGCGCGGAGGTTGAAGAGGAGAAGTTGCTGAAATTGTACGAGGAAATCGATCTGCCGCTGGTTCCGGTACTTACGCGTATGGAACAGGCGGGAGTTGCGATCGATCGCGAAGCCTTGGATACGATGTCGGCGCGGCTGGAGAAAGAGATTGGCGCCAAAGCGAAAGAGATCTATGACTGCTGCGGCTCGGAGTTTAACATCAACTCGCCCAAGCAACTTGGGGATGTGCTGTTCAACAAGCTGAACCTTCCTAAGCCTGTGAAGTATGGCAAGGGGAAGACGATCTCCACCGCGGTGGATGTGCTTGAGTCGCTGGCGGCGGACCATAAAGCACCGAAGCTGGTGCTCGAGTACCGGCAGCTTGCGAAGCTGAAATCCACCTACGTGGATGCATTGCCCGCGTTATTGAACCACGGAACCGGACGCCTGCACACCACATTTGATCAAACCGGGACCGCGACAGGGCGGCTTTCCTCCGCCAATCCTAATCTGCAGAACATTCCGATTCGGACGGAATTGGGGCGCGAGATTCGAGCCGCGTTCACTGCGCAAGCTGGCTGCATCTTGCTGGCGGCGGATTATTCGCAGATCGAGTTGCGGCTGCTGGCGCATTACTCGAAGGATCCGCTTCTGGTCGAAGCCTTCCGGCGCGGCGATGACATTCATACCCTCACCGCTTCGCAAGTGTTTGGAGTACCTCCGCTCATGGTCACGCCGGAGCATCGGCGGCAGGCCAAGGTGGTGAACTTTGGAATTGTTTACGGCCTCTCGCCGTTTGGATTGTCGCAGAATTTAGGGATTGAGACCTCCGAGGCCAAGAAGTACATCGAAGCCTACTTCGAGAAATACGCCGGCGTTCGCGCGTTCATTGATCGCACCCTCGAAGGAACACGACGCGACGGCAAAGTAAAAACGCTTTTTGGGCGCGTCCGGCCGATCCCGGACATCAACAGCAAGAACTTCAACCTTCGCGGATTTGCCGAGCGGACGGCGGTGAACACTCCCCTGCAGGGGACCGCCGCCGACTTGATCAAGTTGGCAATGATCCGCATTGATGCGGCGATCCGCGAGCGCGAGTTGCAGTCGCGCATGACCTTACAGGTCCACGACGAGCTGGTATTCGAAGTTCCCGAAAGCGAGGGGGACATCATGCGGAGCCTGGTGCGCGAACAGATGGAACAGGTACATCCGCTTTCAGTTCCCTTGGTGGTTGAGATCGGCGCGGGTAAGAACTGGCGCGATCTAAATTGAGCGGTTGGGATGACCCGCTTGGCGGTCTTCCCTTTGTTTCCCCTTAGATCCTGGCGATCGACTTCGGTCATTTTTTGTCGAAACCATCTGACGCCCCGCCCGCCGGTCAAAGGGGAAAATGCGGATCGTGATCCCCATGTGCCGAAAGGGCCATTGCCCGAGGGGCCAAGTTTCGCCCGGCCTACAATAGAACGATGGCTCGAGGCTGGGAGAGCAAGTCGATAGAACAGCAGCAGGAGGAAGCGTCTGCCGAGAAAGTCCGTCGCCAACCGCTCACTCCAGAGCAGATCGCGAAGGAGAACCGACGCAAGGGGCTCGAGCTTTCCAGGCAGCGCATGGTGCAGCAGATGGAAACTGCATCGAACCCGAACTATCGCCAGATGCTGGAGGGGGCGTTGAGAGACCTGGACAAGGAACTCAAGAGCCTGGGTTCGGGGTAATGGTTCGGGGCCAGTAGAATAGAACCGTGAAGAAATTCTGGGAGAGCGGCCCAAATCGAGCTTCTGAGAGCTGCGGTTGCGAAGGCGCGGTGTCCTTTGAGTCCCCGCCGGATCGCCCACGCGACGCCCAAGCAAGGATGCGCCCGGCACAGGTGCCGGTTCCAGGAGGAATGCAGATCGGCTCCGTGGCGATTACTCCGGCCACCGTCCTTGCGCCGATGGCGGGAGTTACCGACACGGTGTTTCGCCGATTCATCCGAAATCTCGGCGGGTGCGGATTGATCATGACCGAGTTCACTTCCGCCGACGGCGTGCTCCGCGCCAAGGACAAAAAGGCCAAGCGCTATCTTCATTTCTACGAGGACGAGCATCCGATCTCGGCGCAGCTTTTTGGCAGCGACCCTGGAGTGATGGCCGATGCGGCGAGAATTGTCGAGGACCTTGGGTTCGATTTGGTTGACCTGAATCTCGGCTGTCCGGCCAAGAAGGTCGTGAAGTGCAACGGCGGCTCGGGGCTGCTACGTGATTTGCCGCGCATTCGATCGATCTTTGAAGCGGTGAGGGCGGCGGTGAGGATTCCGTTTACCGTGAAGTTCCGCGCGGGATGGAATGACGAAGAGATTGTCTGCGTCGAACTGGCAAAGATGGCGGAGGACTGCGGTTTGTGTGCCGTTGCGCTTCATGCGCGCACGCGTGAGCAGGGCTACAGCGGGTATGCGCGCTGGGAATGGATTCGAGCGGTCAAACAGGCGGTAAAGATTCCCGTGATTGGGAACGGTGACATTCGTACGCCGGAAGATGCTTGCGCGATGGTTGCGGCAACCGGGTGCGACGCCGTGATGATTGGGCGGACTGCCCCGGCGAATCCCTGGATCTTTCGCCAGATTCAGCAGTATTGCCAGAGCCGTCCCTCCCGCCTGTCTGAATGGGCCAATCCTCCGCTTGGCGGGAATGGCTCTGACTCGGAAAATCGAGATTATGATCAGCCCTCGGAAGGGGATCGCTACCAAATGATTCGCACCTACTTCCAGATGCTGATTGAGGAAGAGTTGCCGGATGCAACCGGAAAAATGAAGCAATTCGCATCATGGTTTACCCACGGGGTGAGCGGCGGAGCGGCCTTGCGCAAGGAGATCTACGAATCGAAGACCGCGCCGGAGATCCTCGCCAGAGTTGAGGGCTTCTTTGAGGCCCGCTTGTGTGTCCCAAGTAGCGCAGGCACTTTGCTTGACCAATGACAGTGGCTCCGGGGAGTTTTCCGCGCACGCGGGTTCTTCCGCTGCCCAACTGATTTCCTCGTCGAAGCAGAGAAGTCGCGGCAACGCGGCCGGGAGAAAAGGGCTCTCCAATGTCGAGCCATTGTCAGCGCCCGGCCGATTGAGGGACCATAGCTGCGCTTTGAAAGGCGATAATGGTGGACCAGACCTCCAGACCGATGCCGTTGGCCATCTGCTCTAAATCAACCATGTTGTGTGCCAAGAAGATGAGCACGGAGCCTTCTTTGGGATCGGCCTGCCACCAACCTCCAAAGGCGCCCGGCCAGCTTACGGTTCCAACGCCGCCCCGGCGCATGAAGTCCTTGTCGTCGGTTTCGAGCACGACAGATACGCCCAGACCAAATCCTCGACCTACGGCAAAGGGTTTGCCCCCAAACAAACTGAAATTCGCACGTTGGCTGTCCGTGAGTTGATTGGACATCATTTTCTTGAGTGTTTGAGGGCGCAGGAGGCGAGTGTCCTCCACCGCGCCGTCATTAAGGAATAGACGGGCGAACCTCAGATAATCATCGGCGGTCGACCACAGCCCTGCCCCACCGGACTCGTACGCCATATTCAGTGGACGTTCCGCCACGATCCCGCCACCAAAGGTTACGCGTTTGATCAGGTGGCCGGATTCGTCGAAACCGTAGGCCGCAGCCCGGCGATCCCACTTTTCTCGTGGAACGACGAAACTGGTGTCCTTCATCTTCAACGGAGCGAAGATAAGCCGCTCGAGTACTGCTCCGAGGCGCTCACCTTCGATTCTCGCGATCAGCAATCCCAGAAGGTCGGTCGCACACCCGTAGGTCATTGCCGTTCCCGGCTGACACACTAGTGGCAGCCTCGCGAGCCCCCCAATCCAATCGTCGGGCAGGACATGACTATCGATGTCGCCTCCGAGCGTCTCGCGATATGCCCGGGCAAGAGGGCCTCGGTGAAAATCCGCGTAACTGAGTCCGGCACGATGCGTCAGCAGATCGCCAAAGGTAATTGGGTGTTCAGCTGCGACCGTCTCATTCAACGGACCGTTGGGAGATCGGAGGACCTGCATCCGGGAAAACTCGGGGGCATAGCGAGTGATGGGCTCATCCAGGTCGATCTTCCCCTGGTCCACCAACATCAAGGCGGCCACCGAGGTGATGGGTTTAGTCATCGAGGCGATGCGAAAGATGGTGTCCCGAACAATCGGGCTCATGGCTTCCAGGTCGCGCCAGCCCACGCAGGTAGACAAAGCCTCGCCTTCAGATTCCTGCCAAACTAAGGTTGCGGCTCCCGCGAGTTGTCCATGATCGATGACAGGTTGCAAAGCAGCTTGAATGTTTTCTTGATTGAACATAGGTTTTCAGATAATATAGCTAAACTATAAAATAATTTCTCTACAAAATCAAGATGTCAAATTCCGAACAGTCGCGCCGGTCGCAGCCCAAGGGGGATAAACGCGAACGCACCCGTGCCAAGTTGCTAGAGGCGGCGCGTTCCCTGATTCGTGAAAAGGGTTTTGAGCAGACGACGCTCGAAGAGATTGCCGAAAGAGCCGGCATGACAACCGGAGCGATTTACGGCAACTTCAAAAACCGCGACGATCTGTTCATTGCACTCGGACACGCCTATTGGCGGCCCATTGTCCCGAAAGTGAAGACGCCTACCAGCTTTGCTGAAATCATGCGCGCGATGGCCGAGGCGACCATTAGGGCAATCCCCGAACGCAGTACTGCCGCGGTCGGCCGGCTGACTGGTTTGGCGTACGCCTTGACCCATGAGGAGCTGCGCTCGCGGGTAAAAAAAGTCACCGCCGAGAGTTACGCCTTTGGCGAGCAGTGGCTTCAGTCAGCCACCGAAGGGGAGGATCTTCCCATGCCCGCTGACCAATTAGTAGCGGTGATTCACGTCCTTACCGAAGGCCTCGTAATTCAAAGATTGTTAACTCCGGAGCTCGTTCCGGATGAAGTGATCCGGTCAGCCTTTGCGGCACTCGCGAGAAACTCGACGAAAGAGCCGACCAAGGTTCCAAAGCACTAGGTGCGACGCCGTTTCCGGCGGGACACTTTCTGTCGATCGACGACCGTGATCTTTCCCCGATCATCCTGTTCGAGAGAAGCCCACGGGATCTCGTGATCGTGGGTAAACATCACCAGCCAGTCTTCGGGAATCGCGCGCGAGTAGAAGCGCTTCCGGCTTTCTACGCTTTCGACCGGGTAGAGATCGAAAGACATCAGCCAGTACAGATCGAGATGGTTTCTGGTGGGGATCAGGTCTGAGATATAGCAGGCGGTCTTACCGCCATCCCGGATCATGATGGCCTGCATATCGCGGGTGTGGCCGGGATAGACCTCAACCGAAATGCCGGGAAGGATTTCCGCGCTGCCGCGCACGAGCTGCATCTGCCCGCTTTCAACCAACGGATCGTAGTTCTCGGCAAAAAAACTCACGCTGTCGCGCTGATTTTCATGTGCGTGATGCCACTCGCCTTCTTGCGCATAATACTTGGCCTTCGGAAAGGTTGGTTCAATCGAACCGTTCCGTCGCACGGTGTTCCAGCCGCAATGGTCAAAGTGAAGGTGGGAGTTGATGACGATGTCGATGTCTTCGGGGGCAAGGCCGGCAGCCTGGAGGCTATCCAGGAGCTTTGCGGGCTGTCCGTAGATGTGCGCCATCTTCTCGGGAAGCTTGTTGCCGATCCCGGTCTCGATGAGGACATTCTTGTCTCCGGTGCGAACCAGCACTGAATTCAGACCCGAGGGAACACGGTTGTTCTCATCTGCCGGCAGCTTCTTCGACCAGAGCATTTTCGGCACGACGCTGAAGTAGGCGCCTCCATCGAGGTGATGAATGCCGTCCGAGAGGGAGATGAGTTCGAAGTTGCCGATGGTGGTGCTCGCCGGAAGCTCGTGCGCTGGGGGCATCGGCTGATTCTAAAACAAGGCGAAACCGGAAGATTAGAACCGCGGAAGCATCCAGCAGGGGCGCCCAAGCCAACCCATCGATGGCCACGAAGCTCCTCCATCGCCGAACGGCCCGAGGCGCCAGGGTTCAGGGATTCGACTGCGCACGCGTGTTAAAATGAGCCCAACTCCCGATGTCTCCTGAAATAGAGCAACTCATCACGTTGCAACATGCCGATTCCGAGATTCGGCGTCTGAATGCCGAAATCGCCGAGCTTCCCAAACGGGTTGCCGTCATTGAACAAAAGCTTGCCGGCACGAAAGCTGCGCTTGAAAAAGCCAAAAACGCGGTGAAAGGCGACGAAGCAGCCCGGCGCAAGCACGAAACCGCGATCACCGACCTGCGCACCAAGATTTCAAAATACCGCGACCAATCGCTCGATGTAAAAACCAACGATCAGTACAAGGCGCTGATGCATGAGATCCAATTTGCGGAACAGGAAATCAGCACCAATGAGGACAAGATTCTTGAGCTGATGGTGAACGCGGAAGTTCGCGAGAAGGAAGTCAAGGCCGCCGAGGTGGAGTTGAAAGCTGAGACCGCGGAGATCGAGAAGGAGAAGGCGCACGAACGCGAGGAGACGGCCAAGGACGAGAAGGAGCTGTCGGAATGGAGAGCCAAGCGGGAGGCGGCCAGGAGCGCGGTGGACCCCGATCTGATCCGCCACTATGAGCGCGTGCTGAAGTTCCGGGGATCGGGGCTGGCGGAAGTTCGCGACCAGAAGTGCATGGGATGCTCGGTGATGCTGCGTCCGCAAACTTTCAATGACGTCAAGACCGGCAAACTGATTTTCTGCGACTCCTGTCAGCGAATTTTGTATTACGACCCGTCCAAGGATACTCCGAGTGAGCAGCCCATGGACAAACCGAACCGGAAGCGTCCACGTCCGAAGCTCGATGCCAGCCATGCCTGGTATTACCGTGCGGAATACAACAATGATGGCGAGGTGTTTCTCAGCTTCTCGAACTCGGACGCCATGGCCGTGCGCCGGGTCTATGACGCCGCGACCGGACGCCGTCTGGGCGATCTGCTCGCGCGGGAAGGAGCATATCGTCAGGCGTTTCCCGAAGAGATCACCGATGCCATTCGCCTGAATGGCAACTGGACAGACGACGAACAAGACGCATGGGAGGATGAACTGCCAAGTTCTGTCTTGGACGCCCTGCAACGCGACCTTGACCTAGCGCGGGCGGAAAGAGCCGCGCACCACGAACCGTCGCCTACTAGCGTTGCAAGCTAGTCCTCCGCTGGCGGTCGCCCCCCGCACCACTTTTCTTAGCCGGGTTCTCGGCCTAGAGCTTCTTCCTGTCGAGTTTTGGGTGGTCACACTCGCCGGGTCGATCGCTCGCGCGTTTCGCGGCCGAGCATTGGCTGTAAGATCTTGCGATGGACCAGGCATCGCGTTCTGAGCTTCCGGTTGTCACGATCTCCAGCCGCGGGGCGGACCGCCTAAGGGCAGGGCACGTTTGGGTGTACCGCTCGGATGTGCTTGACGCCGCTGGCATCGATCCGGGAGCGCTGGTGCTTGTCAAGGAACGGGCCCATGGGGCTCCGGATCGGCGCGCCAGCCGGGCTTTGGCGAACAAGAAGATCCATGCCGCCCCAATTCTGGGCTCCGCGTTCTACAGCACGGCGTCTGAAATCGCTATTCGGATGATCTCCCGGAGAGCCGTCGAAGATCTGGAGCAATTGGTGCGCGAGCGGATCCGCGCTGCCGTCGCCTATCGGGAGCGGTTTGTGCGGAATACAAATGCATATCGCGTGGTCTTCAGCGAGGGAGATTTTTTACCGGGGCTGATCGTCGACCGGTACAACGATGTCCTCTCGCTACAGGTGCTGGCGCAGGCGATGGATTCTGAGCCCATGCGGAGGGTGTTGCTTTCTGAACTGCAGCAAAGGCTCGCGCCGCTGGCGATCGTCGAGAGAGTCGATTCGCGGGTGAGAAAACTCGAGCAGCTGCCCGAGAAGCAAAGCGCAGTCATTTGGAATCACTCGAGCGCATCCGCCGCACTGAGCCCGGCTAAGGGAGAGGAACCTGCAACTTCCGGACGAAAACCCGATCCCTCAGCCTCAGAGATCCCGGTTGCTCCCCATCTCGGCACCGAAATTCAAATGAATGGAGTTAGGTTTACGCACGACCCGCTTGCGGGACAAAAGACTGGAAGCTTTCTCGATCAGAGGGAGAACTATGCCGCAGCAGAGAATTACGCCCGCGGCGCCGCCCTCGACGTCTTCACCTATCAGGGAGGATTTGCCCTCCATCTCGCGCGCGTGTGCGACAGGGTTACGGGTGTGGACAGCTCGCGTCCGGCTCTTGAGGCCGCTGAAGCCAACGCACTGCTCAACGGGCACGACATCGAATGGATCGAGGCGAACGCCTTTGACCTGCTCCGGGACTACTCGGCCGCCGGAGCGCAGTACGACACCATCGTTCTCGACCCCCCTGCCTTTGCCAAGTCCCGTCAGAACCGGGAAACCGCGATTCGTGGGTACAAGGAACTCAACCTGCGCGCACTGAAGATGCTGCGGCCGGGAGGCGTTCTGATCACCTGCTCGTGCTCCTACCATGTCAGTGCCGCCGACCTCATCGAGGTGGTTTCTTCGGCGGCTCAGGATTCGCACAGGATTATTCGAATTTTGGAAAACCGTGGCCAGTCGAAAGATCATCCGAGCGTACTGGGAATACCAGAGACGTCTTACCTAAAGTGCCTGATATCAGTCGTAAGCTACTAAAAACTAAAGCGTTTTCCGTACTTGACAATAACGCGCTCATATTTTATGCTTTGCTTGTTATTAACAGGCAAGCGTTGGCGGGCCTGCGGGCCCGGAAGACACATAAAAATTTCTTAGACATGAGAAGGAGGATTTTGATTATGACCGTTTTAACTCGCTGGGATCCTTTCCGTGAGTTTTCGACTTTGCAGGACCGTATGAACCGACTTTTTCGCGACTCCTATGGCGACCATGAGGAGGCCCTGACCACCTCGGCTTTTGCGCCCCCGGTCGATGTTTACGAGGACGAGCACCATGTCACGTTGAATATCGAAGTACCCGGGATCGATGAGAAGGACATCGATGTTCGTGTGGAGAACAATCTGTTGACCGTGCACGGCGAGCGCAAGTTCGAGAAGGAGCAAAAGGAAGAGAACTTCCGCCGTGTGGAGCGCCAGTATGGCAGCTTTACCCGTTCCTTCACCTTGCCGAACACCGTGGATCATGACAACATCCAGGCCAGCTACGCCAAGGGCATTTTGAAGGTGCAGCTTGCTAAGAAAGCCGAAGCCAAACCCAAGCAAATCAAGGTGAATGTCAGCGGCGAGCGCCAGCTGGAAGGCAAGGAATCAAAAAGCCCCAGCAAAGCAGCCTAAATTCGCAACGGCGAAGCACGAAGAGCAACTTGGGGGGAGGCGGCAAGTCAAACGCCTCCCTTTCGTTTTTAAGGCTCAACCACTTTTAAGGCTCAAAGACCTCGTAGGAGCAAGGGCGAAAGCGCTCGTGCTGGGAGTGAACGATGGCAATTCGCTGGGACAAATTCACACTGAAAGCGCAGGAGGCCGTACAGCGGGGCAATGAACTGGCAACCGAGCACGGAAATCCAGAACTGGTTCCCTTGCACCTGCTCGGGGCTCTGCTTGAGGACCGAGAAGGCATCGTTCCTCCAGTGCTTGAGAAGATCGGTATCGGCCCACAGACCGTGCTGAACGATGTGTATGAGGCGATCGGGAAGCTTCCCAAGGTCTCAGGCGCCTCGACGCAGGCTTCGCTGTCTGCTGCGGCCAGCCAGCTCCTCGAGCGTGCCTTCAAAGAGGCCAGCAACTTTAAGGACGACTACGTTTCGACCGAACATCTGCTGCTTGCCTCCACCGATCTGAAGCAAGACCCAGCGCGGGATATCCTTGTCCGCTACGGTGCCACTCACGATGCCATCCTAAAGGCTCTGACCGTGGTGCGCGGCTCGCAGCGCATTACCGACCAAAATCCCGAGGCCAAATACCAGGCGCTCGAGCGCTATGCAAAGGATCTGACAGAACTCGCACGGCGCGGCAAGCTCGATCCCGTGATCGGCCGCGACGAAGAGATCAGGCGTGTGGTTCAGGTGCTGTCTCGCCGCACCAAAAACAATCCCGTGCTGATCGGCGAGCCTGGAGTGGGTAAGACGGCAATTGTGGAAGGCCTTGCGCAAAGAATTGTCTCGGGCGATGTCCCGGAGATCTTAAAGAACAAGCGAGTGGTTGCCCTTGATCTTGGTTCGATGCTCGCAGGCGCGAAGTACCGGGGCGAGTTCGAAGACCGATTAAAAGCGGTGCTAAAGGAAATCGAAGACTCCCAGGGGCAGATTGTTTTGTTCATCGACGAGCTGCACACGCTCGTCGGTGCGGGAGCGGCAGAGGGTGCAATTGATGCCTCCAACATGCTAAAGCCGGCTCTCGCCCGCGGCGAGTTGCGCGCGATTGGCGCGACCACGCTCAACGAATACCGCAAGCACATCGAAAAAGACGCTGCCCTTGAGCGGCGGTTCCAGGTTGTCTTCGTGGGCGAGCCGAACGTCGAAGACGCCATCGCGATTCTTCGCGGTCTCAAGGAGCGCTACGAGGTCCATCATGGCGTCCGCATCAAGGATTCGGCCATCGTGGCGGCGGCTACGCTCTCCGACCGTTACATCTCGGATCGCTTCCTTCCCGACAAAGCCATCGATCTCATCGATGAGGCAGCAGCCTCGCTGCGCATTCAGATCGATTCCATGCCGACCGAGATCGATCAGCTGGACCGGCGCGCCACGCAACTTGAAATCGAAAAGCAGGCCTTGAAGAAGGAAAAGGATCCCAATTCACGTGAGCGCCTAGCCCATGTGGAAAAGGAGCTCGCTGGAATCCGTGAACGATCGAACGCCTTGAAAGCCAAATGGCAAAAGGAAAAGGAGCTGATTGCGCGTTCGCGCCAGCTGAAAGAACGCATCGAGCAGCTCAAGATCGAGGAGCAGAACGAGGAGCGGCGGGGGAATTTGCAGCGCGTTGCCGAGATCCGCTACAGCTTGATTCGCCAGGCGGACGAGGAGCTGGCAAAAATCACCGCGCAGATTGAGAGCCCCGGCCAGGAGCGCATGCTAAAGGAAGAAGTCGATGAAGAGGACGTGGCGAAGATCGTGTCCAAGTGGACCGGCATTCCAGTCTCAAAGATGCTCGAGGGTGAAGTAAAGAAATTGGTCACCATGGAAGATCGTCTGCGCCAGAGGGTGGTTGGCCAAGACATCGCGCTCGAGCGAGTCTCGAACGCAATTCGCCGCTCCCGCGCAGGCCTGAGCGATCCTAAGCGGCCGATTGGCTCGTTCATCTTTCTCGGTCCGACCGGCGTTGGCAAAACCGAACTTGCGCGCGCCCTTGCCGAGTTCCTTTTTGACGACGAGCATGCCCTGGTGCGAATTGATATGTCCGAGTACATGGAAAGACACGCCGTTTCCCGTCTGATCGGGGCACCACCGGGATACGTGGGCTATGAAGAAGGTGGCCAGCTGACCGAACAAGTGCGCCGCCGTCCCTACTCGGTGATTCTGTTCGATGAGATCGAAAAGGCCCACCAGGACGTGTTTAACATTCTGTTGCAGATCATGGATGATGGACGGCTCACCGATGGTCAGGGCCGCGTCGTGGACTTCAAGAACACGATCATCATCATGACCTCGAACATCGGCTCGACTTACCTGCAAGCCGAGAACATGCTCACGACGGATGATTTTGCCCGAGCCACCCAGCTGGTGATGGAAGCTTTGCGCGGTCACTTCAAGCCGGAGTTCCTGAATCGGGTCGACGACATTGTCGTATTCACTCCACTCGGCCGGGAACAGTTGGTAAAAATTATCGACTTGCGGCTGGAGGACCTCAGGCGCCTGCTGGCCGACAGGAAGATCTCGATTGAGCTCTCGGATGCGGCCAAGGACCTTTTGTTCAGCGAGGGCTTCGATCCGAATTTCGGCGCCCGGCCCCTGAAACGCGCGATCCAGAAGCTGGTTCAGGATCCCCTGGCGCTGAAGATCCTTGACGGCGAGGTCTTGCATGGAGATCACGTGGTGGTGGATGCGAAGAACGGAAAAATCCAGTTTCAGGCCAGCCACCGGGTGGGAGAAGCCCTGAAAGCGTGATTCTCGAGCTCGGGTGTCCGCCCTAACGGTGGTTAGGGGCGCCCGGGTTTTGACCTCGAAAAGATCAGCCTTGAAGCCCGCAGCAGGGCTCTTTTTTTTTCTAACGCTCTCCGGTAGAGTTCGGGTATTCTCCTCGCTCATACGATCGAGCGGTGACCGATGAGCATGTTTCGCGAAGGGTTGGTAGGGGTAGTCCCCGCCGAGAAGGGGTTCCGCTGGCGGGGCGCTGAGATCACGAGGCTTGAAGGTTTCTCGGACGCGGTTTTCGCCTTCGCCGTGACCTTGCTGGTTGTGTCCCTCGAAGTACCCAAAGACTTCCCCGAGCTGCTCGAGACCATGCGCGGATTTACCGCGTTCGCAATTTGTTTCGCCCTGCTGGCACATATCTGGAGTCATCATTACCGTTTCTTTCGGCGATATGGGCTTCAGACGCCATGGGCAAACTTCCTGAACTGCGCCCTTTTGTTCTTCGTGTTGTTTTATGTGTATCCGCTGAAATTCCTCTTTAACCTTGCCCTTCGCAGGGACCTACGGCTTGAGGCGGGGGATGCGCGCAGCCTTTTTGTAATTTATGGCTGCGGCTACGCGGCCGTATTTTTGCTCCTCGCGCTGCTCTACCTTCATGCTTGGAAAAAGCGCGAGGAACTGGTACTGACCGAGCTCGAGCGGGTAAGGACCTGGCGCAGCTTGCTCGACCACATCGCGATGGTTGTGATCGGGCTGGTTTCGGCCTTGCTAGCGTGGCTGCTGCCTCTCCGATGGGTGGGTATGGCGGGATACTTTTATTTCGTCATTGCGCCCTACTACACCGTCGCCGGGTTTGTGCTCGGCAAACGCGACCGCCAGGCTCGAGCCTCCGCAGCCGCCCACTGACTACTCGTAAGCCAGCGCATCGATCGGGTCCTTTTGTGCCGCTTTCAGGGCGGGGTAGATTGCGCCCAACAACGAACCCACGATTGCGATCACAATGGCCCGAAGAATCCAAGCCGAAGTGATATCGACCGGAAGCGTGGTTCGACTCTGGATGGCGACTCGTGCCGCCAAGCTGATCAGGAACCCGACGATGATTCCGCAGATCGAGAGGACCGTCGTTTCGCGAAGGATCGCATTGATGATGTAGAACTTCGAGGCGCCGAGAGATTTCAAGATCCCGATCTCGCGGGTGCGTTCCATTACGGCGGCATACATTGCCTGGAAGATGACGATAAAGCCTATGGTGACGGCGATTCCGATCACGATGCGGATGAAAGTCGAGAGCATCGGGATGTTGTCGGGGGTGAGCATCGACAAATACTCACTCATCGAATGCACCCCGTAGGTATCCATGTGCGGGATGTTCTTGATCTCCTGCACCACGGTTTCCGCGTTCGCCGCCTTGTCAGCCTTTACATAAAAGGCCGACGACTTGCCCTGTCCGCCATTGAGTTCCTGCAGTTTCCCGAGTTCCAGGAAAATGCGTGCGCCCTGGCCGTGGGCCACAATCCCAGCGATGCGAAAGTTCTGGTTCAGCAGGTCCACGTTGTCGCCGACTTTGACGTGGTTGCCATTGGCATAGATGTCGTCCACAATCACGTCGTCAGGACTCTCGAAAGGCCCTCCGGAGAGATAGCGGAACGGGTGAAGCCCCTCGTAGCTGGGAAGGTCGATTCCATAGAGGTTCTGCAGGTGTCCGCGGCCGGTTGAGATCTGGATATAGACAGGCGCGACCACCGCTACATGGGGCAGCTTGGCGATTAAGTCGCCTATTTTTACCGGCATTGGTGCGCCCGTGACCGCCACCAGATTCGATGACCCGGGCGGCAAGACGATGACGTCAGCCCCAATGCCCGCCTGACGCGAGCGAGAGTCGTTCAGCATCCCGAGCGAGAAGCCAACGATGAGCAGAATGAGCGTGACCTCAATGCCGATTGCAATAATGCTAATCGCGGAGCGTACCGGACGGTACGCCAAGTTGGAGACGATCATTTTGTTCATCATAGGAGTTTATGCGCTATCAGCAGCGAGGCGGCGAGGCTTGAAGGCTCAGCCGACACGACTACGACGACCACCCATTCGCCACTACTCTATCGCGTCCCGCCACCGTTTGTCGGGGGAGCGTTGCGATCAAGGTGAATGACCTGCACTCCTGGTGGCTGCTCGAGGACAAAGGTGTTGTCGCCGAGGGGCTTATTCATGTCGAGTTTCACCACGTTCAGGGTAATGTCGTACTCTTCCTCGGGGCGTTTGATCTCGATCTTCGAGGGGAACTTCACGCCATTGTAGTCCTTGTACTCGCTGTATCTGGCGTCAGTTACCAGTTTCCCCGATTGGTCATAGATCAGTTGCCTGTCGGGAAGCATCGTCTCACGATTGAAGACAATCTTGCGGTTCAGCCAACTATCCATTCCCTGGCCGCGAATGACGTCGAGTTCATAGGAGGGCTGGTCGTACTTTCTTCCCTTCTCCCCGCTGACGGTCTCCTTGCCATCCTCGAGCACCGCGATTTCACTCTGCGGATCCAGTTCTCGCAGGAGCAAGGCATCATAGATGACCTGCGGGCGGAGGTTCTCGAGCGGCTGCTGAGGGTTCGCTGTAACGACGTCGTTTTGCCCGACCACGAAACGGTTCTTGGGGGGAATCCAAACCTTGAATTGTTTGCCATCGCTGACCATGTCGAAGGCGCGAGTGCGGACGATGGGCATGAGGCCTTCCATGCGCAACATGGCCGGCTTGCGGGCCAGGACGTAGCCCCGGATCTCTTTGTACTCGGTGATCTTGCCCTTTTTCTCGCCCCCAACCGCAGTGTCGATGTCGACCGTGGCCTGCATGGTCTGTATCTGCGCAGCCTGGCGGTTGATGTATGCGATCAATTCAGGCTTGGTCGCCGTCTTCAAAGCGTTGGGGTCATAGTTCCTGGCAACCTTGCGCGTATGGAACAGACACCCGCTTACCGGAAGGGTGGCCAGAACAAGAAGTACTGCTGAAATGCGCCGTCTCAATACCATTCTGCTTCGAAAGTGTGTATTTCAGTATAAAAGAACAAACCCATCTATCGTCCGATAGGCCCGAAAATTCTTGCCCCTACAACGTAAGACGTTGTCGTTAAAGGGGATTTATCGATGGGCGAGCGCACGCCGAAACGCCGCGACGTTCTGATTGTGCTCCTCCAAAGTGGTGGCAAACCGGTGGTGCCCGTTTCCGTCGGCGACAAAATAAAAGTAGTCGGTTTGCGCCGGGTGAAGAGCGGCCTCGAGCGAACTTCGCCCGGGACTCGCGATTGGGCCCGGCGGGAGCCCGGCATGTCGATAGGTGTTGTAGGCCGAGTCGAACTGCATATCATTATGATGCAGCGCCCCGCCGTAAGTTCCAGAAAGTAGTTCCGCGTAGATGACGCTGGGGTCGGCCTGCAGGGGAATGTGTTGGGCCAGGCGGTTCCTATAAACGCTAGCAACCTGCGGACGCTCTTCGGCGGTCCCGGTCTCCTTTTCGATAATCGAAGCCAGGGTGACCGTCTGCTGGATGTCGTTGTCGAGCCCGATCTGGGCGGCCACCTGGCGGAACTGCTTCACCATCTCGGCCGCCATCTCCCGCATGGTCTGAGTGCGGGTGAAGTTGTAGGTGTTGGGGAATAGATAACCCTCAAGCGAAGTTGCCTGCGGCGCGAGATCGGAGATGAGGTTGGTATCGGTCTGGGCAGCCTTCAGAAAATCTGTTGCCGAGCCGAGTCCCGCGGCTTGCACCGCATTGGCGATATCGAACATGTTGAAGCCTTCGGGGATCACCACCGTGTGGATATAAACGTCCCCGCGTGCCAGGCGGGAATGAATGTCTTGGACGTTGGCATCCTGTTCGAACAGGTACTCTCCGGCTTTGAGCGACGGCTTCTTGTGGAAAGCGTGCCAGACGACGAACGCGTCGAAGCTTCGAATGACCCCCGCGTTCTTGAGTTCTCGGGCGATGCGGCGCGTGGAATACCCCGGGCGGAGCATGACAAACGTCTGCCCAGGCGGCCTCACCGGGACGTAGAGGTTGAACCCTAGCCATCCGGCGACGGCGAGCAGCAGAAGCAAAATGATAGCGAAGAGCTTACGCACTCTCGATAGTTTAGAGGAGACCCGCGCGCCGGCTGGTTTACCAAAGGATGACGATGGCAGTGGCCGGAAGAGCAGGTCTGAGCCTGGTTTGGCTCCGAAGGGGCTAGAACCGGCGGCGCCTGGGGAGCTTCGATCAGTGGCCTTGCTCAGCGGTCACGGGCCTCCATCCAACTCTGCAGGATGAGCATCGCCGCCATGCGGTCGACAGCTTGGCTGCGCTTTTCAATCGAGATCTCGGCTTCCTTGAGCACGCGGTGGGCCTGGCTCGAGGTGAGCCGCTCGTCCCAGAGATGCACGGGCAGCTTGAAATGCTTGCGAAGTTCCCCGGCAAAAACCTGCATTTTCTCCGACTGAACCCCTTCAACCCCGCTCAGGCGTAACGGGTAGCCGACCACGATTTCAGCGATCTGGTACTGAACGATCACGTCCGCGAGTTTTTTGAAGTCCTTGCGTTTGTTTTCACGGCGGAGGGTTGGAAGTCCCTGGGCAGTGATCCAGAGGGGATCAGAAACCGCCATTCCGATGGTGCGAGAACCGACATCTAAGCCCAAGACTCTGGGCCGGAGTTGCGGTCCGCCAGTGGGGTCCATGGCGTGAATTATATGGGCAGCTAGTCCCCGCCTGGCAGAAATGCTCGAAAGGAGTAGGCATCCCAAAGACGTATGGGTCAGGCCATCACAAACCTGGGAGAAGGACGGCCCGGTCCCCAGTCGGTCGATGCCAAGCTCCCGCCGCCGGAGGTGGCAGTTGCCAAACAGCGTGCCCACGGCAAGGGCTGGGCGTTCACGGTTCTAGGCCTGGGGGCGGTTTTCACCGTCTGCTATTTCACCGAAGAGATCCTGGTTGTTCTGTTGATTTCGATCCTGATCGCTTTCGTTCTTGCCCCGGTTACCGATTTCTTCGTGCGATTGCACCTTCCCCGTTCAGTGGCTGCAGGCATTACCGTATTTCTGCTGTTGGCCGCGATCGGAGCCGTCACCTACTACGGCGTCAATCAGGCCTCGAATCTGTTGGAGGAACTGCCCAAATATGCAGACAGGATCCGTCACGATCTCGCCAGGCTCTCCCGCACCACGCAGAAACTCGAGGTACTCAACCCCTCGACAGATAAGGGAACGATCAAGGTGCAGCAGACACAAAGCTTCACCGAGCTATTGAGCCGCGGGTTTGGCTCTGTCACAGAAGCAGTGCTGGCCGCTTCCTTCATTCCATTCCTGGCCTTCTTCATGCTCACCTGGCAGGAGCATGCGCGAACGGCAACCGTGGGATTGTTCCCGCTCGAATATCGACACGACGCCCACATGGCGCTAGGCCAAATCGCGGGAATGGTGCGCAGCTTCATGGTGGGGAACGTAGTGATTGGGTTGATCCTTGGCGGCGTGAGCACGGTTGTATTCGGGCTCCTGCACGTACCTTTCTTCTACTTCGCCGGATTCGTAAGCGGATTCCTGAGCCTGGTTCCGTATCTGGGAGTGGTTCTGGCGGCCTTGCCGCCGCTGTTTCTGGGAATCGGAAATCTCAGCCTAGCGCAAGCAGGGTGGGTATGGCTGACCGTCATTGGCGCCCATTTGATCGCGATGAACGTGCTCTATCCGAAGATTCTCGGCAAGCGTCTGCAGTTGAACCCTCTCGGTCTCACCATCGCGCTGCTGTTCTGGGCCTGGTTGTGGGGAGCCATGGGACTGCTGCTGGCTGTGCCGCTCACCGCGGGCATGAAGATCATCTTCGATCATGTGGAATCGCTCAAGCCGATTGGCACCTGGCTTGGGGAAAGTGTGCAGAACGGGAATGGAAAGCAGTAGCAGGCCATTGCCGCAACTGGCTGCTCGCTGCTTAAGCTGAAAACACCCGGTCCACGACGACGAAAGGCCATCCCGCAAAAACACACGCCATTTTCGGTGGTAGAATTTTCCCGCAGGAGCAACGCATGTCAGAGACGCTTACCCCCGGCTCCGATCCCAGTCCTTCCCTGAACAAAGACCAACAGAATCGTGGCACCACCCGGCGAACCTTCTTGAAATCGGCGGGCCTGGTTTCGGCGAGCGTGGCCGGCGCGGAGATGCTCAACGGAATGCCCCGCGCCGAAGGCGAAGCAGAAGCGAGCGCCCTTGGTCCCGGCAAGGTTCCTCTGAGCTTGCGGATCAACGGCGAGCTGCACACGGTAAATGTAGAACCGCGAACTACCTTGGCGGAAGCCCTACGCGACCAATTGCATCTCACCGGAACCAAGATCGTCTGTGACCGCGGTTCGTGCTCGGCTTGCACGGTGCTGCTCGAGAAAACCCCGGTATGCTCGTGCATGACGTTGGCTGTCGATGTGGGCGACCGGGGGGTCACGACCATTGAAGGCCTGGGGAAGGCAGAAGGGTTGCACCCGCTGCAGGCGGCTTTCATCGCGCACGACGCGCTGCAGTGCGGATTCTGCACCTCCGGCATGTTGATGAGCTGTGCCGCCCTGCTCGATCGAAAGCCCAATCCGGGTCCCGAGGATGTCAAGACGGCGATCAGCGGGAACCTATGCCGTTGTGCCACCTATCCCAAAGTTTTCGAGGCGGTGCTTGCCGCTTCCCACAGTAAAGAGGCCTAACCATGCCGGTTCAGGAACCAACCCAAAACCAGCAGAGCCAAGACGCAGGAAGCGCCACCAAGGGCGAAGCGAAACCGGTACAGCCCAATCGCGATCAGCCGCCCGCGCATCCTGCCGCACCAAAACCGCCCTCCAAACGTAGCGTGAAATTACAAGCCGGAATCGCCTCCGCAGCCCTAGAGCAGGATGGAATTACCGAAGTGACGCGCATTGTCCCGGCCGGCGAGCCCCCGCAGCTGCCCATGAATGAGGAATTAAGGTTCATCGGCAAGCGCATCCCGCGTGTCGATGGTCCGCTGAAGGCGACTGGGCGAGCGCGCTACACCGCGGATGTGTATCTGCCGGGCATGCTTTTCGGCGCGATGATCACTTCAAGCGTGCCCCATGCACGCGTTCGCTCGATTGATCTCAGCAAGGCCAAGGTGTATCCGGGAGTGAAGGGTGTCTACGTCCTCAAACACATCAGCGACCAGGCCGAGGTGAAGGACAAGTCGAAGGAAACGCCTTCCCGGTATCCCATTGTGCGCTTCGCCGGTCAGCCGATCGGGGGCCTTGCAGCGACTTCTCAAGCGGCTGCCGATGAGGCCGTGAAATTGGTCGAGATTGACTACGAGCTACTGCCGTTTGTGACCAGCGTCGAGGATGCTCGACGTCCCGATGCGCCGGCTGTCTATCCCGCCGCCGCTGCCATGGGCGCTACTGCCGGTGGCGGCGGAGGCGAGGACGATGTCCCGCAAAAGGGAAACCTGCGCGGGCCGGCTATCGGTCCGAGCGGGGGAAAAGGCAGCGTCGAGAAAGGCTTTGCCGAAGCCGAAGTTACCGTCGAGGGGGACTACAGAACCCAGGTGCAAACCCACTGTTCGCTCGAAACCCACGGGGTGGTTGCTGACTGGAAGCCTGAGATGCTCACCGTCTATGCCTCCACCCAGGGCACGCCGACGGTGCGCGATGAGCTGGCGGAGGTGTTCGGAATTCCAAAGGGCAGGGTGCGAGTCATTACGGAATTCATGGGCGGCGGCTTTGGGGCGAAGTTTGGCGCCGGCAACTTCGGAGTCGTCGCGACCGCACTGTCAAAGCAGACGGGCGCGCCAGTGAAGATGATGCTCACGCGCAAACAGGAACAGCTCTCGTCGGGCAATCGACCCGATTCGCGTGTGCACCTGAAGATCGGCGCGAAAAAAGACGGTACTCTCACGGCCATGCAACTGGTGAGTTACGGGACCGCCGGCGTGGGCACCGGCGCCGGCGCAGCCGGCCCGACCCAGAACATGTACAAATGCGCCAATGTGCATACCGAAGAATACGATGTCTTCACCAATGCCGGGCCGGCGGCGGCAATGCGCGCCCCGGGGCATCCCCAAGGTGCCTTCGCGCTCGAACAGGCAATCGATGAGCTGGCGGAAAAGCTAGAAATCGATCCGCTGGATTTTCGCGACAAAAACGATGAACATCCCGCGCGTCGCGAGGAACGCCGGATCGGGGCCGAGCTTTGCGGTTGGTCCGAACGCCATAAGCCGGGCGCCGAGGCTGGGCCGATGAAACGCGGCCTGGGGGTGGCGCAATCGGTGTGGTACCGGATCGGCGACACCGATTCCCATGCAGAAGTGCGCATCGGGCGCGACGGTTCGGTGGAATTGATGTCCTCGGTCCAGGACATCGGAGGCGGGATCCGCACCATTCTGGCGCAGGTAGCAGCCGAAGAACTCGGGCTCGAGCCGCGCGATATCACGATGAAAATCGGAGATACCACCTTCCCGCAGGGACCATCGTCGGGCGGAAGCCAGACCACGAATTCGATCACTCCCGCAGCTCGCAACGCCGCCCACAGGGCGAAGCAGTTGTTCTTGGAAGACATTGCTCCGGCCTTCGAGGCGAGCGCGGAAGACCTGGCCATCAGGGATGGCAAGGTCTTCCGAAAGAGCGATCCTTCCAAGCAGCTTACCTTCAAGCAGGCAGCCGGCCGAATGAGGACCGAAGAGATAGCCGCCCGGGCCCAGCGGCCCGACGATTACAAAGAAACCGCTGGCCACGGACGAATGATCACCTATGGCGGCGTTCAGTTTGCCCAAGTTGCTGTCGACGTCGAGACCGGGGTTATCAAAGTCGAAAAAATTTGGGCGGTTCACGATTGCGGACGCCCCATGAATCCGCTGTTGCTGGAAAATCAGATTAACGGCGGAGTTTTGCAGGGGATTTCTTATGCACTCTACGAAGACCGCGTGATCGACCGCAACCACGGCTATGTGCTCAATCCGAACCTGGAGCAGTACAAGATTCTCGGATCACGCGAAACCCCGGAGATCAAAGTGCACGTAATCGAGAATATCCTGGCGCTGTCTTCGACCGACGCCGGAGGGATTGGCGAACCGTCGAAGATTCCGACCGCTGCCGCGGTTGCAAATGCCGTCTACAATGCGACCGGTGTTCGGGTGCGGCAACTACCCATGCGCCCGGCGACCCTGCTCGCCGCGCTTGGCAAAGTGAAAGGTATGACTGCATGAACCGCTTTGAATGGGTCAATGCAAGCAGTGTGGATCAGGCGCTCGCGTCGGTAACCGATGGCGCCGCCTTCAAGGCAGGCGGCATCGACCTGCTCGACCTGATGAAAGATGGCATTGTCCGCCCTTCGCGCCTGGTCAACATCCGGCAAATCAGCGGGCTCAACGAGGTCAGCGAGGATGGCGGGGGTCTGCGCATCGGACCGCTGGTCACTTTGACCGAGATCGAAGAGCACCCAGTGGTGCAAAAGAAGTACACGGCTTTGTCGGAGGCAGCTTCGAGAATCGCCACTCCGCAGATTCGCAACATGGCCACCGTGGGCGGGAATCTGACACAGCGGCCGCGTTGCTGGTACTTCCGTTCGGAAGACTTCCATTGCCGGAAAAAGGGCGGCACGCAGTGCTTTGCCCAGGACGGTGAGAACGATTACCACGCCATCTTCGACAACCGCGTGTGCGCAATCATTCACCCCTCGGGGGTTGCCGTACCGCTCGTCGCCCTGAATGCGCGCCTGGAGATCGCGTCGAAGAAGGGGAAACGGGAAGTCGCACTCGAAGAATTCTTCACCAGCCCCGAGCACAATGTCGGCCGCGAGAACATTCTCGAACCTGGCGAACTCATCACCGCCATCCTCGTGTCGCCGACAGAAGCTCGTACCGCATACTACAAGCAAGGTGAGAAGGAGTCGTTCGACTGGCCCATTGCGGACGTTGCCGTCGCCCTGACCATCGACGGCACGCGTTGCCGCAAAGCGAGCGTGGTGCTGGGGGGAGCTGCTCCGTATCCGTATCGCGCGCAGGCGGCTGAAGCCAAGCTCAATAATTCTGAAATCACTGAGGGCACGGCCCGAACCGCGGCCGAAGCCGCCATGGCCCATGCCACCCCCCTTGCGAAAAACGCCTATAAGATTCCGATCTTTGAGGCCATCCTCCGGCGCACGATTCTGCGCGCCGCCGGCCTGAACGCCGAAGGAGTATGAGCATGACGGGTTTCAATATTCTCCAGCAGGGATCGGGAATTTGCCGCCGCCTGCGCACGAAGACCTCGTACGGAACTTTCATCGGGAGCCCGACATTCTGGGAGAGCGGCGAATCTACCACGGCAGTCTATTGGTGTCTCGACACCATGGGCTCTGCCGGGCCGGACGATCATATCGCCCACCCCAAGCGCTGCAAAGAAGGACGGGAATGTTTTAGGGCACGAGACTAGGCGAGCACGGAACGTTTGGGGAGGGGCTGCCCGGGTGAAGCGACTAGGGTTCGAACTCGCCGGCTTCGGGGAACTTCAGTTTGTTCTTGGCCAGGGTTTCGGTGAGTAAGACTTCAATGTGCGCCTCTTCGCAGTTGCGCGCCAGTGCCATTTCGCTCACAAGTAAGTAGCGGGCGCGCTCGAGCATCTTCTTCTCACGAAACGACAGGCTTTTCGACTCCCGCAACAGGAGAAGGTTTTTGAGGACCGCTGCCACTTCAAGCAACGAGCCGGTGCGCATCCTGTCAGAGTTCTCTTTGAAGCGGTCTTTCCAGTCTGCGTCGCTGCCCCCTTCGCCGTCGGAAAGGAATTCGAGGATCTTCTTGATCTCTCCATTTTTCACAACCGGACGCAGGCCCACCGCTTCCACACTGTGAAAAGGGACAGTTACCTTTAAATTGCTGGACTTGATATTAAGGAGATAGTAGCGCTCGGACTGAGCGCCCATTGTGCGGCTGCCGATCTGCTCGATGATTCCTACACCGTGATTGGGGTAGACAACCCGGTCACCAATGTGGAAAACACCGTTTCCGTTGCTGCTCATACCTAGACAGCCCACAATCCGCGATACACCCTTATTCTACAGGCGATCAAGCCGACGCACAATTCGCTCAGTAGATGCGCCTAAGCCCACTCGGAGTTGGAAGTTAGCGTTTCTTGTTCCGGCAGTTTGATTGCGCCTAACCCTGCCCACTAAACTCAGGATTGCCGCCGCTAAGGCGGGATACCGGGAGCAACGTGGAAGTCCTCGACCTAAGACACTTTACTTCAGCCGATCTGCGCCCTCTGCTGGAGGACGAGATCCAGGTATGGGGCGACTTGCTCTGTTGGGACTATAGCGGCTCGGCAGAGATGATTCTCCGCTATATGGATGCGAAGTTCCTGCCGGGGTACGCGGCGGTTTCGCGCGGGAAAGTGTTTGGCTACTCGTTCTTCGTCTATGAGAGCAACAAGGGCGTGATCGGCGACCTGTTCGTCAACCAGGGGGACGGCGGGCTCAGCCGGCAACAGGTCGAGGCTCGCCTGCTGACGCACGTCATCGAAACTCTGCAGCAGTCTCCGGGAATCCATCGCATTGAAGCGCAGTTGCTGGCCCATGAAACCGGAGTGGCCTCGCAGCCGTTCATCTCCCAGGGGTTCAGTGAGCACGCCCGCCTATTCATGTCTTTGCCCCTGGCAGGAGCACGCATCGTCGAAAAGGTGCTTACCCCGGAGATCGAACTCAGGCGGTGGACCGAACAGGACTATCAACCCGCCGCGTCCGTGATTACCGCGGCCTATCGCAGTCACGTGGATTCGGAGATTAACGATCAATACCGGACGCTGAGCGGCTCGTTGCGGTTTCTGAACAACATTATCCGATTTCCCGGCTGCGGGACCTTTGATCCGGAATCCTCCTTTGTGGCGGTGCACAAGAGAACCCATACCCTGGCAGGTGTGATCCTGTGTTCCAGGGTTCGATACGACACTGGGCACGTGACCCAGGTGTGCGTGCTGCCCGAGTACCGGGGGTTTGGTTTGGGGAAAGCCCTGCTGGCAGCAAGTGTCAGGAATCTGACTCAGCGCAAGTTCTCCGCATTGTCGCTGACCGTGACCGAGGCGAACGGCCCAGCGGTTGAGCTCTATCAGCGTCTGGGTTTTCAGTCGAAGCGGGTGTTCGATGCATTTGTGTGGGAAGGGTGAATCCCAGCCTTCCGAAGAAACCCTAAGCGAAGAGAGCCTGCCCAACCTAAGGCAGGATTTGAACCAGTCCTCCGGACCGTTCCCGATGTGGGCCCAAAGAAAAGTTATCCGCCAAACCTGAAAAGATGGATTCTCAGTGCCTCAGAAGCCACATCACCCAACCGGCTGCGATCAGGCCCCCCAGGAAGATGGCGAAGCAGTAAAGACCGTGGTTCACCATATCGCGCGGGGTGTTCCGCTGGGTAATCCCGAAGACGATCGAGGCAAAGGTAGAGAAGATCAAAGCGGCGTTGAAGTGAGAGATGTCCATCAGGGCTTCTTCCCGATTGCAATGTGGTAGGCATCGGCCACGCTCATGAAATTCAGCAAACCGGCAGCGATGATGAACTTGGTCCCGTAATCAGCGGTGGCGTGGGCCACGACCGTATGACCCAGCTCGAGTGTGCGGCTCACGATGTACATGCCTCCCGCTCCCACGTCGCCGATAAAACCAAGGATGTCGAGAATGTCGCCGCCGTTCGGTTTATAGACCCGACCTTCCATGAGCATGCCGAGCACGAACATGGTCGCGACCGATGCCATGATGAGCAGGCCGCGAATCCATCGTTTTTGAATCAGGTGCCCGGCACCGGGAATGAGCCAGCCGATGGCGGGCGCGAGCACAGCCATGGTTGATGTCTGGGCGGAAGGAGTTGCGATTGCCTCTCGTCTTGCGGGTGATGGTGAGTCTGCCATGAATAGAAGTAGATGCCGAATGCTGCGCTGAGCGCGATCTCAGATGATTACCAGTTCCGTCTGCATTCTACCAGTTACTTCAGCCCCGCTGCTGCGCACGAGCATGTTGATCTCGCTGCGCACGCCGAATTCGGGCAGATACACACCCGGTTCGATGGAAAAGCAGCTATTCGGCAGAATGCGGCGTTCGTCGCGGACCTCGAGGTTGTCGATGTTGGCGCCGTTGGCATGCACTTCGGTGCCAATCGAATGCCCGGTGCGATGTACGAAGTATTGCCCGTAGCCGGCTTGGGTGATGCTTTGACGAACGGGATGATCCACCTCCCAGCCGCAGATCTGCTGACCGGAAGCAATGGACTGCTTCACGAACCGAATTCCCGCGTCGCGGCCTTCCCGCACGATGCGAAAGATTTCTTGCAAGTGGTCTGAAGGCTTGGGGCCTACGAATCCGGTCCAGGTAATGTCGTAGTAGACGGCATTGGGCGTGTTCTTTTTTGCCCAAATGTCGAGCAGCACGAAATCGCCCTCGCGTATGGGAACGCAGGTGGCCTTATCCGGTCCATAGTGAGGATTCCCGCTATTGGCGTTTACCGCCACCACCGGCGGATCGCCGGCGACAAGATTTTCGCGGCCGAACGCTTCCAGGATCCACTGCTGAATTTCAAATTCGTTGGTGCCGCCATTGCGCACCCGGCGGCCGATTTCTTTGAATGCGGCCGCGGTGATCGCGTCGACCGAATCACGAGCCGCGTAATGGGACTGAATCTGCTCATCGGTCCAGGTGGCTTCAAACTTTGCTACCAGATCACCTGAACTCACGATGTCTTTTCCCAGTCCACGGATCAGTTCAGCGGTGCCGGCGTCGACGAGTGAGATCGTGAATACGCCGTTGTTGGGCGAATACTGCATCGCGACCGCTCGATAGGGCGAAAGCATCTGTTTGAGGCCTTCAAACAGTTCTTGCCAAGCCGCGTAGGTTCGCTTTTTTCCCGGGAGGCTGTCGAGGTGTCCGGCTTCGATCTTGTGGACCAGCTTTTCGGGTTCACCGTGCGCCGGCACCAGATAGTACCAACGGCGCGTGACCATGAGGTGCTCGGGAAGCCCGAGTACGTGATAGGCGATCGGATCGCGATGGTGGTGGTCATAAAAAAGCCAGGCGTCAATGTTGCGCTCAGCTAGGGCAGATTGAATGGCAGCGAGATCCATGGGCCATCATTTTACCCGCTTGGCGGGGATTCGGGCTCGACTGGCTCTTGCCGGTGAGTGCCAACTCCGCCGGAAGCCTCTTGCGCGCGCTCGAGTCGCACCGGGCGGCTACCTTGGGGGCTTGGCGGTTTTTCCATGACTAGAGTTCGAGCCTTTGGCGCAGCGCGGAGGCGGTGATTCCGGTCACGCGGATGAGTTTGCGCCGATGGGTCTGACCGGAGACGATCGACACTGCGGACTTGGGAACGCCCAGTGCCTGAGAGAAAAACTCAATGCACGCCTCATTCGCGCGTCCATCCAGCGGAGGAGCAGTGAGGCTGATTTTGAGCGCGTCTCCCAGTTCACCGGTTATGACATTGCGGCGTGCTCGCGGTTGGACCTTAACAGCGAAGGTGACGCTTTCGGGAGTTTCAAGGACGGGAATCACGTCCTATATGATAAGCAGAGTCGCTGAGGGCCCATAGCTCAACGGTTAGAGCAGCAGACTCATAATCGTTTCGGGTTCAACCAGCAACTCGTTTGCCATTAATGAAAGTGCCTTTGTTTTGTGTGCAAAGTGAAACGTATGCAACGAGATCAGTTGCGCTGGTTGCATACGTTATTCACATTTAACTCACACCAACAGGAGCGAATCGAAAGCAGATACGGCACCCACCTTCAGTCCTACCTGAGCGCATGAAAGCTAAGTTACTGCTTTGCGCCGTGGCCCTCGCTTCAGCCCTATCCTCCGCGCAGAAGTCCGCACGGAGCCTCTCCACATCGCCTTTGTTCTGCAATGCTATACTCTGTCCGCGTTTGTGATGGTCGCCCTAACCGAGGTTGGCTCCCCCGGCATTTGCTGCTCAAATTCAGATCGTCATGTAGAGGTTCTATGAAAAACATCTTCGTCGGTAATCTCGATTTCCACGTTGCTGAAGATGACCTTCGTCAACTTTTCGCACAATTCGGCCAAGTGGATCGAGTGTCGGTGATGACGGATCGTGATACCGGAAGGTCTCGTGGATTTGCGTTCGTGGAAATGACGAACAATGAGGAGGGGGAGAAAGCCATTGCCGAGTTAAATGGCTCTCAGTTCTCTGGCCGAACGCTCAATGTAAATGAAGCTCGCCCCAAAATGGAACGCAGCGGGGGAAGGAACAGCGGGTTTGATAGAGGTGGCAGTCGGGGGCGTGAACGCCGCTGGTGAACCCCTTTTGCGAATGCGAAGAGGCGCGTCGCTTCAGATGTTCAGCTCAGCTTTGGGTGGGGGAATGACTCTTGTTCGATGAAATACGTTGGCTCCCCCTAGTTTGCGCGGTCGGTTCAGCACAAGGTAATTCGCGGGCTGCACACGCAACCGATTTCTTCCCGGCCCCGTCGAAACCTTTGAGCGCGGGGTTCTGGCGAGACATTGGCTGAAGAGGCTTCTGCCCATTGCCTGCCTCGCGCTTGCTTGCAGACGCGGAGCTGGGCTTGACCGCGCTTGTATCATTTGAGGTACATACCTTCGCGGGACGTGGACATGGAACACCCGGTAAAAGAACACATCAACTTTCTCGAACGTCGAGTTCAAACACTAAGTCGGCTCATTATGGAGAACGCGCAAACGCAACCGGAGCGCAACCGACTTGAATCCGAAATTCGTGCCGCCCAGTTGGCTCTTGACCACTATCGGAAGGCTTTAGAATTTGAGGGGCAAGTTAGACGCTCGGCCTAAGCCGTGTGGATTGCCTCAATCAGAGCTTCCGGCACATCCACTCCAAAGACAACATCAGCGAACACCGGCTCATCGGCCTTGAAGTAGTTACCCTCGTTGTCACGTTCGGAGCAGGGCAGGTTTAGGAATACCCGAATGATCGCAGCAGCGGTATGAAGGAGCATGAGTTCACTTGCTCCCTATAGACTGCGCACGCTTCAAGCGTTCATCCTTGTCGTCGAGCATTCGGGTGATTTCTTGGATCAATTTCATCAGCTTGTCAGCGTCTTGCTCGACCGCAGCTTGTTCGCAAAGTTCCATCCAACGTTCTTTCGTTTCTCCTTGCATTGCGAGACGCCTCCAATCGGGAACGTCCAAACCGGAATGGATCGGGCAGAGCTGCCTCCTTCGCAACAACGATGTTTTCTTATTGCAAGAATCAGGCCCAGCTCCCACAACCTCCAAACACAGTGCAGCTACAGCCACTTGCATGCTGTGAACATCAGCCATTCACAAAAAACTATTCGTGTGAGATGAAAGATTTGCCGGGTGTCAGGGCAAAATCGCTCTACAGCACAGATGGTATGTGCTCCCGATAATCTCCTAGGGGGCAAGACCGACCGATGTGCGCCGTACACAACTCGGTAAATGAACAATCGACTTCCTCGAACGTCGCGTCCTGAAATTGACAGCTCATTTTATGGAAAACAGGCGAACGCGAGAGGAACTCAACCGACTTGAGGCTGAAATTCGGGCTACTAGGCTGGCCCTTGCCTACGATTCGCAAGGCTCTAGAGTTGGAGAGGCAAGTTAAACGTTCGGCTTAGGGCCGTGTGGATTACCTCAATCAGGGCTTCCGGCCCATCCACACCATAGACAACCACATCCGCGAACTCCGGCTCCCCTTTTTCATTCATGATCGTGACGATGCGACCTTGAGGGCAGTTCGCTCGGAAGGTGTCGGCCAGCCGTTTGCGCGAGAGCAACGGCAGAGAGTAGCACATCAGCAGTACGCCGCAATCTTCGCCTTCAATTCTTTCCAATCCGTCCTCAAGATTAAGGCTTGTCATCACGTCAAATCCGGCACTGCGGAGTACGGCCTCTCGCAGCCAAAGAAGCTCCGGGTTGTTACCGACTGAAAGCACTTTTCTTGAAGGCATTGTTGAGCGCGGTTTGATGCCAAGGATTCGTTGAAGGTTCGACTCGCTGCAAAGTATTAACAATTCGGAAAGACTAGCTTTCGCAATGGTGGCCAGCAGCCATCGACCTGGATTCCGTCGGCGTGGACATCCTGCGCGTCATCGCACACCAAAACACAACTGCTCCACGCCGCGAAATCTGGTTCGCTGCTGCGCTCACGCTCGAATAGTTCCTCGCGCCCAACCCACTGAGAGTAGTTTCGGTTGCGAATCTTCAACCACGTCGCGTGCTCCGGCAGATACGGATCGCCTTTGCGCTTTGCAACGATGCCTTCAAGGTCGTGCTGGCAAGCGAGCTGGAATAAACCTTGCCCGTCAACCTCGACATGATCGCAATACAAGAGACGTTCGCCTAGCTTAGGTACAACCCTACGAAGCCGCAGTTTGCGGTCAATCAGTGGGAGATAGCGAACGTCCTCGCCGTTGCGAAATCTGCGCATCTCCTCCTCGTCATCGGACAAGGCGTGCTCATCCCAAAGCAAATCGAAGGCGTAGAAGAAAGGATCGGCGCGTCGGAACAGCAGGTCGCGGAACTGTGGCTTGCCGTCATAATTGAGGCAGACGATCTCGCCATCGAGAACGCAACGGCGGCCCTTGAGGTCACGGCGTAATCCCTCGCATAGACCTGGGAAGCTCTTGAACGTGTTCCCGTTGCGCGAAACCAGACACGCTCCGTCGGTGTCGGAATAAACGAGCGCCCGGAAGCCATCCCACTTGATCTCAAACACCCAATCAGGGTGGGAGAAAGCAGCAGGGACACGTTCTAGGCCGAGCGGCTGGAAGCGAGGGAATGGCACCGAATCAAGTTTAGCTCGAACGCTATCCTGTGCGGTTTGCTATTGGTGGGATGTGGCGCTGAACTCAGTTTTTTCGCAAAAAAACACAAGGTTTTACGCCGCCCTTATGGACTTGGTGGTGCAATATAGTCCTTATGTTTTTGATGAATCGCGAGTGGGGCAGGCGAGTCTTGGGAACATCACTGTGTGTACTGGCAGCTACCATGCTGACCCTTGTAGTGCGCACCGTTCCCAATAAGGGTTTTGTGCCTCTGGTGTTCCTCTGCGTGATTCTGTTCGTCGCGCTTCGATTCGGTAGCGCAGCGGGGATACTCGGCACAGTAGGTGCAGTTGTGATTTTCGCGGAGTTCCTGTTCGATCCTTTTCTCAGTATTCGCGTGAGCGACCCAGTCCAAAAGAATCACCTAATCTGGATGTCCATCATCGGAATAGCCGCTTCGGAGCTAGTTGGAATCCGCCCGAAGCACTCGAATCGCATCAGCAGGGCAGAGCAAGGCGACACACCGCAATGAACAGGCCCGGGCAGGCAATGGGCAGAAGCCTTTCAGCCAATGTCGCCACAAATCCCGCGCCCACGTTTTCGACGGCACGCCCCTGAGGATCGTTGCGTGAGCAACAAGGAAATCGAGCTTACGGAATTTTGACGGTATTCAAGCGAACCAATTCTGCTACTTCCCCGGGCTACAAGCCTCGATTTCCAGCTTGGCCCGCACAACCGGTGCCGGTTTATGCCTCGTCAAAGCCCGTGAGGAGTTTTCATGATTCAGTTTGTGTGTGATACCTGCGGGGCAGTGAAGCAGCCGGATGAAGCGTGGATCGTTGGTCACGCGGCAGAAGCCGTAGGAGCGGTCTCTGCTCGAAGAGAAGTCACTATTCAGTCGGTATGGGATCGAACCAACACTCTCCACTCATTAGCCGTCCATTTCTGCTCCGTGCAATGCAAAGATGAATACATGACCCAGCTGTTTGGGGCCGAACCGCGTGTTCAGGAAATCGTGGTCGAGCGGACTGCTCCGGCTGAGTTCGTGGTGGAGCGAGTTGTTCCAGAGAGAAGCATTGTGACAACGAAATCCACAAAAGCTCGCCGACGGAAACGAATTGCATAGAAGCTCTCCAGATGCACCCGCCGCCAAGTTGGCGGGGAGAATCATTGCCAAGGCGCTTCCGCCCTGCCCCGAACTGTTGGAACGAACTCGGTGCGGAAGTACGCAAACCTCGTAACGGCAGACCTCCAGGCTGTTCATGAGCGCGTGAGTTTGCTGAGTCGTGTCACAAAGTAGTCCACCCAGATTCCAAAGGCGAATAAAAAGCGCATGCTTGCGCTATTGCCTGTTATCAGCAGTTGGGATTGCAAGAGCAGCTTCCATTTGAGCGTTCCACTGTCGGACAACAATGTTCAGAATCCTCCTCCAAGCCCGTTCGGATCACCGGTAACGCTCTTCGGGGCCTCTTGGCCGCACGCTGCGTGATGATCTTGATCGGTGCCATTGACCTAGTACAACTCAGCAAAGCCGCAATCTGAAACGGGTCAGCTAATCCCCAAACCATCCCACTTTCAGAGACTTAGCTAGTCACTTCTGTTTCACTCCCAGTTCCTTTGACGCTAGCTCGTTTCCACGGTATTCCAGCATATGCAAGCGCAACAAAGGGGGAAGTTATGTCGAAAAGAAATCGCAAATGTATTTTTGAATTGTCACTGGTAAGCGTATTGGCCTTCGCACTCTGCGCGGCAACTGTGGCGCAAGTTTCGCGAACGGTGCCCGCGCCGAACCCAAACATCACCGCGCCCAGCCCGCAGAGGCATCAGGCGCCGTCACAACCGCAGCAGCAGATTCCGGCCGCTCGGGCGACGCAAACCATCATGCGCGTCCCACAGAACGGGACCGTTGACGGCTACATTCTCTGGGACACGAGCCTCGTTCAGTACAACCTCTCGACGCCCTGTCAGGGATTGCAAGTAATGGTCGTTGATATGGGCAACAACAGTCAGCCGACGCTCGCAACTTCGAATAGTTCCACGCCTGTCTGGTCTGCGCCGCAGTTGAATTCCGCCACTAGTAACCAAAATTACAGCGGTCCAACCAGTAAAGGTCCATGGATGGTCTGTCACTACAGTTTTGGTCAGTTGCCCGAGCGAGAGGCGTTGGAAGTTCGCGCGAATGTAATCCAATCCTCAGCATTTTCGCCCCAGGTAACTCCAGCGAAAGTGACAGGTTCCACGGGAACTCAGTTCACAATTCCGCCCGGAAACTGCAACACCCGCCGGGCAAGGTCTACCCTCTCCACAATTCTTGGTTCTTTCATCGAGTTCTGCGGCGGGCAAGCGTTCAACGTGAATATTGAACTGTTTCCGGCAGGCATGGGCTCACGTGGATCACTGCCGCCAAACAATGTGGTCCGTAACGTTACGCCGGTTGCTAACAGTGGCGGCACTATGCTCAAGTCTTCCAGCAGTCAGACTGGAATGCTCTCCGGCGCGCCGCAGCCGGGAATGCTCGCGAGCGGCGCGGCCGCAGCACCCGCTGCAGTCCCGAGCTCCATCCAGACAACTTCGAACGCAAATCCCGGTTCCGCCCAGACCATGAGCTTCCAAGCGGGCTCGCCTGAAACGGCGATGGCACGCTTGCCCGCCGGAGCAGTTTCCACGCCGCCCAGTTCGGGGAGTTCTCCCGCGGCGCACGCTAACGCGGGGCCACCAATTTCCACGGGAATCCAGACGGCCATCATGTGCGGGCAAGACTCATCATTCCGGATTCTGGGTGTTTCTGGTTTGTCCAACAACACATTCTTGCCGAGTGGCAAATACACGATTTCGGGCTGCTCGTTTGGAAACATAGCGAACGCAAAAGCACCGACGCCCCCAAGACAGCAGCCGCAAGCCGTTAACCCGGCGCCGGGTGCACCCAAGAATGCTGTGTACTTGATAGGTGATGACTTTGGGTTTCCGATTGTCGTCGGCACGAACATCAACAGCTGGAGTGACAATTCCATAACAGTCACCTTTCCAAGCCCGTCTCAGTTCGGCCCGTCGTACGGGTCGTGTTGCGCGGTGACACTCGTGGTTATGCGCGGTGATGGGACCACAACAGGTCACGAGGGCTTGTATGTTCAATGGCCTCCTATGCCCCCTCCGCAACAGCCATCGTGTGCTCAAGCGAACGCGTTTCTGATTACTGGCATTGCCCCGACACCCATCCAGCCGGAGGGCCACTACAAGGTTTACGGCTGCGGCTTCGGAACTCCCGGAATTCATATTGGAAGTGTGTTTCTTAGCGGCGGAAGTACCGTAGCAGGAACTAATTTCTATGTGAAGTCGCCGATTAAGATCGAGCTCTGGACTGACACCGAAATTGACTTCACGTTCACCTATTCGGATCTGGTGGCGAACCCCTCACTTCCGAATGATCCTTATGTCGGCGGGTCTACCCTCACCGTAATGCGCCCCACCGACGGAAAGTCGACCCAGGCAACGGTGCCGTTTGACTACTACTGAGCCGTGGGGATTACAAGAGAATGAGCCAAGGTTAGTTTGGCGAAAAATCTTAGTGTCCTATCGACAAGTGACCCGGTGCTCTGCAGTGGGGTAATGCGCGAAAGTTTGCCACCGGGGGCACTTGCGATAGGAGGATTTGGACTAAGCCGCTAGCGTTGGCGGCGGACGCGGGTTTCGCTATGGGA
>DATJEL010000108.1:0-76322 GCA_035496675.1 Terriglobales bacterium
CTTCTGGTCCGGTGTAGTCAGGGGATTATCGTTGGTATCGACGACGAAGACGGCCAATAGGCTTGCAGGCTCTTTGTCACTCGCATTCTCACTGATCCTGTGATGAGAGCCGGGCACTTCGTAGAAACCTTCACCGACCCGATAGACCTTAGCAGGCTCGTCGCCAACCTGGCTGCGAATGGCGCCTGACAACACGTAAGCGTAGATGAACGCGGACTGAGCATGATGATGGGACGGCGATTTGCCGCCTGGAGGATAGTTCACGATGATGGCAACCATCCTCTTGCCCTGGGCGTTTGGAATTATATGCTCGAAGACGGGTTTCACCTGCTCCAGATTCTGCGCGAACCCGGGCGTTACCCCTAGTGCTATTGCCGTCAGATTTACAAACACCGTTCGCATTATTGTCCTCATTCACTTACCCTCACTCTTCGAAGTGTCTTCTCATACATTCCCTACCAGACTAGACATCGTTTTTGTTCCTATGCCAGTTTCAATACTTTTGTTGTTATTTTGTTCGGTCGAGAAACTCATGCATCAACGACCCAATCCGATCGACTTCTTCTTCCAGCGCGAAATGGCCCGTATCGAGAAGATGGAGCTCTGCGTTGGGAAGCTCTCTTTTATAGAGCTCAGCGCCCTCCACCGTAAAGATTCCATCGTTCTTGCCCCAAGTGATCAGCATAGGGGGCTGTTGTTTACGGAAATACGCCTGCCAATCGGCATAGACATCCAAATTCCTTTTTGCGTTGTAGAGGATTGAAAGTTGGATTTCCTTGTTCCCCAGCCCGTCCTCATAAGCCTGGTCGATTACCCAATTGTCAGGGCTGATCCTCGACGGATCGCGGACGCCATGCAGATAATGCCATTTGGTTCCTTCAATCGTCAGAAGCCAGTCGAGTAGAACTTGAGCGTTCTTTTCGCTCCGATCTTTCCAGTAATCAAATAATGCCTTTCGAGAACTCCAAATCGAAGGCTTCAAAATGGGCCTCCCCATTTTGGACGATCATAGTGGTCACTCGTTCGGGATGCATGACAGCTAACCGGAAGCCAATCGATGCGCCGATGTCCGAGAGGTATAGCGCGTATGAAGTTTCGCTGACAACATGGCAAAGAACGAAGCAAAATGCTGGGTCAATGCTTCCTTGCCAGTAAGGACTCCATGGGTATGGCCTTCCAACACCAGCACAGCTGTGCTTTCCAGGACTGCATCGTCGGCGTAGACTCGTCAAGCCTTCAGATTCCGCTCAAGAATATATCGATGCCACACGTCGCTCGCATGTGGCCTCAGACAAGCTTTACGCTGCTCGCAAGGCCGAGCCTTTCGGCAATGTGGCTCTTCCCGAGTCCTCACGACGAACGCGGATGATCGTCTTTCCCTTGATCGGCTCGGTCGGGTTGAAGGCGGCGACGGCATCGTCGAGGGCAGCCACGTTGCCGATGTTTGTCCGCAGCCGACTATTCCGGGCTCGCTGGACGACCTCACTCAATTGGGCGCGATCGGGGACGACGACGAAGTCGACAGTCAGGCCGTCAGCGGGCCGCGCCTCGGTCGGGCCGGCGATGGTCACCAGCGTTCCTCCGGCGCGAATCACGCCCGCAGACCGCTTCGCGATGTCGCCGCCGAGGACATCGAAAACCAGATCGACCCCGCCGACATCTTCTAGGGCGTCGTTATCGAGGTCGACGAACTCCTGCGCGCCGAAGTCGAGAGCCATCTGACGACCGCCAGCGCGCCCGGTGCCGATGACGTAGGCGCCGGCCTCACGAGCGAGCTGGGTTGCCATCGAACCGACTACGCCGGCCGCACCGTGCACCAGGACGTTCTGCCCCGCCTGAAGGCGGCCGTGCTCGAACAGCCCCTGCCACGCGGTTAGGCCCGGCATCACCAGGGCCGCGCCCACCGTGAAATCAACGTCGCCCGGCAGCGGGGCGAGGTTGCGCGCCTCGACCGCCACATACTCTGCCAGGGTGCCGTCGCGATACCAATCCGTTAGGCCGAACACCCGCTGCCCACTCGACAGCCCGGTCGTGCCAAAGCCGAGAGCGGTGACCACTCCTGCCAATTCGTGTCCGGGGATTGAAGGCGTCCGGTCTCGGCCCACGCGATCGGTCCAGGTCGAGGGCCACGTCAGCTCATCCCCGGTGAATCCCGACGCATGAATCTGAACAATGACGTCGTTTATCGCCGCCCGCGGCTCGGGCCGTTCCACCAGCTTCACCCCGGCCGTTCCCGCAGCCTGGTCCGTCACTACAATCGCCTTCATCGGTTACCTCCCTGTGTCGAGTTCTTGTCTGCTGCCTGGGCGCTCAGTCAAGTTCCTGGGCGAGTCCGATGAGACGCCCTTCAGGCCCGCGGATGTAGCAGAGTCGATATCAGTCCTCATACCAGACTACGTCGCCCACGAGCTGTGCGCCGCACTTTCGAAGCCTGCCAAGCGTCTCGTCGATATCGTTCACGGCGAACATGACGCGGAGGTAGTCTAGAGCGTTCGCCGGGGCTTTGCGGTGCCGCGTAGAGGAAGTTCTGGCCTGGAACGGGAAACTTGGATCTGGCCCAATCCCCTAAAATCTTTGCTGGAGCTGTTGCGAGCTCGCCGCCGAGAGCAACAGCATAGAGGAGATGATCAATGATCAATCTTGCGCAGGCTTGCGGCCAAGACGTGGACGTGACCGTCACCTGGTTCGTACATCTTTTTGATGTTCTCGACCACCTGCATTCCGTTATCTCCGCGATCATCGAGCCTGCCCACGAACGGTGGCACGTATACAACTGTTCGTTCAACAAGGTGTTTATGAGATCCGGTTTGTGCGGTTGTTATAGGGTTTGGATGAACTCTTTTGCCTTTTCCAATTGGCTATCGACCCCAGCAGCAAGTGATTCGGAGAGTTTTCAACACTGATATCTGGCTCGACCTTTGCCTTCTATACAGTCGCCTCGCCAGGTGTACCAGCCAGCGACTGGTATCCGGAGGCGATAACCTTTGCTCAACTTGAAATTAGCTCCGCCCAATACCTCTGCCGCTGTCCTGGTGCCCACAACAGCGGCCAAATGATTGTCCTTCGCAAAACTTGCAACCATCTCAGCGGCGCTGTGCCTGTATTCATTGGTGAAAGATGCAGGGTCTTTTGCGGCATTCACGCGCGACCACAACCACTGACGTGTACATGCAAGATTCCTGGGAGCGTGCGCGCGACCGTCAACGCGATTCATCAGGAACTGAACGTGAAACCCCGAAAATTTGAGCGCGAGCTGAAAATGCTTTTGCAATTTGCTACCAAATGCTACCAACCGATCGGTCGGCAAATTTGTAAGTGATTGAAAAGATGGTGGACCTGGTCGGGATCGAACCGACGACCTCTTCCATGCCATGGAAGCGCGCTCCCAGCTGCGCCACAGGCCCACGATTAGTGAGGTTGCAATTCAATTCTCACCTAGGCCTATCTGTTAGTCAAACCATACGGCCTGGCGACCACTCCTAACTGCTTGCGGAATCTCTTTCAAGGGTTGGCATCCGATGTATGACGGCAAGGAATATGGGAATCGCGGCCAGTTGCGCTGCCACGGAGAACCCGATGAGCGCTGGCAAAGAGATGTCGTAAAGCTTGCCGATCACCACGCTTCCGAGAAACCAAGATACTCCATAGGCAGCGGTAAACGTACCGTACGCTGAAGGCCGGCGCTGTTGAGGTACCATGGTGGCGACGGCAGCGGGAATGATGCTTTCGTGCACTCCCATGCCAAGTCCCCACACCGCACATCCGACGAGAGCGGCCCATTGATGGCCCAGAAATGCCAGGGGCGTAGACGCCGCCCCCAGCAAAGTGAGTGGAATCAGAATCCATAAACCGGAGCGGTCAAACAACTTGCCAAAGCCCAACGAACCCAGTCCGCTCACCGCCATGGCAATGGCATAAAAGATCGGAATCCAGACTTGCGGTACCACTTTAGAAACTTGAAAGTGATAGGCCATGAGCGAAAAATCGGCAAAACCTGCAGCCACAAATGCCGCGCCGGCGACGTAAACCCAGAAGGTGCGAGGCAGTCCAGCACCATGGACGTCAGGAACGCGAACTTCCATTTCTTCCGGCCGTGGATACGCAATCCGCGCGAAGACCAGGATCGCGATCGTGATGGCTGCCGGAATGGCCAGCACCGCAAACCCGAGCCTGTATCCACTGTGTCGAGCGAGGATCCAGGCGAGGACGAGCGGTCCAGAAAAAGCGCCCAATTGGTCGAGGGCTTCGTGCAGCCCAAAAGTCCAGCCTAGCCCGACCTGTTTTCCCGCATTGGACAGCATGACGTCGCGCGGAGGGTTGCGAATGGCTCGCCCGACGCGTTCGAGCACAATCAGCACTGCAGCCCCTTGCCAGGTGGTGGCAACCGCCAGGAGAGGAACCGCGGTCATCTGAACCAGATATCCAAAGATGGTGATCGGCCAAAACTCGCGTGTGCGCTCGCTGACGACGCCAGAGACGAGCCGTAGTCCGTAGCCAAGCATTTCTCCTAGTCCAGCGATCAGGCCCACGAGTGTAGCGCTGGCACCGAGCACAGCCAGGTAAGGACCGGTCACACTGCGTGCTCCTTCGTATACAAAATCCGCGAAGAAGCTCATGATTCCGATGAGCAGCACAAAGTGGAGAGGTCGATTTCGCATGGCAGCTTCCCGAATCTTTCTCTTCCCGGTGAGGTCCGAGTTTAACCGATTCGATTCTGCAGCAGGGCTCAGCAGGAACCCGGAGCCGGGGAGAACCCACGGCCGAGCTCGATCTCACAAACTGCAAGAAAAGCTGGTGGATAGCTAGATAGGCAATGGTTTCGCAAGCAGTGCATCCCGGCCCCCGGCGGTGCATCTATTCTGTAGAGGTTTGTTATGGGAAACACATTTAAGACAGCCTTCCTTCTTACCGCACTCACGTTATTGCTGCTCTTCATCGGCCGCGCTTTGGGGGGACAAAACGGCATGTTGATTGCGCTGATTTTTGCCGCAGTCATGAACTTCGTCTCCTACTTCTTTTCCGACAAAATTGCGCTCGCGATGTACCGAGCACAACCTGTTACGCGTGAGGAACTTCCCGGCGTCTACCAGGTTGTTGAGCGCTTAGCGCAAAAGATCGGAATTCCGGTCCCGAAGATTTACGTCATCCCGAATGACTCCCCTAACGCGTTTGCAACCGGGCGGAACCCTCAGCATGCATCCGTAGCCGTCACCCAGGGAATTCTGAAGTTGCTGAACGAAGAAGAACTGGAAGGCGTGTTGGCCCATGAGCTCGGGCACGTCCGGAACCGCGACATCCTGATCAGTTCAATTGCCGCCACCATCGCCGGCGCGATCACCTACCTTGCGCATATCGCCCAGTGGGGAATGATCTTTGGGGGATATGAGCGGGACCGGGAAGATCGGGGTGGAGGACTAGCGGCATTGGCGATGATTATCCTTGCTCCGCTGGCCGCCATGCTGATTCAGTTAGCCGTATCCCGTTCACGTGAGTACCAGGCCGATGAAACCGGAGCACACTTCACCGGCAATCCCTATGCTTTGGCCAATGCGCTAGCCAAACTGGACGCTTACTCGAAGCGGTTGCCCATGCAAGCGGATCCATCTACTGCGCATCTTTTCATTATTCAACCGTTCGTAGGACAGAGTCTGATGAACCTGTTCTCCACTCACCCGCCGATCGCCAAGCGGATTGAGCGGCTGACCGGCAGGCCGGCGGCCATGATGCAGTAGCGATTGTGGGCAGGAAAGCGGCGAACCGGCAACGAAGTACGAAGGTAATCTCGGGCTCGAAACCGTCGCATAGTAGAATCGCCTAGCATGCCGCTTGACACCGTTATTTCTGCCTCGCACCGCGCTGCCAAACTTGAAAAAGAGCTGAAGAAGATCATTCGCGGCAAAGACGAGGTTGTTCGTTTGGCACTCGTCTCCGTGCTGGCTCGCGGGCACCTGCTGATTGAGGGCGTCCCCGGAGTTGGAAAGACTACCCTTGCGCACACCCTGGCACGGGCTTTAGGGTGCAGCTTTCAGAGGGTTCAGTTCACGAGTGACATGCTGCCCTCCGACATCATCGGTATCTCGGTTTATTCGGCGACTGAACAGAAGTTTGAGTTCAAACGTGGGCCGGTGTTCACCAACGTGCTGCTGGCCGACGAGATCAACCGCACAACCCCGAAAACTCAATCCGCGCTGCTCGAAGCCATGAACGAGGGCCAGGTCACCGTGGATGCCCAGTGCCATGCACTGCCGCAACCGTTTCTGGTCATTGCGACGCAGAATCCGGTGGAGCATCACGGAACCTACCCGCTGCCCGAGTCGCAATTGGATCGTTTTCTCATGCGCGTGCATATGGGGTATCCGGATGTAACCGCTGAGACGGAGATCCTTCGCGCCGAAGCGGGCGCAGCCCAACTCGACACCGTTGAACCGGTGCTCACCGGCTCTGACGTGCTCGACATGCAGAAGGTGGTCACCCAGGTGGAAGTCGATGACGCGCTGATTAAATATGCGCTGGAGATTGTGCGCCGCACGCGCACTCATGAAAAGCTGACCTTGGGGGTCTCGCCGCGCGGATCCCAGATGCTGTATCGCGCGGCCCAGGCCATGGCCTTCGTTGATGGCCGCGGCTTCTGCGTACCGGAAGATTTCAAGCCTTTGGTGGTTCCTGTCTTTGCCCACCGGGTGGCCATCCATGGAATGCACTCTTCAGGGATGAAGAAGGCCGTCCGCGCTGAGGAAGTGATTCAGGAGATTATCGACACCGTGCCGGTTCCTGTGTAGGTCGGGGTCGAGTCTTCGTTTCCAGCTGAGTAGTCGACGCACCCCCTCCCCGTCTCGTCCGTGCTGCTTTAACCTTGGTACCATTTTCGGCATGAACTTCCTTCGCTTCCTGATGCTAGCGGCGCTTGCCGTGTGGTTGGGCGCCCTGGTCTTCTTTCCCGTGACCGCAGCGACCGCGTTTTCTGCGTTGCCCACTTCCCACATGGCTGGACTGGTTGTTCGCGGTTCACTTCTCAAACTTCATGTAATGGGATTCATTTGCGGAACTATCTTTTTAGGCTGCTCGCTGATCGATAGCCGCGTGATGCTGGGACGGATCAAGGTGTTCGCTTCGAGCCACATTCTGATTGTTCTCATGCTGGCGCTCACCGCGATCTCGCAGTTCAGAATCATCCCGCGAATGGATGCACTGCAAGCGGAGGCCGGCGAAATCAATCTGCTAGAGCCAGCGGACCCCATTCGCCTCGAGTTCGACGCGCTTCATGCCTGGTCAACACGAGTGGAAGGAGGAGTGCTCCTCATCGGGATCGTGCTCCTGTATCTCACCTCTCGCCGGCTTGCGGCCACGCGCCCATAGGCGAGCAATCATTTATTCTGTTGATAGGTTTCCTCTTGGCTCGCGATCGAAGCTTGTTTTCTGAAGCAAGGACGCGAAAAACGCCCAGGGAAAACCGCAAGGCTAACCGCGAGGAGCTACCAACTACGAACTGCGTATGAAAACTGGAATCATTGGCCTGCCCCAGGTAGGGAAAACATCGCTTTTTCGCATTCTGACCAAGGCACATCTTACGCCGGGACACTCCAATCCGCGCGAGGCTCACGTGGGAGTAGCCAGGGTCCCCGACGAGCGGCTCGACAAACTCGCAGGGATGTATCACCCCAAGAAGACCACCCACGCTTCAGTCGAGTACGTTGACCTCGGCGCGATCGGGCAGGAGGCCCTGAAAGAATCCACCTACCTCGGCCACCTTCGTCAGGTGGACGCGATTTGCCACGTCGTACGTGCGTTCGAGGACGACGCCATCCCGCATGTGGGAACGATTGATCCGTTGCGCGACATCAAAAACGTGGAGTTCGATTTGATGGTCAGCGATCTTGGGCAAATTGAAAAGCGGCTGGAGCGGGTAGAAAAAGACCTGAAGAAGATGAAATCTCCCGACCTGGAGAAGGAATTTGAGCTGCTCAAGCGCGCCAAGGCACACGTAGAGACTGAGCGCCCATTGCGAGAACTAGAGATGACACCGGAGGACAAAAAGCGTTTTCGCGGATTCATGTTCCTGAGCGAAAAGCCAATTCTGTATGTCGTCAACATCAGCGAGAGTGCGGAGTTAGGCAAGGGTTTGGAAAATGCGGTTGCCAAGCACGGCTTGAAGGAAGTTGCCTCACAGCCGAATGCCGGTGCCACTGCGATCTGCGGGAAGGTCGAAGCCGAGCTGTCGGAGATGAGCGACGCTGATTCTGCCGAATTTCTCTCCAGTTATGGGCTCAAAGAAAGCGGTTTGGCGCGGCTGATCAACAAGACCTATTCGTTGCTGGGGCTCATCTCCTTCTTAACTGCCGGCGAGGACGAATGCCGCGCCTGGACGATCCCGGTGAATACGCGTGCGGTGAACGCCGCGGGAGCGATTCATTCTGATCTCGAGAAGCATTTCATTCGGGCGGAGACAATCCGCTGGGACCATTTGCTCGAGGCTGGTTCAGAAGCCAACGCTCGCGCAAAAGGCATCCTGCGCCTGGAAGGCAAGGACTACATCGTGCAGGACGGCGATGTAATGCACATCCGACACTCCGGTTGAGACCTACTGAGATAGGATGGGCCGGCGAAAACCTCTGGAACGCGCTTCAGCCTTGGTGGTCGTCCGGGCGGTAAGCGACTTCCATTCCAGGCTGCTTACGACCCGATCCGCTGGCGCTTGGCTGTAACTTCTCTAGGAGCATTGGCCCAAGTTGCGAGACTGACCCTGCTCCTAAGGTCAGGATCATGTCGCCAGGCTGAGCGGCAGTTGCGGCCGCGCCGACCGCTTCCTCAAACGAAGCTACATAACGACTGCTGGTACCGGCGATCTTCCGAGCAAGCGCTTCGGCGGTAATCCCCTCAATCGGCTGCTCACTGGCGGGATAGATGTCCAAGACGAACAAGGAATCGGCGTTACCGAAGGCAGCCGTGAACTCGTCCATCAAGTCGCGGGTGCGAGTGTAGCGGTGCGGCTGGAAAATCACGTGGATCTTGCGGTATCCACACTGGCGCGCTGCGGCGAGAGTCGCCTTGATTTCAGTTGGGTGGTGGCCGTAGTCGTCGATGACAGCGACGCCACCGGCCTCGCCCCGAAGTTGAAAGCGACGATCGACTCCGCGAAAGTTTTCGAGCGCCTCGCGAATGTGGCTGACCGGAATATCCAGTCCAATACCGACAGCAATCGCAGCCGTGGCATTCAGGACGTTATGCATGCCCGGAACGTGCAAACAAAACTCACCAAGGTCGGCGCCGCGGTAGCTAACCTGAAATGAATTTAGAGTCAGCGGTGCTCGAACAGGCTTTGCAGTTAAGCCCGCTTTCTCAGCCGGTTTCTGGGGACGACGGAGGCCGGGCCTTTCCCGGCCGCCAGATTCGGCTGAGTCAGGCCGATGGGAGTTCCTGGCGAACCCTTGGTTGGTGGTGATCAAGAAATCCGAACCCGGGCGGGTGCCATAGGCGATCATTCGGCGCCGGATTCTCGGGAGCAGGCGGCGCAGAATCGGGTCGTCGTTGCAGAGGACCAGCATTCCGTAGAACGGAACCCGATCCATAAAATCGAGGAAGGCGCGCTTGATGTCCTGCATGTTGCGGTAACAGTCCATGTGCTCGCGATCGATGTTGGTGACCACGGAAAGAATGGGGGAGAGCTTCAGGAATGAGCGGTCGCTCTCGTCGGCCTCAGCCACCAGATACTGCGAGCGGCCTAGGCGCGCGTTGGAGCCCATTGCATCTACGCGGCCGCCAACCACCACGGTGGGGTCTAGACCAGCAGCCGCGAGCACGGCGGCAACCATGGAGGTCGTGGTCGTTTTGCCGTGCATCCCCGCGATGGCAATACCGTATTTCAGACGCATGAGTTCGGCGAGCATCTCGGCCCGCGGAATGACCGGAACATGCAGCCTCATGGCCTCGTGGACTTCCGGGTTGGCTGCATCAATGGCAGAACTTGTCACCACCACATCCGCGCCGGTGACGTTCTCGGCTCGATGGCCCTCAAAAATCGTGGTCCCGAGTAGCTTCAGGCGGTCGGTGACCGACGATCGCTTCAAGTCGGAACCGGAGATCTTATAACCGAGGTTCAGCAGGACCTCGGCGATCCCGCTCATGCCGATCCCGCCGATTCCGACGAAGTGGACGCGTTGGATTTTTGCGAACATGAATAAATTTCATTTCCCGGGATTGATCCCGATCAACGCGGATATCGACTGCTTGAATCCGCGTTCATCCGTTCTCATTCGAGGGTTGCATTGGAACTCCCGCCACTTTAGCCGCGAGCTCTGCGATTTCCTTGGCGGCGTTTGGATGGGCCAGGCTCCGGGCCGCATCGCTCATCCTGCGGAGTCGGAGAGGGTCCTCGAGCAGCGCCGCAATCGTATCCACGAGCCAGACCTCGTCGAGTTTGGTTTCTTCCAGAACAACCGCAGCCCCCGATCGCTCCAGTGCTTCAGCGTTGCGGCGCTGGTGGTCATCGGCTGCAAGCGGGAACGGAACAAAGACCGCTGCCTTGCCGGCTGCAGTGATCTCCGCCACCGTGCTCGCACCCGAGCGACAGAGAACAAGGTCGGCGCGCGCGAAAAATCCTGGCATGTCGTCGAGAAACTTGTGCACCTCCGCCGCCACTCCAGCCTGCACATAGGCAGACTGAACGTCATTGTAGTCGCGCTCGCCGGTCTGATGAATGACATGCAAACCTGGCACGCGGCGGGTAAGCTGCGGGAGTGCGCGCATCACTGCCTGATTGATCGCGCGGGCGCCCTGGCTGCCGCCGAAGACGAGCAATGTCGGTGAGGTTTGTTCGTAAGGTTTGCTTGAGATCTGGAAAAAAGCAGGCCTCACCGGCACCCCGGTGACAGACGGATTGTGGAAGTAAGCAGCCGTTTCTTGGAAGTGCACCGCGGCCGCAGAAACAAAGTGCGCAACTACGCGGTTGGCGAATCCCGGGACCAGGTTGGGCTCGAATGCAAGGCGCGGAATGTGCTTCAGAATTGCGGCCAGCATCGCTGGGCCGGAGGCGTATCCGCCAACCCCGATTACCACGTCCGGCTGGAATTCGTTAATCATTCGAGCGGCCGCAAAGACCGCCCGGGGAAGGTTGAGCAATGTCTTCGATCGGGTTGCCAGGCTGACGCGATTGAGCGCACCCACTTGGACGAGCTTCAAAGGGAAACCGGCGTTCGGCACCAGGCGATTCTCGAGGCCGCGCGAGGTGCCGATGAAGAGGCACTCTGCGTTCAAGCGGCACTGAAGCTCTTGAGCAATGGCGATGGCTGGGATCACATGGCCGCCCGTGCCTCCGCCTGCCAGGATTGCGCGCATGGAAGAACTATAAACGGTCGTACGCCGCCCGTCGTGGGCCGTTGGCAAAAGCCAAGCCTTGAGTGTTGTTTGCCATCGCGGTGAAGGGGTGCATTTTATTCCGCTTGCTTGCTTATATTGAGCAGGATGCCTATGCAGGCCAGCGTGATAAAGAGCGAGGAGCCGCCGTAGGAGATCAAGGGTAAAGGAATTCCCTTGGTCGGCATTAGTCCAAGCACGACGCTCATGTTGATGAACGCCTGCACCACGACCATGCTGGTGATTCCGACGACCAGAAAGCGGCCGAACAGGTCGTTGGTTCGAAGGGCCGTTCTCACCCCCCGCCACAAGAAGACCGCAAAGAGTAGAACCACGGCCATGCACCCCACCAAACCGAGTTCTTCTCCGAGCACCGAGAAGATGAAATCCGTGTGCGGCTCAGGGAGGTAGAACAGTTTTTCCTTCCCTTCCATGAGGCCGACGCCGCTGATGCCGCCGGTTGAGACGGCAATCAGGGACTGAATAATGTGGAAGCCTTTGCCTTGCGGGTCCGAGTAAGGGTTCAGAAATGCCAGAATGCGGTCACGACGGTAGGCTACATGGAAAATCAGGAAGTACAGCGGCAAAAGTGACCCAAGGAATGCATACGCCAGGTACTTGATCTCAAGTCCGGCAACGAAAAGCACGCAAACGGTGATCGCCGCACACGCAATGGCTGTTCCCAAGTCTGGCTGAAAAACGATCAGGCCAATGAATACCAAGGTGGGCAACACAGCGGGAATCAGCGTATTGCGCCAGTCATCCATGGACTTGGTGCGGGTTTCCAGGAAATAGGCCAGGAACAATATCAAAGCTGGCTTGGCCAGCTCCGAGGGCTGGAATGAGAATCCGCCGAAGTGAATCCAGCGATGAGTGTTATGAGCGCGGTCGAGAAAGAAGACCGAGATGAGCATGAGAGTAGTCACGCCCAGGATCGAGAACACAACCGACGGTTGCTTCAGCTTCTTATAGTCCAAGCGCATACCAATGAGCATGGCGATGAAACCGCCCACTGCCCATCCCAGCTGGCGCAACAGGAAGAAGTAACCGGAGTGGTAGCGCTCTTTGGCCATCACGGCGGAAGCGCTGAACACCATCACCAGCCCGATAAAGACGAGAACCAGAGTGACGACAAACAGCCACCGGTCCACACTGATGCGCTTGGCCATCGAAAATCCATTTCACCACGGAGACAGCAAGACAGGCAGGGTTCTTATTGTGGGTTTTAGGGAGAAAGTTGACTCTTGTGGTTCAGCCGCAACGGCAGCTACTTCGGGAGAGCCAACACCAATTCCTTGAACACTCTTCCACGGTGTTCGTAGTTCTGGAACTGATCAAAACTCGCACAAGCGGGAGCAAGCAGGACGATATCGCCCGCCTGGGCGTTCCTTGAGGCCTGGGCAAGGGCGTGGTCCATGGTTCCCGAGGAGGCAATCTTGGTAGCGCCCGCGATGTGCTTCTCTATCTTCTCTGCTGCCGCCCCGATCGTGTACACGCACCTCACGCGCTCGCGAAGCAAACTGTTCAGCACCGTATAGTCGCTGCCCTTGTCCTTCCCGCCGAGGATCAGGTGAAGGTTACGGGGAAACGACTCGAGGGCCTTAATGGTCGCATCGACGTTGGTGGCTTTGGAGTCGTTGTAGTACTCCACGCCGCGCACGGTCGCGACGTACTCTAACCGATGCTCTACCGCTTTGAATTCGCGGACTGCGGTTCGGATCGAATCCGCCTGGCAGCCCATAAGCTCGGCCGCGCAGATCGCCGCCAGAACGTTCTCGACGTTGTGCGCGCCTTTCAGTGGAACCTCCGCAACCGGCATGATTTCCCGTTCGCTCGACTCGCCGCGAAACTGCACCATTCCTTGCCGGAGGAAGGTACCGTGATCGACCTCGCGCTTGCGATTGAACCAAAATACCGGGGCTTTGATCTGGCCGGCCATAGCCACACAGGTGGGATCGTCGGCGTTTAATACGGCAACATCGTGTTCCTGCTGATTTTCGAAAATACGCGCCTTGGCGCCGGCATAGGCCTCAAAAGTACGATGGCGGTCCAGGTGATCGGGCGTGACATTTAGCACGACAGCAATTTTCGGATGAAACGTGCGGATGGTTTCGAGCTGGAAGCTTGAAACTTCGAGAACGGTAACTGTCTCCGGCGTGGCTTTGGCGACCAGCGAAACGGCTGGCGTGCCGATATTTCCGCCCACCAGGGTCTTGCGACCTGACTTGGCAAGAATCTCGCCTACGAGCGTTGTGGTTGTCGTCTTCCCGTTGGATCCGGTAATGGCAACGATCGGGCCGGACAGAAACTCCGCAGCCAGCTCGATCTCCCCGATCACCTGCTCACCGAGCGCTCTCGCCTGGACCAAAGGTTGAGCATCAAAGGGAACTCCAGGACTGACGACAATCATGTCCTGGTTCTGAAACGTGCGCTCCCCGTGGCGTCCGGTTTCAACTGCGATCCCGTGGTCGAGGAGGACGGGAATCTCCTGCCGGAGTTGATCTTCGGGTTTCGAGTCGGAAACCGTGACTTTTGCCCCGCGGGACTGCAGGAACAGGGCTGACGCCACACCCGAGCGGCCCAGTCCCACAACCAGAACGCGCTTGTTGTTCAATTCCAACAAATCTCACCCGAAAGGCACAGAGTCACGGCCGGGAAATTCATTTCCTTGGATCTACGCGGATGAACACGGATCACCCCTTCATAAATCCGTTTTGGATCCAGGTCAACCGTGGAAAAGAAGATTTCCCCGCTGTCCAGGAATTATCGCAGTTTCAGAGTAGTTAGGGCGAACAGGGCGAAGATCAGCGAGGCGATCCAGAAGCGCACGATGATCTTTGACTCCGACCAACCCATCAGTTCGAAGTGATGATGGATGGGCGCCATCTTGAAGATGCGCTTCTTGCGAAGTTTGTAGGAGACGACCTGCAACAGCACCGACAGAGCCTCAATCACGAATACGCCGCCGATGAAGGGCAGCAACAGCTCCTGTTTGATCATGACTGCGACGGTTCCAATCGCGCCGCCTAGCGCCAGAGAGCCAACGTCTCCCATGAAGACTTCTGCCGGATGGGCGTTGTACCACAGGAACCCGATCGCCGCCCCAACCATCGCGCCGCAAAAGATCGTGAGCTCTCCAACCAGAGGCATGCGCTGCAATTCGAGGTAGTTCGAGAACGTGGCATGGCCACTCACATAAGTAAGGACCGTGAGCGCTCCCGCCGCGATGACCGTGCACCCAATGGCAAGACCATCCAGGCCATCCGTCAGGTTGACGGCGTTGGTCGACCCGACGATAACCAGCGCGACAAACCCGATAAATACGACGAATGCAACCGGCCAGAGCTCGGGATTGTGCATGAAGCGGTCAATCACCAGGTCGGGCCGGAACTGCTTCACGAAGGGCACCATAAGCCGGGTGGAGTACATCCCTTTGGTTTGCATTGCGATCAGCGCCACGGCGATCAGCAGGCTGACCAGAACCTGCAGGCCGAGTTTCCCGCGGGCGGTGAGTCCAAGGTTTCGCTTGTGAATCACCTTGGTGTAGTCGTCGGTAAAACCGATAGCGGCGAATGCAATCGTAGAAAGCACGGCCAGCCAGACAAATGCATTCGTTAGGTCCGCCCAAAGCAAAGTGGGGACAACAATGGAGATCACGATTAACACACCCCCCATCGTTGGGGTGCCGGCTTTTTTCTGGTGTGCTTTGGGCCCTTCTTCGCGGATGTATTGGCCAATCTGGAACTCGCGAAGGCGTTTAATCACGAGCGGACCGATGATCAGTCCGGTAAAAAGCGCGGTTAGGCTGGCAAAGGCGGTGCGGAACGTGAGGTAACGGAAGATTCGGAACGGCGGGAAGATGTGAAACAGCTTTAAGTACAGCAGCCAGTAGAGCAATCCGCCTCCGGGAAACCCGCGATTAATGGTTCTCGATCGTTAGTCTTTCGCCTGACTACAGGTTGCTAGTTCCAATCCAAAAGAGCTTTCCAGGTCTCAAGAGCTCTCTCCAACCTCACTCCGCGGGAGGCCTTTAATAAAACCACGTCTCCATCGCGCGCATTCTGAGCAAGCCATTCGCCTGCGGCTTCCGGAGTAGAAACAAAGTGTGCTTGCGTTCTCCCCCCAGTTGCGCCTGCGACCATCTGCTCAGCTAACCCTCGAACCCCTATCAGCCAATCGACCCCTTTTTCCGCAATGTAGCGGCCCGACCCGCGATGCATCTCTGCGCCAGCTGGACCGAGTTCGAGCATCTCCCCGGCAACCACGATGCGCCGGTTCGCGGGCATCGTGGACAACGCGTCCACCATTGCCGATAGCGCCTTCGGATTGGAATTGTAGCAATCATTAATTACGGTGATGTTGCCCAATCGGACAACCTGCCCGCGCTTGTCCGCAGCGGAAAGCGAGCTCAGGGCTGCGGTGGCTTCTGACAAGGCGAAGCCATGCTCGAGCGAGACGGCGACGGCGGCCAGGGCATTGAGGACGTTGTGGGATCCGACCAGAGGGAGCGTCGCCGGTTCCCGTTGAGGGCCCACCACGATGTCAAATGCAGAACCCTGTTCGCCGAGAGATCTCACATTGTCCGCCCGGAGGGTGGCCGTAGCACTCATGCCGTAAGTCACCACCTTTCCGTGAAAATTGCGGCCGAATTGGGAAACATGTTCATCATCCGCGTTGAGGACTGCCGTGCCGGCGGCGGGCAGGGACTCAATGAGTTCGTACTTGGCACGAGCGATCCCGGCGAGCGAGTCGAAGAATTCGAGATGCACGGGCGCGACATTGGTGACGACCCCAACTTCAGGCTGCGCGATCTTTGCCAGGGCGGTAATTTCCCCCGAGTGCGACATGCCCATCTCGATTACCGCGACGTCATGCTTAGGCTGAAGCTTCAGAAGCATCAACGGCAGGCCAAAGTGGTTGTTGAAGTTTCCTTCCGACTTATGCACCTTCAGCCGCGTCGCCAGGACGTGGGCAATGGCTTCCTTGGTGGTCGTCTTCCCCGCCGAACCCGTCACTCCGACCAACGGCTTGCCCCAAAGGCGGCGGACGCAGGTTGCCAGAGTCTGAAGCGCAATCAGCGTGTCAGCAACGCCAAGGAGTGGAAGAGCAGGAGGCAGCTGCGCCTGTTTGTTCCGGGAAACCACCGCCGCAACGGCGCCTTTTTCGATGGCTTGGGCAACAAAGTCGTGCCCATCCATCTTCTCGCCTTGCACCGCGAAAAAAAGCTCTCCCGGTTGAATGGTGCGCGAGTCGATGGAGTAGCCAGTCGCGGCCACCTCCGAAGGAACACCAGTTGGTGCCGATGCCGCCAAAAATTGAGCAATACGCGACAGCGGAAGCCTCATGCGGTTCCTTCCTGGTTGCTGGGGTTCTCGTAACCTAGCTTGCGCAGAACGTCCGCCGCGACTTCGCGGTCATCAAACGGAATGGCCCCGGCCGGAGTGATTTGGACCTTCTCATGCCCTTTGCCGGCAATCAGCACAATGTCGCCGGCGCGGGCTTCGCCGATGGCAAGTGCGATGGCGGCGCGCCGGTTCGGTTCGGTCCTGTAGCGGGCTCCGGAGCGTTGCAGTCCGATCACGGCATCGTTGATGATCGCGAGAGGGTCTTCGCTGCGCGGATTGTCGGAGGTCAGAACGACAAAATCGCTGCCCTGACCGGCAGCCTCCCCCATCAAGGGGCGCTTGCTACGGTCGCGGTCGCCCCCGCAACCAAAAACGGTGATCACACGCCCGGAGTTCTGCTTCACAAACTCACCAGCGAGCGATGTGAGGTTGCGAAGGGCATCATCGGTATGCGCGTAATCCACAACCACAGTAAACGGCTGGCCACAATCTACCCTTTCAAAGCGACCGGGCACGGCTTTGAGGGTTCGGACGCCCTGGGCAACCGATTCCAGCGAGCACCCTCGCCCCAGGGCGGCAGCGCTCGCGGCGAGGATGTTGTAGACGTTCACCCGGCCAATCAGGGGTGAACTGATCTTGATGCTGCCTTGGGGACAAATCAGCCGGAACTGGGTTCCGCGAGCCGTCATCGCAACATCTCTCGCGTGGAAATCTGCTTTGGACCAGCCATAGGTAGACACCTGCGAGCCTTGGCCGCGGGCAAAAGCAGCAAGGTTCGCGCCGTAGCTATCGTCGGCATTCAATACTGCGGTGCGCGGAGCCGGTCGACCGGAACCGGCGAACAGAATCTTCTTCGCCTGGAAATATTCCTCCATCGACTTGTGATAGTCGAGATGATCTCGGGTGAGGTTGGTAAACACCGCCACATCGAAAAAAATGCCATGGGTACGCCCCTGGGCCAGAGCATGCGAGGAGACTTCCATCACCACCTCGCTTCCGCCGCTCGCAACCGTCTCACAAAATAACCGTTGCAGATCCAACGACTCTGGGGTGGTATGCGGGGCCGGTAGCACCTTCTTGCCTATGTGATACTCGATGGTGCCCACAAGCGCCCCACCCCGGCCCGCAGCACCGAGGATCGCCTCAATCAGAAATGCTGTCGTACTTTTTCCATTGGTGCCTGTGATTCCTGTAATTCCCAATTGGTTCGCGGGTTGGCCATAGAAGTTGGCGCTTAGAGTGGCCAACGCTTGCCGTCCATGAGCAACCCGCGCCCAGGCCACCCCCGTGGTCGCGAGGTCTGAATCGGTAACCACGGCGACAGCCCCCGCCCCGATTGCCTGATCGACAAATCGATTGCCATCACTGGTCTCGCCGCGCATGGCGACGAACAAGCTACCCGGCCCTACGCGGCGCGAGTCGTATGCAATGCCGGTAATTTCCGGATTGCCTGCATTCTGGCAGTGCACGCCGAAGCCAGCCAGTTCCACCCCTTCTAGCAATTCCAGAAACTTCATTGGTTTGATTGTATTGCAGGCTGGTGAACCTCACGGCTGGCGAACCAGAAACTGCACGCATTGCCCGTTATGCCTTACTATGGTCGGCCATGCAGCTCTGGTTCTCGCGGCAAAGCGATATCAGCATTCGGGAGCAACTGGCCACTCAGATCATGTTGGCCATTGTCAGCGGCGAACTTGCTCCCGGGCAGCGCCTGCCCAGTACCCGGGAACTGGCCCGCCGTTTTCACCTGCATCCGAACACGGTCAGCGCCGGGTATAGACAGCTCGAGAAGAGCAACTGGCTCGAATTTCGGAAGGGTAGCGGCGTCTATGTGAGTTCCCGGCAGCACGAAAACCAGAGTGAACATCTGGCGCTCGATCATCTGATCGGGGAATTCTTCCGCTCCGCCAGAAAACTAAACACGCCTTTGGCGCTCGTTCGCGAACGGCTCAAGCAATGGCTGGAAATGCAGCCACCCGACCATTTCCTCCTGATCGAGCCGGACGAGCAACTGGCGCGAATCGTTGCCCGGGAAATGCAAGCCAAGTTATCCCTGCCCGTCAAGACCGTCCCCGGAATTGAGTTGCACACTCCGCCCGGCGCGATTCCGGTTGTCCTGGCCGCCTCGAGCAAGAACCTGAAAAACCTTTCGTCGCTCAACCATGAGTTGCTGACGCTCCACCTCGGCTCAGCTCGGGAGTCGCTGACGCAATATCTTCCCGCGATTGCCTCCATACTGATCGGCATTGCGTCCGGCTGGCCTCTATTTCTGAAAAATGCGCGCACCATGCTCATCTCGGTTGGATTCGATCCCGACTGCCTGGTTTTGCGCGACACCACGAAACCGGGCTGGCAGAGAGGACTGAAGGATGTTGCGGCGGTGGTTTGCGACTCCCTGACATCAACCTTACTCGACGGCCATCCTCGTGTTTTGAGCTTCCCTCTTTTGTCGAAAGAAAGCCTCGAGGAGTTGCAGCGTTATGAGCAATTCATCCAAGACCCGCTTCGGGTCTGAACCGTTCCGAAGCACTCGCTGCCCGGTCACCGGCCAAACCGTACCGTAATATGGGCCCCGCTTACCACTCGTGAGCCTGGCGGGGGAGATTGATCGAGCGCCTTGCCGCTGCCGACGACGTTCAGCTCCAACCCGCTGTCTTGAGCTATCTCAATCGAGGACCGCACAGACTTGCCCAGAAATGACGGAACCACAATTCCACCTTGTTCGACGTCCACCACCACCGTTCCGGTCGGCGGATTCAGCAGCGCGGATCTCTCAGGCGCGGGAGCGGCTGTTGGTTCGGTTTTTTCGATTGCAGCGGGAGTCTCGGTTTGCCGCATGGCGGCGGCCACCACGCTCCCAGACGGAGTCGCCCCCGGGCTTGATGAAGGCCGGGTATTGTCATGCGGGATGAGACCCGGTTGTGGCTTCGAGTCGGCCAGGGTATCGGAGTTGGGTTGGATCTCGTCGATGCCCTCGCCCGGGTGATCGGGAGAACCTTCCTCAAGATCTTTGTCGCTCGTCTTGGCTCGAGCCAAAAGGGTTTTGTTCGCTGGAATTTCGATGTCGTGTGGGGTGTGTAGGTACTCGAGCACCTGTTGCGCAATCCGATTGAAGACAGGAGCCGACACCTGGCCGCCCTGGTGCAGTCCAACTGCAGAATCGAGCACCACTGCGATTGTGACCGAGGGGTTGTTGACCGGCGCAAAACCGGCAAAGGTTGCGACGTACTTTGTGTGCGAGTAGGCACGGGTTGCCGGGTCAACCTTTTGCGCCGTTCCGGTCTTTCCGGCCGACGTGTATCCGATCAAGAGAGCTTTCTTTCCCGTCCCGTGAAGCACCACTCCCTGCATCATCTGCCGCATTTGAGCCGCCGTAAGCGATGAGATGATCCGGTGCTCATCCACGGGATGAAATGCGATTGTCTGCGGCGCGGCCTGCGGCTGGCTGTTGGCGGCAACGATGCGCGGCGCCACGTACACACCATCGTTCGCCATGGTGGAGATCAGGCCGACCAGTTGCAGGGGAGTAATGGCGATCTCCTGGCCCATGGAAATGGCCGCGATCGAGACTTTCGACCAACGGCTGGGAGGCTTGGTCAAGCCGCGGGTCTCCCCGGGCAGTTCAATCCCGGTCTGCTGGCCGAAGCCGAAGCCGCGAATGTACTTGTAGAAGCGCTCCTCCCCGAGGCGGAGGCCGATCTTGATGGATCCTACGTCGCTCGATTCGGCGAGAACGTCTGCCACCGACAGCACCCCGTGGGGCTTGCTGTCGCGAATACGCATGCCGTTGTAGACGATCGATCCCATCTGACAATCGAACATCTCGTCCGGTCGCGTAACCTTTTCTTCCAGAGCACCGGCAATGGTGACTAGCTTGAAGGTCGAGCCCGGCTCGTATACATCGCTGACCGCATGGTTCTTCAGCCGCTCTGGAGTTATTTCCTTGGACAGATTGGGATTGAATGTCGGCCGATTGGCGAGGGCGAGGATCTCACCGGTGCGTGGATTCTCGACGACCACGGTTCCGGCGATCGCCTTGGTCTGCTCCATCGCGGTTTCCAGCTCGCGCTCGGCGATGTACTGAATCTTTTCATCAATCGTCAGAACGATGTTTTGGCCGGGTTCCGGCTGCTTTTCTACGCTGCCGAAGTACTTCTTACGCGCATCGAGGGAGATGAGCATTTGCCCCGGACGCCCGTGAAGATTCTCTTCGTATTCGCGCTCAATGCCGCTTAGGCCCTTGTCATCCATGCCCACGTAGCCGAGCACCTGGGCTGCCAGGTCTCCCTTCGGGTAGTAGCGCTTGGACTCCTTCTGGAAATAGATCCCCCGCAGATTCAGTGATCGAATGCGTTCGGATATCTCGGGATCGGGTTTCCGGGCGACCCAGCAGAAGGTTTTCGTGGCTTCGCAACGCGCCATCAACTCGCGGGGATCTTGTCTTGTGATGCGCGCCAACAGCGACATTGTGCTCGCCGGCTTCGGCATCTCGGTAGGAACTGCGAAGATCGAGTCCACGTTGATGGACATCGCCAATTCGTTTCCGAAGCGGTCGTAAATGATCCCGCGACGAGGAGATACCTCTTCACTGCGCTGCTGCTGGCGTTGTGCCCGCTGCTCGAAGGTCCCATACCGAAAGATCTGGAGATAGACGAGACGGGCGCAGATTCCACAACACCAAAGAACGAAAAGGCCTGCCAGGAGGTAAAGGCGGAAGCTCGTGCTGTTGCGCGCTGTGTGGGCCACAGATTTTCTCAGACAAATATGGCGGCCGGTTAGCCGCCTAGCTCCAAACCCAAGTCAATTGTTCGAGCAATGCAATGACCGTTGCGCTTTGGCGAGGGTAAACGCCCCGCCCAGTCCACAAACCTTAGCGGGTGGAAACCACTGCAACCGGCGTCAAGCTTGCCACCACAGAACCCGAAGTCTCCGAAGTCGAACTGTCCATGCGGACAACCTGCCCAACCTGCGGAGACTGCAATCCCATTTGGCGCGCGATGCGATCAATGCGCTCGGGATCACGCAAGGATGCCTCTTCCAGGCGCAGGGCACGGTTCATCTCAATCAAGTTACCGCGTTGCGATTTCAGGGCTTCGATCCTGTATCCATATTCAATGGCTTTGAAGTGCTGGAAAGCGTACCCCATGACCAGCAGGAACAAAAAAGCCAGGGCAATTCCGAACTGGCGCATTTCACGCGTGCGCCGCGGATCTTCCATCTTCACCAGCCGCGAGTTGTCGATGGGCTTGGTGAAATAGATTTCAGGCGTGCCATTCCATGAACGGCGACGATTGGCGAGGGGAACCTGAACCGCGGCGGCCGCCATATTAAGCCACCCCGGCGAGTTCGCAGGTGCCCAGGTTCGCGAGTTCGTTTTGCGCGACTGTGTACCAGTAAGCGAGTTTGAATTCCTGCTCAGCGTCGAGGCGGAAGCTATCTTCCGCGCGCTCAACCGTCGAGATCAGATCGTCAATCAGTGTTCCTGTGAACATCCAAGTTCCCCTTGCGTGAATTCCCACCTGCAGAACAACCCTTGTGTAGGGTGGGCAAGATCTCCCACCTTCACTTTTCGGAGCGTTGCGGCACTCTCTTTGCTTGCACTTCTAAACTCTTTCCACTCCCCGCAATTTCGCGCTGCGGGCCCGTGGATTGGAAGCGATCTCTTCGTCACCAGGCGTCACCGGCTTTTTGGTCAGTAATTGGTACTGTCCTTGCCGCGCGCCTGCTCGCATCGCATCCTTCACAATGCGGTCTTCGAGTGAGTGGAAGCTGATTATCACCAGCCGTCCACCGGGTTTGAGCATCCGCGGCGCGGCTTCAAGCAACTGCCGCAAGTCATCCAGTTCGCGGTTTACGAAGATTCGGAGAGCTTGAAAGGTCAGCGTCGCTGGATGAATGCGCTCATGTTTCATTGGCCGGGCCGCGGCTGAAACGGCCGCTGCGAGTTGCGCAGTGGATCGTATCGGCCGCGACCGGACAATGGCTCTGGCGATTCTCCGCGACCTCCTTTCCTCACCGAATTCGTAAATCAGATCGGCGAGCTCACGCTCGTCGAACTGGTTTACCACTTGTTCGGCGGTCAACTCTGAGTGCGGATTCATCCGCATATCCAGAGGTCCTTCCGCCTGAAAACTAAAGCCGCGCGCCGGATCGGAAAACTGAAGGCTGCTGACTCCGAGGTCGGCCAGGATTCCATCCACCCCGCCCTCGATCTTCGGTCCTGGGTCGTCGGCCAAACTCGCGAACGATCCATGGATCAGTTCGATGACCGGCCAATCTTCCGGGCTCTCCGGGTTGAGTCCCGACACCCGAAGCCTTGCGCGGGCTCGCTCGAGCGCCTCGGGATCTTTATCGAAGCCAATCAAACGACCCGGTGCGCCGAGGCGTTTTGCGATTTCGTAACTGTGCCCGCCTAGGCCCACCGTGCAATCGATATAAATCCCGCCACGCCGGACGGCTAAAAAGTCGATCGCTTCTTTTAAAAGAACCGGAACATGGCCAAACTCTTCTTTCAAGCCATGCCCACCCCGCTCGGGGGTGTCTTCGAAACCCTTCGCCACTAGATGCCCAATTCGTCGAGCGTCTTCTCATCCTCAGACGTAAACGGCTGCTCTTCGATCTCCTGACGGTACAGCTCCAAGTTACGAATCACCAGGTAAGTCAGCTGTCCGGTGACGGCTACTTCACCTTTGATCTGCGCCGATTCCCGCAGCAACTGCGGCATCAGCAGGCGTCCCTGGCCGTCCATCTCGACTTGCTGTCCCCAGTAATTCACGCGATCGAGAAACTTCTTCTTCGTCGGGTTGAAAGTGGAGAGCCCTGCAAGCTTCTGCTCGATCCGCTCCCATTCCTCGAAGGGATAAACTTGCGCAACCTTTCCGTCCAGGCTGGTGATGTAGAATTGCTGACCATATTTCTCGTCGATCACGCGCTTGAATTCTGCGGGGACCTTGAGGCGTCCTTTTTCGTCCACGCGAGTTGGGTGATTGCCGCGAAACATGGCTTAAAACCGCCACCAGGGAGGCAAAAACGGCGCAAAACTCGGTCGTATTGGGCTGGACGGGGTCATAAACGGGGATTTCAGCCTTGAGATCCACCCATCCTCCGGATTTGCTTAATTCTGCCCAAGACCTATACCGTCCTGACCACTTTCTACCACTTTTGACCACATCCTACTCCTAAATGCTTTAGTGTCAACAACAAACTTCCAGCTATGGCACTTTGGTTTTGTCTCAATCTGAAAAACTCAATAAATTGCGGATTACTCCTTAGGCGACCACAACCAATAGTGTTTTTGAAGATGGTTCCTGCTGGCGTAAGTCCAAGCAGGTGAGTAGGTGAGCCTGTGGAAAATGTGGATCGTATTTATTGTCGCGGCGGCCGGCAAAAAACCCTGTCGGCGACCTAGACAGGCGTCCCCCAAGCTGGATGAAGGGGGAGTTCCTTGGGCGCCGCTTCCACGCTCTTTCGGGACCCTCGCGCCAGCGCCCCTAAGCCCTTTCGCCTGGGTTTACATGCGGCGCAGGCGTGGGAAGAGAAACCCGGTATTTCGCAAGTGGGCGTTAAATTCGACGCCGAACCGCTCTCTCAGAATGCGCTCTTCCGTTTTGGCCTTGATCGCGTAGTTGGCCAGCAGAATCAGGAACGACAAAAGGCCTCGAATCTCGCCCACCACCAGTGCTGTTCCAAGAACTGCCAGAAGAACACCGCTATAAAGGGGATGGCGAATGCGAGCGTAGGGCCCGCTGCGAACGAGCTGGTGCTCAGACTGCACGATGACTTTGTCGCTCCAATATTTCCCGAGCACGATCCGCGACCACAAGGTTACGAGCATTCCTGCAATTGCGGCAGCGAATCCGAGCACGCCGAAAAAGGATAGATCCGGGACGAATCGTCTTCCCAGCACCCCTGCCGCGGTCGCCTTCCAGAATAGTAGTGCAAACACTCCGGCAAGAACGAACAGCCGGAGCAGGCGGTACCATTTGAACTCTCCTGAGTGGGCCGCGCTGCTCGGCGCGCCCCAGGATAGGCCAACCGAGGTCCACGCGATCGAGAGAATCAGAAGCAGAAGCGGCGGAATCACCCTTCGGCCCGCAAACACGGCGGTGAATGTCGCCATCAGAAATGCGAATTTCAAGCGGCGGTCGACGGCACCCGGATCGGGCTTCAGCACATTGACGCTCATCCAGTAGGCACCGAAAAATGCCCAGCAATAGCCGAGCACAGTCAGGAGAGCTTCGTTGGTCATGGCCGGGCTACGGGTTCGACGTAAACGGCGGTGCCGTATGCCAGCACCTCCGTGACGCCTTGCATCACTTCCGTTGCGTCGTAGCGGGCACCCACGACGGCATTGCCGCCCAGTTGACCGGCGTGCAGCAGCATCAGGTCAAAGGCTTCGGCGCGCGTCTTCTCACACAATTGCGTAAATAAGCTGATGTTGCCTCCGACAATCGTCTGCAAGCTGGCACCGATGGTTCCGATGATCGAGCGGGAGCGAACGACGATCCCGCGGACGACGCCCATCGTCCGCACCACTTTGAATCCATCCAATTCAAACTGTGTGGTCACCATGTTGTGCGCCACCATTTGTGAACGACTTGCCTGCCCCACCGCCATCCCTGTCCTCCCGAAACGATCGCATCCAATTTACACCAACGTTCAGAGGCACCATTCGAAGGGTAGGGCGCTCGAGAACGAAAGAAACTCTCGCCCTAGTGAAATTCACAATTTATCGTGTCTCCCGCCCGCGGCATGACCTGCCGCTTGCCAGACGGTTGTCGAAGCGGTGAGAACCTTGATTAACCCTCGGGAACGGCCGGGCAGCCGGGGAACTCCTTAACAAACGTATTGCCGATGTAACCGAGGTATTTGATCCCGATTTCGCTTGTAAAAAAACCGTCAGCCGCCATGTTGCGCAAGAACGAAAAAAACGCCACGCCCTGGCTCAAGGAAGAATCGGCTGCTGCATTCTTGCGATAGGCGATCTTGTCAAGGATCTCTGTCTGTTGTTCCGGGGCGCAGTCAAGATAAACCTTCCCATAGCGATCGATGCAGGCGCCGTCCAGCCACATCATGCCACCACCCAAAACGCCCTGGTAATCCTTGTTTTCGCTGGTCAACAGATCAATGAACTCAGGCGCGCCCGCTTCGATGGCGCCGCCGGAATCAGAGTCCGCCGGGAAAATAGTTTGGCAGAGCGCCTTGAGCGTCTTGTATCCGTGGGCATCGAAATATTTGGGAGTGTATTCTCCTGCGGGCGCCGTCTTCTTTTCGGCGGCGATCATGCGGTGGGCGTGCTCGGCTGCCTGCAGCGGAATGACCCGCAATACGGAAGTTGCCGCCGCACCCATGGTCAGGGATTTCAGGATGGAACGGCGCGAAATCTTTGAACTCATAAGTTTCCCTTCTTCGCCTGATCGAGCAAATAGTCCGAGGCGCGCCATGAGAGCGCCATGATGGTCAGCGTCGGATTTTTATCCGGATTGCTGACAAACGAAGCTCCGTCGGTGACGAACACGTTTTTCACATCATGTGCCTGGCAGTAACCATTCAGCGCCGAGGTTTTCCGGTTGTTCCCCATACGCACGACCCCAAGCTCGTGAATAATGACTCCGCCATCCTGGATTCCGTAGGGGTTGGGTCCATCCGGAGTGGTTCGATCGTAATAGGTTCCTCCGGCCGCCTCGACGATCCCGCGGAATGTCTGCTGCATATCGCGCGCCATTTTGATTTCATTCTCGCTCCACTGGAAGTGGAAGCGCAGAACCGGAATTCCCCACTCATCCACGGTGTTGGGATCGATCTCACAATAGGTATGCTCGTTGGGAATCATTTCTCCGCGTCCCGCGAATCCGATAAAGGTGCCGTACATCTCCCGGCACTTCCTCTTCAAGGCTGACCCGTAGCCTTCGTAGGCTTCACAAAGCGGACCGAACTCCCCGACCCCCGGCATGTTGCGGCCGCCTCCCAGTTCAATGTGATACCCGCGCAAGAATTCGTTCTTGCGATCGTACTTCCACCATGGCACGTACATGTGCATGCCCCCGACGCCGTCATGGTTGTGCGGCGGCATCTTTAAAAGGCGTGGTACAAATCCGCCGCCGGAACTGCCTACGCTGTCGGTCAGATACCTGCCCACGACACCGGATGAATTGGCCAGGCCATCGGGAAATTGAGCGGACTTTGAATTCAGCAACAGCCGTGCCGATTCGCAGGCACTCGCTCCAACCACAAAGGCTTTGGCATAGATCTTCTTCTCGGCGCGAGTGGACTTGTCGATGTAAGAAACGGCTTCCGCTTTACCGTCCTTTCCCAGCTCCACTTCGCGCACCATGGCATTCGTGATCAGAGTGAAACGCCCGGTTTGTTCGGCAGCCGGCAGCATGACCTGGCTCGAACTGAAGTTGGAGGCGCTGATGCAGCCTCGGCCGCACTGCCCGCAGTAATGACACGCCGCCCGCCCGTTATGCGGTTTCGTTATCACGGCAAGCCGCGATGGAATGCAAGTCACACCAACTTTGTCGCAGGCCGACTTGATGATCAGCTCGGTGCAGCGCGGTTTCGGTGGCGGCAGGAAAACTCCATTCGGTGCGCTCGACACATTTTCGGCGGTACCGAAAACGCCAATGTAGGACTCAACTTTGTCGTAATACGGAGCGACATCTTCGTAGGTGATCGGCCAGTCATCGCCCATACCATCGCTAGAACGGGATTGGAAATCCACCGGCGCGAAGCGCAGCGCGATGCGACCCCAATGATTCGTACGGCCGCCAACGATTCGTGATCGAAACCAACGAAAGCGTGAGCCGGGAGCATTGGTGTAGGGCTCGCCGTCGATGTCCCAGGAACCGTTTGGGGCAAGAAATTCGGAGAAGTCCTGCGATGCCTTTCCGCCCACCCCCGCGCCGCGGTGCGGCAACTGAAACGGCCAAACATGCTCCTTGAAGTCGCTCTCCGGATGCACGGGAGGTCCGGCTTCCAGCATGACGACACTTAAGCCGCCTTCGGTGAGAACTTTCGCCGCCGTGCCGCCTGCGGCACCGGATCCAATGATGCAAACGTCGTAGACCTTAGGAGATCGGATAACTTGGGGCATGAACGCTCCAGACTCGTGGCTCTTAGCGTTTGGCACTTAGCGCTTGGCGATTTCACCGCGAGCGCAATGCCGATTGCAAAGTGCGTTCTAGAACCTTAGCTTTTCTAAATATTCAAAACTAGCTTGAATGCTTTCAAAAGGTGCTTTTGGTTGATCGTGTTCCACGAAGTAATGCTTGATGCCTCCGAGATCGCTCTTCGCGAAGATCGCTTTCCAATCGATCTCGCCCTTGCCAACCTCGGTCATCGTGCCGTTGGCTTCGAAGTCCTTCACATGGACGAGCGGAAAGCGTCCCGGGTATTGCGCAAACCACTTGAGGGGATCGGTGCCGGCTTCATGCGCCCAGCCCAGATCCATTTCCATCTTCACCAGCTTTGGATCGCATTCCTTCAGCAGGATGTCATAGGGTAATTGACCATCCACGGGCTTAAACTCCACGACGTGGTTATGGTAGGCGAACTGGATTCCCGAGCGCATCGTCTCCTTGCCCGCGCGATTGAAAGCCGCGGCAGCCTGCTTCCACCCGTCGGCGGACTTTTGCAACTGCTCATCGATTCCCGGATTGACGATGTATTTGTGGCCGATGATTTCAGAGGCCTCGATCACGCGCGGCAGGTTCTCTGAAATGAGCGCCGAGTACGGGATATGCGTAGCCGGCGCGCTTAACCCGAGTGAACTCAGCATCTCGCGGGTCTTTTTCGGGGCGGGATTTAGGTTCTTAAGATCGGCAAAATAACCAGCGAACTCGACCTCGCGGTAGCCGATTTTTGCCACGCGCGCGAGCGTACCTTCAAAATCCTGCTTGAGTGCGTCGCGAACGGTATACAGTTCGACCCCGATCTTCTCGATACGACGGGTGCCGCTTGCAGCCCATCCCAAACGCCCCACGGCAGCTGCCGCCGTCAATGTCCCCACGAAAGTTCTTCGATTCACGTTTCCTCCGCCACAATTCGGATGTGACGCGTTGCACCTAAGCCAGTTGCGGTTCGCTTAGCAATTCCTCGCGCACATTCTTCAGCACATACATCGCGCGCTCAACGCCTACTTCTCCAGACAAAATCGGATCCTCATTTTCGATTGAAAAGATGCCGTCATAGCCGACTTCCATGTATGCACGCATGATGTCTTTCCACGCGCTCGCGCTGTGGCCATAACCGACGGCGCGAAACGCGGCCGAGGCAACCTTCAAGTCCTTCTTCTCAAAGACAAAATTCAGAACGCCGTACTGGGCGACTTTGTCCGGGTAGAGCACCGTGTCCTTCATGTGGGCATGATAGATGGCGCCTTGTTTGCCCAGCATGCGGATGACTTCCACCGGATTGCATCCTTGCCAGAAGAGATGGCTAAGGTCGTTATTGGCGCCGATTTCTTCCCCGACCGCATCGCGAAGTTTGAGCAGAGTGAGAGGGTTGTACACGCAAAAGTTTGGATGCATCTCGAGCGCTAAGCGACGAATGCCGTGGCTACGCGCAAACTTCACGGCTTCCTTCCAGTAGGGCACCAGCCGCTCCTTCCACTGCCAATCGAGAGACGCGGCATATTCGGGTGGCCAGCGATACGTAATCCAATTGGGATTCTTGTCGGTGGGGTTCGCGCCGGGACAGCCGGAAAATCCAACGATCACTTTGACATCGAGCTTTTCCGCCAGTAGTACTGTGCGCCGGAAGGTCTGGGCATCGCGGTCGGCAATGCTTTTGTCAGGATGTACGGGATTCCCGTGGCAGCTCAGGACGGCGATTTGGATGTTGTGATCATCGAACTTCTTCCTCCACGCCTTCAGTTTCGCGGGATCGTCAAGCAACTCCTGCACCGGGCAATGTTTGTCATTGGGATACCCGCCGGTACCGACCTCGATGGCTTCCGCGCCCAGACTCACATATTTTTCAACCAGTTGATCAATGGTGAGATCAGGAAAAGCGGGATCAAAAATCCCGATACGAATCTTCTTCCGAGGAGCCGCCGAACTGGAACTGCTCGAATCCTGCGGTGTGGCCGCCGCCGAAACCGGAGTTGCCCCGGCAATAGCTCCGGCCAGCGCTCCGCCCGTGGTGGCAAGAAAACCTCTGCGCGTGGGAGAAAGAAACTCAGAACCTTGAGCCATGAAGACCTCGATGATGTTACAACCTGAACCCCGAACGGTTGACCATTATACTCATCGACTCGAATTCAAGGCTTTCGTAGTCAGCCGAGGAGAAATTGCGGGGATGCACAGCAGTGAAACCTTGGCGCGATCCTCTCCCCGGTTGGACAATCCATGCAGCGGAACAAAATTATGGCTCTATGTGGCCAAGCCGGGCGCTTGACGATCGCGAGAATCTCGCTCAAAAACCAAAACCGCCCTCGCGGGCGGTTTTGGTTTCGTGGGTTGAACTCCTCAATTCTCAGGCCGGAGGTGGCCATAACTATGAGGACGTTAGGGGTATTTTCACGCGGACGCCGATCGCGAACAATACTGCAAAATAACTAGGCAACGGTGACCCGCTTAGTCATTGGCGAACAATCACTTGGCCGATTTTGGTGAGCGCCATCACAGCAATCCTCCCCCTTGCAAATTCCCCTTTTAGCGCCCTCCAGTTAAGGCCGCACTCACCTTCTGTCCTTCGGGTGTATGAATCAGATCTCTAAGTTCCCCGGGGTCTGCTTTCCAATCGTAGAGCTGCCCACCATATTTTTCATGGATGATGAGTTGCCACCGTCCTGAAACAACCGACTTCATCCAACCATCCGTGGCAAGAGGTTCTTTCGCTTGCATCAGGCGATCCTCTTTGACAATCGTATTGGTTTCGGGAAGTTCAGAAACAACAAGATTCTCTCCGGATGTAGGCGTGTCCACAGCGTTTGTAGATCCTAGACTGGCTCTAGGGCCCCAGGTCCGGTCTAACGAGACCTGCGGGAAAGGATCGCTACCTCCGTTAATCGTGGCCATCACTGTCGCCGCAACTGCCTGGTTGCCCACAGGTTGCTCGACTCTCACTCCCTCGGGGAGATGTCCAGGCCAGGAAAAAATAAGCGGTACGCGCACAAGCTCCCAGTAGAGCGCGGCCCCGTGATAGCTGAGTCCGTGATCTCCGAGAGACTCGCCGTGATCGGAGGTCAGGATCACAAGCGTGTTCTTCAGAATGCCATCCCGGTCAAGCTCTGCGAGCAAAGCGCCAATCGAATCGTCTTCGTACTTCAGGCCAGCGTCGTATTCATCGACAGCCGTACCGTGATCCCAGACAGGCTTGGTAATTCCGGGCGGGCCACCGTAGGAATAGTGAACGTCGAGGTAGGTGAGGAATGCGAAGAAAGGATGATCGCTCTTGCGTCGAATCCAGCCTAGTGCCTCGCGATTGAGTTCGTCGGCCCGCTTGCGAACGCCGAACGCGCCGCCATACTCGCCCGATCCTTCAGAGTCCTTGTCAAGCCAGTTAGAAAGGCCAACCCAGCGGAAAAAGCGCGTGAACTTGCTCTTCGCACTCCGGTTCAGGTACAAGCGAGCAAACTCTCGGCCAAATTCGGTGCGAACGAACGCATCTCCAAGGCTATCGAAATAATCTTCGAAGTGTAGAAATCCCCGCCCCAGCCCAATGTTGCTGGTGAAGTAAACGCGATTGGCGGAGAAGGCCCCGGTGCGGTAACCCCGCTGCTGAAGGGCCTCGCCAAGCGTAGGAAGGCCATTCAGGGAGCGATTGCCCCAACCGAACCAAGGCATACGGCGGACATTGCCGGCGCCGTGTTCGTGAACCGATCGTCCGGTAACGAGCGATGCATGGGAAGGCAGACTCCAAGACGAAGGCGCCACGGCGTTCTCGAACGAAATGCCGCGGCTCGCCAAGCTGGCAATCCGGGGAGTCGTCGGGCGCGAGTAGCCATAAGCCGATAGGTGATCAGCGCGAAGCGTATCGATGACGATCAGCAGGACGTTGGGGGAGCCGGGAGCGGAGGGTGGCAGGTGTGATGTCGCGTAGGATTCCTCGAGGCGCTTGCCGCCTTCGATCGAAATCAGAAGCAAAACAAAAATTCCAAGAAGGGCGGGAACCGAACGTTCCCAGAAGCGCACGGCTGGTACTTCGTGTTTCTTCAGCCAGCGGGTGAAAGCGACGGCAATGCCGAGGGCAAGTAGCAGGCATGCTCTTTTGTACAGGCGCCCGGTGACGAGCAGCCAATCGTAAGCGCTTAGGAACGTGAGAATAAAAACCAGAACGCGAAGACCAGGCATGCGCCGTTGGACACGAGAAAGAAGCGCAACCGCCAAAGCAATGAGCAGGAAGAAGACGAGGTCGACGATGGGGGAAATCCAGAGTATTTCTTTGGAGACGTGGAGAACCCGTGCCCATTGGGCCCAATTCACCCGCTGAAAGGCAAGGAGCCCGGCACCCTCCAGAAGCCCGGATACAAGGGCAAACCAGCAGGCAACGTAGAAAAGCACGAGCGTTCCGGTCGCACCTGGTGCGGGAAGATCGCGTGGTCGCGCTCGCTCTCCCGACCCCCTCAAAATCGCCGCCTGCTTAGTTCCCGTCTGATGGAAGGTCTCCATTTGAATCCTGAGTTTAGCAGTTGTATGGAACGGTTATGCTCGAGCGGCACGTCGTAAGTAGATAGAATGAGGCATTCATGGCGGCATCCTCATCGCTCACGTCAGGCGAACAGTTCGCGCCTTGGATTGCGGCAATATTGCTGGCCATTGGCAGCGTCGCCCGCCTTTGGATCGCAGCACGCACGTTCTTGAACCCCGATGAAGCCTTACATTACTTTGTCGCCGCGCAACCAACTCTGCGGCAAACATACGAAGTAAGCCTCACGACCGCACATCCGCCGCTGATGTTCTTCCTGCTGCATGGATGGACAAAGTTGGGATCCTCCGAATTCTTCCTTCGTTTGCCGTTCGTTATCGCCGGAGCGTTGTTCTGCTGGATTCTGTTCCGTTGGGTGCAGAGAATTGCCGGATCAAATGTGGCATTGCTCGCGCTTGTGATGTGCCTGTTCTCTCCTGTGCTGATTTCACTCTCGGCGGAGGTCCGGCAGTATTCGCTCCTTTTATTGTTCTGCGCCGGTTCTTTGTATGCCCTTGAACGCGGATGGCAGGAGGACTCCTCCCGCTGGATATGGTTTTCCTCTATCACGCTCTGGCTGGCGTTGCTGACGCACTACTCGGCGCTCTTGTTTGCGGCCGCCTGGGGAATTTACGGATGGATGCTTGTATGGAGCTGCCCGCGTCGCGCAAAATCCGCGTGGGTCACTGGACAGATAATTGCGCTGTCAATCTGCATCGCGTTGTTCAAGACGCAGGTGCTGAAGCTGCGGAACGCCCGCGTACCTTCCGAGATCGCCGCGACATGGTTGAGCAAGTCGATCTATCACTCTGGAAGCGATCACCTGGGGACATTCATGGTGACACGGACCAGTCGCCTTTTCCGCTACTTCTTCAGCCATGGAACGATTGGCGTGGTGATGCTCCTCTTTTTTCTTGCCGGCTTGCTGGCAATGTTCGCAGGTAAACCGGAGCGGCTAAAATCCCCGCGGGCTCTGGCCGTCCTTTGTGCCACGCCCTTTATCTTGGCGATCGCAACCGCAATCGCAGGCATTTATCCATACGGAGGAACTCGGCACGACGTTGTGCTCGCAGTTTCCGCAATTCCCGCTATTGCCATTGGAATCGATCTGATCACGGCAAGAGCCATCGGTCCGAGCCGCCGTTTGGCCGCTGTCCTCGTGCTGCTGATCGTTGCTAACATATTTGCTTCCCCAACCCCTCCTTTCATTCGGCCGGGAAATCAGCAGCAGCCCTTGATGAAGCAAGCCATCGCGCAGCTGAATTCCCAACCAACTGGTTCGGCAATTCTCGCGGACTACCAGGGTGCGTTGGTCCTCGGATACTACCTTTGTGGAAGGCAAACTTCGCTGCCGTTCGGGCCTACGCCCAAGGACCTCCTGGTCGCTCCTTGCGCCGAGAAGACCCTGCTCACCTCGGTCGGGAGTCAGAGCAGCTTTGCGGCCGAGGAATTGCCGCAGGTAATACGGCAGGCATGGAACATGCTTCCTGTGCAAAGGTCTGAAATCTGGCTCTTCGAGACGGGCTGGATAAGTGATGAACCCGGGAAGTGGAGAACAGAGCTGCACAGGGTTGCCTGTGATGAAATCCACGATTTTGGGGAGAACCTGCGAGTATCCCGCTGCCGGAGATGAGCCGGCGAAGAACCATCAACCTGAAACTGTCTAAGGAAGGACACGTAACCCGGGCCTGCTCTCTGTAACTTCATACTCCTTCCCAACCTGCAGGCTCTTGTGCTCTTCACTTCTTCCGCTCGGCCAATCAATGACAATACGCTCGATGGTCTCCTGTCCAAGACCAAAAGTGACGGGCAACTCCGACTGGGACAGGTAGCTTGAGCCGCTGCGAACGAAGCGTGTCTGCATCACTCCACCTGCGAACAGCTTGATGCGCGCGCCGATACCGTCGCGGTTCGACTTGGTGCCGATCAGCTTCAACCGAATGCTGCGGTTCCCTCCGGTCTGGTCGTTGCGCAACAAGTAGGCAGGGCCGTTGTTGGTGGTCATCAGCAGATCCTGGTCTCCATCCCGGTCGAAGTCACCGACGGCGAGCCCGCGCCCAACTCGCGGTTCATTGAATCCACCTCCAACCTGCGATCCCACTTCACGGAAATGCCCTCTCCCGTCATTGAGGAACAACTGCGGGGGCTGCGCGTAACCGACATTACGCACGTTGCGCACGGTGTCGTCGATATGGCCATTCACCGCGACAAGATCCAGCCATCCGTCGAGATTGCAGTCAAAAAATGTGCAGCCAAACCCGAGCGTGGTCTTCGACGGCAATCCTACGCCACTCTGCAGAGCCACATCCGCAAAGTTCCCGTTCGCCTCGGCTCGATAGAGCCCGATCATTTCGTTGTCGAAATTCGTGATCGCGACCCCTGATCGGCCTGAGTTGTCGAAATCGCCTACATCCACTCCCATGCCGGCGCGAGCCTTACCTTCCTGACTGAAGGCGATCCCCGACTCTACGGCCACGTCACGGAAAGTTCCGTTGCGCTGATTGCGGTAGAGCTTATTTGGCTGCGTGTCATTGGCGACCAGCAGATCGGGCCAGCCGTCCTGGTCATAGTCTAAGAGCGCGACCCCCAGAGACTTCGAACTGCTATCGAAAATTCCGCTCGAGGCGGTGACATCCTCAAACGTCCCATTCCCACGATTGTGAAAAAGCCAGCAGGTTTCTCCTACGTAGGCTTCGGGCGTGCAGTAGGACTTGTGCTTGCCGTCAATGCTGCAGAATACATCGTGCTCCGCCGACCACTTCACATAGTTGCAGACAAACAGATCAAGCAACCCGTCGCGGTCGTAGTCGAACCAGATGGCCGAGGTGCTGAATGCGAGGCGCCTGCCGAGGCCGCTCGAAGCGGTTACGTCCACGAACCTCCCTTGGCCGGTGTTTTTGAACAGGCGGTTCTGCCCAACACAGGTGATCAGTATGTCCGGGAACCCATCGTTGTTATAGTCCCCGACGGCAACCCCCAAGCCGTACATCTCGACATCGAGACCGGCCTCCCTTGTGACATCGGTGAACGTGCCGTTCCGGTTGTTGCGATAGAGCTTCAGCGTCGAGCGCTGGCGGGTGTGGCCGGGCCAATCCATGCTGTTGACCAGCAGAATGTCCTGCCAGCCGTCGGAATCGTAGTCGATGAATGCGCAGCCTGGACCAAGCGTTTCCGGAAGCAGTTTTCCGCCATAGGATCCATCGTTGTGGCGAAAACGAATTCCCGCTGAACTGGTCACATCGGTGAATTGAAAGCCGAGCGATTGCTGCGGCGGGAGTGAAAAGAGTCCCGATCGGGAGAGCACTGCCGCGGCAGCACTCCGACCCGTATGCCGCAGAAAGGAGCGGCGATTCACGGAAGGTTCACCAGCCCGTTACGAATGGCGTAGACAACCAGTTCTGCGGTCTTGTGGATGCCGAGCGCGTCCATGATATTGGCGCGGTGCACGGCAACGGTATTCACGCTGAGATCCAGTTGAGCGGCGATCTCTTTGTTGGACTTTCCGTCGCAAATCAGCTGCAGAATCTCGACTTCCCGCGCAGTGAGACCCGAACCGCGTTCGCCTTTGAGGCTTTGCTGGAACGAAAGTTGTCCGTCGAGCACAGTTTCCCCGTTCACCATGCGGCGGATGGCGGAGCCCAGTTCGAGATCCAGCGCGTTCTTCAGCACGTAGCCCTTGGCGCCGGCTTCAAGCGCCTGGCGCACCCAGGTGTCCTCGGTATGCATGGTGAGCATAAGGATGAGCGTCTGCGGCGCAAATTCGAGAATCTTGCGAGTTGCCTGTATGCCGTTCATCTCGGGTAGGGCGCAGTCCATGACGATGACCCGCGGCTTGAGCAGTTGCGCCTGCTGAACGGCTTCCTGGCCGTCGCTCGCTTCGCCGACCACGTTCATATCTGATTCGTCTGCCAGCATGCGACGGAACCCGCGGCGCACCAGGCTGTGGTCGTCGACCAGCAGAACTGAAATTTTGTCAGGCATGCATCTCCTGGGTCTCGCGGGAAACTGCCTCCCGCGGAACTTCGAGCTTCACTACAGTACCGCCGCCGGGTGCCGGCTCGAATCGAATGGTGCCACCGAGCAACTCGGCACGCTCGCGCATGGCCACCATCCCAAGCCCGCGGCGGGCGGGGGAGTCGGAGAACCCGGTACCGTTATCGGCGACTTCCAATTCCAGCGCAGAGTTTGCGAAGTGCAGCCGTACCCGCGCCTTTTTCGAGCCGGAGTGCCTGGCCACATTGTTCAAGGCTTCTTGCAAAACGCGATAAATGTGGACCGCCGAATCGCCGCTCACGGGAAACGGAGTTCCACTTTTCTCGTAGGATATGCCAATTCCGGTCTGCCTTTCCACCACCGGCAGATACCATTCGATGGTGGACTCCAGGCCAGCCTCATCGAGCATGACCGGATGAAGCGCCTGCGAAAGGCTGCGAACCTTTTCGAGGGTGTTCTGCGCGATCTCGCGTACTTCGAGGAGTTCGGTGCGTAGCGGCGAGTTTTCCGGAGCATGGCTGCGTGCCCTGCCAATCATCGCGCCCACCGCAGTGAGAATTTGGCCAAACTCATCGTGCAGTTCGCGGGAGATGTAGCGAAGCGTTGATTCCTGAGTCGAGATCAGCGTTTGGGCGAGTTCGCTGCGTTGGGCGGAGAGCGCTCCCAGGCGATTGAAGAGCTGGCGATTCGAATGGATCAGAAACAAGCTGGTGAGAACAATGGCCATCAGGGTCCCGATCAGGAAAAAATATGCCTGACGTTGTACATGATCGTAAATCTTGCTGACCTGGGCGGCGGCGCGCTCCTCGACTTCATTGTTCTGTACCAGCAGGCGGGCCACGGCATTGCTCAGGGCGGCCAAGCGCGCCTGCAGCGAGAGCCTGATTTGCGCGCGGGCTTCGGCTTCCTGGCCATTGCGCGCGAGTTCGAAATTGCGGTCCATCGCGTTCCAGAACTGGGCAAGCGATCTTTCCAGATACTGCTGCTGATCAGCGGTTCGATCCTGCGGCGACACTTGTTGCTCCCGGTGAAACGCGTCTTCCAAGTCGCCGCGCATCCGGTCAAATTGCGCCTGCCAGGCGGTGAGCGGATATTTCTGGCCGGTGTCGCTCGGATCTACGTCAAGCATGTCGCGCATGGACATGCCGATCGAATTGAGTTCATTTTGAATCCGCAGAAGTTGCAGCGAGTCGCGGCGGTTGCGGTCGATCAAGTTCTTCTGAAGATCGCGCAGGCTGTCGATTCCGCGGGTGACGGAAAACGAGTAGGCGACCACGGCGATAAGGGTGATCACCAGGCCTATATAGAGCGGGGTTGTCGGAGACCTGCCGGACGTGTCCTGCACTAGCTGCAAGCATATAACTTCACAGCAGCAAACCCAAATTGGTGTCGGTTGATGCGGTTATACTCATTAGCATCCAGCCGCCTGGCACTCGGATTCAGGCTTTTGAGCTTGCGAAACGCCAAAGGCCTCTTGTCCTGTCTGCTGGTTGCTGAATTCTGAATGCCTGTCGCATGAACAGTCCCAAACTCCCGGAACCTTGGCTACGCGGGACCCTCGCGGAAGTGGACCCGGTGCAACGCGCGGTTTTGCATGCCCTCGAACTGGCGAAAGAAGATTTGCAAAAATGGTGTGGAGATTTGTCAGATGAGGAACTGAATGCCTCTCCCGGAGCGGCAGCACCGGTGGCATTTCATCTGCGGCACATCGCGCGCAGCACGGACCGCTTGCTTACCTATGCCGAGAACCGGCCGTTGAGCCCTGAACAGATCGCGGCGATGAAGCAAGAGTTGGATCCCGCAGCCACGCGCGAGGCGCTGTTTGCGGAACTCCACCGCGGGTTGCAATCGGCCGCCGAAAGGATACTTGCCATCCCGCCCGAGCGCCTGCCTGAAACGCGAGTGGTCGGCCGGCAACAGTTGCCGACAACCGTTGCCGGGCTCGTAATCCATGTAGGGGATCACGCGCAGCGGCACGTTGGCCAGGGAATTACGACTGCGAAGATCGTCAAAAGCAGACGTGCTTCAACCTAGACAGAGTCAGGCGGCGCTCGACGAACACTCTGCCAACGCCTCGCTCACCGAGCCGAAAAAGCTAAACAGAGATGCCACGTTTGTGAGTTCGAGGAGATAACGAACCCGCTCGGACGAGCAGGCGATGCATACCTCGCGATCCAGGGCCTGAGCCTGCATGCTGATGAGCACCAACTGACCAATCCCGGCGCTGTCCAGGAGGTCCAGTGTGCCGAAATCTAAAACCAAATGATTCCCGGCTCGCATAAATTCTTTCGCGGTCTCGGCCAGCGGCTGGGCTTCCCCCTGGTAGCATAAACGCCCGGCACAATGAATTATGGAGACGTTTCCTAGGCTTTCTGTTTTGGTTGAAAAACCGACGTTACGGGAGAAATCGTTGTCATTCTTTTCTAGAACGGCCACTGCAGAACATCCCCTCATGGCTAAATAGTGCCAACACTCATACTCCTGTTTCACTATAGACGGAGTTTTTTTGTAAAGTGTAAAAAATCCGAAAAAGAAGCCTGGGGTACCAACAAGCAAATCTGGGTTCTGTTTGGCATCCGGGCACTAGCCGGGAGCATCCTAAGTTGCTCTGTGCTGAGGAGCGTTCGTTGCGTAAGAACTGCACGATCATCTTCACCCTCCTGATTTTCACTGCCATATGCCGAGGGCAAATTCCTAGGAGTGGTAACGCGTTTTTTGGCTATTCCTATTCCGGCGGACAGGTGTTTAATCCCGGCCCCATCGATGTGGCGATGAATGGATGGGAGGCGAGCGTAGAGGGCAAATTCCTCCCTTGGCTCGGCGGAGTCGGGGACTTCGACTGGCACTATGGCTCGGCTACCACGAGCTGCATCGGTGTAGGTTGTTCTCCCATGAAGTTTGGCCTCAACGGAAGCCGGCATAGCGTGCTTTTCGGACCGCGCGTATCCACCACCTTCGGGAAGTACACTCCTTTTGCGCAGGCTCTTTTCGGCTTCAGTCACCAGACGGACGCGGGCGGCGGAATCTCCACCTCCGAGTTTGGGTACGCTCAGGCCATGGGCGGTGGGATGGACTACAAACTCCTTCAAGCCGTAGCCTTGCGGGTTCAGGCCGATTGGATGCGGAGCTACCTATTCCGCGGAAGCCAAACCAACTTCCGCATCTCGACAGGAATTGTGTTTCGGTTTTAACCGCGGCGTGCGGGCCCTTGCTGATTATTGCTTCTGTTCAGGCGCAACATACTCCGGCGGCGGAGCTGCGCCCTCGCCGAAAAAGTATTGCTCCATCTGACGGACGATCACTTCCTGGTCTTCTCTGCGGGCCGGGTTGAGACGATATTCATTGAGGAGCATCTTGCAGAACTCGGTCCACTGGCTCCAGGCCTGCTGGGAGACATTGTCGTAAATCTTGCGCCCGAGATCGGTATCAAACGGCGGCTCGTCGAGGCCGGGAAGTTCCTTGTGCAGCTTGATGCAGTAAACCTTGTGCTCCATGATGGTCGCTCCAGAGCAAAAATTATCTCACAGCGGAATCGGCCGGTTCAGGCCCAAAGGAGCAAACGGAAAGGCCTGCCGAAGCAGGCCTTTCTGTTTTTGCCACAGGGCCCTAGGCGCTAGGCGGAGGTGTGGTGTTCGGGGTGTTCCCCTGCGGCGTCGTGGTTGGAGGCGTGCTACTAGGTGGAGTAGTCGTTCCCGGCGTTGTGCTGCTACCGCCATTCGGAGATGTCGTTCCCGGAGTGGTGGACGGATTGGTCGATCCCGGAGCGCTGCTCGGCGCAGGAGTCGTAGGGCTGGTCTCGGGCGTGGACGGAGTCGGCGTTGTCTCGGGCGTTGGTCCCGTTGGGGTCGTCTCCGGGGTCGTGCTGGGGACCGGTGCCGAACCTGCAGTACCCGGCGTCGGGGCCGCAGTTCCGGGAGTGGGTGCCGCCGTTCCTGGCTGTGAGGTACCCGGAGTCTGGGTGGAACCAGGAGTTGTGGTTTGGCCTGGGGTCGAGCCGGTTTGGCCGTTCATGGTTCCCGTGGTTCCGCTCTGAGATCCTGTTCCAGCGCCAGCGCCAGCGCCAGCCCCAGTCCCGGCTCCGGTTTGAAGAGCCGCGACCATGATTTGATTTCGGTGCAAAAGCGAACTCGGGCTGCTGGATGGTTTTGCGGGCGAAGCGCTCCCGCACTGCTCAGACACCTTGGTGGCATTCGTTACGTTGAACTGCTTCATACCGCCGCTGCTTGCAGTTGCGGTATTAGAGCTCGAATTCATGCCAGAATTTGCGCCCGCCGACGCCGTGCCGGTAGAAGCGCTGGCCTGTGCCTGATCGGCAGAGCCTGGGTTGGTCGCGCTCGCAGAAGCGGAACCACCGTTTTCTGCAGCAGTGCCCGTGACCTGGACTTGGTTGCCGACGAGCATGCGTAGGCTGTCCAGATTGCCGGTGAGCTTGTAGTTATTTCCGCTTGGGTCCGTCAGCATGTAACTGCCGGTAATCGGAGAGCCTGCGAGACAGCCGGTCAAGGTGTTGCCGCTGGCTGCATTGGCCCCGCCCGGGTTTGTGCCGTTAGAAGAACCGCTTCCAACTCCACCGGCCGCGCCGGCACCTTGGTTGGTGGTACCGGACTGTGCTGCGCCAGGGGCAGCAGATCCTGTTCCCGTCTGATCGGTACTCCCCGGGGCATTCGTGGCCGGGGTGGATTGCGCTGGCTGACTGGTGCTCGGACTAGTGGTATCCGGCGAAGCCTGGGGGGTTGTACTTGGCGACGTCTGAGGTGTCGTAGTGGGTGAAGTTTGGGGTGTCGAACTCGGTGGAGCAGTTTGGGGCGTCGAGGGGCTGCTTTGCGTCTGCGAAGAGCCGGTGCTCGAAGGTGTGCTGTCCGGGGCGGTGCTTTGTGCTAGCACCCATGTTCCCGAGAGCAGCACGAGTGAAACCAGTGTTGCTTTTCCTTTCATAGCGATCCCGCCTCCCAAATAAATTCGTCTGACTCTGGCAATCTATTCGGATTCGTGTTCGGGGAGAATCCAGCGGACTCCTTATGAGCCGCGTGGCGTTACCGTACAGCGATTTTTCCCGCGGCAGCGCAGAAATTACGCGAAGCAGAGCTGGGCGAAGTAGCTCGCGAAAAAGCTGGTTCTTACAAAATTACGCGTTCATCTCCAATACGTTTGGTGACCCGCTCGCGGTCGAGGTACTCGAGCAAAGGAATGGCGTACTTGCGGCTCACCCCGGTGAGGTCTTTGAATGCCGCAACATCGATCTTCGGGTTCTTAGCTTTTTGCGCAACCAGTGAGCTGCGCAGCTGATCGAGCACAGCACGGTGAAATACGAGGTCATCCGAAACCTTGACCAGCAGCTTCTCGCGAAGCAGCAACGTGACGATCTTCTGCGCCCTCAGCTTGTCGATTTTGAGCCCGGCCAGCACGTTTTCTAGGGCCGGGACTTTGAGCCCAGCTGAGGCAAATGCCTGCTCGATCGTCTTACGCGACTGGGCTTCTTCATCTTTCATTTCAACGCCCCGGCCGGGTAGATGAACTAAGTCTTGGGTGACCGCAACTTGCTTTCCGAGGAGCGCGGCGCTCAATACCGCATCGAAAGCGATGGCAGAAAGTGCTGCCTGCTCGCGCAGAATATCTTTGGAAATTCCGGGAACAAGTGGATTCTTGCTGTGGAAGTTCGAAACAATTTGCCGTAGGTTTTCAACCGCGGAGACTAAGGCGCGCGCGTCCACGACCCAATCGCGATGGCCAACGATCGATCCGCCGGATCTCAGCTCTTTGATCGCCGCTTCCACTTCATTCCGTGTGTGACCGGTTTCCGCGCCCAGCTGCGCCACGGTGATTCCTTGCTGCGCGCGACGAACAGTGCGGGCCAGAACCACAGACTGCAGGGTTCCCGCGCTCAAGCTCTCCAAGAACCTGAGCCGTTCGCCGGCAGCTGCTTTCTTTTGCGGCAAGGTGTCCAGGACGACGCCGCCACCGATCGTGATCACCGGCGAAAATTGCCTGATGATGAAGCGATCCCCTGGAACCAATAAGAGTGAGTCAGCAAGCTGTAGCTGCAAGAACCCCTCGCTTCCAGGCAGCAACTGCTTGTCCCCCAGCAACCGCACCACGGCGATCGTTTCCGAAGCGAAGGCATGCAGATGCACGCGGGCACCGTTCCGCAGTGGCTGCGCAGAGGGCAGAACCGACAGCCTGACATCGATGCGCGAGCTAGCCTGCAGTAGCCCCGGGCTGGCGAGTGTCATGCCTCGAGCTAACTCTGACTTCTCGACCCCCGGCAGATTGAGCGCGGTGCGCTCGCCGGCAACCGCGTGATTGGCCAAAGAGCCGTGCACTTGTACGCCCCGAACACGGACATGTCTTCTGGACGGAAACAGTTCCAGGGCATCTTCCGTGCGGACGGTTCCCGCCACCAGGGTTCCGGTGACGACCGTTCCGAAGCCCTTCATGCTGAAGACGCGATCGATCGGCAACCGGGCAATCGCTTGCGAGTTGCGAGCGGGAAGCTTTCCTGCCAGGTGCACCAACTCTCGCTTGAGATCCGGGACGCCCGTTCCGGTCAGCGAGCTGAGGAGGAGAATGGGAGAATTCTCGAGAAACGATCCTCGAAGGAGGTCTTCGACCTCCATGCGGACAAGTTCGAGGGTGTCTTTGTCCACCAGGTCGGATTTGCTCAGAACGGTAATGCCGCCCTGAACACAAAGCAGCCGGCAGATATCGAAATGTTCGCGGGTTTGTGGCTTGATTCCCTCATCCGCGGCAATGACGAAGAGAACGAGATCGATCCCTCCCACTCCCGCCAGCATGTTGCGCACGAAGCGCTCGTGGCCGGGGACATCGACAAAGCCGAAGCGCAGCACCTCGCCATTGGAGGCATTCATTTCCAAGTGCGCAAATCCCAGGTCAATCGTTATGCCACGGCGCTTTTCTTCTTCCAGCCGGTCGGCATCGATGCCGGTGAGAGCCTTGACCAGGGCCGTCTTGCCGTGATCGATGTGGCCCGCCGTGCCCACGATGACGGATTTCATCCGACTCAGTATAGGGGGTCGTGGCCCAAAGATCACTGCTCGCAGCTGTGTGCGAGAGGCGCGACGCACGAGCGGGTACTTGGTTTCTGCGCTGCAGTTTTTCTGCTTTTGCTGCAATGCCGGGAAATGCGACAATAGAGTTTCCCCACATGACCACCACGGCGATCCCTGCAATTACTCCCGAAATACTGCGTGGCCACGGAATCACGCCGGAGGAATTCGAGCGCATCAAATCCCTGCTTGGGCGTGAACCCTCCTTTACCGAGCTCGGAATCTTCAGCGTGATGTGGAGTGAGCACTGCTCCTACAAGTCTTCGCGTGTTCATCTGAAACGCCTGCCGACCCGCAGCCAGCGCGTGCTGCAAGGACCGGGCGAGAACGCGGGAATCATCGATATCGGCGAAGGATGGGCGTGTGCTTTCAAGATCGAATCCCACAACCATCCTTCGTTTGTAGAACCCTTTCAGGGCGCGACCACCGGGGTGGGCGGGATCTTGCGCGACATCTTCACCATGGGCGCGCGGCCGGTAGCGGTCATGGATTCGTTGAGGTTCGGGCCGATCAGGGCAGAAGAAGCGGGCACCGGGTCCCCCGCCACGCACGCTGATATTCACCGAAACCACTCCATTCTCGAAGGGGTGGTCAGCGGCATTGCTTCCTACGGCAATTGCTTTGGCGTTCCGAATCTGGGTGGTGAGACCAAGTTGGAACCATGCTATTCCGGGAACCCGCTGGTGAACGCCTTTGCGCTCGGATTGGTGCGCAAAGACCAGATCTTCTACGCGAAAGCTTCAGGTGAAGGCAATCCCGTCATCTACGTTGGCGCCAAGACCGGTCGCGACGGCATTCATGGCGCGACCATGGCTTCAGAAGAGTTCAGCGAAGAATCCGAAGCCAAGCGGCCGAATGTTCAGGTGGGAGATCCCTTCTTAGAAAAGCTCCTTCTGGAAGCCTGCCTCGAAGCCATGCAAACCGGAGCGATTGTAGGGATTCAGGACATGGGGGCCGCGGGGTTGACTTGCTCAACCTGCGAGATGGGCGCGCGCGGCGGTGTTGGCTTAGAGATCGAAATGGACCGAGTGCCGCAGCGCGAGACTGGCATGAATGCCTACGAAATCCTGTTGAGCGAGTCGCAGGAACGCATGCTGCTCGTGGCCCAGAAAGGGCGCGAAGAAGAGGTCTATCGCGTTTTCCGCAAGTGGGGACTTGACGCGGTCGAGGTCGGGCGCGTAATCAGCGAGTCGCGCATGCGGGTGCTCGAGCACGGCCAGGTGGTTGCCGATATTCCCAATACCGCACTGACCGATGACGCTCCGGTTTATAAGCGCCCGCTGGCGCGCTTTGAACCTCCCATTCCGCGGGAGATGCCGGAAAATATCAGGCTTGGCCAGCGAACAGAATTTACCGCCGACCTGATGACCCTCCTCGGCTCGGACAACATCTGCAGCAAGCGCTGGATTTATCAGCAGTACGACTCGATGGTGCAGACCAATACGGTCGAGGGCCCGGGAAATGGCGATGGCGGAGTGATTCGCATCAAGGGCTCGCAACGTGGGTTATCGATGGCCCTCGATGGAAATGGGCGCTGGTGCTACCTCGATCCAAAGCTGGGCGCAATGCATGCGGTTGCCGAATCAGCGCGCAACGTGGCCTGCACCGGAGCCTTACCCGTGGGGGCGACAAATTGCCTGAACTTTGGCAATCCCGAGAAGCCGCCGATCATGTGGCAGTTCTCGCAAGTCATTGATGGAATCACTAAGGCTTGTGAGGAGCTTGACATCCCGATCACCGGCGGCAATGTCAGTTTCTACAACGAAACGCTCGGAGAAGGGATTTATCCCACTCCGGTGCTGGGTGTGGTTGGCATCCTTGAAGACGTCAGCAAGGCCATGTTCCCGCACTTCCGCGAAACGGGCCGTTCCGTTGTTCTCTTGCGAGGTTCTGAGCCCGGAGACCTGACCGACGCGGAAACCGAGCTCGGGTCTTCGGAGTACGCCAAGACCGTGCTGAAACAGCTCTGGGGCTTCCCCCCGGCACTCGAACTAGAAAGCGAAGCGGCCCTGCAGAAGGCCCTGGTTCAACTCATCGCCTCGCACCTGATTGATTCCGCGCACGATTGCTCGGAGGGCGGGTTGGCCGTCGCCCTGTCCCGATGCGCCTTTCCCAGGCAGACCGGCTGCTCGGTCGACCTTTCTTCTCAAGGAATTGCACCAGAATTTGTGCTGTTTGGCGAGGACGCAAGCCGCGTCGTAATCTCTTGCGACCCGGCTAACGTGGTTCGAATCAAAGAAGTAGCGGGCCAATACGGCATTTTCGCTGATCGGTTGGGGGAGACCATTTCCGGCAACTTGGAAATCAAAGTAGATGGTCGAACGCTCATTCGGGCATCCATTGCCGAATTGCGCGAAGTGTATGAGAATGCGCTCGAGCAGGCGTTAAGAGCGGAGCCTGTGGGGATAGCAGCCGACTGAATTTGGGTTGAACTAAGGGGCGGGAACCGATGGCAAATTCGGACAAGTTTCGCGAAGAGTGCGGGGTGGTAGCAATCTATCAGCACCCAGAGGCGGAGACGCTCGCTTACCTTGGCTTGCACGCTTTGCAGCATCGCGGGCAGGAATCGGCGGGCATCGTCACCTCCGACGGCTTGTCACTGCACATCCACAAGGCGATGGGTCTCGTAGCCGACATCTTCACTGAGAAAAAGCTCTCGCGCATCCGCGGCACGCTCGCCATCGGCCACACGCGATACTCGACCTCGGGCGATTCCGCCATCCTCAACGCACAGCCGATCATGGTGCAATCGAACAAAGGCATGATCGCCCTGGCGCACAATGGCAATCTCACCAACGCGCAAGACATCCGGGCGCGGATGGAAGCGCAGGGATCGATCTTCCAGACCACCAGCGACACGGAGGTCATCGTCCACCTCATTGCCCAATCCCGGGAACAGACTCTGCCGGACGCAATCACCGACGCATTGCGTCGAGTGGAAGGGGCGTTTTCGCTGGTGATGATCAGTCCAGACCGGATTTTTGCGGCGCGTGACCCGCGAGGCTTCCGCCCCTTGGCCATGGGACGCATTCCTGCACAGGGGGAGCAGCGTCAGGACACAATCGTATTTGCATCCGAAACCTGCGCCTTTGATCTGATTGGCGCCAAGTATGAGCGCGAAGTAAAGCCCGGCGAGTTGATCATCGTTGGCCCCGATGGCCCCCCGACATCCCGCTTCTACGCCTCAGCCATGCCGCAGTCGAGCTGCATCTTCGAGCACGTGTATTTCGCGCGACCGGACAGCAGAATCTTCGGACGTTCCGTGCAGGAGAGCCGAGAAGAACTTGGACGGCAACTCGCCCGGGAATCTCCGGCCGATGCCGACTTGATCGTGCCGGTCCCGGATTCAGGAGTCACGGCCGCGATTGGATATTCTGCCGAGAGTGGTATTCCTCTCCGCTTTGGGCTCATTCGCAACCATTACGTCGGACGCACCTTCATTGAACCGCAGCAATCGGTGCGAGACTTTGGGGTGAAGCTCAAACTGAACCCGGTGCGCAGCCTGCTGGAAGGCAAGCGCGTGGTGCTGATCGACGACTCCATCGTTCGTGGCACCACCAGCCGCAAGATCGTTCGTATGATCCGTAACGCCGGCGCCAAGGAAGTCCACATGCGCATCTCATGCCCGCCGACCATGTCGCCGTGCTTCTATGGCGTGGACACCCCGCGCAAAAAGGAACTTATTGCGGCCAACAACACCATCGAACAGATCCGACAATACATCGGCGCCGATTCTTTGGCGTATCTCTCGCTCGAAGGTTTGAGGAAGGCCTGCCGCGACGGCGAGAAGACCACCTATTGCACCGCCTGCTATACCGGTGTCTACCCGACGAATCTGGTGGACATCGAAGAGATTCAGCCGCTCGTCGTCGGGAAGCGGTGAGTTCCTGGCCGAAATCTCATTCCCTCAAGCAACGGCTTGATCCTGTAGCCGCCTACAACCAGCTCGCTCCCTACTATTCACATTTCAGCAGACGACGCGCCGCGTATCTGCGCCGGGTTGAAGAACTGATCGCAACCCGAATTCCTCTAGGAGCTTCTTCCTTGCTCGACATCGGGGCAGGGGACGGCCAGCGAGCCCTGCGCATCGCGAGCACGTCTCAAATCTCGCAGGTGGTTCTCTTGGAACCCAGTGTGAGCATGTCGGGAGAGAACCCTTCCGCATGTGAGGTCTGGCGAACACGGGTGGAGGATTTGGATGTATCGAAGGTGGCACTTCGCTTCGACGTGATCACCTGCCTGTGGAACGTTCTCGGACACGTAGAAGGATCCAAGAACCGGGTGCGTGCCTTGAGCCTTGCCGCGCAACTGCTTTCCCCGAAGGGGCTACTGTTTCTGGATGTCATTCACCGCTACAACGTGCGCTCCTACGGGGTTGTGATGACGGCCGCCCGTTGGCTCGGTGATCATCTGGCGCCGAGCAACGACAGTGGCGATGTCCAAGCGCGGTGGCAAACCTCCGCAGGCGAAATCAGGACCTATGGCCACGTTTTTACCCATCCCGAGATGGAGCATCTAGCTCGATCCGCCGGTCTTGAGTCGAGCGAGCGAGTTGTCATCGACTATGGGACGGGCAAAGTTCATCGCCCCAGCTGCATGGGAAATCTGCTCTATGTCCTTCGTTTCAGCTGCTGAATCGCACCTTGCAAGGCGCTGCACACCTGCTGAATTTCACTTTCCGTCAGCTCGTTAAAGAACGGCAGCTGGATCACGCGATCGGCCACAAATTCCGTATTCGGCAACGACCCAGCTTGCCATGCCTCAGAGGCGTTTCCGACGGCAAACTCCGCCTCTCCTGTGAGTACGGTCTTCGCCAAGCCTCGCACGGCCGGCTGGCGGTGCAATGGCGCGAAATACCTTCCCGTCGCGATTCCCCTCTCGAGCATTGCTTGGCAGATTCGGTCGCGGTCTTCCGCGTTAAACTCTGCCCCGAGTTGAACCGGATAAACGAACCAGCTGATCCGTCCGATATCAGAGGATCGCGGCGGCCGATCAATCTGTGAAATACCGGCCAGGGCGCCATGATAGGTTTCCGCCAGCATCTGACGCTTTTGAATCACCGCTTCGATTCGTGCGAGCTGAGAAATTCCGAGCGCGCAATTGATGTCGGAGATCCGATAGCTGAAACCCACCTCGGCTTGCGAATTCCAGCCGAGCGCCGGATCTCGCCCCTGGTTGCGTAGCCGAGCCGCCCTTTGTGCCAAATTTTCGTCCGAGGTGACGAGCATACCGCCTTCGCCGGTAGTGATCTGCTTGTTTGGATAAAAGGCAAACAGGCCAGCATCGGCGACGGTTCCCGCTTTCCGCCCGTTCGCCTCCGCTCCCAAAGCCTCACAGGCATCCTCGATTACGTGAATCCTTTTCCCGCCCGCTGTTCTCCGCACGTCCTCGACAATCTTGATTCCGTCCACCGGAAAGCCAAATGTGTGCACGACCATGATCAACCGGGTTTCAGGCGTGATCACCCTCAGCATCGACTCGGCAGAGCAGTTGTACGAGCAAGCGTCTAAATCCACGAATCTCGGACGGAGCCCTTCGAGGAGAATGGCGTTGAGCAGCGCGGAAAATGTGTATGACGGCACGACGACTTCGGCTCCACGCTCGATTCCGAGGGCTCGAATGGCAAGCTGTAGGGCCGATGTCCCGGAATTGACCGCGACGGCGTGTGCCGCCCCCGTGTAATCGCACATGGCGCGTTCGAATTCGGCAACCTTCGGGCCGGAGCTGAGGTAAGGGGTCTTGAGCACGTCCATGACGGCTTTGCGGTCCACCTCGGTGAGTTCCGGTTTCGCAAGCGGGATACGGAGATTCATAGCAGATGGGCGTGCTTGAACAGGAGCTTTGCGCCAAGCGGCGATCGCGCCAGCACCCTGGAGATGATGCGGGCAGCGTTGCCTTGGCCATAAGGGTTCTCAAGATCCCGTAGCGAGCGGCCGAATTTTGGCGAGAGCGCAAGCTTCACGGCTCCTTCGATGGCCCCCGCTTGTGCCGGAACATCGATCACGTTCTTGGCATGCTCCCGGCCTCGCTGCCGGATGCCAACGTTGATGGCGGGAAGAGCGAGGGAGGTGGATTCGATGATCCCGCTGCTGGAATTCCCGATCAGTACACCTGAATGTTTCAGGAGACTTAAGTAGACCAGATGATCGAGATTCACGAGCACACGCGCTTGCTCCTGCTCCTTGGCGAAATCGATCGCCCTCTCGACCAACTGACGTCCCCCGGCATCGGCATTGGGATAAATCAAGGTGATCTGCCGTCCCAGACCTGCGAGTGCCGCAAAGACCTCCTCGGCCTCTTCGGTGGGGTTGGGCAGCATGGTAACGGGATGGTAGATACAAACCAGAGAATCTGGCAGGACCTCAAACCCGAGCCTCTTTTCGAGCTTTGCGCGGCTCAGCAGGGGCTCGCGGCGGAGCGCATCGAGCGAAAGGCTGCCACTGAAGGTAATGCGCCAAGGCTCCTCGCCCATGTCGGCGATCCGCTTCGCCGCATTCTTCGTACAAGCGAAATGAAGGTGAGACATTTTTGTGAGCGCATTGCGGACGGTGTCGTCAATCGCTCCGGCCGTAATCTCGCCGCCCTCAATATGGGCAATCGGAATGCGCAGCGCCAGGGCGGCTGCCGCGGGTGCCAGCATTTCGTACCGGTCGGCGATCAACACAACCATATCGGGGCGGAGGCGGCCCAAAGCATCGGCAAAGCCCAGGGTCGCCACTCCGATGGTTTTGGCCATGCCTACGTCGGTATCGGAATCAAGCAAGCATTCCACCTGCTCGATCCGAAAGTCCCGCTTCCAGCCCGATCGAATGTTCCTTCCTGTGTTTCCGAATACCGGCGAAAGGTGTGGCCCCAGGGCAAGGACCTCCAGCTCGATTTTGGGGTCGGCGCTAAGCTCGTGCAGCAACCAGCGCACATGCGCGTAGTCTGCACGTGACGACGTCACAACCGCAATTTTTCTCCTGACGGAAGCCACGATAAGGGAAAGCTGATTCTACTTGCGTTCACTTAGGATGGACAGCTCCCAAGAAGAAGGCCGGCTGAAGCCCGCCGAGGGGGGACCTCAAGCAGATTATGAATTCCTTGTAACCGTGAATGCATCTTAAACAGCTGGGAAGGCAGACCATCAGCGCCCTGAAATTGATACACTGGAATACTTCGCCAGCCGTCCGGCCTCTAACCTGTAAGACTCGGGAGATATGTCCAAATGGCGGTAAGTGATCAGGCAGTCCTCACAGGGAAACAGATCGAAACCCTGAGCATTAATACCATTCGTACTCTGTCGATTGATGCCGTGCAGAAGGCCAACTCCGGCCATCCCGGCGCGCCCATGGCCCTCGCCCCGGTTGCCTATGTCTTATGGCAACAGTTCCTGCGTTACGATCCAGCGAATCCGGTATGGCCCAATCGCGACCGCTTCGTTTTGTCGAACGGGCACGCTTCGATGTTGCTGTATTCCATGCTTTACCTGACCGCAGTGAGGGCCGTCGATTCAGAATACAAGGTCGAAACCCGGCCAGCGCTTACGCTCGACGACATCAAGAGCTTTCGCCAGCTGGATAGCAAGACCCCCGGACATCCGGAGTATCGGATCACATCGGGCGTCGAAACCACGACCGGGCCGCTAGGCCAGGGCATCGGAAACAGCGTGGGAATGGCGATCGCGGGTAAGTGGCTGTCCGCAAATTACAACCGTCCCGGGTTTGCGATCTTCGATTACAACGTATACACGTTCTGCGGCGATGGCGACATGATGGAAGGCGTGGGCGCGGAAGCGGCTTCGCTCGCCGGACATCTGAAATTGTCGAATCTCTGCTGGCTGTACGACGCGAACCACATCACCTTGGACGGTCCCGCAAGCTGGTCTTTCAGCGAGGACGTTGCGACTCGCTTTCTCGGTTATGGCTGGAATGTCGTTCATGTTCCCGACGCCAATGACCTGGAGGCGGTCGGAAATGGAATCCGAGAATTTCACCGGACTAACGATCGCCCAACGTTGATCATTGTCAACAGCCATATTGGCTACGGCGCGCCGAAGAAGCAGGACACCAATGCCGCGCACGGTGAACCGCTGGGCGAAGAAGAGGTTCGCGCTGCCAAGAAATTCTACGGCTGGCCGGAGGACGCGCAGTTTCTCGTTCCCGATGGAGTCCTCGAGCATTTTCGCGATGGCATCGGGCGGCGCGGACGGGAGCTCAGTTCCAAATGGTACGAGCTATTTGGAAAATATGGCCAGCAGTTCTCCAGTCTCGCAGACCACATTGACCGCATGCAGCGGCGCGAACTCCCGGAAGGCTGGGACAAGAACCTCCCCACCTTTCCTCCGGACGGGAAAGGCGTGGCGACGCGGGAAAGTTCGGGCAAGGCCCTAAATGCCTTCGCGCAGAATATTCCCTGGCTGCTCGGCGGATCCGCCGACCTGGCAACTTCTAATAAGACCACGTTGAAGTTCGAGGGTGCCGGGGATTTCCAGGCCGGAAATTACTCGGGGCGAAATTTGCATTTCGGTGTTCGCGAGCACGGGATGGCTGCAGCCCTCAATGGCATGGCGCTTTCGAGGCTTCGGGTCTTCGGAGGCACGTTCTTCAACTTCACCGACTACATGCGGCCTTCCATGCGTCTGGCTGCGGTCATGGAAATCCCGGTAATTTACGTTCTGACACATGATTCCATTGGATTGGGCGAAGACGGTCCGACGCATCAGCCGGTCGAACAACTTGCCTCCCTGCGCGCCATGCCGGGAATGGTGGTCATGCGTCCAGGGGATGCGAACGAAGTCGTCGAGGCCTGGAAAGCCACGCTCGAGATGAAGCACGAACCGGTTTCCATGGTTTTGACGCGACAGGCTTTGCCCACCTTGGATCGCAACAAGTATGCCTCGGCGACCGGCGTGGCAAAGGGCGGATATGTGCTCGGCGATTCGCAGGGCAAGCCGGACCTGATCTTAATCGGCACCGGCAGCGAGTTGTCCCTGTGTGTTGCCGCCTACGAGAAGCTGACGGCAGAGGGTATCCGGGTGCGCGTTGTCAGCCTGCCGTCATGGGAGCTGTTCGAGAAACAAACCCAGGCCTACCGGGACAGCGTTCTGCCGCCGGATGTACGGGCAAGGGTTTCGGTTGAGGCTGGCTCAGTGTTTGGATGGGAGCGGTACGTGGGACTGGATGGCGCAATCTTAGGGATGACGACATTTGGCGCCTCGGCTCCCGCCAAAGAACTGTTCAAGAAGTACGGCTTCACCGTCGAACATGTGCTCGAAGCCGCCAGAGGAGTTCTGGCAAGGAAAAAATAGCCGCTTGCTTTCTGTCACGTCGTGCCCAGGGGGATTACGTCAGGACAGCAAAGCCAGAGGCCACTGCGAATACGAGGTTCATATGCAACCCACCGGAGTGCTAGAAACTGCGAAAGCTACGAATCCACTGAAAGATCTGCTGAAGTTTGGTCAGTCCGTCTGGCTGGACTATATTCGACGCGATTTGATCACGAGCGGCGAACTAAAGCGGCTCATCGAAGAAGACGGCCTACGCGGCATGACGTCGAATCCTGCCATCTTCGAGAAGGCAATCGTCGGCAGCGAGGATTATGCCGATATTCTCGCCACCCTGAAGGGCCGCAAGGATCTCGATGCCAAAGGGAAGTTCGAAGTCATTGCCATTCGCGACATTCAAGACGCAACCGACCTGTTGCGGCCCGTCTACGACGAATCGAAGTGGAGCGACGGTTACGTCAGCCTGGAGGTTTCCCCTCACCTGGCTCGCGACACACAACGCACTCTCGAAGAAGCCAGGCGCTTGTGGCAGGCCGTTAACCGTCCTAACCTGATGATTAAAGTTCCCGGCACAAAGGAAGGCATCCCGGCCTTCGAGCAACTGACGAGCGAAGGCATCAATGTCAACGTCACCCTGCTCTTCTCCCAGGAAGTTTACGAGCAGGTGGCCAAGGCTTACATCCGAGGGCTCGAGAAGTTTGCGGCGAGCGGCGGCAATCTAAAACGGGTTGCGAGCGTTGCCAGTTTCTTTGTCAGTCGAATCGACAATTCGGTGGATGCAGAAGCCAGCAACCGTCTGAAGGCGGAGAAAGATCCTGCAACGGCAGAGAAGCTCAAGAGCGTGGTGGGAAAAGTAGCGATCGCAAATGCCAAGCTCGCCTATCAGCGCTATCGGAAGATCTTTTCCGGTCCGGCCTGGGACAAGCTGAAATCGCAAGGCGGAAGAGCGCAGCGCGTGCTATGGGCCAGCACCAGCACGAAGAATCCCTCTTACCCCGACATCCTGTATGTCCAAGAGTTGATTGGGCCGGACACCGTGAACACCATTCCCCCGGCGACGTTCGATGCTTTCCGCGATCACGGTGTGCCGCGGGAGACGCTGACTGAGGATATCGAAGGGGCCGGCGAGACCATGAAGACTCTGTCCGAAGTCGGTATTTCTATCCGTCAAGTCACCGACAAACTTACCGATGACGGTGTGCGGCTGTTCGAAGAGGCATTCGACAAGCTACTGGCGGCAGTGGAGAAGAGCACCCAAGCATGAGCGGGAACGAAAGCTACATCCTGCCAGCTGCTTTGAGAAAGCAGCTTACCGACGCCGTCGCCGACTGGACCCATCACGACAAGGTGAGTCGCCTTTGGCAACGCGACGCCTCTTTGTGGACGAACTCCGACGAGGCCGAGTGGCTTGGCTGGTTGGATATTGTCGAGAAGCAACTGGCGGACACTCGGACCTTTGAGAAATTGTCAGAGGACATTCGCCAGCAGAACTTCTCCGACATTCTCCTGCTCGGCATGGGCGGCTCAAGCCTCTGCCCGGAGGTCCTGGAGAAGACCTACGGGCGGATCGATGGTTTTCCTCGCCTTCGCGTCCTCGATTCCACCGATCCGCAACAGATAAAAGCCTTTGAAGATTCGATCGATCTGCAGCGAACGTTATTTATCGTTTCTAGCAAGTCGGGTAGCACGCTCGAGCCGAATATCTTCAAGAAGTATTTCTTTGAAGGCACAAAGCAGACCGTCGGTCCAGAGAAAGCTGGCAGCCGCTGGATCGCAATCACCGATCCCGGATCGAAGCTCGAGGCCGAAGCGCAGGCCGACCACTTCCGTCATATCTTCCACGGGGTACCAAGCATCGGCGGCCGCTACTCGGCGCTTTCCAATTTCGGCATTGTGCCAGCAGCGGCTATGGGACTGAATGTCTCCAAGCTGCTCTCTCAGGCGCAACGGATGGTGAAGGCGTGCGCTCTCGATGTTTCTGAAAACCCCGGCGTAATGCTTGGCCTCATTCTCGGCTCGGCTGCCAAGATCGGCCGCGGCAAGCTGACGATAGTGGCGTCCCCTGCGATCTACGACCTCGGCGCCTGGCTCGAGCAGTTGATCGCCGAGTCCACTGGGAAACAGGGCAGAGGGATCATCCCGGTCGATCGCGAGGAACTTACCGGTCCTAAGGGCTACGGAGATGACCGCGTATTCGCGTACCTTCGCTTCGAGCCCGCGCCAGATTCCAATCAGGATGAGCATCTCCGGGCGCTTGAAGCCGCTGGCCACCCGGTGATTCGGATTTCGGTGAAGGACATCTACGATCTCCCGCAGGAATTCTTCCGCTGGGAGATCGCGACCGCGGTTGCCGGCTCCGTGCTTGGAATCAATGCCTTCAACCAGCCCGATGTTGAAGCGAGCAAGGTTGAGACGCGCAAGCTCACGAGCGAGTACGAAAAGTCCGGTTCTCTGCCTAGGGAAAAGCCGATCTTCGAACAAGCGGGTATCCAGTTGTTTGCCGATCCAAGGAATGCAAGCGAGGTGAACCGCGGGAACCTTGCCGGGCACCTCAAGGCCCACCTCGATCGCATCCAGCCCGCCGACTACTTTGCCGTGCTTGCCTACATTCAGATGAACGAGGAACACGAAGCTCGTCTGCAGGAGATTCGGCACGCGGTCCGCGATGCCAAGCAGGTAGCTACCTGCCTCGGTTTTGGCCCGCGCTTCCTGCATTCGACCGGACAGGCGTACAAAGGCGGCCCTAATGATGGGGTTTTTTTGCAGATCACTTGTGACGACATCCAGGATTTGCCCGTGCCTGGGGCAAGCTACACCTTTGGCGTGGTGAAGGCAGCGCAGGCCCGCGGGGATTTCCAGGTCCTGGCCGACCGCGGACGCAGAGCGCTCCGGGTACACCTGGGCAAGGATGTGGAAGTTGGACTCTCGGAAATGCTCGACATCATCGCCGATGCAGTGATGTAACCGACAATTCTGTTGTGGAATTTGGAAGGAGCCGTATGCGTCTGGGAATGGTGGGTCTTGGGCGGATGGGCGCCAATATGGCGCGACGCCTCATGCGCGGCGGTCACGAAGTTGTGGTCACGGATCTGAGCGCCGACGCCGTCAAGGGCATGGCCGGCGAAGGTGCGATCGCTTCTTCTTCGCTGGAGGACTTTGTCACTAAGCTTGGGTCTCCACGCATTGCGTGGCTCATGGTCCCTGCCGGGGGTCCGACCGAGTCTTCGGTTCAGGCGCTCGCCCTGAAGTTTGATCCCGGTGACATTCTGATCGACGGCGGCAACTCTTACTTCAAAGACGACATTCGACGCTCACAGATTCTTGTAGGCAAAGGCATTCACTACGTGGACGTGGGCACGAGCGGAGGGGTTTGGGGGCTCGAGCGGGGCTATTGCATGATGATCGGGGGTCCGAAGGAAGCGTTTCAGCAGCTGGATCCGATTTTCAAGACGCTCGCTCCCGGGCGGGGAAATATTGTCCGCACTCCCGGCCGCGAAAAAATGCCAGGCACGGCAGAGGAGGGCTACATTTACTGCGGGCCTTCGGGTGCCGGCCATTTCGTGAAGATGGTGCATAACGGCATCGAATACGGGATCATGCAGGCATACGCGGAGGGTTTTGACATCTTCCGGAACGCGAACAAGCTCGAGTTACCCGGCGAGCAACGATACGATCTGAACCTGGCGGATATTGCCGAGGTATGGCGGCGCGGCAGCGTGGTGAGTTCCTGGCTGCTGGATCTGACCGCCATGGCGCTGGCGGAAAATCCTACGCTTGCGGAATATTCCGGGTTCGTGCAGGATTCGGGCGAAGGGCGCTGGACCATTGAAGCCGCCATCGACGAAGCCGTACCGGTTGACGTGCTCTCGGCGGCGCTGTTCGTACGTTTTCGTTCCCGCCAGGAACATACGTTTGCGGAGAAGATGCTGTCGGCAATGCGCCAGAAGTTTGGTGGTCATGTCGAACCAGGACTGGCCGGTAAAAAAACCGCCTGAGGGAGAAACGGTTCATGGCACAAGCAGACGTCATGCCTCGCACTCAGCAGCGCACCTCCGGCCGCCCCGGCGACCCCTGCATCATGGTGATCTTCGGCGCTGCCGGCGACCTCACGCAGCGCAAACTCATTCCTGCCCTCTATAACCTCGCCAAGGTGGATTTGCTGCCGCGGGAGTTTGCCATTCTGGGCGTGGCCCACAATTCAATGTCGGATGATGAATTCCGCAAGAAGCTCACCGCCGACATCGCGCATTATGCCGGCAGAGAAGTAGACTCAGAGATCTGGGAGTGGTTCCAGCAGCGGCTTTACTATCTCACCGCGGAGTTTGACGACAAGAACACTTATGCGCAACTGAAATCCAAGCTGGAGGCCCTCGACCGAGAGCACAACACCCGCGGCAACTTCTTTTTCTACCTTGCCACCGCGCCCAGCTTTTTCGGACCGGTGGTCGAGCAGCTGGCAGCCGCCGGACTCATGCAGGAAAAGGACCACTACTGGCGGCGGGTCATTGTCGAGAAGCCCTTCGGTCACGACATTGATTCTGCCCGTTTGCTCAATAAGCGGCTGCTAGCGGTTGCCGACGAAAAACAGATTTACCGGATTGACCACTATCTCGGGAAAGAAACCGTCCAAAACATTTTGGCATTCCGTTTCGCGAATGGAATTTTCGAGCCAATCTGGAACCGACGCTACATCGACCACATTCAAATCTCGGTTGCCGAAACCGTCGGGGTTGAGCAACGCGGCAGCTACTACGATTCTGCCGGAGCCCTGCGCGACATGGTCCCAAACCACATCATGCAGCTCATCAGCCTTACCGCCATGGAACCCCCGGTCTCATTCGAGGCGAATGCCGTCCGCGACGAACAGGCCAAGGTTCTTCATGCCATTCAGCCCTTGAGTTCCGAAGAGGTTCTAACCAAAACCGTTCGTGGACAGTATGGCCCCGGCATCGAGGGTGCCCAGCGAGTTCCGGGATATCGTCAAGAGGCTGATGTTCCGCCAGATTCCCGCACCGAAACCTTTGTCGCGATGAAGCTGGCCATCGACAACTGGCGTTGGGCCGATGTTCCCTTCTATTTGCGTACCGGTAAACGATTAGCCGCGCAAAATACCCACATCACCATCCAGTTTCGCCGCGCGCCGCTTGTGCTATTCCGCGACACCCCGGTGGACACGCTGATGCCGAACCAGCTGGTCCTTCACATTCAGCCGGAGGAAGGCATCTCACTTCAATTTGCCGCCAAAGTTCCTGGGCCGATCATGCGTCTGGGCGCGGTGGACATGAATTTCGAGTATGCTGATTATTTCGGCACGCAGCCGAGCACCGGCTATGAGCGCCTGTTGCACGATTGCATGATCGGCGATGCCACCCTTTTCCAGCGCGCCGACATGGTCGAGGCAGGATGGTGCGTAGTCAGCCCGGCGCTTGACGTGTGGAAGGCTCTGCCTCCGCGTAACTTCCCCAATTATCCGGCAGGAAGCTGGGGACCGCGGGAAGCGGACGAACTGCTTGAGCGCGACGGCCGGCACTGGAGGAATTTCGAGAAATGATCTTGGCGGGCGACATCGGCGGCACGAACGCGCGCCTGGCACTTTTTGACGTCGAGAACCATGAGTTCAAGCTTCAACAACTCTCCATTTTCCCCAGCCGTCACTATGCCGGACTAGATCAGATTGTTGCGGAATTTGTGCGCAACGCCAAGGTTCATCCCACGCGAGCATGCTTTGGGATCGCCGGACCGGTCAACAACGGCCGGGTGGAAGCCTCGAATCTTCCCTGGATCATCGAATCTAGTCGCCTGGCTGAAGAATTGAAGCTCAGCAAGGCCGTCCTCATCAATGATCTGGAGGCGACCGGCTGGGGGATCGGAGCGCTTTGTTCGAACGACCTCGTGCCGCTCAACAACGTGGTCTCCATTACCGGGTTGGCCAGCGGGAACCAGGCAGTCATTGCTGCCGGCACCGGGCTCGGCGAGGGAGGTCTCTACTGGGACGGCACGCGACACCACGTTTTCGCCTCCGAAGGGGGCCATTGCGATTTCGCGCCGGAAGACGATGTGCAGCTTGAGCTCTACAAGTACTTGCGCGTCCGCCATGGCCACGTCAGTTATGAGCGGGTGCTGTCCGGGCCCGGGCTGATCAATATCTTCGAATTCCTTCGCGACAGCGGCCGGGGCAAGCCACCGGACTGGCTGGTGGCGGAGATGGTGGAAAAAGACGCGGCCGCAACCATCTCGAATGCGGCGCTTGAGGGCCAGTGCGCAATGTGCGAGCAGGCTCTGGATATTTTCGTTTCGGTTTTCGGTGCCGAGGCGGGGAACCTGGCGTTGAAACTTAAATCGACCGGCGGTGTTTTCTTGGCCGGCGGGATTGCGCCGAAGATCCTGCCGAAGCTGGCCACTCCCCTGTTCCTTGAGGCCTTCCTGGCAAAAGGGCGGTTACGTCATCTGATGGAAATCATCCCCATTCAGGTCATCACCAACGACAAACTGGGTCTTTTGGGCGCCGCACGTTGTGCGTCCCTGGAAGCCGCAGCCTGAGTTCATGCCTTCAGATCCCGAGATTCTCGTCTTTCCATCGACCGGGGAACTATTTCACGCCGCGGCAGAAAAATTTTGCGAGATCGGCAAAGAGGCAATCCGGGAACACGGGCGTTACACGGTTGCGCTCTCCGGCGGCTCAACCCCAAAGGGACTGCATCAGCAGCTTCGAACCACCTTCTCTCAAGCATTGCCCTGGGAGAGAGTTTTCTTCTTTTGGGGGGACGAGCGCCATGTTCCACCCGACTTTCCGGAGAGCAATTACCGGATGGCGAAAGAGACATTGCTTTCAAAGCTCCCGGTTTCGGCGGGAAACATCTTCCGAATGCCCGGCGAGATTCCCGATGCGAATCAGGCGGCCGGCATGTACGAGCAGTGTTTGAGCGAGTTTTTTTGCCCCGCCCCGGGGCACTTCCCTCGTCTTGACTTCATCCTTCTCGGAATTGGGCCGGAGGGCCATACCGCCTCCCTGTTTCCCGAAACCGCCGCACTCCAGGAGAACCAGCGCTTCGTGGTTGGAAACTACGTCGCAGTGCACAGCACCTGGCGAATCACCTGTACCTATCCGGTGCTGAATAACGGCGCCAGGGTCATGTTCCTGGTCGAAGGTGCCGGGAAAGCGGATATCGTCCATACCGCATTGCGGGATCCTTCGGCGAATCTTCCATGCCAGGCAGTCAGACCCATCCAAGGAAGGCTGATGTGGTACCTCGACCAGGCGGCCGGCGCAAAGCTGTAGGCCTCAAGAAAAGCACACGCTCTTTGCCTTGTTCCCACTTCTAGCTTAGACAACCTGGCCAGCCGAGGGTGATCGGTCGAGCTCTGGGAGCTCAAAATACCGGTGCCAGATTGTGCATCTTCTGGTAAAGCTTACGGTCCACGGTACGTAGTATTTCTTCCAAACTCGTTCCCGTAACGTAAGCGGCAAGTCCCCAGGCAAACGAGAGCTGATAGGCCTTCCCGTTCGTGGTGTTCCATTCGGCGACCATGCGCAACAGCCGCTGCAGAGGAAACTCGGCTTGAGTTTCAGTCGTGTCGGACATCACGATCAGGAACTCGTCGCCCCCTTGGCGGAAAATCAGGTCGCCTCCACGAAAAACATTCTTTAACATCTTCGCGAATTCCGTCAGAACCCGGTTCCCTTCCATATTGCCCAGCTTCGCATTCAATTCGCAAAAATCGTTGATGTCCATGCTCAGGAAAGTCAGGGGTTCGCCATTGCGGTTGGCGCGTGCCAGCTGATGCGAGATCAGTTCGTTCAGCGCCCGCCGGTTCAGCAGTTGCGTCAATGGATCGATGAGAGAGAGGCTCTCCAGCCGCTCGTTCAGGACCAGTTCACCGATCAGCGCCTTGCGCGTCGAGTTCAGGTTCGCGCGCTGAGAAAGCAAATAGATGTTGCAGAGCACTACCAAACAAATGAGTCCGAAAAATAGCTGTGGCAGATAAGCCTGCCCCATTCGAAGCACCCGCTCTCCGCCGAGGCTGGGGGCGATCAGCGCCACGAATCCACCCGTCAGCACCAGAACGATCAGGCTCGCAATCGACCAAAGTTGCAGATCGCGGCTGGAAAGCAAGTGGATTTGGCGTTGGATCTCCTCCGCCCGTGCCAGCATGGACGGTTGTTGCTCTTGCATGACATGCGACATCTCATCCCCCTAAGCGAACACGACCGCGCCTGGATGCCACTTTTTCTCATGGTAGGTGGAGTGGCCGCGATTGGTGACGAAAACCCTACCGCCCGGGTTACCTTCGTAAGCTTCTCCGGTCTCCCCGCCCAGCCGGCGCTCGTTAGCGCCCGTCAGTGTGATTAAATCCATTGCGTGCGATTGAGCGAGGTTCTAAAGGCTGCAGTTCAAAGACTTAGCAGGGACCAGGTTCCCTCTCCCCGAATGAACGCGGAGCTCCTGCTGATGTTCACGCTTGCCTGCGATCGCGCCTATCTTTACGGACATCCGGAGCGGGAACTTACAAGCGATGAACGCGCCCGATATGAGGAGGCGATCGCGCAACGAGCCACGGGAATCCCGGCGCAGTACATCACGGGACATCAGGAGTTTTGGGGCATGGACTTGATCGTGTCCCCTGCCGTGCTGATTCCCCGGCCCGAGACCGAGCACGTCGTCGAACGGGTTCTCGAAGTGGGGGCCGTCTGGAGGGGTGCCAAGAGCACTCTCCACCGCGTTTCAGGGAGGCCGCGGTTGGCCGATGTAGGCACAGGTTCGGGCTGCATCGCACTGGCCCTTGCCAAGGAACTGGCGCAAGCCGAAATTCATGCAACCGACATTTCCTCAGGGGCACTGGAGATTGCACGCGTCAATGCTGCCCGTCTGAATCTGCAAAATCGGATTGCATTTCACCAAGCCGATCTGCTTGCCGGGATCGAGCCGCCCTTTGACCTGGTCGTCTCCAACCCTCCTTATGTAGGCTTCGGGGAGGAAGACCAGGTACAGCTTGAAGTTCGCAAATTTGAACCGAGGGACGCGGTTTTTTCGGGCAAAACCGGACTAGAGGCGATCGAGCGCCTGGTACCTCAGGCATATGCAGCACTTGCCCCCAAAGGTTGGTTGGTCCTCGAGATGAGTGGGACCATCGCGGAGAGGGCCCGGAGACTGCTTGACGGCTGGACCAATCTGCAGGTGATGCCCGACCTGCAAGGCATACCGCGCGTCCTCTCCGCGCAAAAGCCGTCCTGAAGGACAGGCGCGGCTATCCCCGAAGTAACCTTCACCTGCCTGCTTTCCGGACTACACTTTATGCAAGCACCCTCCCCAAAGTGAGGTCTTGTTCGGGGATGAAATTTTCGAAATTGCACATTGCAATCGCCGCCGGGGCAGGTCTCGTGTTGCTCCTGGGCTTCTTTGGATACCTGATGTGGCTGAACGCCCAGCCGGCCGTGTTGGCCAAGTCTCCCGATTCAGATCCGCTTACAAAACTGCCGCTCCAACTGGATTTGAATCCCATGCGGGACCGCTCCTCAGAACGCGCGGCCAATGAATTTCTCCGCTCCATGCGGGACGGAAAATGCCGTGACGAGCTCTCGCAGTGGGAAGATGATTATCGCGCCAAGCGGGCGGCATTCATCTGCGATTCGGAGTCAAAGCACCCCTTGGTTTCTTGGAAGATCGCCGATTGGGAAGACCGGCCGCCGCTGCGAATCCTGTCCTATACGGGAAAGCGCAGCAACGAAGGGTCGGGATATCAGGACCTCATCTCGGTCACGCTCGACAGCCGCAGCGGGGAATGGGTTGTGTCCAGCTACGACGCCATGTATTGATTCCTACTCGGCTGCGTAGTTCGGGGCCTCCCGCGTGATCATCACATCATGCACATGACTTTCTCGCAGTCCAGCTCCGCTGATGCGGACGAATCGCGTCTTCTGCAGCAACTCCGGCAATGTCGAGCACCCGCAGTAACCCATGCCCGATTTCAATCCGCCGACCATCTGGTACAAGATCATCGATACCGAGCCACGATATGGCACGCGGCCTTCGATTCCTTCGGGGACGAGTTTCGCAAGGCGGTTTGGATCGGCACCCATGTGAGGAACCGCCGCAGAAGCCTCTTCTGATGCGCTCTGGAAATAGCGCTCACTCGATCCTGCAGCCATGGCACCAATCGACCCCATGCCGCGGTAGGACTTAAATGTGCGCCCTTGATAGAGGATCAATTCACCCGGACTTTCATCGGTACCCGCGAACATCGAGCCAATCATGACTGCGCTCGCCCCCGCAGCCAAGGCCTTGGTAATATCGCCAGAATACTTGATGCCGCCATCGGCGATGATTGGAACTCCCGCGTCTTTGGTGGCGCGATAGGCTTCGGCGATGGCCGTAATTTGCGGCACTCCGGCGCCGGTCACGATGCGAGTCGTGCAAATGGAGCCCGGACCGATGCCGACCTTGATGGCGTCCGCGCCCGCTTTGGCCAGTTCGCAGGCACCGTCGAAAGTGCCGACGTTCCCGGCAATCAGATCCACTTCCGGAAATTTCGCCTTGACCGTCTTCACGGCATCGAGAACCCGGCTGGAATGCCCGTGCGCACTATCGATGGCCAACACATCAACATGCTCCTTCACCAGTTCTTCGGCACGCTCCAGGAAATCCCCGGTAGCTCCGATCGCCGCACCCACTCTCAGCCGGCCATGATCGTCCTTGGCGGCGCTGGGATACTTCAGTCTCTTCTGGATGTCTTTTACCGTGATCAAGCCTTTCAGATTGTAGTTGTCATCTACGACCAAGAGCTTCTCAACGCGATGTTTATGCAGGATCTTTTCTGCATCCTGCAGGGTCGTTCCCACCGGAACGGTGATCAGGTTCTCCCGGGTCATGACCTGGCTGATCGGAATATCAAAGCGGGTCTCAAAGCGCAGGTCGCGATTGGTAAGAATGCCGACCAGTTTCTTGTTCTTCGTGATGGGCACGCCGGAAATCTTGTATTTGCGCATCATCTCGAGCGCATCGGACACTTTGTCGTCGGGGCTCATGGTCACCGGATCGACAATCATTCCGCTTTCCGAGCGCTTTACCTTATCGACCTCTTCGGCTTGCTGCTCCACGGTCAGATTGCGGTGAACGATGCCCAGTCCGCCCTGCTGCGCTAAAGCAATCGCCATGTGCGACTCGGTTACGGTGTCCATGGCCGCGCTGACGATTGGGATGTTCAAGCGGATATTGCGCGTCAGTTGTGTCTGGGTGCTGGCGTTCGCTGGAACCACGTCGGAGCGCGCCGGCAGCAGCAACACGTCATCGAAAGTAAGGGCCTCGGGTACAGGGAAGTGAATCATAGGATGTGGGGTGAAACCTTTATTGTAGAGAGCCACGCTGCCCTAAGCAAACCGACCATACGAGTAAGCGCTAAAGGGACGGCCCGGCATGCCGCCACTAGACGGGAGCTGGCAGTTGCCGACAAATTCTGCGAAGTACCGTTACCAAAGTTTCCCCCCCAAGACCCCGCGGCGACAATCCTCTGGTTTCTTCATGCTAGCTTTTTAGATAGGTCGGCCCAGAACCTCGAACTGTAGCTGCGCTGTGGCGTTCCTTCTGAGATTGGGGTGGCGACATTCCCGAATCGCTCATTTAGGGACGGGTGCACGCTCAACGCGGCTGGTCAAGCGCGTTGCGCCTGAACTATGACGATTCGCAAAAAGATCATTTTGTTTTCGGCGGTGGCTCTGGGAGCCTTCTTGGCCATCGTGTTTCTAATCTCCCGTTTCGCGTTGATCAGAGCCCTCACTCGCCTTGAGGGTGACACCGCGCAAAACACCGTCCACCAGATTCACAGCGCCCTCGAGCACAAGCAGAACAATCTCGAGACAGTGGCGCATGAGTATGCGCAATCGGATGCCGTCGATCAATTCCTCGAGAGCAAGAATATCGAGTACATGCGGGCCGTGCTGACGCCCGCTGCCCTGAAAGCCCTGCATGTCGACCTCGTGGCAATTCTCGATAGCGCGAACAATCTGGCGTTTTACCGCATCGGCGCAAGTTGGCTGCCCGATGCCGGACAGCTGCAAACCATTACCTCTGCCCCTTCTCGCTATGCTGGCATCCAGGGCGGACTTCCTGCCCGAGGGATCCTCGAAGTCGCCGGACACGTTTTGCTTCTCTCTTATCAACCGGTGCTCCCTGCCAGTGGTGCTGGGCCTTCGCAGGGGACACTTGTCATGGCGCGCGAGTTGGATGGCGCTGAAGTGGAGTTGCTCTCCACCTCGCTTGGATTTCCGGTGTGGCTGGAACCCGCGAACATGGTGGTCGGCGATGGCCAGGATGTAGCCTGGACGAACGGCGTGGATTCGGCGCGGGTCGAGAGCGACTCGACCATGCTGAACTATGTCGCAGTCCGGGACTTCTCCGGCCGGACATGCCGACTCCTGGCGGCAAGAACCCAGCGCTCTTTGTTTCTCGAAGGCAAGAAAGAAATCCGCTACCTGCTCGGTCTACTCATGCTCGCGGGCGCCATTTATTGCGCAGCCCTGTTCTTCTTCGTCGAGGAAGTTCTGGTGCACCGAATCGCCTTTCTGGGCAGTGAAGTAGGCAAGGTCACCGTGAGCGGAGATCTTTCGCTGCGCCTGAATTGCGAAGGCCAGGACGAACTCAGTACCTTGGCCCGCTCGCTGAACACGATGTTGTCTTCCATTCAGAAGACCAAGTCGGAATTGATCCAGGCCCAGGAATCGCTCCGATTTCACGCTGAGCATGACGCGCTCACCGGCGTCCTGAACCGCCGCGCCATACGCGACGTCCTGCGCCGGGAACTGGCCCGCTGCCGGCGCGAAAAAAACACGCTGGGCGTGATTCTTGGCGATGTCGATCACTTCAAAAAGATCAACGATCATTACGGCCATGCCGCGGGCGACGCCGTGCTGGTCGGGGTGGTGCAAAGGATCACCTCGGTGCTGCGCTCCTATGACTCCCTCGGACGCTATGGCGGCGAAGAATTCCTCATCATTGCACCCAACTGCGACCTGGCCATGGCACAGAGACTCGCGGAACGTGTGCGCAGCATCATCGCGGACGAGGCCATGGACCTCGGCAACGCCTCGGCCAATGTGACTCTCAGCATGGGCGTGACTCTTGGGACTGCCGAAAGCGATCCCGAATTCCTGGTCGCGCAAGCTGACACGGCCATGTATCACGCCAAACGCAAGGGCAGAAACCGCCTGGAGGTTGAGCTCGGCCTTCCCGACACCGAGCCGCTTCAAGAACTCGAGAATTGCTAAGCCCACCTGAGGCCTGCTTGATCCGGCATGGAACCCAAATGCTACAGTAATCGTGGATGTCCGCCGCCAATTCATTGCTGGTTCGCGCCTGTAAACGGCTACCGGTCGATCGCACTCCGGTGTGGCTGATGCGCCAAGCCGGCCGATATATGGCGGAGTACCGAGCCGTTCGCAAGAACCATTCGCTCATCGAAATCTGCAAGAAGCCAAGCCTTGCGGCTGAGGTGACGATCACCGCCGCGGAAATCCTGAAGGTCGATGCAGCCATCATTTTTGCCGACCTCTTGCTTCCCTTGGAAGTCATGGGCATGGCTTTCCGCTTCTCCGCCGGTGAAGGCCCCCTCATCGAGAAGCCGCTTCGGACCGCACATGACATTGCGCGATTGCGAACGGATACCGCAGCTGAACTTGGCTATGTCGCCGAAGCCGTGCGGCTTGTATCCGAGCATTTTCGTGATCGGATTCCGGTCATCGGATTCTGCGGGGCCCCCTTCACTTTGGCCAGTTATATGATCGAAGGCGGCTCGTCGCGTCACTACATCGAGACCAAACGCCTGATGTACAGCGAGCCCCAGGTTTTCGACGAACTGCTCGCGAAACTGGTGACGGTCACTGCGGAATATGCTTCCGAGCAGATTCGAGCAGGCGCGGACGTGATTCAGGTATTTGACAGCTGGGTTGGATGCCTCTCACCCCAAGACTATCGCCGTTATGTTCTCTCGCGCACGCGAGAGCTCGTCGAGAGACTCAAGAGGGAAGGCGTCCCCGTCATCTACTTCGGGACCGATACGGCCACCCTGCTTTCCGCAATTCCTGAGACCGGCGCCGATGTCATCGGCCTGGATTGGCGCATTCCGCTCGATGCCGGATGGGAGCAAATCGGAAATGAGACTGCCGTCCAGGGGAATCTTGATCCTGTCGTCCTTTTCTCCCCGTGGAAGCAGGTAGAGGAGGCGGCGCGAGATGTCGTTGAACGCGCGGGCGGGAGACTGGGACACATCTTCAATCTGGGCCATGGTATTTTGCCCGAAACCCCGGTCGAGCATGTAAAGGCGCTTGTTTCCTTCGTTCATGAACACTCTCAAAGAGCTGTCGCAGCCCTGAAACTATGAGTACCCGGAACAAAAGCCACCAGGCCGTACTGTTACTGGCCCATGGCAGTCCGGATTCCCTGGGCCAGATTCCGGAGTTTCTCTCGAAAGTGACCGGTGGCCGTCCCCTTCCGGCTGCTGTTGTCGAGGAGGTGAAGCATCGTTACGCGAGAGTCGGAAGCTTTCCCCTGACCTACCTGACGGTGAAACAGGGCGAGCTCTTGTCGGAGCGCCTTGGCATGCCGGTATATGTGGGCATGCGCAACTGGCATCCTCTCGTTTCTGAGACGCTCGGACGTATGAACGCGGACGGGATCACGCACGTGAGAGTGATCTGCATGGCCCCCCAGAACTCCCGAACGAGCGTCGGTCTTTATCGGAGTTCACTTCGAGATGCGGTGTGCAACATGTCGTTTGATTTTGTGGAATCCTGGCACGACCAACCGAAGCTTATCCAATCCTTTGCTGAGAAACTCACGACTGGCCTCGCGCAAGCGGAAATTGAGTATGGAAAGGTCCCCCCTGTGATTTTCACGGCACACAGTGTTCCCGAGCGCACCATCCTCGAGGGGGATCCCTACGAGGACCAAACCAAGCAAACAGCCGCACTGGTGGCCTCGGCGGCGCGTCTGGATCGTTCCGCGTGGAAGTTTGCCTTCCAAAGCCAAGGCATGTCGGGGGGAACCTGGCTTGGCCCTACCGTGGAGCAAACGATCCTGCAGTTGAAAACCTCTGGCCAGGATGGCGTTTTCATCCAGCCCATTGGCTTTCTCTGCGACCACATCGAAATTCTTTACGACATCGACATCGGATTTAAAGAGTTTGCTGCAGCGCAAGGGATGCGCCTGTGGCGGGCGGAATCGCTGAACACCTCGCCTCTGCTTACCGAGGCGCTGGCGGAAATCGTCCGCTCCAGGACTTTTGTTCCTGACCGTCATTAACCATGACCAAGAGAATCGCAGTCATCGGGGGTGGAACCTCTGGGCTCTCCGCCGCCTACTCCCTGGAGAAGAGGAAATCCGCGGGAACGCCGCTCGAGTTCGTCTTGTACGAAGCCGGCCGACACTTCGGCGGGGTCATCCGCACCGAGCAGATCGAAGACTGTGTGGTCGAGGCGGGCCCGGATTCCTTCCTCACGGAAAAGCCTTGGGCGGCCGATCTTTGCCGCGAACTGGGTCTTGGCGATCAATTGATTCCATCCAATGATGCCGAGCGCAGGACCTACATGCTCATCGAAGGTCGCCTGGTTCCGATTCCGGACGGCCTGATGTTCATGGTGCCTACTAAGCTGGTGCCGGCTTTTCTGTCGCCGCTGTTCTCGGCAGCAACCAAGGCAAGGATGGTTCGCGAGTGGCTCGCACCGCCACAGCCAAAGACCAAGGAACTGACGGTAGCTGAGTTCATTGCCCGGCATTACGGGCGCGAGATGGTGGACCGAGTTGCCGATCCCCTGCTCGCCGGTGTCTATGGCGGCGGCGCCGACCAGCTGAGCGTAGATGCAGTGCTACCCCGCTTCGTCCAGATGGAAACCAAGTACAGAAGCCTGGGACGCGCCATGGCGGCTGCCGCAAAAAACGTACCTCCATCGGGTCGAGGCGCACTGTTCACCTCGCTGAAGAGAGGCATGCAGCAACTAACGAACGCACTCGTCTCGCGTCTGCCGGCCGATGCCCTGCGAGCTGGGGTGAAGGTTGAGCGCATCCAGCCTGAATCGGGCAAGTGGCTGGTCGTCAGCAACGGTCGCACCGAGGAATATGATGCCGTCCTCCTCGCTACCCCAGCGCATGTCGCAGGAGCACTCTTGACGAGCCAGCTCGAACTCGCGAAAGAACTGAATGAGATTCCCTATACCTCGTCCATGACGATCGTCCTTGGCTACGGCCAGAAGGTTCGCTCCACGCTGCCGCCCGGGTTTGGGCTTCTGGTTCCAAGAACCGAAGGGCGAAAGATTCTCGCGACCACCTTCGTTCATAACAAGTTCCCCTTCCGGGTCCCCGAAGACCGCGCACTCCTGCGATGCTTTCTCGGCGGCAGCGTCGCCGAGGAGATGTTCGATCAGGCTGAAGTCGACCTCATCGGCATCGTCGAGAAGGAATTGAAATCGATTTTCGCTATCGAAGAGAGGCCTGTCTTCACGCGTGTGTACAAGTGGCGTAAGGCAATGGCGCAATACACGGTCGGACATTTGGCGCGGGTGGCGCGAATCAAATCGCTGGTCACAGGAATGCCGGGGTTTGCCCTTGCTGGAAATGCTTACGCCGGCATTGGCGTCCCAGACTGTGTGCGCACTGGCGAAGAGGCAGCCAATAAGGTGTTCACCGATGTAGTTCCGCGCTAGTCCGGCTGAACCGGCGCGGGCGGGTGTTGGAGAAACACGAATCGATCCGCTACCAGGAAATTCAAGATCGAACAGGCCGCGATACTCAGGATGTTGGCCAGGAAGTAATTCAGGCGCAGAGCTTCCACGAAGATCTTCATTGCGAGGACATTTCCCCCAATCGACAAGGCACCGGTACTCAAGTTGAATTTCAAAAACCTGGCGAACTTGGCCGCCGATCCGCGGTCAGCCCAGGTATAGCGCTCATGCCAGAAGAAGTTGTGGAGGATGGTCACCTCGACGGCCAGGGCGGTGGCAAGAAGATAGTTCAAGCCCAATCCAGTCTTCAGCCATATCAAGGTGGCTAGCTGCACCAAGATGCCCAGCCCGCCCACGGCATTGAACTTCCAGAATCGAATCCAATTCCTTTTGGGCCCCGTCATCGGACGGGCTCCTCGACATACAACCGGCGGATGTTTTTGGCGGTCGAGAAACCGAACATCGCCGACATCCCGAAGATACCGATCAGTCCGCCGATATCGAACAGTCGATGCCCATGGAGGACATAGGGCCAGCGGAACAGCGCCAAATTGCCGATGGCGAGCAAGACTCTTAGCTCGGTTGGGCCGAAGCGGAAAAACGACATGTGGAACTCTCCCAGCGTGTAGGTCGCCAGATAAGACTGGATGGAGAGCAATAAGAATAAAACCAGCAGCCCGGTCGAAACCCATGGGTTCATATATCCCGAAAGGGCCAAACCTGCCATCAGCGCCACCGACCCGATACTGTCGAGGATGTGATCGACATAGAACCCATACCTCGGCCGTTGGCTATCTCGCACCCGGGCGAGCGTCCCGTCGAGGCTATCGCCCACCCAGTTCAGGGCCAGGCAAAAAATGGCGGCCCCGAGCCAGAACTGGCTTGAACGCGACAACCCGTAGCACACACCGGTACCGATTTGGGCGGCAAAGCCGAGCATCGTGAGATGGTCCGAGTTGATCCACATTGGGATTCGCTTCGCCGCCCAGATGAGAACCCGCCTTTCCGGTTTTGAGAGGACGCTCTGGTGGACGCGTTGGGCGGTCCGAAAACCTGAAAACATACCCTTTGTGAGGACAGCGGTTGGCATGGTCTTCCTCCATCGAGGTGATCATGACCCCGCCGGAGACTTTCAAGCAATGCTCGGCAGGTAAATCCGAGGTCAACTGCAGATAAACCGGTATTTGCTTTGTTTTATGCGGCTTACCAGGAAACCACAGCTGCCCCCTGGACCCCGCAAGAGCACCCTGGGGGCTAGTCTCAGCCTTCTCGCAGGGGGTTATCGTCCGGGCGGCAGGGCTTCCAAAATGGATTGGCTCAGCTGCTCACATGCCCAATCCACCTGCTCGGGAGAAATCACTGCCGGGGGAGCCAACAGGATATGGTCTCCGCAATCGGCACCTGCGCACCCCTGACCGGGATAAACCAGAAGCCCGCGATCGGTAGCCGCTTGGGCCACCAGGCCACTGAAGTTCTGGCTGGCGGGAAAAGGGGTCTTTGAAGCCTTATCGGCCACAAATTCAATCGCCCACAACAGGCCGATTCCGCGCACATCTCCGACCGTGGCAAGATCCTGCAGGCCCTCCAAGCCATTCTTTAGCTTTGCCGCAATGCTCCCAGGATGATCAGAATCTGCCGCCTCGACCAGGTCATTCTGCGCGATGTGATTCAGCACTGCCCGTCCTGCCGCTAGTGAAATCGGATGGGAACTGTAGGTGAACCCGTGCATGTGAACGCCCGAACCATACGCCACAACTTCAACCACTTTGGGGGACACGATCACGGCCGCAAGCGGAGCGTATCCGCTCGAAAGACCCTTCGAGGTGACCACAATATCGGGATGTACGCCCCAGTGCTGGACGGCAAAGTTCCTGCCGGTACGTCCCATTCCGCTTGTGACCTCGTCGGCGATCAGCAGAACCTCATTCGCCTCGCAGATCTCCGCGATCTTCTGCAGATAACCGGGAGGAGGCAACACCGCCCCGAGAAAAGTACCGCTCACCGGTTCGAGGATCATCGCGGCCGCTTGAGCATCGATCGCATCCAAGGCCGCTTCAAGCTCCAACGCGTACTCCGCGCCACAATGAGCGCACCCATCCTTGCACTCGTAAAGGCAGCGATAGCAATAAGGCGTGTTGATGGTGGTGAACTGCCGCACCATAGGCCGGTAGATTTCAGCCCGTCGGCCATGATGAGAAACGGCTATGGCGCCCAGGGTTGATCCATGCTGACTCTGATCGCGACTGATGATTTGCGAACGACCGAAGTTGCCAACTTCGACTTGATACTCGCGAGCCAGCTTCAATGCAAACTCCACCGCATCGGAACCGCTGGCAGTGAAGTACACGGCGCCGCCCTTGTATGCGGGGCCAGCAAATTCGAGCAGCTCACTCGCGTACTGCTCGGCAACCGGCGTGGTGAACTGGCTGGAATGGACAAACTCAAGCGACCGGGCTTGTTCTCCCATGGCGGAGACGATCTCCGCAACACCATGACCAATGAAATTTACGGCCGCGGATCCGGCAAAGTCGAGGTATTGCTTGCCCCGGGCGTCCCAGAGGTAAGCACCCTGCCCCCGGACAGCTGGCGGGAACGTCTTCCGGAAAGACCTGCGAAGAAGCGCTGACCCCGGAGAACCCTGTATTGTGGCCTGGTCGATCACGGTATTCGGGAGTGCTGCACTTCTGATTCGCGACGGGAGAAAAGAGTTGCTGAGGGAAAACACAGTTGTTGGTTGTTGGCTTGGAGAGAGGCGCTCGTTGCCCTGAAGCCAGTACTGGGCGGGGGAAGCGAAACCCAGGCCCAATGACAATGACCCCTTGGGGACAACCCGCCATCTTGAAACGAATCTGGCATGCCACCCTCGCCGGCGTTTTACGCGTCCCAGAGCCGTGTAGAATCGCCCTGAATGCCGGCGTCCTCCGATATTTCTGCAACACAATCCACGCCTTCTGACCGCCCGAGTCGCCCGGCACCGATTCAGAGATCGATGCTCCGGCGATTCCTTCGCCTATTCCGCCCATCCCACCAACACACCGCCTTTTCGGCAACCCTGCTCCTGGTTTCTACGATCCTGCTGTCGCGGGTTGTCGGTTTCCTTCGCGAGTGGTACATCGCCTGGGCGTTCGGTGCGACCTCGGTCACCGACGCTTACAACGCCGGGTTCACCATCCCAGACTGGGTAAATTACCTAGCCGCGGGCGGAACTGCCTCGATCACCTTCGTTTCTATCTACACTCGTTTCCTAGCGGAGGAGCGCGAGGCAGAGGCGCAGAAGACCTTTTCGGTAATTGTCACCATCATGACGGCGGTGCTCGGGGTGGGTATTGTTGCCGCCGAGATCTTTGCGCCGCAGCTCATCCGGCTCATGTTCGGCAAGTTCCAGCCTGACCAGCTCGCCTTGTGTGTGCACATCACCCGCATTCTGCTTCCGGCGCAGTTGTTCTTCTACGTGGGCGGGGTCGCCTCGGCGGTGTTGCTCGCGCACCGCATGTTCCTTCTCCCCGCGATTGGGCCGCTCTTCTATAGCGGCGGAATCATTCTGGGAGGCCTGCTGTTTTCCCGAACCATCGGGATCTCCGCTCTTGCTTACGGCGGCGTGGCGGGCTCTTTTTTAGGGATTTTCCTGATCAATGTGATCGGTGCAGCTCGGGCAGGTGTCCATTACAAGTTCTCCTTTGACATCCGCAATCCAGCCTTCCGCGAGTGGATACGGCTTTCCATTCCACTGATGCTGGGCGTTTCGCTCGTCACCGTGGACGACTGGATCCTGCGCTATTTCGCCGCTTCCTCGGTAGGAGACATTACGCGCTTGAACTATGCCAAGCGACTGTTTCAGGTGCCGATCGCGGTGCTTGGACAAGCCGCCAGCCAGGCGTCCTTGCCGTTCTTTGCCCGACTGATTGGCGAAAAAAGGTTCGCTGAATTCGACGCGACTGTAAATGCGTCGATTTACCGCATCCTTGCCGCAGCGCTCATCGCGTCAAGCTTTATGTTCGCTGCCGCCCTCCCACTCGTGGACCTCGCATATCGTTGGGGACATCTGCATTTTTCTGACTCCACTGTGATCGCCGCTTATTTCCTAATTTTCTCGATCTCTCTGGCCTTCTGGTCGGCACAGGGGCTCTACGCACGCGCCTTTTACGCCGCAGGGAACACCCTCACCCCGATGGTTGCGAGCACCATCATCACGCTTGCTTCTCTGCCGGTGTACTGGCTGTTGTTCGAGCGCTTTTCTACGGTTGGGCTAGTGGTTGCTTCGGATCTGGGCATCGCCGGAAACTGTTGCGCAATGGCAGTCCTGCTTCACAAACGCGGCCTTGTCTCGCTCACCCGGTTACAGTGGGACGAAATCGGGAAGGCTTTCTTGATCGCAGTGATCGCCGCCGGGGCATCCCGGTCCGCAGCTCACCTGGTCCTCCTGCAGGGCAGCCGCATAGCCGATCTTGAGTCTCTCGCCCTGGCCACCCTGGTCTGGACAGCAGTGGCCGGTCTTGGCCTGTGGCTGTTCAAGGCAAGACTTCCGCACGATCTGCGACGCCAAACAGATCGATTGCCCGGCCGAGCTTAGGCAAGCCAACCGGCGAGCAGGTCCGACGATGGGCTGCAAGCGGAAGGCACGGCCGTGCGCTGGGCGAGAGTCGGGGCAAGCCCCAATTAGTCTGCTGCCATCCGGGTGGCGAGGGTGCGATTGAAGTGCTGAATCGCGCGGTAGCATTCGCAGGCTGCCGATTCCAACTCAGCACGATTCAGAATCTTCACGCTGCCGCGGCCGTTTTCTATCGTCCCCGCCTTCTGTAGCACCCCCGCCGCCAGACTTACGCTGGGGCGTCCGGTCCCCAACATCTGGGCGAGGAACTCATGAGTGACGGGAAGGCTCTGGGCGTTGACCCGGTCCTGGCACATGAGCAGCCATCGCGCCAGGCGTTGGTCGATTTCGTGCAGACGGTTGCAGGCAGCAATCTGAGCAATCTGCAAACCCTGAATCAGAATGAAGCGGTGTAAGAGCAGCCGCAATTCTGGAGCGTCCACCAAGGTGTCCTCAAGAACCTCCGACTTGATGCGGTACGCGGTTCCGGAAATCTGCATGATGCTACGGTAGGGTCCGCAGTGAAGGCCAACGGCGAGAGGTGTTCCTACCACTCCCTCATGTCCGACAATGCCAACTTCAACACTGCGCCCATCACTGGTAAGCACGACCAGAGAGGCCAGGCCTTCATTCAGGAAATAGGCGAACTCGATCCGCTCCCCGGCTTCGTGCAGGATTTGACGGTGCGGCAGTTGCACGAGCTCGAGGTTAGGGCAAAGGCGGTTCCACTCAGCCTCAGAAATTGAGTTCAGGATTTCATTTCCGACGGGGCTACCACTCGCGTCCACCGCCTTACCAGAGAGGCGCAATCCCGACGTTAGTTTGTCACCACGAACATTGGTACGATCCAAACGTACTCCTCTTGCGATCCCGCGCGATATGGGATTCTGGAGACAGGTCCAGAGCGCGTAGGCTATTCGTGGCGCGCAGAAGTGTCAGTTCGGCAGCGAACTGAGAAGCTGATCATGGCCGCAGCGCGAGACCGCCACGGTAGTTCTGGATGGCTCGATAGCACTCGCATGCCGCATCCTCAAGGCGCTTGCGGTTGAGGATCTTTACGCTGCCGCGGGTGTTTTCAATCAGACCCGCGCGCTCTAGCACCCCTGCTGCCAGCGTGACCGTCGGGCGGCCAGTCCCTAACATTTGAGCCAGAAATTCGTGTGTCAGGGGAAGGGAGCTGGACTCAGTCGTGTCTTGGCACATCAAGAGCCAGCGCGCCAGCCTCTGTTCCATGTCGTGCAGGCGATTGCAGGCTGCGGTTTGCGCGACCTGCATCTGCTGAGTAAGCGTGTACCGCTCCGTTGCTTGGCGCAACCACGGAAGAGTTAGGAAGTTGGCCTGAAGGGTTGCCGAAGCGATTCGTAGACCGCTTCCTGGCAGTTGCACAATCGCGCGGCTGGATGCGTCATTGAAGCCGAAAGCCACCGCCAATCCCACCACTCCCTCGCGCCCCGAGATGCCTACTTCGACGCTGCGGCCATCGCTTGCGATCACCACCAAAGAGATCATCCCGGCATTCAAGAAATAAGCGTGCTCAATCTTTTGTCCCTGCTCGTAGAGCACTTTGTACCGGGGCAAGGAAACTGGCTCCAGCACAGGCCGGAGTACAAGAAATTCATCCTCAGGGATCTCCGACAATATGACGCTACCAACGGCTTTGCCATCCCGATCCGTGCGCGGCGGTAAGGGCACAGGAATGGCAGAACTTCCCGCGGCAGTGAGAGGAGGAATGTCTAAGAACGCCATTTTTGCAAGCTCCTTCCCAAGTTTTCCGCTAGTAGGATGCAAGTGCAATCGGAGCCAAGGTTACAAAAAATCCTGTAAGGAGCTCCGAAATTTAGCCCATAAAGGGGGAGCCATTTTGACGCAAAAAAATCAGCGTCCCTTAGGACGCTGATCTCTGGAAATCCCGGTATCTGCTTAGGCGCGAGCGGCCACTGCTTCACTGGCAGGAGTAGCTGCTGACTTTTCTTCGCCGTTTGCTTTCTGGCCAGCCTGGCCGGCCTTGCGGATATCGATCCCGCCCTTAAAGAAGGCGCCGTCTTCAATGGAGATGCGCGCCGCAACAACATCACCGGTGAGCGAACCGTCACTGCGGATATCCACCCGGTCGCTGGCGGTCAGATTGCCGCGTACTTTGCCGAGCACTACGATCTCGCGGGCATTGATGTTGGCGGCAACGACTCCGTTGCGACCGACCGTGACGCGGTTTCCGGCGAGGTTGATCGAACCCTCGACCCGTCCATCGATGTAAAGCGACTCGGATCCGGTGACTTCACCTTTAATGACGAGAGACTTCCCGATGGTAGCCTGATCTGCTGTGCTGGCCGACACGGGACGCGGAGCACTGGCGGCCGTTTCCGTTACCGCGGGAGCGCTCGGC
>DATJEL010000109.1:0-53451 GCA_035496675.1 Terriglobales bacterium
ATCGGCTCGCGCCTTTGCTCCACGCTTCTTTCAGACCCCGCCTCGCGACGACGCCCTTGCGCTTCGCTATCACTTCACCTCCATCAGGTTGTGAAGAGGACTTTCACCTCCCAGCTGTCGAACATGCTCGGCACACGAAAACGGGGTGAGCCACTGCTCACCCCAGAGAACACTTCACATTACAAAGTCAAGCGGCGTTCGCAGCCTGGTACTTTTCGTACTCGGCTTCGGACTCGGCAGGTAGCAGCACCCAAAGCGTGTAAATTCCTAAAGCCGTTCCCACGGGCACATGAATGAGGGCGATGAATCCGAGCACTAGAGCCAGCACTCGTCCCCATGCTTCTCGATTCAATAACCCCCAGCCCGCCAGAAATCCAACGGAACCTTTGCCCAGAACAAAAATGGCGATCACGGTCATGAGGGGGTGCAGAAATCCGAGGGGAGAACCATCGCCGCCAGAATTTGCCGCCGCCTGCTCAGCGATGTGTACGAAGAGAGTATTTGCCATTACCAGCAATACCAGGCCAGCTACGATCTCAAAAGCGGAGAAGGCGAACCAAAGAATGGCTAACAGCCGGACATGCTCTTGAAGTCGGCTTCGCCGCGGATACCCTACAATGGTCCCGCTGATCGCCTTCCCACATCCGCTGCAATACTGCTGGTTCGTCTGCAACTGTGTACCGCACCCATCGCAAAACATTGCTGCCTCCCGGAGTAACTGAAGAAGGATACGCTACGGACAACCGAACAGTTCCAAAATACGAAAAGGCCACCCGGCAATAGGCGGCCTCTTCTTTAAGGGAGAATAGTTCCAACGGAGGCTTTGTACCGTCAAAACTTTCTGGCGAAATCTTATGAGTCGAAAACTGGGGTGTCAAGAAACATTTTAGAAAATAAGTCTTGTGTTTTCAATGTCTTGTACATGAACGGCCAGCCTGTTGGAAATGCTTCATTTTGAGACACATACCCTCGCGAACGGCCGGAAAGTCTCTGCTTTCTGCTTCTTAGGCTGAATCGCCTTGTTTTCGAACCGGGTCAGAGAGATGCAGGGCGATGATCTCCATCTGCTCAGGTCGGTCAAAGACTTTGTCCGGAAACAAACGTTTCATGAGGATACGGAACCCGCCAAATGCAATGCCTGCCACGACTGCGATTCCGCAAATGATCCCGGCCAGCATGATAACGCCCACGATCAAGTTGGCGGCATTGTCCCGGCGGGTGAAATAGGTATTCTGGTTCCAAATCACATCCGCATCGTAGTTGATTTTTCCGAGCAGTGATCTCGCGTCGCTATTGGAGACGGCTCCGCTCAACACTGCCAAGATCGGACCACTACGCCGAGCGCTGATCGGTGTAGCTCCCATTTGATGGTTCTGCGAGGCTGCCTCGATCTGCTTCAACTGTTCTTCAGCGATCTGCGGGGTCGGATAGTTGATCAGTGTCAATGTCGCCGGCGTTCCGGCGATGTTGTACTCTGCCTGCTCGACCTCAGCACCTTTTCCAAAGTTCACCAACTGCGCTGAGATGGGAGATTCGAGCTTCTCTAGAGCAATTGGACCGACGATGTATCTTGAGCTGTTCTTGAGGTAATAATCTTTGGGGAGGTACTTGGGGAGGGCGGGCAGGTTTGCCGCATTGCCCCTCGCAATCACTAGGTCTGCAGCCAGATCTCGCAGCTCCGCCGCCGACATTGCCGTGAGTTTCTCAAAAATAGCATCGATCAGAATATTCCCGCGATAGAACAATACGCGGTTGTTGAGCGAATAGCCCTGGTCCCCGATCTTTTCATTCAGCATCTCGGGACTTTTGTAGAAAGTAAAAGAACCGTAGGCGCCGGTGGCATCTTCAAATCTGGCGGCTTTAATCGTGAGCTTGCGGCCATCCTCACGTGTATAGGTCGCGCCCTCGAAATCGGTGAATCCGTATTCCTTCAGCAGGTCAGCACCGGTCGGATCAGCCGCGGCAGGATCTTTGCTGATCTGCGGTGAGCCCTGAATGGTCCAGCCGCCAAAGCTGTCAGGAAGCACGTTGCCGTTTTTGGTTGAGGTTGGCGCCTGCCCCAAATTCGCGAGATGCGTAACGTGCTCCTGCGAGGTCGGCGGAGCGGTTGGACTCGACTGCCCCCAGAAGGGCAATCCCCAAGCTGCCAGAAAAACCAATAGTAAGAGACGGGAAAGTTCGGAAATTCTCATGAAAAGGACACAAAAAGCCCTACTCATTAGACTATCGAGTACGCGAGAAAGTTTCCAGCACTCCGGCGAGGGCGAAAGCCAGCCGCCAAGGGGTCCTGCATCAGTTGGTTGAGGCTTTTTCGATCTTGCTGGCGACCTTCACCCCGCCCAGGCCATTCACGTAGCGCGAGATGCCGCGATAAAGAGATTCCGCAATGCGCTGACGATAATCGGGCGTCTTCAGACGGCGCTCGTCCCCGGGGTTACTGAGAAACGATATCTCCGCGAGGATCGAGGGCATGTTCGCACCAATCAGAACCACAAACGGAGCCTTCTTCACACCCCGATCGCGAACACCGGGGCTCTTCGAGGAAAGCCCAGCATGCAGCGATTGCTGCACGTCCGAGGCAAATTCGTGCGACTCCTCAACCTTTTCTTTGAGCGCGATCTTCTTCACCAGGTCCTGCAATTCGTGGATTGATTTGTCCGACGCCGCATTCTCGCGGGCGGCGACCTCGAGCGCTTCCGGCGAAGAAGTGAAATTCAGATAATAGGTCTCCACTCCACGGGCATCCGGATCGTGGCTGGAATTGGCATGTACGGAGACGAAAAGATCCGCCTGCTCCTGGTTGGCAATCGAAGTACGCGTTTCGAGCGGAATGAATGTATCGTCGCTGCGTGTGAACACGACGTCGGCACCGAGCCGAGACTCCAGCAGTTTCCCCAGCCGCTTGCCGACGTCGAGCACCAGATCTTTTTCGAGCAGGCCGTTGGGTCCGATGGTCCCGGTATCGTGGCCGCCGTGACCGGGATCGATCACGATCTTCCCGATCTTCAATCCCAGCGTCCGAATCAGGGACCGATCACCGTCAGATGTCGGCTGTGCCTCTCGCGTGCTTCGCGAAACAACCGAACGCTGCCTGCGCGTCCGGTTGCCCGAACTTTCCGGGACCGCATTCGCGCGCTTTGAAGTCTTTGCCGAAGAAGTAGCCCCCGCCGGATCGGGGGAGTCGGGGCTTTCAGCCTCGTCCTCGTCTGCTTCAACGATCACTTTCTTAGGTCCGCCTGCAGCTTGGGAGCTCTTGGGTTGGTCGGACACCTTTTTCGCAGCCGCGAGGACTTGTGTCTTATCCGGAGTTTCCGTTTGCCCGGCATCTTCCTGGTTTGCACTTGCCGTTTCGGTACTCGCTTTTGGCGCCCTGGTGATAGGGCCCGAGGGGCGCTTGTCTTCACCGTGAATGTCGATCACCAGCCGCGGCGGGCTGAGCACCACCGATGCGGTATAGCTCGCGTGATCCTCGGTTTCGACCACGACTCGCGCGCGGCCCGGCTTGTACTGTGCAACCCGAACTTTCTTGACCACACCGTCTTCGACGTCGAAGCTCTGTCCCATTAAGTGGGACACGAGCTTCGCGTTCTTGAGATCAAAGTAGATTCGCTGCGGATGGTCGATCCGCTGCGACTCGAACTGCACGCTGTGATCGAGTTTGACGGCAATGCGGGTGTACTCCGGTGTGGACCAGTACTGCACATCGCGAACGCGTACCGGCTGGTCGTCGCCAGGGCTAGGCCCGGATTTCTGAACTTCCTCGGAGGGCTTCGTCTCTGGTTGTTTAGTAGCTATCTCGGATTTGCCGGCGCTGTCCGACTCGATCGATGACTCGCCGCTAGAATCGTCGGCTTGCTCGGCCTCCTGGGCGGTTGTCGAGGAGTCCGCCAGAAGTTCAGCCTTTGCTTCCTTTACGAGTTCGCTGCGTGGATAACGTCGGATCAGCTCCCCAAAGGCGGCGTTTGCCTCCGATTCCAATCCAAGATCGTTCTTGTATATCTCCCCGATCGCCAGCAGTGCCTCGATGCGATGCTTGCTCCCCGGGTATTCACGGCGTAAAAACTTGTATTCGCGCACTGCCGAATATAACGCCATCTCGTCTTTGAAATGGCGGCCCATCTCGGCTGTGAGCTGCGCAACCAGAAACGCACTGCCCTCGGCTTTGCTGGAGGCGGGAGCTTCGAGAACAATTCGGCGATAGGAAGCAATCACCGTTTGATATTCGCGTTTCGTACGGGCCTGCTCAGCCCGTCCGCTAAGGGTTTCGCGTTGCCCTTCTGCTTTGTTGAATTGAGTCTCAGCCCAAGCTTGGGATCGGTGCACGCGGGCTTGCGCGAACATGCCGAACATCAACACGCATAACAGCGCCGCAGCCGGATTTCGCAGGCGGACACCGCTGCCGGCGGCTCCCCACACATTCAAGCCGTTGCCGTAAACAGAACGATTCAACTTGCCACCTGAGAGACTCTGTTACGCCCTACTCTGAGATGCCTTTAATCAGTATTGCTGATGTAAAGTACGCCCCGCTCATCCCTTTGTACCTTAACGGGATCACGAGAGGCGCCGAAGAAGTAGTTGCTCCCTAGGTTCCCACCGTACAAGTTGGTGATTCTGCGGACGTAATTCTGCGTCTCGCTATACCTGGGGATGCCGCGGCTCCTGGCCACGGCGCCGCTGCCGGCGTTGTAGGCGGCAAGGCTCAATCGAATGTCGCCGTTATAGTTATCGAGCAATTGCCGCAAATGCCGTACGCCCGCATCCACGTTTTCCTGCGGGTCGAAGGGATTCTTCAAATTCAGTTGACGGGCGGTTTGTGGCATAAGCTGCATCAGTCCCATGGCGCCCTTGCGCGAAACTGCATTGGGATTGAAGTTCGACTCTACCTGGACCAACGCGCGCACCAAGTTCGCATCCACGTTGTGGCGCGTGGCCGCCTTCTCAATGGCGGCCTCAATCTCTCGTGGTGTAAACCCGATGCCGGGCGAAGAGTTCTGCGCGCTAGGCGCTTTTCCCAAGTAGGTGTTCACCTCAGCCGCCGCCGATTGTGCGGCCTGCACGTTGGCATGGGGCACAGCTTTCCACCGGCGTTCCTTGCTGCTCCAATACACCAGCCGGTTTTGCTGGGAACGGAAGATCTGCGCGGGAACGTTGTTTTGGCCTTTGCCCTCGTTACCTCGAGGCGCTGGCGCGACCGCATCATTCACGTAGATCTTGCGGCCGGACTCGTCGGTCGTGGGCGTAATGGATGCTGCCGAACCCGCCTCGGCCAAGCGAGTTTGAGAAAACAAGGTCGCGATCGCGACAGCTGCCATCAGGGCGATTTTCAGGTGTTTGCGCATACCGGGTCGAAACTTGGCAGAGCTCTCGGGATCACCCGATTACACCTCTGCACCTACCCGGATCCTGAAGGAGACTTGCCTACCAGAGCTAGCCCCATTATAGGTTTCGAACCCCGCCCTCACAATTACCCGAAGGGGAATTGAACCACGGTGGTAATTTTACGTAAGTCTCGCAAAATCTTGCCCTTGTAGAAGTAACAACTCTCGGAGATTACTTATGGAAGGATTCTGCGTTGGCTGAATCGAGGGGTTCCCGACTTTACTCGTATCTTAAAGCGACCATTGGGTCGACGCGCATCGCCTTTCGGGCGGGCGTGTACGCAGCGACCATTCCCAGCACGATCATGACCGCGCCGCCGAACAGGATTGCCCCCGGACTCTTGGCCGGCAACCCGTGAATTAGACTGGCGGCCATGCTGTTTGCCCAGAACGCCAGCGGCGCTCCCAGGGCCATTCCTGCGCAAACCGTCCACAGCGCATCGTGCAGTACCATGCGTATTACTTCACTTCGCGTTGCGCCCAGCGCCATGCGCACACCGATCTCGTGGGTGCGCCGCGTTACCGTGTACGCCAGCAGCCCGTAAAGCCCGACCGCCGCGAGCAATGCACCTAGCGCACCGAACCAACCGCTCAGCGCGGCGACGAGCCGCTCGGGAACGATCGCCGCATCAATTTGCTCATTCATCGTCGTGATGCGTACGATGGGCACCGTTTTCAGCACTGAGGATTCAATTCCCCGGACCACACCAGCCACAGCATCTGGCGCAATTCTGGTGCGAACTGCAAGTTGAGAACCGATGGAGCCGGCCTGAACGAGATCACGATAGATGGTCGGCGGCGCTGGTTGCTGAAGCTCGTTGTATTTGGCATCTGCGACTACGCCGACAACCTCGTACGTGATCTCACCTTTTGTTAGCGTGATATGGCTAAGGGTCAAATGTTTCCCAATCGGGTTCTCGCTGCCAAAGCAATCGCGAGCTGCGGCCTGATTCAAAATTGCAACGAGCGGCTTGTCCTGAACTTCGGCGGGGAAGTAACGACCGGACAGCAAAGGTGTGCCGTAAGTTTCAAAATAGCTGGGGCCAACATTGTTGATCAAAATGTTGTGCATGCTGTCACGATGAGCCGGCTCAAATGCCGACGCTCCTGCACCGGGGCCTTGCATCGGGCTCATATCGCTCAACGTGGCAGATGTCACGCCGGGGATCGCGTCTATCCTGGCAACCAACTGCTCAGAGAGGCGCCCATATTGCGGGGCTGTATAGTCGCTGTGCGCAGTATCCAGAGTTATGAGCAGGAGATGGTCGCGACGGAATCCCAGGTCGAGGTTGCGAAGCTGCGACAGGTAGCCGACGAATAGCGCGGCGGAAGTCAGCAGCATCAGGGAAAGGGCGACCTGCGATACCACCAGACTCTTCCCGAACAGTCGCTGGGATCTCGATTCCCCAGCTCGTGCAGGTTCCTGTGGCTGTATTGAAGTCGGACGACAAGCACGGATCGCGGGCACCGCTCCGAACAGCAGCGCCGTCATGATCGCGATTGCTCCAGTAAACAGCAGGACATGCCAATCCGGTTTGCTGAGAGCATCGAAGTGAACTGGGGCTCCGATGATCTGGCGCCCGGACGCGAAAATCCGTATCAGTCCGCGAGTTCCAAAATAGGCCAGAAAAATTCCTAACACGCTGCCCATCATCGAAAGCAGCAAAGATTCCGTTAGCGTCTGCCGAACCAGCCGAGCGCGACTCGCGCCCAGACAAGCCCGCACCGCCATTTCGTGTTGGCGCGAAGCCGCGCGCGCCAAGAGTAGTCCGGCAAGATTCGTGCATGCCAGAACAAGCAGCAGGCCTACCACGCCCATCAAAACGACCAGCGGCGTGGAGAGCATCGCGCGCAGCGGCGTGGATACCCCGTGTCCGGCGGGCTCGATGCGAAATTTCATTTTCTTCACGAACGGTCCAGCGTCAGGAAGGTTGACTACCCGTTGGAACAGTACTGCCATTTCCGCTCGCGCTTGTTCGATCGAAATGCCCGGTTTGAGTCGGCCTAAGAGTGGGAATCCCCATTCCTGGGAAGGGCCAAGTGATACAGGCCACCAAACGTCTTGTTTCGCTTGTTCGCTGAGCCCGTAAAACCCACGTTGCGTCACGCCAATGATGGTAAGCGGAGCGTCGTCGCCGACGACGATTTTCTTGCCGATGATTCCGGGATCCAGATCGAATCGGGACTTCCAGAATGACCAGCTCACGACGGCTACTGGGGCGTGATAGCCGATGCGAACATCTTCGGGGCCGATTAAGCGGCCTTTTGCGGCCCTTACTCCAAGCGCTTGGAAGAAATTCCCTCCTACGCTCCCGACGAACACCGTGTGTGGCTGCAGGGTATCCACGCGAACGGGGCCAAAGTTCATAGTAGGTCCGACGATCAGATCCGAGAAGGCATGACTACCGTCGCGCAGAATCTGGTAAGCGTCCCACGAGAAACTGTTGAACGCAGGTTCGCCGGGGTATTGATGCAGTAGTTCTACGAGCCGCCCTGGATCTCGCACCGGGAGATTACGCAGCATCAGTCCGTTAATGATGCTGAAAATCGCGGTATTCGCACCAATACCCAGAGCAAGGATGAGGACGGCAACGATGGTGAACCCCGGGGACTTGCGAAGCATGCGTAGACCGAATCGGAGATCTTGCACAAAGGTTTCGAGCGACGCGCCCGTGCGAGCTGCACGAATTTTCTCCTTAACCTGCTCCACACCGCCTAGCTCGATACGCGCAGCGCGTCGTGCCGCTTCTTGTGTCATCCCTTTCGCTAAGTTCTGTTCAGTCGCCGCATCGAGATGGAACTGGATCTCATCATTGAGCGCTTGCTCAGCCTCTCGGCGGTGAAGGAGTAAGCGCAACCAGAATGATGACTCTTTGAACCGCCGCTGAAGTCGTATTGCCATCTCCGGTCAGCCTCGCGCGGCTACGCCTCTTTCAGTTTAACCACCCGCGAAATCGCACCGGACAACCTACCCCAATTGTCCGTTTCTCTTTCGAGTTGTCGCCGCCCCATCCGCGTCAGAGAGTAATATTTTGCGCGCCGACCTTTTTCGGACACTTTCCACTCGGCTGTGATCCAGCCCTCCTGTTCCAGTTTGTGCAGAGCTGGATACAGAGATCCGTCACTCATCTGTAACACATCGCGCGACACTTGTTTTAACCGCTCACTAACGGCGAAGCCATTCATTGGCTCAAGCGCCAGAATCTTCAGCAGCAACATATCCAGTGTGCCCTGCACGAGATCTGAAGGCTTGCTCATTCATATGTCCTCGGTAACCGAGACTAACAGCTCATTTCGTGGCAAGCAATCGGTATAAAGCTGTACACCAAAATGGCGATCGGGTTTAAATTTCAAAACCTTATTAAAATATTGCACCAGGAGAACTCTGCCTCCGCTGCCGCTCACCACGGCTGGGCCTGGGCCGGAAGGGGCTGATTCTCAACTTCAAGGCACTGTAGTGGGCGGAACGGCACCTTCGTTGAAACGCAGGCCGTACCCGTTTTACGCTGCCAACGACGATGATTCAGTAAAAGAGGCGGCTCTGCATCAATTATGTTCAGCGAAGAGGATCTTCGCTTATGACTGAATTTTGACGATTTCGCTGATGAGCTGGCTCGACAGGAAGACAATCGCAACCGATTGGAGAAATCTTATGGTGCACATCCACATCACCCCCCTTCTCTCATCATTCGCCTGGGGGCTTCCGTCATAGTTTTGTCACAGAAAACAAAAAAAACGCCAACCGAGGACTCGCCGGCTATTCACAAACCAAATCGCTTGCATTCGTGGTTGTCGCGTCGACCACCCCTGACCTCCCAAATTCCCCTTTTGTTTTCATCATCCAAAAACATTCCTTATCTCGCCCATAAATTCCTCTTTTCAAAGTTCCGCTAATCGCAGCGAAAAAAACAATCAATTGGACACCCCCGCCCGCACGCAATAACGTGCAATCACTTCGCGGGCAACTTCACCTGCAACAGGAGGAACACTTTGCAGTCATTGAAACTACGGCGCGCTTTATTTGCTTTCGCCGCTCTTGCGGCCTTTACTTGCTCTGGGGCCGTATCTAGCTGGGCACAATCGCCCTCGACAGACGACCTGCAGAAAAAAATCGACGACCTTTCGCAGCAACTGGCCGAGGTGAAAGCCAAGCTTGCTGCCATGCAGCCGGCAGCTGCGGTGCCGGCCCAAGCGAATGCCATCGTAGCGACCCCAGCTGCGACACCGGCGCCGACGACCCCGACCCTTGGCAGCATTCTGGGACCGACAACGCTGAGCGGGTTTGTGGATGCCTACTACGGTTACAACTCGAACCATCCCTCAAGCCTGGTAAACGGCACGCAACCGTTTACTCCTTTCAACAACCAGTTCGGCCTGAATATGGTTGAGCTGGTGATGGCTAAATCACCCACCGCCGACAACCGGACCGGCTATGACGTTGCCCTGGGTTTCGGGCAGGCGATGAATGCCGTGAATGCAAGTGAACCACGTGCCGGACTTGGTTTTGCGCAGTATCTAAAGGAGGCCTACTTCTCCTATCTGGCTCCAGTCGGAAAAGGCCTGCAGATCGACGTAGGAAAATTTGTGACCCCGGCGGGTGCTGAAGTAATCGAGAGCAATGGAAACTGGAACTATTCCCGCAGCGTTCTCTTTTATTATGCGATTCCCTACTTCCACTACGGGGCTCGCGCCAAGTATGCGTTCAATGACAAGGTTTCTCTAACCGGTTATCTCGTCAACGGCTGGAATAACATCGTCGACAACAACAGTGGCAAGACGGCCGGCTTCAGTTTGGCCTGGAATCCCAATAAGAAGTTCGGGATCACCCAGACCTTTCTGGCCGGACCAGAGCTAGCGCCCTCGCCGGCTCTCGGGTCGACGGTTGATCCCGCCGGAAGCAACAAAAGCTTCCGTCAGTTGTGGGATACGGTCATCACTCTGTCTCCAAACGCCAAGCTGACGTTCATGATTAACGGCGACTATGGCCGAGGGGATCGCTATATCAGTCCGATCACCGACGCCATAACCCCGGCAGTGGACTGGTACGGCGCCGCCGGCTACGTCAAATACGCGATCAACAGCAAGTACACATTGGCTGGCCGATATGAATATTTCAACGATCCCCAAGGATTCATGACAGGACTTGGGCCGTCGGTCGGCATCGGACAGCACTGGCAAGAAGGAACGTTCACCTTCGAGCGCGACATCGCTTCCCACATCATCAGCCGGCTTGAGTATCGTCACGACGCGACCAGCCAGCCGTTTTTTGTCAAGGGTGCGAGCGCGCTCTCAAAGCAACAAGACACAGCTAGCCTCGGCTTGATCTTCAGCTTTACGACGGCCGAGTCGCACTAGAGGTTTCCGTGGGGCAGCCGCCAGGTCCGGCGGCTGCGCTCGATGCGGACTGGCTTGGAGCGCGCAACCTCCTGCCATGACCACGATGGTTTCAAGCCAGTCCGCTCCAGTTTTTGAGTTCTTCCCCGGCGCAGGTGAGTCCCTCGGTCTCCCCGAGCAGCTGCGGCGGGCAAATTCAAAAGGAGCATCCACGTCGATGCCGCCAGTACATTCCGACCGCAAGACTCGTACAAAATTCCCGAGGAGAAAAACATCAACATGGCCGACGCATCCGTTGAAATGAAACCGACGTTAGGCTTGACCGGCTTGACGATGAATGCTATGGCACTCATCGCACCCGGCGCCTTCCTTTGGCTCACCTTCTTCATTCAGGCGACGACCGGCGTGACCGCTCCCGCAATGTGGATCGGCATCGTCGTCGCCCTGCTGCTTTGCCTGGCAACTGCGGTCTGTTATGCGGAAATGGCAAAGCTCTATCCCGGAACCGGAAGCTCTTATTACTTCGCCGAACAATCCTTCTTGAACCACCATGCTGCCTGGCGCTTCGCTCGCCTCTCCAAGTTCATCGTGGGATGGGCCTCGCACCTCTACTACTGGATCTACCCCGGCGTGATGGTCGGCGTCATGGGCATTCTTTGCGGGTACCTGGTGGGTACGCTCTGGCCGAACTTTATGAGCGCCTCCAATCCTGGTCCTGCTTTCATGATCGCCATTGCAGTTGTGTTCTCCTTTATGACCGCCTACATCGCGTATCGCGGGGTGAACGGCTCGACCTCGGTAAACATCGCCATCAACATCATCCAGATCAGCGCGCTCTTGGTGTTCTCGGTGATGGCGCTCAGCTACCGCTTGAACCACAAGCCGGGTGCGGAAGCCTTCCAGTGGGACTCGGCCTCCGGCAACGCTTATAAATATGAGTTCTTGACGAAGACGGAAATCGTCAACGGCCAGGCCACCGATACCATCGTCCGCGATAGCGATGGCATACCTCAGCCCAAGCTGGACGCTTCCGGCAAACCGGTTCCTTATCACGTTGATTATCCTGAACGCGATGCCAGCGGGAACTTCCTCAGCCACACGAGCGCGAAGTCCGTTGTCGGGATTCACAACTTTGGTTGGGCCTTCGTCCAAGCTACGGTCGCGATTCTGATCCTTGTAGGATTCGAATCGGTTACCGCCATGGGCGGTGAGGCCAAGAACGCAAAGCGGGACGTGCCCATCGCTGTGATTACGTCCTTGCTGGTTCAGGGTGCATTCTGCTACCTGATCGAGTACTTTGCGGCAAACTACTTCTTAAACAGCGGCTACTCTATGCAGAACGCCAGCGGGTCAGCCGCCCCCATCGGCGACATGATGGTTTTGGTCGGCAACCAATTGTTCAACGGCCATGGCCGAGCCTTCATGCTGATCGAGGCCTTCACCGTGTTCCTGGCCATCGTGGGCACGACGCTCTCTTGCATGAACACCGGGGCTCGCGTCACCTACGCCATGGGCAAGGACAAGGAGCTTCCAGATAGCATGGGAGCGCTGCACTCCACCAACCTGACCCCGCACCGCGCGATCTGGACGCTGGCTGTCATCTCCGCCATCGTTGGATCGCTCGCCGTAATCATGGCATTTGGCGATGCCGGCGCTCCGTCTGACGCAGCCATTGCCGCTCTTCCCCACGGCTTTTGGTCAAGCTTTGGATACAGCACACATGACAAAATGGCCGCGTTGCCGAACTCGCTGCTGACCGTCACCTTAGCTTCGAACTTCGGCACGTTCCTCCTTTACATGCTGAGCTGCTTGACTTGCATTGTGTGCTTCCATAGGCATCCAAAATTCAAGTTCTTCCGACACCTGGTGATTCCATTGTTCGGACTGTTTGCCAATCTTGCGTGTATGGCGTTCTATGTCATCGGCCCATTCCTGGGATACGGCACCAAAATGGAACCGTTGCTCGCCCTAGGCATTGCAGCTGTGTGGGGCATCTACGGCGCCATCTATTTCTTCCGATCTAGTAAGGCTACGGGCCGGACGACTCTGATCACTAGCCGCGCTGGGGCAGCTTAGTCGTCCTCCCCCCCACTTGAGCCATTCCGAGGGGAGAGCGAAAACGGAAAACGAGGGACCTGCTGCTTCCACGCGGTATCTAGGAATGCGGGGCAGCAGGTTCCGAGGCGCGAGGAATCGGGATTCGGAATGGCTCAAGACGAAATGAATTTCGCCTCACCACAAGTGCGGCCATGTTCAAATCAGTCGAAGTACGAATTTCTGGTGCCGCCAGTCGAGACGCTGGCGGCCCACCCTTTTTGGGGAGCGGCATGCTCGAACTCGAGTTCGCGGAACTTACCGACGTAGGCAAGGTACGCGAGCACAACGAAGATTTCTTAGGTCACGCTGCGCCGGGCGATGGCGCCGCTCGCAGCCAGGGATGGCTGTTTGCCGTCGCCGACGGCGTGGGTGGACATGATCGCGGCGAGGTCGCTTCTCGTCTGGCGATCCAGACATTGCAGACCGACTTTCGCGAGCTCCGCGTCAATGAGAGTCCCGGGGCTTGCCTGCAACGCCTGATTCAGGCCGCGAATCTGAAGATCTATGAGGCCGCAACCTCGACGGGGCCGTCCGGCAGCAACATGTGTACGACCATCGTCGCCTGCCTGCTTCGCTACGATCGAGTTGCCGTGGCCCACGTCGGCGATTCTCGCTGCTACCTGATTCGTCGAGGGCAGACGCAGCGACTCACGCAAGACCACAGTCTGGTGGGCGAACAGGTACGCATGGGTCTATTGAGCGAAAAGGAAGCGGCTAATTCTGACCGCAAGAATATCTTGAGCCGCTCGCTCGGTGCGGACATGTTCGTCAACGTGGAGCTCGACGAACACCAGGTGCTTCCGGGAGATGTTCTGTTGCTTTCAAGCGACGGGCTGCATGGCTCGCTGGCCTCGTCTGAGATCGCAGCCATTGCCGGGCAGGGTGGCAACCTCGCGGAGGCTGCACGACGGCTGGTGTCGCTGGCGCTCGAAAAAGATGGCAGCGACAACACCACCGCGCAATTGATTCGCATCCAGTCGGTCGAGCGCATGGGAATGTACCGTGGCCGGCCTTACAAGCTGCGCTAGAGTTTTTCCCCGCTCCTGCGCTGTCAACCGGCACCCGGACCTGGCTTGGCCCATGCTGCCCAAACTAGCGCTCGGGGCGAACGAACAGTTTTTACGCACTCCTTACGCGCATTCTGGCATCATGGACACAGAAATCCTTGAGAGCATGCCGGGGGATGTTCTCGCATCCATGACTGAACTTCATCTGGGCGACAAACTCGACCACTATACGATCAAAAACGTAGCCGCTCGCAGCGGAATGGCTTCGATATTTCGCGCCACCGATGATCGCACCGGGGAGACGGTGGCCATCAAGATTCCGCACCCTGAAATGGAAGCCGACCCGGTTTTCTATGACCGCTTTTTGCGCGAACAGGAAATCGGCGTCAAGCTCGATCATCCGAACGTGATGAAGGTCTTCCCCAATGGAGACCACAGTCAGCTCTACATGGCGATGGAGTGGGTCAATGGCAGGCTGCTCCGTCAGATCTTGAATGAGCAGAAGAAGTTCTCGCCTGAGCGCACCGTCAACATTGCCCTGCAGATCGCTGTCGCGCTTCAGTACATTCACTCTCAGGGCGTGGTCCACCGTGATCTGAAGCCGGAAAACATCATGGTGGACTCGAACGATCGCATTAAGCTGATCGATTTCGGCATCGCTGCCAATGTCGGTTCCAAGCGCCTCACCTTTGCGAAATTTTCGCAAACCATGGGGACACCGGACTACATTTCTCCCGAACAGGTCAAAGGCAAGCGCGGGGATGCCCGCAGCGACATCTACGCGCTTGGCATCATGCTGTACGAGATGCTTACGGGAAAGGTGCCGTTCGGCGGGGCGAACGCCTTCATCATCATGAACGATCGATTGCTGAATAATCCGGTGCCGCCGAGGGAGATCGATGCCTCGATCTCCCCGCAGTTGCAGGAGATCATCTATCGCGCTATCGAGCGCGAACCGGCAAAGCGTTACCAATCCGCCCGGGAGTTGGCACACGATCTCGAACATCCAGAGCAGGTCGGAGTGGCTGATGATCGCGAAGAACTGACCAACTGGAAGGTCCGCAAGCAACCCCGCACCCGCCAAATCCTGTTTTATGTCGCCATGGCCCTGATCCCGATCGTGATCTTCGGAATTTTGCTGTGGGTGGCAAAACACACCTAGGGCATCCCTGCCAGGGATCCTCCAAAACGAAGGGCACGATTTTGATGGATTCCTTTTGGGCGATCTGAAGCCAGAGCGATCCTCCGGGGAGACTCCCGGCTACTTCTCTGACCTTGTCACGACCTAATCCGATCACTCGATTCTGCTAGAATCCGCCCATGCCCGACGCCAAGTCCCGCGCCAAGAAAATCAAACTGATTCTCTTCGACGTCGATGGAGTCTTAACGGACGGAAAGCTTTTCTTTTTTCCCAAACCCGAGGGCGCAACCCTCACCACCCGGGCACATGCCGAAAAGCATGGTGGAGAAGGCGGATTCGGGCTCTACAGTCAAACCACAATCGAAGCCAAAGGATTCCACGCCCACGACGGCACCGCGATCTCGCTGGCGCGCCTCGCCGGTTTAAAAACCGGCCTGATCACCAAGCGGATCTCTGAAACCGTAGCTCTCCGGGCTCGCGATCTAAAACTCGAGTATGTGTATCAGGGCATTCAGGACAAATTGGGAGCCTTCAAAGAAATTCTTGCCTCCGCCAATGCCACCGCGGAACAAGCCTGTTTCGTGGGAGATGATGTCATCGACCTGCCAGTAATGTGGAATTGCGGTTTTGCCATCGCTGTTGCCAACGCGCGCGAGGAAGTGAAGCGGGATGCACACTACGTCACCAAGCATGGTGGCGGGGACGGAGCCGCGCGCGATGCCATCGAGTTCATCCTCAAAGCCCAGGGGAAATGGAAGAAGGTGGTGACCGATTACATCGGGGAGCGGAGCCCAGGAAATGCGCGGGACCAGTAACGGGTGAGTCCAGAGTTCCCGGGTGGCCGTTGCCGGGTAGTTCAGAGGGGAACATCGGACAAATCGCAATTCTTATGCACAACATCGGCGAAAACGTCGTCCGCATCGAGGCTCAGGCGCTGGAAGACCTCGCCGATCGCCTGGCTGGTCCGATGGCCGACGCCTTTGACCGCGCCGTAGAACTGCTCTACAACTGCGCCGGGCGTGTCGTTGTCACGGGTATGGGAAAGAGCGGCATCATTGCCCGAAAGATAGCTGCCACGCTCAGTTCGACCGGGACGCCTTCGCTGTTCATGCATCCGGTGGAAGCCTTGCACGGAGATCTCGGGATGCTCGCGCAGGGCGACGTGGTCATCGCGCTTTCCGCCAGCGGGGAAACCGAGGAGATCCTGCAACTGCTAGCGACCATCAAGCGCCTACGGGTGCCTCTGATCGCGATGACCTGCGACGAGGTCTCCCCGGGGGCGCGCCCGGCCTCGCCGGCGCGATCGGAAAACCCCAAAAAATCAACGCTCGCATCGGCGGCGGAGATTTCGCTCAGCTGTGCAGTGGCGCAGGAGGCTTGCAGCCTGGGCCTTGCGCCGACTGCTTCCACCTCAGCCATGTTGGCACTGGGCGACGCAGTCGCGGTCGCTCTTGCCGAACGCAAAGGATTCAAAGAAGAAGACTTCGCCAGCTTGCATCCCGGAGGCAAGCTGGGCAAGCGCCTGGCCCGCGCCGAAGCCCTGATGCATACAGGCGACGCGATCCCGCGTGTCTTGCCGACGACCAAGATGCCGGAGGTGATCTATGAAATGTCGCGCAAGAAGCTGGGCGTGACGACAGTTGTCGACGGCGATAAACTTCTCGGCATTATTAGCGACGGCGATCTCCGCCGTTTGCTTGAACGCCGCGGCAAAGACGCACTCGACATGACCGCCGCGGAATGCATGACAGCCGAAGCCAAAACCATCTCCGGCTCCGAGTTCGCTGCCACAGCCCTTGCAATAATGGAGGAGCGCAAGATCACTTCGCTCGTCGTCGTGGACGGACAGCACCATGTTCAGGGAATCGTCCACCTGCACGACCTGTGGGGAACAGAAATGGTGTGAAAACCCAGGGTGCTCCATCCGCCGAGCTCTGAGTGTAGTCACAGGGCGCGCCCTAAGACGACTAACGACCAACGAAAAACATGATCAAAGCTATTCGAGGAACGCGCGACCTTCTCCCGCCGGACACGGCGCTATGGAACTTTGCCGAAAGCACCGTGCGCGAAGTATTTGGCGCGTATAACTTTCATGAGATTCGCACGCCGATCATCGAGGGTACAGAACTATTTGCCCGCGGCGTGGGGGAAGAAACCGACATCGTCTCCAAAGAAATGTTCACCTGGGACGACAAAGCTCGGGCTGCGTCAGAAAAAGGCCAGTCGCTCACCCTCAGGCCGGAGAACACGGCAGGAGTTGTCCGCGCCTATATCGAACATGACCTTTCGAAGCTCGGGCTGAACAAGCTCTACTACATTGGGCCCCAATTTCGTCGCGAACGTCCCGCCAAGGGGCGCTATCGACAGTTCTACCAAATTGGCGCGGAGGTGATCGGACCCGCGAGCTCGGGCAGCGAATCTCCGGTACGGGATGCGGAACTGCTCGAGATGCTCTCCACACTGCTGGATCGCTTGGGAATACAAGAGTGGCGGCTGGAGTTAAACTCCGTGGGCTGTCCGGCGGATCGTGCGCGCTACAACGAAGCCCTGCGCCAAGCCCTTGAGCCGGTCAAAGGCCAAATGTGTGCCGATTGCCAGCGGCGGGCTGTGACCAATCCCCTTCGCGTGTTTGATTGCAAAGTGCCCGAAGACCAGCCGATCATCGAAACCTTGCCCCGCATCGGCCAGTTTCTTGACGAGCCTTGCCAGAAACACTTTGAGCAAGTAAGAGAGATTCTTTCCTCAGCCGGAGTCCCATTCACCCTGAATGACCGCCTGGTACGTGGACTGGACTACTACACGCGCACCGCATTTGAGTTCACTCATGGAGCCTTGGGCGCGCAGAATGCCATCCTGGGCGGTGGCCGTTATGACGGGTTGTCCGAATCTCTCGGCGGACCGCCTGCTCCGGGAATCGGCTTCGCGATCGGTGAGGACCGCTTGATCATGTCGCTGGGCAAGCCGGCTGAGGAGGTCGTTCGCAAGCCCGACGTTTATATCGCGCCTTTTGGTCCCGGAATGAACAAGGAGGCGATACGCCTGGCGCGCGCACTGCGCCGGCATAACCTTGTAGTGGAACTCGGGGATGAATCTTTCCGCCTGAAGAAATCACTAGAGACAGCAAGCAAGCTGGGCGCGAAGTATGCCTTGATTTCCGGAGAACGCGAGGTTAGCACCGGCGTGTTCGCGCTGAAGGACCTCGCCAAGGGAGAACAGAAGAGTATTGAGCGAGATCAGTTGGCGGAAGCAATCCGGGATGGTCTGTAATCGTTCTTCCAGGGTGCATTGACGCAACTGAACTCTCCACCTAGTATCACCACACCGGGGAACTCACCTACAGGAGCCGAGCATGAGAGGTTTCTCAGTCGCGGTATTGTTTGCATTCGCGTGCCTTCTCACAGTGCCGCCGCTTGATGCGCAAGGCGCGCCGACGCCCGCACCAGAACTGAAAAGGCTCGACTTCCTTGCCGGCGACTGGACGACGGAAGGCACATTCGTCCCCGGTCCTCCCGGAACGCCACCCGCCAAGTTTTCGACCACCAGCCACGCCGCCTGGATGGACGGCAACTTCTTCCTGGTTGAAAACCACGAGTCCAACATGGAAGGCATGGGGAAGATGAAAGAGCTCGTCGTGATGGGCTACGATCCCGATCAGAAGGTGTACACCTACCGCAACTTCAACAGCATGGGCCAATCGGAGTTGTCCCTTGGCAAGGTGGATGGCGATACTTGGACATGGACGGGGGATGAGCATTTTGGTGGAATGACGATGAAGGGCCGGGTCACAATGAAGGTGCTTTCACCGACGTCCTATACCACAAAGTTTGAGCTGTCGATGGATGGCCACGAGTGGTTCCAGGCCATGGAAGCAAAATCGACAAAGAAGTAGCTGCTATTGCACTGAAGAGGACGGGCTTTGCTCGTCCTCAATGGCTTTCGATTCTTCTCCCTTCACGCTTCTTCCCTTCGACGCTTCGGTCTGACAATTGTCACTTCTGGCGCGTGACTAACCCCACTGTTCGGAATCCTCTCTGCGCTGCACGATGCGTAACATCACTGCTACCGCAAGGAGATAGACCGTGAAAACATCGACATCCATTGCTCTTGGTTTGATTTTGATTCTCACCGCAGCGAGTGCCTCCGCCCAGATGAGTCCACCAACCCCTGCCGCTGAATTGAAAAAGCTCGACTATTTCAACGGAACCTGGACCATCGACGCGACGATCGGGCCGGGGCCATGGGGCAGCGGGGGAAAATTCAGTGCCACCGGCACCGACGAGTGGATGAAAGGCAATTTCTTCCTGTTAGGACACAATGAGTTCACGCTTCCAGCTGAGCTTGGAGGTGGCGGGAGTGCGACGGCCATTCTGGGCTACGATCCGGACAAGAAGGTCTATACCGAAGACCGGTTCGATAGCAATGGGCGACATCAGAAAAGCACCGGCACGCTGAGCGGTGACACCTGGACCTGGACTTCGGAAAACGACTACAACGGGATGACCATTCAAGGCCGTTTGACGATGAAGATGAGTTCGCCGACCTCCTACGCGACCAAGTACGAGGTCTCGGCGGATGGAGGGGCCAACTGGATGGTGTTCTGGGAGGGAAAAGCGACAAAAAAGTAGGAGGATCCGGTTCCCTGCAATAAGGCGAAAAGTGGGTCCCATTTTTTTGTTGACACGTGATTTTTATTCGCCTATTATTCGCCCCTGTCGGAGATTGAGTTTCAGAAGGAGATTGGCTCATGAGACGGTTGCTATCGTTCACGGCGTCGCTTCTGTTTTTTGCTACCGCAATCAGTCCAGTGAAGGCCCAGATGGGCCCACCCACGCCTGCTGCGGAGCTGAAGAAACTGGAGATGTTCGTTGGAGACTGGGCGGCCGAGGGGACCCAGACTCCCGGGCCCGGAGCAGCGTCCAGCAGGTGGACCATGACGACCCATGCCGAGTGGATGGAGGGAAACTTCTTCCTGGTCGAACGTTCCGAGATGGATCTGGGGGCGATGGGCAAGGGCAAGGACCTGGCGGTGATGGGATATGACCCGGACAGGGCTGTCTACACCTATCGGTCATTCAGCAGTTTTGGCGAGGTGGAAGATGCTGCCGGCAAATGGGAAGGCGACACCATCACCTGGACCAGCACGGAGCATATGGGTGGCAAGACGATGCAGGGACGCTTCACCATGAAAATCCTTTCGCCAACGGAGTACGCGATGAAATTCGAGCTCTCACCTGACGGCAAGCAGTGGATGACTGCCATGGAAGGTAAGGCAACCAAGAAATAGCAGCAGGAAAATCTCTGGCGATACGCGAAACTGCCTCACCCCGTATGGTTCTCCCCGGGGTGGGGCAGTCGCGTTTATAATCTTTGTTTCGGCCCACCTGAGGTCTCAGCCATCAGCTCTCAGCTGTCAGTACGGTGAACCAGTGTTTTTGGCTGATGTCTAACGGCGAATGGTGAAGGGCTCTTTCCGAAAGGCAAACTTTGCTCGACTTCTTAGGCGACTTAAAACGCACACACATGTGCGGCGCTCTCCGTGCATCCGACGCGGAGAAGAATGCCGTCCTGATGGGATGGGTCAACCGCCGCCGCGACCTCGGGAGCATCATCTTTATTGACCTGCGCGACCGCACCGGTGTCACCCAGGTGGTCTTCAACCGTGAGAACGCTGCGGCTCACGACAAGGCCGAGCAACTCAGGAACGAGTACGTCGTCGCCGTGATCGGGACCGTGAAGCTGCGCGACCAGGACACGGTCAACAAAAATATTGCCACCGGGGAGGTCGAACTTATCGTTCAGGAGCTGCGCATTCTGAACGACTCGAAACAGCTGCCGTTTCTGCCGGGCGACACCGTCCTCCCCAATGAGGAGATGCGGCTCAAATACCGCTATCTCGATCTGCGGCGAGACCCGATGCAGTTCAATATCGAGATGCGACACAAAGTGTCAAAAGCAATCCGCGATGATTTGTCCGCCCGCGGGTTCTTTGAGATTGAAACGCCGTTCATGACGCGCTCGACCCCGGAGGGGGCACGCGACTATCTTGTCCCCAGCCGGGTGCAGACGGGAAACTTCTACGCCCTGCCGCAGTCTCCGCAGATGTTTAAGCAGATCCTGATGATCTCGGGATTCGACAAGTATTTCCAGATCGTCCGCTGCTTCCGCGATGAAGACTTGCGGGCTGACCGGCAGCCGGAATTTACGCAGATCGATCTGGAAATGACCTATCCGCAGATGGAAAGCGTGTGGAGCGTGGTCGAGGGCTTCCTTACGGCAGCCTTCCGCGCGGCCGGGCACGAGATCAACACGCCTTTCCCGCGCATGAGCTACGACGAGGCGATTCTCCGATACGGAAACGACAAGCCGGATTTGCGTCTGCCGGCGATGGTTGACATTCGTCCGGCGCTGACGTCCGAGGAACTCGAAGACCTGACGGCGAAATTCCGCATGCGCAAGCAGTTTCCGATTCAGCTCATCCGCATCCCTCGGGCGGGAGACATTTCCGGCACCGAGCGGCGGACGATTGGAACCTACGGCGCATATCAGCACGTGCAGGGGCCCGCATTTGTGCAACTGATGACCGATCCGAAGCGATTCGCCAAGGATTATCCAGCGCTCTCGGAAAAGGTTCTGGCATTCACGAAGATTGCGGCAGAGGACCTGTGGTTGCTCGCAGGCGCGGCCGACAAGCCAGAGAACGTGGCGGTCATGGGTCAGGATGTGCAGCACTTCTGTGAAAAGTGCGGGTTCTTGCGGCTTGACTTGGCACAGAAGTATGCCTCGAAGCACAAAGCGTTTGAGAGGACCGGAGACGTCGAGAAGGATTACCGTTTCCTGTGGGTTTCCGACTTCCCGATGTTCGAATGGGACAAAGAAGAAAAGCGCTGGAATCCGGCCCACCATCCGTTTACCACGCTGCATGAGGAAGACTTTGCGAAGCTAGATGCGAATATTAATACGGTATTCGACCCCACCTCGCCGCTGGGCGAGATTCGTGCGCTTGCCTATGACGTGGTCCTCAATGGAACCGAGCTAGGTTCCGGGTCGATCCGAATTCATCGCCAGGACGTGCAGAAGAAGATTTTCCAAGCGCTGGGAATGAGCGACGCGGAAGCCAAGGCCCGTTTCGGGTTCTTCCTCGAAGCGCTGGAGTTCGGCACACCTCCGCACGGTGGAATCGCCCTAGGCCTAGATCGCATTGTCATGATCCTGGCCGGGGCCGAGAGTTTACGCGAAGTGATTCCATTCCCGAAAACTGCACGCGCAGTGGATCTGATGGTCGATGCGCCCAGCCCCGCGAGTGAGAAGCAGCTGAAGGAACTGGGGATTGTGATCCGCAAAGCGGCAGACTAGACGATACACACCGAGATCAGCTCGCTCGCCTAAGCCCCTACCTCCTACCAGGTAGCTTCTCGGGGCGCGATCCAGGAGGCGATTATCGGGCACGATCTGCCGCCGCGCCCGGGCGGCCCGTCGGTTCCGGCAATCCGCCGAAGCGGCGCTGGCGACGATTGAATTCGCCGATGGCCGCTTCGAGATCGAAGGCGCCGAAGTCGGGCCACATGCGGTCGACGAAATGAAGTTCGGCATAGGCGGACTCCCAAAGCAGAAAGTCAGAGAGGCGCTTCTCGCCACCAGTACGGATGAGAAGATCAACATTGCCGCTTTCAGCGATCAGAACCTTCGTCAATACGGCGCGAAAAAAATCCGGTGAGTCAGCCAGATTGCCTGAGACGGTGTTTTTCACCTCGGCCACGGTGCGGGTAATCGCTTCCCGCGACGAGTAGTCCACTGCGACCCGTACCGTGAGCAGTGAACCGGCGGCGGTAGCCAACTCAGCCTTTTCTAGTTCTCGCAGCAGAGGCCTCGGAATTCGATCGCGCCGCCCGATGGCCTGCAGATGCACGCCTCGCTGCCGCAGGCGATCCGTTTCGAGCCGTAAATAAGCGCGCATCAGCCAGAAGATGCCTTGAACTTCCGATGCCGGGCGACTCCAATTGTCAGAGGAGAAGGCATACAACGTCAGTCGGCGGATGCCTAACTCGGGTGCGTGCTCGATCACTTCACGCACGGAAGCCACCCCGGCGCGATGGCCGGCAACTCGCGGCAAGCCACGGCGAGTGGCCCAGCGGCCGTTCCCGTCCATGATGATGGCGACGTGAAGTCCGTTCTGTGAACATGTGGGCATTGCGAGCACCTCAATGATTCCGTTCTTTCCCTTTTTAATTCGCGGGCTCAGCAACAGCCTCGCGCTTTGCCCGACCAGCCGAAGCCGAGGCCTTTGAGTTCATATGGCTGTTTCCTGCTTGATTGGCGGAACTGCTGGTCTCGAGGCAGCGGGTGGCAATGAGCTGTACCAATCGATCCCGCGGGTAAAGTACATGACCGCAGCTACCGCGAGGAAGCTGGCGATTGCGCCGGCCAGCAGGGCGTTGTCTTCCAGCCGAAGCAGGAGATAGATCAGTCCATAAAGGCAGCCAAAGGTGACAAACGCACGCATCCCCTGAAGCCGGCTGGCGAATATCCATGCCGCGTTCAAGGCGAGGAGCGTGACCGTTGCCGCACTCGCGAGCAGAAAGCCGAGATCGAAGCTAATGCGCTCGGCGAGTGACAGCAGCAACAGATAAAAAATCACTTGCGCAATTCCAATCAAGACGTACTGGGCGAGATGAACGCGCTTGCCAGTGGTCACTTCGAAGATGAAATAAGAGATGAAGACCCAGCCGAGGAACAACGGCACATACTTCAGGGCGCGGTTTACCGACTGGTAGGGGTCGGCGACTTCAATGAACGAAACGCCAAGTGCCGTCGTGCCGAGCCCGGTGATGGTTCCGCTCTCCCCTTCGGCACGAACGCCGCGCGCGATGAACGGTACAGACCACTCGGCCGTAAAGCCACTCGGCGAAACGGTTCGATTGATGGGAAGAAATCCACCATCAAAACCTGGGCTCGGCCAAGCACCCTCGGCGGTAAGGTGTGTGGTTTTTCCGTAGGCAAGGACGGCGATGCGCTGGGCGCCGGAAAATCGCAAGTTCGATGTCACGGTGAAGTGCGCATTTGGCTTGGCAGTGCCTTCGAGCTTCGACCCGAAAAGTACGAGCCGGATCTGGGATCCGGGCTCCGCGTCAAAGGACATGTTCTGTGCGGCTTCGGCGGGAACCAATGTGAGGGTCTTGCCATCGACGGTGACCGTTCCGTCGGCCAAGGCTCCGCGTGCGTCGGTCACTCCCAAGAGAATCTCGGCTCGGCTCCAGTCGAGTTGAGCGCCCGATGGAATGGCGTTCGGCACGCCGGTAAGATCGAATTCTCCCTCGAATTTTGCCTCCACCTGAAACACCGGCACTTTGAACAGCGAACGCCGGCGCTCTTCTGTCGCGGTCTTCAGAACGGCCGAAGCACGAGTGGGAAATACCAGGTATGTGCCCCGACCTTCATAATCTTTGCCGGGTTGCGGTGGAATCCTAAATGGAATGGCGAGGGTCGGCCCCAGAAAAGTCTGCTGTCCTCCAACATGAGCGCTGATCTCATTCACCACCTGCGTTTCCCGCGTCGTCCTCTCCTCCACTAGGCCGCCGACCAGCAGCGCGGGAATCAGCATCAGGAGTGCCAAGCCGCAAACCACGAAAAGCTTTACGCCCAGAGATCGCAGTTTGGACTGCAGGGCCGAGTGCCAGGTTGAAAGATCATTCATTTTCTTATCTCCATACCGCAAAGTACTTTCCATTGCAAAGTTAAGGGACAAAAAAAATCACACTGGCGAAATCGCCAGCCTACCAGCCAGATGGGGGACAGCGTGTTCCTTGCCGGCTTTTGCGGCATCGCGGACCACTTGCTCAAGCGTCGTCAGGTAATCCAAGTAACGTTTTCTCCCAGGGGAAGTGATGCGGCAGATGGTGAGGGGCCGCTTCTTGTCATGGCCCTTGACGATCTCGATGAGGCCAGCGTTCTCCAGTACACGGAGGTGGCGGCTCAAATTTCCATCGGTGAGCGAGCAGAGTTGCTTGAGATGGTTGAAGGTCAGTCCCTTGGGGTTGGCGATCAGCGATGTCAACACGCTCAACCGCGCCCGCTCATGGATCACACGGTCCAGGCCTTCGTAGGCGAACCGACCCTCGGAGGAAGAATTCTTAGTCTTCATTGCGAGCCTCGTTTGCGGTGAAATACAGAATGCCCGCAACCAGCAGCTGCCCGAACCCGTAGGGGATCCCCATAGCCCAAGGCGAGAAAGCACGGGTATCGCCGAAAGAGAGACAAATCAGTCCGGTCACCATGTACCAGGCTCCAGCAGCCACCATCGGGCGCGGAAGGAAGCGGCACGAAGAGAAGACACCGAGGCTGAAAATCACCTGCCATAGGCCAGGCAAGATCCATGCAGCTGGCAGCGCGGAACGCACGAGAACCCAGGTGAGCAGCGCGCCGGCCAGGGCGGATGGAAGGAATTGCTCGACCGCCATGCGAATCATCTCGTCGGCTAGGCCAGAATGCAGACGGCGCGAGCGCGTCTGCATCTGGATGCCAATTAAGGCGGCGGAAGCGAGGGCAGTCCATATCCACACGCTCAAGTAAGAGCCCAGGTGCTCTTGCGGACGGCTAACCCAGCGTGCTTGGGCCAGAGATGCGCCGACCGCAAACACCGCCGTGGCAGCGAGCGTCGCCGGACCATATCCCCTGAACTCGGTCGCACGGGCCATCTGCCGCCGCATGCTGCTGATGTCGCCGAGCGCTTTGTGCAGATCGTTCATATCCACTTTACAATGCAAAGCAATGATACTTTGCAGTGCAAAGCTTGTCAAGAGGCAGGAGGCAGGATGCAGCACGGTTACCGGCGTCACGGAAGATCTCCGGATTTCTTTCAGGAGTGGGCCATTTTGCGGAATCATGGCCTTGGCCCTATGCCGTTTGAAATTCCCCAAACCTGGATTGAGCGGGCGCCGTTCCTAGAGAGCTTCCATGAGCCTTGGCGGCCTTTGCCACGCTGGGCCTCGGGGGCATGGCTGGCTTTCTACGCCCTGTTCTTGTTTCAGCTGGCGCGAGGCGGGGGTTTGTTGCCGATGATCGATCTCGTGTTCATTCCCATCCACGAAGGCGGCCATCTGCTGTTTGGGTATCTGGGACACGGTTTCATGGTGGCTGGCGGAACACTGCTGCAACTCCTGGTGCCGCTAGCACTCGCCATCTCGTTCTCGTTCAAGCGCCAAATTGCCGGAACCGCGTTTTCGCTCTTCTGTTTCTTTGAGCAGTTCCTGCCGACCGCGACTTACATGGCGGATGCGCGCGCCCAGGAGTTGCCCTTACTCACGGTCGGAAATCCCGAGTCCGTCGAGCACGATTGGTTTCAGATGTTCAGCAGCCTGGGCGTGCTCGAGCACGACACGCAAATCGCCGCCATCGTGCGGGTGGCTGGCTGGATCGGAATGATTGCCGTGACCGCCTGGCTAGGGTGGAGGGGACTTCGGAGGAGTCAATCCGTGGACTCCCGAATTTTCTGAGCGCGACCGAGGAACGTCTCCTGACGAGAGGCAAACCACCTTGGCGGTGGAGCATCTTACGCTTGAGCCGCCAATCATGTCCGACTCCGCTCTGGCTTCCCTACTGCTGTCTCTTTTGCTTCTCGTGGGATTCGCCCAATTCCTGGGATACCTCTTCGTCAAGCTGCGCCAGCCCAAGGTGGTAGGGGAAATTGCTGCCGGAATTCTTCTCGGCCCGGCATTGCTCGGGCGGATTCCTTCTCTGGCTCATCTGTTTGACACCGCCCGCCACCAGGGAAACGTCCTCGATTTTGTCTATTGGCTGGGACTGTTGTTGTTGATGTTCCTCTCTGGCGCAGAAACGCAACAGCTGTTTACCCGCGAAGAGCGTCGAGAAGTTGGCTGGCTGGTGATTGTGGGGACAGGAATTCCCTTCGTACTCGCCCTCCTGCTGGGGCCGTGGTTGATACATCCTGCTCTTGCCGGTCCAAATTCCAACCGGGTCTCACTGATCATTATTCTGGCCGTCGGTGTGGCGGTGACCTCAGTTCCCGTCGTGTCCAAGATTTTCGCCGACCTTAAAATTCTGCACACGCGTTTCGCCCGCTTGATTCTGGGCGTGGCGGTGCTTGAGGACATCGTTCTCTGGCTTGCCCTGGCAGTGGCCACTTCGATGGCCGGCAAAGCAGCGCTCGATCCCAAGGCCATGGGATTTCATCTGCTGATGACGATCAGCTTCTTTGTCCTTGGGCTCACGATCGTGCCGCGAATCGTGAAGCGAATCAATAAAGCAAAATTCAACATTGTGGCCAGGAACTCTCCTGTGGGATACGCAATTGCAGTGCTGCTTGCCTACTGCGCGGCCGCTGGAGCGCTGAACGTCAGCCTGGTTTTTGCCGCCTTCCTCGCAGGATTCGCGGTGGTACACAAAAAGCGCCGCCTATTCGCCGACGCCCTGGAAGCAATCGGGAAGGTGGCTTTTGCCTTCTTCATCCCGGTGTACTTCGCAATTGTGGGGCTCAAACTGGACTTGGTCCGGGGCGTATCCCTCTGGATGATGGTGGGATTCATTCTTGGCACCTGCGCGGTGAAGATTTTGTCGGTCTCGTTGGCGGGAAAATTTGCAGGATTTCGCGGGCTGGATCTGCTGAACCTGGCGATTACTACCAATGCCCGGGGCGGACCTGGAATCGTGCTAGCGAGCGTCGCCTTCGACGCAGGCATTATCAGTGCACAGTTTTACACCACTCTGGTGGTTGCCGCCGTGGTGACATCGCAGGTCGCGGGCGCTTGGCTCGAATGTGTGCTGCGCAGAGGATGGCCGCTGCTGTCGAACTCGCCCGCCAGCAAGAAAAGCGCGGCCGATGGGGCGAGCGATCTGCAGGCAGCTTAGAAAACTCCATCGGCCTTGCTTGCCCAATCAACCCGCGCACGCTCTACTTCTTTGCAATCGCGGTCAAGCACTTTCCATACAACTCCAGCAGATGTCCTGCGTACTCTTCCGGCTTGGCAGCCGCCCCTCCGCCCTGGAATCCAACTCCTGTGCTGGCCGTTCGGCCATAGCCGGTGGTCATGGCAATGAACTTCATCAAATCAAGAGCGATGTCTTCGTCGCGCCGCGATCCCGCGGTGATGCTGGGCACTTCTTGCATGGGATTTCTCCGAGTTCGGGATGAAGTTCGATGATAACAAAGCCCTAAGCCACCGAGAGTAGCTGCAGAGCTTGATCTCGGCCTTTGAGTTGGGCGATTTGCGCCGGCGTTTTGCCGTCGTCGTTTTGGGCGAGACGATCAGCGCCATTCTGCAGGAGGATCTTGATCATTTCGAGATCGCCATTGTCGGCAGCGGCGTGCAGCGCAGTCCAACCGCCGTGTTGTTTGGCGTTCACTGGAGCTTCGCTCTCTACCAGCATGCGAACAATTTCGGTGGCATGAGCGGCGGCGGCACTGTGCAACGGAGTAACTTCCATGGGATTCATGGACACGGTGGCAACCTCGGCTCCGCGGCGCACAAGTTCACGCGCAACCATCGGCTGGTTGAAGAAGGCAGCGAAATGGAGCGCGGTGAAGCCGTCGGCAGACCAGGCCTGGGCTTGCGTCTGATCCCGCTCGAGGATCTCGGAGACCGTGTCTGCCCTCCCTGAAGCCGCAGCTTCGAAGATATCCAGCTCGGTTCGGGAGTTCAGAATGACTTCGGCAATATCCCGGCGGCCGCGATAGTAGGCATGCATTAGGGCGGAGACGCCACGCTCGTCTTTGGCCGAGGCGAGCGAAGGATTGGCTTGCAGTAGAGCTTTGATCTTTTCGATTTCTCCGGAATGAACGGAGGCGACAATCTCTGAATGTTGGCTGGCCATGGTGTCCTGCATTTTACACGCGGAACGCCCGCGGCCCGTAGGCGCCGGCTGAACAGTGGCGCCTCTTGAGGCAGCCCCCATCCCCTGGGCCGGGATTTCACAAGCAGCACAGCCGGCCCACTCGATACCTTGATCCCGATTTCCTGTTACAAATATTGGCCATGAAAGTTCTCTTCATTGGTGGAACAGGGATCATCAGTAGCGCTTGCACGGCGCTGGCTGTAGAACGGGGAATCGCATTGACTCTGCTCACGCGAGGCAACCGGGAGTTGCCGCGCGGAGTGCGGGCCTTGCACGAAGACATCAACAGTCCGTCGCTCCCGCCGAAGCTGGCCAACGAAAAATTCGACGCTGTGGTGGACTGGATTGCCTTCACGCCTCAGGAAATCGAGCGCGACATTCGATTGTTCGGCGGGCACACCCGGCAATTTATCTTCATCAGCTCGGCCAGCGTCTACCAGAAGCCGCAAACTCACTATCTGATGACCGAGTCCACGCCGCTAGCCAACCCGCATTGGGACTACTCGCGTAACAAAATCGCCTGCGAAGAGCGGCTTATGAAAGCGTACCGCGAGGAGGGATTCCCCTTCACGATTGTGCGGCCGTCGCTTACCTACGGCGAAACTCTGGTGCCGCTCGTGATGAACAGTTGGGCGGAGATGTCCTACACCGCTGTCGATCGTATGATTCGCGGACAGAAGGTCGTCGTCCCGGGCGACGGGACGTCACTGTGGGTCCTCACCCACAACACGGATTTCGCGAAGGGACTGGTTGGCCTGCTCGGCCACGAACAGGCGATCGGACATGCGTTTCACATCACCTCGGATGAGGTGCTGACCTGGGACCAGATCTTCCGCGTTGTCGGAAGAGCGGCTGGAGCCGAACCGAAGATCGTACACATTCCCTCGGACCTGATTTCAGCATGCGTGCCCGAGAAGGAAGGCAGTCTGATCGGGGATAAATCCGTGAGCGTGGTTTTCGATAACTCTAAGATCAAGCGTTTTGTGCCGGGATTCTGTGCCACAACAAGTTTTACGGAAGGGATCCGAAAGTCTCTGGCCTGGTTCGACGCGGATCCGTCGCGCAAGAAGATCGATCAGGAAATGAATGCCAGGCTGGACAAGCTGATTGCAGGCTACGAAAAGGCCATGGTGGAGGTCGTCAAGAACTTCCGGTAAGCCCATGAAGCTTGATTTCAATCTTCGCGACTACGATCTCCAGATAGTTGCCGAGCAGGCTCATCAGGCGGAAGCAAGCGGCTACGACTGCCTGTGGACTTCAGAGACGCAACACGACCCATTTCTGGCATTGGCCGTGGCGGCAAATGCCACCTCGAAAATCAAGCTGGGCACCTCGATTGCTGTGGCATTCTCGCGAAGTCCGATGACGATTGCCTATACGGCATGGGACTTGCAGAAAGCCTCACAGGGGCGATTTATTCTAGGCCTCGGCTCGCAGGTGAAGGCGCACATCGAGCGGCGCTTCTCGGCCAAATTCGAATCGCCGGGACCAAAGTTGCGCGAAGTGGTGCAAGCACTCCGCGCCATCTGGGACTCGTGGCAGAACGGAACCCCGCTCAGGTTCGAAGGTCGGTTCTATAGCTTCAGCCTGATGACGCCGTTCTTCAACCCGGGCCCGATCGAGCACCCCCGGATTCCCACTTACATCGCCGGGGTGAACGCCTACATGTGCCGCACCGCGGGAGAGGTCTGCGACGGCCTGCACGTGCATCCATTTCACACTACGAAGTATCTGCGCGAGTTTGTTCGTCCGGCGGTGAATGAAGGATTGAAAGCCTCGGGCCGGTCCGGGGGGGAGTTCAGTTACGCGACAGCCTGCTTCGCCATTATCGGTGAGACCGAGCAAGAGCGTAGCGCAAACGCCGAAGCCGTTCGCCAGCAGGTCGCATTCTATGCGTCCACCCGAACCTACGAACCTGTGCTGGCCGCGCATGGCTGGGAATCGCTCAGTCCGGAACTCCACCGCAAATCCCTCGAAGGGGACTGGAAGGAAATGACACGGCTGATCCCTGACGAACTGTTGGACGAGGTAGCGGTCTCGGGGACCTACGAGACGATCGGGAAGAAGCTTCGGGAAAAATACGCCGGATTGCTCGATCGAATTGCCCTTTACCAACCGTATGAGAACCCTGGCGGTGATCCCCGCGTTCAGGCGCTCGCAAAGGAACTCAGCAAATCCTGAAGCTTCTTCTTCTCCGGACCCTGCCTTTCACGGGGTGCCGAAAGGCTGCGACTTTCTGGGGCGAACAGCAATCGAATAAAGCTAGTCTGGTCGTGCGAGGTTTTGCCGTGGCGACGCTCGAAATTGCTTTTTTACACAATCAATTGGAGGAGCGGAAACGGCGCCTGGAACAGGCGATGGCCTCGTCCTCACAGCAAGCCGGTCTGGCTGGGTTGCTGCGCGAAGTAGATTCCGCGTTGGCGCGCATGGCCAAGGGCACCTACGGCATTTGCTACGAGTGCCACGAATCGATTGAGCAGGACCGGCTGCTCACCGATCCTCTGGTTTGTTACTGCCTGGACCACCTCACCCCACCTCAGCGGGAGGCGCTGCAGCGCGACCTAGATCTCGCCGCTCAGGTGCAGCGCAATCTCTTGCCTCGGACGGGACTGAGTGCTGGCGGATGGGAAACCAGCTATCACTACGCTCCGTTCGGCCCGGTTAGCGGGGACTACTGCGACCTAATTCCCTTCGATGGACATTTGTTCTTTGTACTCGGCGATGTTTCCGGCAAGGGGGTAGCGGCATCCATGTTGATGGCTCAGCTTCATGCCTTGTTTCGTACTCTCACCGGACTCGGGCTGCCGCTCGGACAGATGGTAGCTCAAGCGAATCGCGTTTTCTGCGAGAGTGCGCTGGCTGGCCAGTACGCCACACTGGTATGCGGCCTTCTCAAAGCCAATGGCGAGATAGAAATCCATAACGCCGGCCATTGGCCAGCGATGGTTCTAACCCGCGGCGGACTGGTGCGCATTGAATCGACCGGTTTGCCCCTCGGGATGTTTCCGGAATTCGATTTTTCTGCCACTGGCTTGCTCCTTGATCAGGGCGACATGATCTTTCTCTATACCGACGGGTTGCTCGAGGCCCGTCGAGGAGACGACGAATACGGCGTCGAACGAGTTACCCAGCTGTTGCGGCAAAAAGCTGCAGCCCACCCGGCAGAGGCGATCAAGGCGTGCCTTGACGATCTGAACTCGTTCGTTGATGGACAAGCCCTGGATGATTTGACCCTGCTGGCCATTCAACGAACTGGACGGGCATAGGAAGGTTTCGCCCGCAATTCGCGCTCAACTATAATGAATCTGGAGCAGCTGGACCGGACGGCCGCTCTCGCCACAAAAGTGGCGAGGGAGGAAAGTCCGAACTCCACAGAGCAGTGTGCCGGATAACGTCCGGGAAGCCAGCGTCAAGGCTGGTTGACGGAAAGTGCCACAGAAAACATACCGCCCCGCTAGCGCGGGGTAAGGGTGAAAAGGTGCGGTAAGAGCGCACCGCCGCGGCAGCAATGTCGCGGGCAGGGCAAACCCCACACGGAGCAAGGCCAAATAGGGAGGGAGTTCCGCTTCGGCGGATGCGTGCTGGCTCGGTGCGCGAGGTGAGCTCGATCGAAGGCGTGAGCCTCCGATAGGCGCTCTGAAAACCTCCGGGTAGGTCGCTAGAGCTGCGCAGTAATGCGCGGCCCAGAGGAATGGCCGTCGCGCCGCAAGGCGGACAGAATTCGGCTTACAGGTCCAGCTGCCGACTTTTCAAGACTTGGACGCTTTACACTGAAAAGCGTGCCAAGATCTCGCCACTCTCTAGTATTCCTCGCAGCGCTTGGTGTGGTTACGTTCGCTCAAAAGCCAAACCCAGCAGCGGCGGATCGCTATGACCATTGACGATCTCCCATATGCAAACGGTCGCTACTGTGACGAGAACCGGCTCGGCAAGGAGCCGATTTCGTAAGTGCTGAGAGTGTCTTCCTCGGTCTTATGCCATTCTGTTTCGACTATTTACGGCGTATGAAACGCGAGATTTCCCCCCCGGTTCGAGACTCTAAGCCCTCCTAGGCTTCTCGGTGACAGCGTGGAACTTCAGCGGAAGGACGCGGGCGTAGTTTTTGAAGTCAGGATCAGTCGTATAAACCAGCAGGTTGTGTCCCAGGGCGACTGCACAGATCAACATATCTACCGTTGAAACAGCAATTCCTTTTGCTCGACAATCACTGCCCACTCGCGCTGCTGTTTCATAGTCGGGCGTGCCGACCGGTTCATCGCGAAACGCATGCAGGAATTCCCGAAGTTTTTCAAATTGCGCCACGGTCTTAATCCCTGAAAGAAGCTCTTGACGGATCAGCCCAATTAGTTTGGCGCGCCCCTCAGTGATGAGCTCACCTAATCCCTGAACGTGCAACTGTTGCTCGGCATTCAGGACCTGCGGTTTGCGTCTTAGTGCCAAGGACCATACGGACGTATCTACCAGAACATTCACCGACTTCTACCCGTACGCTCGCGCTTGTAGTTGTAATCCTCGTCATATTCGATCGCACCAAATAACGCGAGAATCGCCTGCTGCTTGCGGCGGCTGATGTACTCATCCAGGGCGGCGTTGACAGTCTCCTTCTTGGTTCGGTGACGTCCTAGTTTTCGCGCCTCGTCAATCAAGCGATCGTCGATAGCTAGATTAGTGGGCATCCTGTTCCCGCCTTTCGCTGGCTCAAACCAATTCTACACATTGGAATGTGTAGAAACAAGTGTAAGCTCGCGTGGCAAAGACGCTTACTCGGGAAACTCTAGAACCTCGACATAATTCAAGAAAGCATTCCGGTGCCATTGCGGTCGTCGAGGGGAGACTTTGACGCCTTCGAGCAATTCGCTTCTCGTGAGATGCCACATCGGATAGGAACGCCAGCCGTCCCAGAGGCCCGAAGTCAAGGCTTAACGACGGTAAGATCCTCAAAATACGCCGGCTTGCGAATGTCTCGACGTAGCGCAGAGCGTAGAAGTTTGCGCGTAAGCTGCTGAAGAAATAAAATCTATCCCGAGTGGCTTGGAAAGACGTTCGGATTGGTAATTCTAGCCGCCACTCGAAAGCCGATCACTGTCGTCTGTGCTCAGCTCGCCTGCCAGAGGTCTCACAGTTTCTGTGCGGCGACTGATAGGCTGCGATACGAAGCACGAGCTTGTTGTTCGTGCCCAGATACTCACCAATCATCCAGAAGGAGCCTCATGTCCGCACCAAGCCGTCGCCCTGAAATTCGCCGCCGTCGTACCCGCGCAGAGAAGATCGCGAAGCTGCGTAAACGTCTCAAAGTTGCCGGATCGTCCGCCGATCGCGAGCGCATCGAAGCCAAACTTGTGCGATTGGGCCGCAACTCGCCGGGCCTGCCACTAAATAAGGCCTAGATCGGGTCGGCCTAGGACCGTTATGCGGTCGTTCTTACAAACACTGTTGTAGGCTAGAACCAATGGAAGACATCTCCCTCCGCAAGCCACACTGGTACCTAATCCCAGTACGGGTCTTGATCGTGACCTTCGTGGTTGGCTTGCTGTCGTTTGCCGTCAGCCTGCTGCTCGGCATTTTCGGCGTGATTCTCGCGGCAAAGATCAAGGGTGTGCATCCCAACATGGCGCTCGCCTACCGCGACGTGGCCCTCCCCATCGCCGCCCTGGTCGGGACGGTTGTCCTAGTCTCCTCTGCGGTGATGGAAATTCGCCATTACCGGCAGGCAAAGACCCTGGATCGCATCGCCAACCAAATGCATCCCGCACGTTGATGAAGCCCCGCATTGCCATTCCTCTGCCACACGGGTTTGATCCTGAATATGCCTTGCGGGCGATTCCGCAATATGAGCGAGCCGTGGCCCTGTCGGGTGGCGAACCGGTTCGTATTCCACTCGATCGGCCTCCAGGCGAGATCATGAGAATGATCGAGCAGTGCGACGGCGTACTGCTACCGGGAAGCAAAGCCGACGTCGATCCGGCGAAGTTTGGAGCCGAGCGCCACAGCAAAACCGAGGCCGCCGATCCCAAGCGGGATGCAGTGGATGAGCTTCTTCTCCAGGACGCCTACAACATGCGCAAACCTATCCTGGGCATCTGTTACGGGTTACAGATTCTGAATGTGTATCAGTCGGGGAATCTGCTACAGCACATCGAGTCGCGCGTGAATCATGAAGCCGGCAGACAGGTGCCAGTCGCACATGATGTGGTGATTGAGCGCGGATCAAAGCTTGCCGAGATCGTCGGGGAGTACTCCGGGTCCGATGCGCCGATCAAGATCCCTGCAAATTCCAGCCATCATCAGGCCGCTGGCGAGCTCATCGGAGACGGCTTAAAAGTGGTTGCGCGGTGTCCGGAGGACGACGTTATCGAAGCTCTGGAAGGAGTGTCCCCCGACCATTTTGTCTTGGCGGTGCAGTGGCATCCTGAGCGCTCTTATGACCAAGATCCGAGCTCGCGAGCCCTATTTCGCGCGTTCGTGAAAGCAGCAGGAGAGACTCACAAAGCTGGGCAGACTCTCAGGTGAGCCCACTCGAAGCAGACCGCCCGGAGGAAGCGAGTAGCGAGTTTGCGAGCGAGCAGGCTTCGTCGAGAAATGCCCGGATCTCTTGCGGAGGTACGGTTACTGCGGCCTGGTAAGCCAGCAACGTAGAACCACTCGCTTCAAGGTGCCATTTCTTTTCGGGTGGGAACATCTCGAACAAGCTCAGCAGGACAGGAGTAAACATTGCCCGGATCGCGGTTTCGTCTTCGCCGCGCAGGACATAGCGCTTCGAGAATTCCGGGTGCGACTCGAAATCAATGTCCCTGCGTACAAAGGTGTCTGCGATTCGATCCAAGAATCCTTCCGGGCGGAGTTCGAACCTAGGCAAGGGACGGTCCTGTATGATCGCGGCCACAGTTTGCCTATAGGTGCTTGAACTCTCTCCGGCGCTGACGGTATACGAATAGTCAAAGAGGCTCACCTGATAGTTCCCCTGGGTTCCGGTCATCACATTGCGGAAACGGCGGCTGCCTCCTCGGCGAAACAGCGCGGTGTTCACTTGCGGGGCGCGCGAAGAATCGTTGCCCGCGTAGTTGAACCCAAGCGTATCCGCCACGGAACGGAGGTCCAAAGCCCTCTGCTTCCTTTTCTTCCAAGACACAACCATGATGATCGCGAGGATCAACCCGACGAAGACAAAAACAAGCAACGGCAGCGTGGCGGAGTTCATTCGGCGTTCTAACGGTGGATCGCAGCCATCTTACGCAGGCCCCCTCGACGGGGCAACTGCGACGATTCCGCGAAAATCCCTGTACAATAACCAATTCCCTTCTCAATTGGGACTCCACTATGCACCGCTGGTCACAGCTGTTCATTCCCACTCTGCGTGAGGCCCCGGCGGACGCCGAGGTCGCCAGTCACAAGTACCTGGTTCGGGCAGGATACGTACGCCAGCTGGCCGCAGGGATCTATTCCTATTTGTTCCTGGGGCAGCGCTCCTTCAATAAAATCATAGCTATCGTCCGCGAGGAAATGGACCGCATCGGGCAGGAGTTTTACCTGCCGGCACTGCATCCGCGCGAGCTGTGGGAGGCAAGCGGCCGCTGGGAGGTGATGGGCGACAATTTGTTTCGCTTGAAAGACCGCAAGGGTGCGGACCATTGCCTTGGCATGACTCACGAAGAGAACATGACCGAGATTGCTCGCAAGGAACTGCGCAGCTACAAGCAACTGCCGCAGATCTGGTATCAGATTCAGTCGAAGTTTCGAGATGAACCGCGTCCGAAATCAGGTCTGCTGCGGGTTCGGCAGTTCATGATGAAGGACTCATATTCTTTTGACATCGATGCGGCGGGGCTCGATCTCTCCTACCAGAAACATCGGGACACCTATTGCCGGATTTTCGACCGCTGCGGGTTGAACTACCTCGTCATTCAAGCCCATTCCGGGGCAATGGGAGGATCCCAGTCAGAAGAGTTCATGGTCCATACACCGGCCGGGGAAGATCAAGTCGTCAGCTGCGCCAGTTGCCGGTACGCAGCCAACCTGGAAAAGGCGACCTCGAAGCTCGAACCGGTCCCCGACCTAGCTTCCGATGGCGATGGCAGGCCGCTCGAGGTTCACACTCCCGGGCAAAAGACCATCGAACAAGTCTCACGGTATCTAGGGGTCTCGCCCAAGAACAAGATCAAAACACTCGCTTTGATGATTGACTCGCAAGAGGAGAAGAGCAAGCCTGCCTCCCGCCCGGTCGTGGTGCTCGTACGCGGCGATCATGAACTGAACGAAGCCAAGCTCTCCACAGCTTTGGCCGGAAAAGAAACACGGCCCATGCAGGAAGAGGAGATTCGTCAACTCTTCAAGTCTCCGGCGGGATTTTTGGGGCCGCTCGGAGTCGAATGGGCAAAAAGCTTGGACGACCGGAACCTGCCAGTCCTGCTGGTTGATACCGCGCTTCAGGGCCGCACCAACCTGATCGCCGGGGCGAATAGAGAGGACTATCACGTAAAGAACATCACGCCCGGCAAGGACTTTCAGCCCACGGCTTTTGCCGACCTGCGCCGGGTGAGCTCTTCCGATGCTTGCCCGAACTGCGGCTCTTCGCTCCGCATCGATACGGCCGTCGAGATCGGCCACATCTTCAAACTCGGCTACAAGTACTCCGAGTCGATGGGCGCGCGCGTGCTTGACAAGAACGGCAAGGAAGTCACCCCCATCATGGGGAGCTACGGAATTGGGATCGAGCGTATTCTTACGGCTGCAATCGAGCAGAGCAATGATGAAAACGGATTCTGGCTGCCGCCGCAAATCGCTCCCTTTGAAATCGTAGTGACCGCCACCAATGTATCCGACGAGAGGCTCCGCACCACCGCAGAAACCATCGCCCAATCGCTTGCAGCTGCCGGATATGACGTATTACTGGATGACAGGGACGAACGGCCAGGGGTGAAATTCAAAGATGCTGACCTGGTGGGCATACCCTTTCGCGTCAACGTAGGCAAGAAGGTTACCGAAGATAGGGTTGAAGTGGTTCAACGCTCGACCCGTCAAAGTCAGGATGTTACGATCGGCGAAATAACGGAGTACTTCCGGCAGAATCTGGGCCCGGCGCGGCGAACCTGACCAAACCCGCGGCCTGAACTTTCCTGGCGCTTCAGGCGCGGGGAATGGAGCGCTATGGGTAGCATTCGGATGTTCGTCGGGATCTTGGTGATTGTGGGCGGGATCTTTCTGTCCGTGAAGCTCATCCCCCCCTATTTCAACAACTACCAATTTAATGACTGGCTCAAGGACGAAGCCACTCACGACACTTACTCTGTCAGGAGCGAGGCTGACATTCGCCAGGTCGTCCTCAGGAAGGCGCAGGACTTCGATATCCCCCTGACCGAGAACGAAATTAAAGTAACCCGTTTCGGGGCGCAGTACAACGGAACACTCATCATTGAAGCTCCCTATGTCGTACACGTGGACCTGCCGGGATATCCCCTGGACCTCCACTTCGATGCATCCACGCAGAACCACGGTGTGTTCTAGAGGGGCGCTGAAGCCGCGAATCCTTCTCGACACTCGCTTTTGAGGGGAATCATTTAGAATGGAGTTGAGGAACTCCTTCCGGAGTTTCGCTCTGGAAACGATTTCCCGCGCCGCCTCATCTCACAAGCAGTGACATGAATTCGTCGGAAGGTCGCAGGGCGCCCGAAGACGAGTCCACATCCTAAACGTGGCGATTAAAGTTCGAATTCCGCACAGAAACAACGGCAAGGAAGGCAACCGCGGCTTCCGCGATCCCGTATTTCGCTTCGCCCTCGCGGCCTTTGCCGTGCTCGCCCTCGGGTTCGTTTCGGTCTTCTCGTTTTTCTACGTAAAGTACGACCGCATCATCGAAAGGCGGTTCCAGGGCCCGGTATTCGCGAACGCGGCTAAGATCTACGCCGCCCCACAGACAATCTCGGTGGGAGAGAAGGTTGACCTCAAAGAGGTTGCCTCTGACCTGCGGCACGCCGGCTACTCGGAGAAAAGCGGCGAAGCCTCGATGGGAAGCTACCGTCTTTCTGGCGGGAAGCTGGAGATTCAACCGGGTCCGGGTTCCTATCACAGTCCTGAACCCGCCACCATCCGCGTGCACGAGGGGAAAATCGACAGCATTACCGCCGGCAATGGTTCCCAGCTGGGGGCATACGAACTCGAACCCCAGATGGTGACTTCGTTGTTTGAAGGCGACCAACGTGCGAAGCGCCAAGTTGTCCACTACAACGAAATGCCGCAAATGCTGGTGGATGCGGTTTTGGCGATTGAGGACCGGAGATTTTTTGAGCACAGCGGCGTGAACTTCGTCCGTTTTGCCGAAGCCGCGTGGATCGACATCACGCGCCAAAGGCACGAGCAGGGTGGATCCACCCTCACCATGCAGCTTTCCCGTGGATTTTTCCTCACCCCGGAAAAGACCATGAAGCGAAAGCTGACCGAGATGCTGATTGCGACCGAACTCGAGCAGAAGTTCACCAAGCAGCAGATCTTCGAGTTCTATGCCAACTGGGTGCCGCTCGGCCAGCGCGGATCGTTCGCCATCAGCGGCTTTGCCGAGGCATCGCGCGCCTACTTCAACAAGGACATCAAGGACCTGACCCTTCCCGAAGCCGCCTTGTTGGCGGGGATTATTCAGGGACCTACGAGGCTATCGCCCTATCGCCATCCAGAACGCGCCCTGGCGCGAAGAAATCTGGTTCTCGACAGCATGGTCGAGAACCATGCCATCACAAAAGAGCAGGCCGAAAAGGCAAAAGCCACTCCTTTGAAGCTCGCGCCCCCGAATGTCGAAGCCAGTGATGCCCCCTATTTTGTGGATCTGGTCCGCGACACGGTCACCTCCAAAATGCCGGAACGGGAGATGAACGAGCAGGCCTACCGGATCTATACGACCCTCGATCCCGACCTGCAGCGCGCCGCGGCGCAGGCCGTCGATGCTGGCATCAAGCTGGTCGACGAGCAGGTGACGAAGCGGCGCACCAAGCGGATCAAAATCGGCAAAGGCAAGTACGAAACCAAGGTGGAACCCGGCCCGCAGGCGCAGGTTGCCCTGGTAGCCCTCAATCCCCGCACCGGAGAGGTTCTCGCCCTGGTCGGGGGAAGAAACTACGCCTTCAGCCAGTTGAACCACGCGGTAGCGAAACGTCCGACTGGATCCATCTTCAAACCGTTCGTTTACGCCGCCGCTGTGAATACCGCCCTTGACGGCAGCAATCCAGTATTCACGCCGGCCACGATTGTGCCCGACCAGCCGAGCACCTTCGCTTACGGCGACCAGATCTACGAGCCGCGTAATTACAAAGAGGAATATCACGGCGACGTGACTGCCCGGTACGCACTGGCAATGTCTTTGAACAATGCCACCGTCAAGCTGGCGGAAGAAGTGGGATACGACAAAGTTGCCGACCTGGCAAAGTCGGCTGGCATTACGTCGGTTAAACCGACGCCAGCAATGGCCCTCGGCTCTTATGACGCGACGCCGCTCGACATGGCGGCTGCCTACACCGTGTTCTCCAACAATGGCTTGCGCATCTCTCCCACCATGGTGAAGTCAGTTCGTACCGCCAGCGGAGATCCGGTTCTGGACTTTCACTCGGATAGCAAACAGGTGCTCGATCCACGCGTGGCCTACGTCATGACGGACATGATGGAAGGCGTAATCAATAATGGCTTGGGCTTTTCTGCGGTGCGGGCACGCGGCTTCAGCGCACCTGCGGCTGGGAAAACTGGAAGTTCCCACGACGGCTGGTTCGCGGGCTACACCACGAATCTGCTGTGCGTGGTCTGGGTTGGGTTCGACGACTACAGCGATCTGCACCTGAGCGGCGCGCAAACGGCGGCCCCGATCTGGACGGAATTCATGAAGAAAGCTGCGGCACTGCCGAACTATTCGGACATGAAGCCTTTTGCACAACCCTCGGGCGTGGTCGATGTCCAGTTGGACAAGCTCACAAACCTCCTGGCCACCCCCGCTTGCCCAGAGACTTACAGTTCTGCATTTATCACCGGGACCGAGCCAACCAACACCTGCGATCAAGGCGCGGGAATCAAGGGTGTATTTTCTCGCTTGCTCGGCTTGGGAAATGAACAGGCTCAACCCCCAGGCCAGACCACCGCCTCCCAGCAAGACCAGCCAGAACAAAAGAAAAAAGGCCTTTTCGGCAAGATTGCTGGTATTTTTAAGGACGATAAGCAGTCCGCGCCTCCGCCTAAACCGCCGGACGCCTCCCCCCATTAGGGAACTTTCCAGACCGTGGCGGTGTCAGTGGGGATAGTGTCTGCTTAGGAGTGTGGGCCATGGCTCGTCCCCTGTTCCGCGTTTCTGTCTGCCTGAGCTTTCTCGCGATGGTTGTGGCTACCGAGCTTCCAGCACTCGGACAGCTCTCCGAACTCGATCAGATCCAAGTTGCCCCACCTATGCGGCAGGTGCAACCACCGTCGTCGAGTGCCACGGCCAAAGAACTTGAGGACCAGGCCGACCAGTTGCGCTCGCAAAAAGACTATCTGGACGCGATTGACTATTTTCAGGCTGCGATTGCCAAAGATCCCGACAATGCAACCCTCTATAACAAAATGGGCATTGCGGAGTTAATGCTGCAGCGTTATGGACAGGCGGGAAAGCATTTTCAAGAAGCCATCAAGCGGGACAAAAAACTCGCCGAGGCCTACAACAACCTGGGCGTAGTCCAGTACGAGCGCAAGAAATACAGGGGTGCGATCAAGCAATACAAAAAGGCGGCGGAGATTTCGCCGACCTCGGCCTCATTCTTCTCAAACCTGGGGGCCGCCTACTTCGCACAGAAAAAATTCGAGGAGGCCACCAAGGCCTACGCCCAGGCGGTGAGACTGGATCCCAACATCTTTGAGCACAGCTCGCGCACCGGAATCGCGGCGCAGATGTCTTCACCCCAGGACCGCGCCCATTACTCCTACGTTCTTGCCAAGCTGTACGCAAAGATGGGAGACACGGATCACTCCCTGGAGTACCTGCGCAAAGCCATGGAAGAGGGATACAAGAGGGTTGACGACGCCTACAAAGACCCTGAGTTCGCCGAATTACGGAAGGACGCGCGGTTCGCGGAGTTGATGAAAGAGCGGCCGGTGGCGCTGCCCGATTAAGCGCCTGGGGGTGCGGGTCGGTTTGTTATTTTGACCGAGGCTCTTGTTCTACTCACGTTTTTGGAACCGTCTGCCGCAACTCTCGACCCACCCCGGGGTTGAACCCTAAGCAGAAGCCAACACGCCCTCCCGGCCGCCAACCCGAGCAAGGCCCCAAGCAGCGCGGCCGGCATGGGCGCGTTGTTTTCTCCCTCGAGTGCTGGCGCGTCTTCCCGCGCCGCTGATATCCTTATTGTCTTTTCGCAACAACTATTCCCTGGAGGAAGAATGCCTTTCAGCCTCGATGGCCGGGTAGCCGTCGTCTTCGGAGTCGCGAATAAGCGCAGCATTGCCTGGTCGATTGCACAGGGCCTGCATCAAGCCGGTGCTCGGCTTGCGATCACATACCAGAACGAGCGTTTGGAGCAGGAGGCACGGGACCTGATTCTATCCCTCCCAGGCGCCGAAGCATTTATGTGCGATGTTGCGCGCGATGAAGATATCGACCGGCTTTTTCAGCACCTCAAAGAAAAGTACGGGAAGCTGGACGTCCTCGTACACAGCGTGGCGTATGCTCCCGCGGAGGAACTGAGAGGTGAATTCATCAACACCACGCGGGAAGGCTTTCGCATCGCGCATGACATCAGCGTGTATTCGCTCATTGCCGTTTCCCGGGCCGCCGCAGCGCTCATGACCGAGGGCGGCAGCATCATGACCATGACCTACTACGGCGCGGAAAAGGTGGTGCCGAAGTACAACGTAATGGCGGTGGCGAAAGCGGCCCTGGAGTGCACCGTCCGCTATCTTGCGAGCGATCTCGGCCCAAAGAAGATTCGAGTCAACGCGATTTCGGCTGGGCCGATCAAAACCCTTGCCGCTCGTGGAATTTCAGGCTTGGGAGAGATGCTGAAATCTCACGCTGAACGCTCGCCCCTGCGGCGCAATGTGGAAGTGAAGGAAGTCGGCGATACCGGTGTCTTTCTGGGCTCCGACGCGAGTTCGGGAATTACCGGCGAGACCATTTACGTTGATTGCGGGTACAACATCATGGGCTTCTAACTGGCACACACCCTGACGAGTTACTTCTTCTCGGCCAGATAGGATTCTTTGTACCCTAAGTAGTTGTTGGCATAGCGCAAGATGGCCGCCCGGTCTTTCTCCTCCAGGGCGCGGTGGAATTGGCCGGGAAATCCAAGCCACAAGGATCCGGGCTCGACGATCGTCTTCTCCGGAATCAAGGTCCCGGCAGCGATGATCGAACCGGTCCCAATCACCGCTCCGTTCAGAATGATTGCACCCATTCCGATTAAGCAGTTGTCTTCGATTCGGCATCCATGAAGGGTGACGTTGTGTCCCACCGTCACAGATTCGCCCACATATACTCCGTACTGCTGTTTCATGCCGTGCAGAACGCTGCAGTCCTGAATGTTGGAATTCGCTCCGATGCGTATCTCGTGCACATCGCCCCGCACCACCGCATTCATCCACACGCTGGCATGCTCCCCAAGCACCACATCGCCGATAACCTGTGCGGATTCATCCACATAGCACGAGGCCGGGATGGTTGGCGAAATTCCTTTGTAAGGACGGATCATGGTTGTCTCTTTGGTTGTTGGGCGAAAGCTGACAGTAGCTGAATTCCGATCCTACCAAATTTCATTGAGCGGGCGTTTCTTCGAAAGGTCAAGAGCACAGGCGGACTTACTCAGCCTTTGGCACCCGGTTCCCGATCCAGTTTGTGAAAGTAACTTCATGCACCAAGAAAGGTGCAATCCCTTCTCGATCGAGCGTCCTGCAAGCGGCCTAAGTAGGCCGAAAGCGGCTTAGAAATTCGATATAGTGCTTGACTTTAACCAGCCTTCTTGCAATAACTAACAAGTCCACGCAGGACCGGTTTGGGGGTGCAGTTTCGTTGGCTGAAGTCAGACTGCAGGAAGGCGAATCACTGGAAAATGCCCTGCGTCGCTTCAAGCGGAAGGTGCAACAAGAGGACATCATCAAGGAAGTAAAGCGTCACTCCTTTTACCTGAAGCCTGGCGAAAAAAAGCGGGTAAAGGAAGCACTAGCGCGCAAGCGCAGCCGCAAGAAAGCACGGAAAGAACAGGAATAATCGAAATGGGCCACAGCCAGAGGTTGTGGCCCAAGCCTTACCTTTAGCTGAGCGCCGCGCCTCATCGTCCAAGCATCTCCGCACACTTCCCCGTGCGGTCGGGCCGAACCCAGGGTAGCAGTCCAATCAGGGGGCGAGAAAACGTGCTTGCGTATTCGTGTCTTCGCGCGCAGCACCGGAGCAAGGAGCTCGCATGCAATTCCAGGATAGGACTTTGAAGTGCATCGATTGCGGCGGAGATTTCGTCTTCACCGCGGGCGAACAGCTTTTCTTTCATGACAAGCAGTTCCGTAACGAACCCAAACGCTGCAAGCCCTGTAAAGCGAGACGCCTTGCGAACATCGGCGCACCTCAGCGCCAGGGACACACTCGCGTCGAGACTCCCGCGGTTTGCTCACAGTGCGGCAAACAGACGACGGTCCCGTTCCGACCAACGCAGAATCGCCCGATCCTATGTCGTGAATGCTTTCGCGACAAGCGGCAGGCAGCTTCGGCGTAAATCTTGATGTGTCTTCTCTCGTACTTCGTGAACCCGGTATAGGTGTGTCCATCGGTCGAAGGGGTCCGATTTATCCGAGAGGGGGCGAGGCTCAGCTGGCTCTGCGTTCTTTCTCGCTGGCTGAAGCATCGGGCGAAGTCCCATGGCCGCGCTCGATGAAAGTCTTCTCATCCTGCTGGCGGATGAGTAGCGCTTCGATCTGACGCAGCAAATCTTGCGTCCCGATGGGCTTCACCAAAAGCGATTGCACTCCGTTACTCTGCCAATCCACGTTTCGCGGAGGATAAGCGGTGAGTAGCGCAGTCGCCGGATGATAGGTCTGTTGCTTGGCGGCGCGAATCACGTGGAATCCGGCGTCATCGGTCTCCATGCGCGAGTCCGTGATCACCATTTCATAAATTCCACTCGCGAGCTTCTTGATCGCTTCTGCCGCCGATCCTGCAGTCTGCACGTCAAATTGATTCAGTTCCAGCACCGCCTTCAACGTCAGCAGCACCGCAGCGTCATCATCTACCAGCAGGATCCTGCGTTTCATCGAAACCTCAAAAAAACACGCGCCTCACGTTGCGGCGTCTCCCGCAACGAAAGTTGTATATACGCTAGTATATGAGCGTGTCCAGCTTTTACGTAGAAAATTTCGGTTGCCGCGCGACCCAGGCCGACGGGGCGGCCATCGAGCAGCAATTCCGGGATTCCGGGCTGGACCGCGCCTCCGCCCCGGCTCGGGCTGATTACGTAATCCTTAATACCTGCGCAGTAACTGCTGCCGCCGAACAGGACGCCCGTGCGGCCATACGGCGCATCCGGCGTAGCAATCCCGACTGCAAAATCGTTATCACGGGCTGCTATGCCCAGCGTGCCCCGGGTGAGGTGGCGGCCCTTCCTGGCGTTTCGCACGTGATCGGCAATTCTCACAAGCACACTCTGGCACAGATCACGCTCTGCCGAAAGTCAGAGACTGACATCCCGCCAAATCAGAAGTTCATTCCCGCTTCGGATTTGAAGAACCCGGCAAGCAGTGGTTACGCTGCGATCGAGGAGTCCCGTGGAGCGCACACGGAAATCTTCGTCTCCGATATCTTTGCCCATACGGAACTGCTCGCCGCGCCCGTCTTTGATTCAGCCAACGAGCGCACCCGTCCCAACCTGAAAATTCAGGACGGCTGCAACAACCGCTGTTCGTTCTGCATCATTCCCTCGCTTCGTGGGCAGAGCCGCTCTTTGCCAATCGACGACGTTATTCGGGAAGTGAATGGACTCGTCTCCGCCGGCTATCGCGAAGTCGTTCTCTCCGGCATCAATCTTGGCCGCTGGGGGCGGGACCTATCCGACCCGAGATTGGCGACCCCTGGTTCCCGGTTTGAAGATCTGATCCGTCTCATCCTTACCCTTACCCTGGTTGAGAAGCTCCGCATCTCCTCGGTCGAGCCAATGGACTGGACCGATGCCCTCATTCGTCTGGTGGCCGAATCAGCCCGCCTCGCCAAACACGCGCACCTTCCCATGCAGTCCGGCAGCGACCCAGTTCTTCGCCGCATGCACCGGAAATACCGCCCCTGGCATTACCGCGAGAAGGTCGAGAAGATTCGCGCCGCCATGCCAGATGCGGCAATCGGCGCGGACGTAATGGTCGGGTTCCCGGGTGAAACCGACGCCGAATTCGAACAGACTCGCGCCCTGATCGAAAATCTGCCATTCACCTATCTGCACGTCTTTACTTTCTCCTCGCGCCCAGGCACCCCCGCCGCGAGCATGCCCAACCAGGTCCCGGTGCATATCTCTCGCGAGCGCAATCGCGTTCTTCGCGAACTCGGGGCCAAGAGCAAGCTCGCCTTCATGCGCCGCTTCATCGGCCGCGAACTTGAGGCAATCACGCTGAACACCACCTTCGAAGACGGGAGCGGCCACTGGACCGAGGCCCTGACGGACAATTACTTGAAAGTGCGTTTGCCGGGGAAGCGGGACCCCAATCAATGGGTAAAGACCGTCGTGCATGCAGTTGAAGACGGAACTTTATTGGGAGGCGAGCCATCTCCGATTCGAAGGGCGGTTCACAATTGAACCACAGAGGTGAGGCCAAGCGATCTCGATCGCACTGCGCGAGCCGCGAAGCGCAAGGTCGAACGACGAGTGCCCCTGGGGCGAGGCTCATGAATTACAAATTTTGATTCCTCGAACGCGAAACAGCCGTCTCATACAACATATGCAAACTTCCGAAGCGGACGTCTGGGCTAAGCGAACCAAACTCTACTTCCTAGTTGTTTTTCTACTATTTTGCGGTCTGGCGGTCGGGGAAGCCCCACAAGCTGCGGCTCATCTGCCGCCCTATCTTGAACCGCTGCCTCAGGACTCGGGCAGCGCCGGCCTGAAACAGACCCTGCGGCGCTTGCGCAACAGCGGCCGCCTGATGATGGTCACCGCTCATCCCGACGATGAAGACGGAGGCGTTCTCACCCTGCAGGCGCGCGGCCACGGCGTGCGCACTGTTCTCATGACGCTTACCCGCGGCGAAGGCGGACAGAACGAAATCGGCACCGGCCTCTTCGACAAGCTAGGAGTAATTCGCACGCTCGAACTTCTCGCCTCGGCTCGCTACTACGGAACCGAGCAACGTTTTTCCCGTGTCGCCGACTTCGGATTTTCCAAGACTCCGGAAGAAACCTTTCAGAACTGGGGAGGAAAAGACGTTCCGCTCGGCGACATGGTGCGGGTGATCCGCACCTTTCGGCCCGACGTTCTGGTAGCTCGTTTCTCCGGCACCGATCGCGATGGGCACGCCCATCATCAAGCATCGGCAGTGCTGACGAAAGAAGCCTTCCGGGCGGCCGCTGACCCGAAACGATTCCCGGAGCAGATCCAAGAGGGTCTACAGCCTTGGCAGCCAAAGAAACTCTACATCGGCAACGTCTGCCCTTGGCGCGCCGACACCTGTCCCGATGAAAACTGGAGCGTGCGATTCGACACTGGTGAACAGGACCCCCTGCTCGGCATGTCCTATCTGCAGATGGCTGCGAATGGCCTTGGCCGCCAGCACACGCAGGGACACTTCGATTTTAACGTCAGCCCCGGCCCTCACTATGCGTTCTACAAGCTAATAGACTCCGTTCTGGCGAAGACCACCGACGCTAAGGGCCATGAAAAAGACTTCTTCGACGGGATCGACACCAGCCTGCCGGGCCTCGCAGCTCGTTTGGGAGACCAGCAGAACACCGTTCCCTGGTTTCGCCAGGCACTGAGCATGGCCTCTAACCACCTGGGCGATTCCATCAGCGATCTCTCCGCACTGCTCGCGGATTTGGATACGCTCGCCTATCGCCTCAAAGATTCAGAACTCAGCTTGCCCTCAAAAAATGCAGCCCTCGAATACGTGTCCTACCTGGGCGGACAAAGCGCCCATGCCCTCAATCTTGCCCTGGGAGTCACGCTCGAATCCGGCGCGGTTTCGCCCCAAGCCCCAGGTGGCCCTCCCCCTCGCGAGAAGGAGTCCTTTGTCAGCGTATCGCCAGGGCAAAAATTTCAGATCGTGGCAAAGCTCCACAATCCGTCGAAGTATTGGCTCACGATTCAGAGCGCAGGGTTGGATCATTCCGATTGGATCTTGAAATCAGAGGCCGACCAGGTCACGATCGGCCCCGGCGAAGACTACTTCGCCAATTTTCTGGTCAAGGTTCCGGCAAATGCCGAACTGACTCGTCCCTATTGGCGACGCCAGAATCCTCTCACCGATGGAGCCAATCAGGTCGATATGCGATACGTGACCTTGCCGTTGCCGCCCCCGCCGTTGGAGGTTCAAATCGTTTATCAGTTGGCCGGACATCGGGGCATACACTCCCCTGCTCCGGATTTCCTCAAGCGGCGCGGCGGCGAAGCGGACACGGGCAGAATTTCCTCGCCCATCATCGCTCCCTATGTCGACGATCATGGCGTGACCCGCAAGCTTCAATTGGGAGTTACGCCGGCATACTCGCTAGCCCTTGAACCAAGTGAACAGGTCGTTCCTAGTTCTGATGGAAAGACCACTACCGCTAAACTCAGCATCGCCTCGAATCTCGCTGCTCGAGCTCCGGGAAAGCTGCGCCTGGAAGTACCGTCCGGCTGGCAGGCCGAGCCCCCCGAACAGCCGGTCGAACTGTTGAATCGCGGCGACAAGCAGGCGTTTTCTTTCCGCGTGGTTCCCTCGAAGTCGGTTGAGGGGCGCTCCGACCTGCAGGCAGTGCTTGAGGCGGGAGGCAACAGTTACTCCGAAGGCTACGAGCTCGTCACCCGTGACGATATCGGCTCCTTTTACTTCTACCGTCCTGCTATCCAGCACGTCAGTATCGTGGACGTGAACGTTCCGAAGGACCTCAAGGTCGCCTATATTCAGGGCGCGGGGGAAGACACACCGGTCGTCCTTGCACAAGTCGGAATGAATATCACGGTGGTGCCGGCAGAGAAGCTCGCAGAGGAGGATCTTTCCCAATTCGGCAGCATTGTCCTCGGAGTACGCGCCTACGACACGCAAAGAGATGTCGTCGCCCAAAATGCCAAGCTGTTAAAGTTTGTCGAAAATGGCGGAACCTTGGTGCTCGAGCACAATAACGACACCTCCGCCTTTAACAGCAGCCACTTCACTCCCTATCCAGTCGAACTCGGACGCTCGCGCGTTTCTGTCGAGCAAGCCCCGGTCAAAATCTTGCGGCCCGATCATCCTGTGTTTCATTACCCGAATCAAATTACGCAAAAAGATTTCGACGGCTGGGTGCAGGAGCGTGGCCTGTACTTCATGAGTTCCTGGGACGATCATTTCCATCCGCTGATCTCCTGCCACGATCCGAACGAGCCTGACCAAGAAGGTGGCTTGCTGATCGCCAAGTACGGCAAGGGCACCTTCATCTACAGCGGATATTCGTTTTATCGCCAACTGCCGGCCGGGGTCCCAGGTGCAGTTCGGCTGTTCGTGAATCTGGTGAGTGCGGGGCACGAGCCTCAGCAGTGAACGATAAGAAAGGAATGAGGAAAGAGCGATGACTTGCCTGCGCATCACCTTGGAATTGGCGTGTGGTCGATCGTTCCTACCTTTTGGATGACGTTCCGATGCTTCAGCCATTCGGAACCTGCATTTCGCTGAGTCGCTGGTTGCGGTTCAGGAAGCGCAACCATGATGTGCAGATAAACCAATGTCCAGTTCTCCCCAGGCCGGCTCTCCCAAACTGATCCGCGGCGTCAGCCTTCTATCGGCGACCACGCTGAACATGATCGACATGATCGGTGTTGGCCCGTTCATCACCATCCCTCTGGTCGTGAGTGCCATGGGGGGCCCGCAGGCTATGCTCGGGTGGATCATCGGGGCCATTCTCGCGGTTTCAGACGGCCTGGTCTGGGCAGAACTGGGCGCTGCCATGCCCGGCTCTGGCGGATCCTATCGCTACTTGCGCGAGATCTACGGTCCCGAGCGGCTGGGGAAACTGGTGTCGTTCCTGTTTATCTGGCAACTTTCCTTCAGCGCGCCTCTGTCCATCGCGTCCGGTGCCATCGGATTCGCAGGCTATGCGGCTTATATTCTTCCCGGCCTCGACCAGCAATATTCCGCCCACAACTGGAACCTACAAATCCCGCTGCTTGGAACGTTTCACCTTCGCTGGATCGTTGCTTGGACTACGTTGCTTGCCATTGGCGTCGTGCTCGTGGCCGTACTCTTGTTGTTTCGCCGCATCACTCACATCGGATGGATTTCCCGCTTCCTTTGGCTTGGCGTGATGGGCACGATCGGATGGATCATCTTTGCCGGCATGACGCACTTTGATCCCGCCCGCGCTTTCAGTTTCCCGCCGGGCGCGTTTGCCTTTTCGCGCAATTTTTTCTTCGGGTTGGGTTTAGCAATGCTGGTCTCAACCTACGATTACTGGGGCTATTACAACGTCTGCTTTCTCGGCGACGAGATCAAGGATCCGGGAAAAAACATTCCCCGCGCCCTGCTGCTATCCATTGCGCTAGTAGCCTGTCTATACCTTCTGATGAACATCAGCATTCTGGGCGTGGTGGACTGGCGCGAGATGGTGGGCTTGCATGACTCTAACAACAAGCTCTACGTGGTCTCCACCTTCATGGAGCGGATCTATGGGCCTTGGGCGGCGAACTTGGTCGCGGTACTTGTTATGTGGGCTGCCTTTGCATCGGTCTTCTCGTTGATGCTTGGCTACTCGCGCGTGCCCTACGCCGCTGCCCTCGATGGGAACTACTTCAAAGCGTTCGCCCGGGTGCATCGGACTTATCAATTTCCTCACATATCGCTACTTGCGCTCGGCGGCGCCGCCATAGTGTTTTGCTTTTTCTCTCTCGCGGACGTAATCTCGGCCCTGGTCGTGATCCGTATTCTGCTGCAGTTCATCGTCCAGGCAGTAGGCCTGATTGTGCTTCGCATTCGCCGCCCCGAAATGCCCCGACCATTCCGCATGTGGCTGTATCCGGTTCCAGCGCTTCTTGCCATTGGAGGCTTTCTTCTGATTCTGATCATGCGGAAGAACTTTCTGCGCGAGGTCGTGTTTACCCTGGTCATTCTGATCACCGGCCTCTTACTCTATCTTCTTCGCGCTCATCACAACCGGCAGTGGCCTTTTGAAAAATCCGTCGCCGCTCCGAGCGAGGTTCCCGCAAGCTGATGGCTGAGACCCTACCAACCTCGCTGCCAAGTTCTCGCCCTAAAGTTCGGGGATCCGCTTTGGCACCTCTGCGCGAACCATTGTTTCGTTCCCTCTGGTTCGCGGCCGTGATCTCCTACATCGGGACATGGATGCAGAATGTGGGTGCTGGCTGGCTGATGACCCAACTGACCATGTCGAAGCCGGAGGCACCCCTGATGGTTGGCTTGGTTCAGGCCGCAACCACACTCCCGGTTTTTTTCGTGATCCTCCCGGCTGGCGCTCTCGCCGACATGGTCGACCGCCGTCGTCTCTTGCTGATGACACAGGCCTGGATGGTGGTCTCGGCCGGACTTCTCGGCATCTTCACCTTGCTTGGTTATGTGACGCCCTGGACGCTGCTGGTTTTCACCTTCATCCTCGGCCTCGGCTCGGTGATGAACGACCCGGCGTGGCAGGCCATCACGCCAGAAATCGTTTGTGCAGAAAATCATGCGCCGGCAGTGGCACTGAACTCAGTTGGATTCAATGTGGCCCGCGCCATTGGCCCCGCGCTGGGAGGTGTGGTAATTGCCTCCACCAAACCCGGCGTCGCCTTTCTGATGAACGCCGCCAGCTTCTTCGGCGTGATTTTTTTTCTTTATCGCTGGAAGCGCGCAGAACCCGATACACCGCGCACCGACCGGGTGATCGATTCCATGCGTGCTGGCTTTCGTTATGTTTGGGCAATGCCAACCGTTCATTGTGTGCTCGTCCGCACCGGCGCCTTCAGCGTTGCCGCCAGCGCTTTACTGGCACTGCTTCCGCTGATCGCCCGCAACCTCGAACGGGGGGCCACAGGATATGGACTGCTTCTTGGATCCTTCGGCTTGGGCGCACTCGCGGGAGCTGGGTTACTGTATCGCCTGAAAAGTTTTTATTCCGTAGACCGCGTCGTGGTCGCTGCCATTGTTGTATTCGCCCTGATGACCCTCGCGGCGGGGCGGGCGCAGGCTTTCCTCTGGCTCGTGCTGATTCTGTTTCTTAGTGGCGCCGCATGGATCGCGATCCTTGCTTGCCTCAATGTCGCTGCCCAAACCATGTCTCCACCCTGGATGCGGGCTCGCGCGCTCTCCATGTACTTGCTCATCCTGCAAGGTGGCATGGCGCTCGGTTCGGCCGCTTGGGGAGCTCTGGCGACAAAATACGGCCTGGCGACTACAATGCTTGTTTCCTCTCTAGCGTTAATCGTGGGACTGGTGACGGTTCGTAAATATCCATTACGTTCGAGCGAACTCGACCTTGCCCCAGCCGTGGTGCGGGACTGATTCATACAAAATCGGCATTATCAGCTTTAGCACATGTCAGGAGAAAAAGAGAATATGCGCAGACCTAACTTGTCGTTCGCGACACTTGTTGTACTCGGAACGCTCGCAACCGCAGCCGCCCAGACCGCTCCGCCTCCGGCCAAAACGCTCGGGGAAGCGCTCCAAGCCGATCTGAATATCGCCAAATCGGACTTCATTCCTGCCGCCGAAGCCATGCCCGAAGAAAAGTATTCCTTTGCTCCCAACGATGGTGAATTCAAAGGGGTTCGCACGTTTTCGCAGCAGGTAAAGCATGTGGCCACGGCTAACTACATGTTTGGTTCGACCATCCTTGGACAGAAACCTCCCCTTGATCTTCGCGGCGAGAACGGGCCTGATTCGATCAAGTCGAAAGCTGACATCTTAAAATTCTTAAACGATTCCTTCGACTACCTCGACAAGGCCCTGGCTTCGATCACAACCCAGAACGCACTCGATCAGATCGACAGCCCTTTCGGGATGAAAGGCGCGCGGTTGAGTTTCGGAACCTTCTCGACCGCCCATCCCTTCGACCACTATGGACAGATGGTGGTTTACCTGCGCATGAACGGAATCGTGCCCCCCGCCAGCCGTCCGCAACCGGGTAAGTAGCCGCCCCGCAGTATCACTGGCCTGTCGATCCCGAGGAGAGCGCACGCTCTCTGAGGGATCGGATACTGGGGCTGCGCACACCAAGGAGCAACGTGCATCTTCCTTGCGCCCATAGCCGTGGCGTTCCTTCCTGAAACTTTTTGTCGAGTGGGGATGCGAGCGTGATCCCGACCAGCGGGTTGGATCCCTCTCCCGTTGCCCTTGCGAATCGGCCTGAGTTTCCGTAGCATCGATCTTGAAGGCCGGCCTGCCAGGTTGGTGATGGCGGTAACCGATTTTTGAACCAACACCTGAATGAACGGGGGCCCCACTCGAACTAAGATCCGGTGTGCCATGCTCCGCCATGCGGAGACGCCTAAAGGGTCTCGGGGGGTTCCCAAACGTCTACCGA
>DATJEL010000110.1:0-59847 GCA_035496675.1 Terriglobales bacterium
TCGAACCAGCACTGTCACTTCTGGCAGTTCGCAGTCTGCTAGGAGCAACTCATCATCAGCTCTTACGCGAGGGCAGCTGGAGCCTATCGAAGACATCAACCCGAGGAGAGCGATCTCTGCGAGGGAGATGGAGATACAAGCTTGTTTATGCTGAATGAGCTCTTTCGAGCTTTATTTCGAACCCAAGTGCTTCGTCGGACGGTAGCGGCCTTGTGCATCGTGTCGCTCTTCCATGGAAATTCCCTCTTGCTGACTCAATCAAAACAGGGGAATCCACCTGCGACCCAGTCATCGAACCCGCAAGCCAGTCAAACCTCAGGTGAACCAGCCGCGCAGGAGACCGCGAAGCTTTCGCCCGAGGAGCTCGACTCCTTAGTCGCTCCCATTGCGCTTTATCCCGACCCATTGCTGAGCCAAACCCTGGTTGCCTCTACCTATCCTTTGGAGGTGATTCAACTTAAACAATGGTTGGAAAAAAACAGCGGGCTGAAGGAGAAGGAATTGGCTGAGGCGGTCAAAAAACAGAACTGGGATCCGAGCATCCAAGCGTTAGCCTCATTGCCGGATGTGGTGAAACGCCTCTCGGAAAATATCAAGTGGACCAGTGACCTTGGCAATGCCTTTCTCGCTCAACAAGGCGAGGTCATGGATGCCGTACAGCGCATGCGAAAAAAGGCTAAGGATTCTGGAAATCTGAAGTCCAGCGATCAGCAAAAAGTCGAAACCAAAGTTGTCGAAAACAAACAGGTCATCATCGTCGAACAGGCCAAGCCAGAGGTCATCTACGTCCCAACTTACAATCCCACCGTGGTGTATGGGCCCCCAGTCTATCCATACCCGCCGGTTTATTATCCGCCGCCGGGGTACTACGCGGCAGGCATGGCGATTTCGTTTGGCGTGGGGGTTGCCATGGGAGCTGCATGGGGTGGAGGTTGGGGCTGGAATTGCGGCTGGGGCGGCGGTCACAACAACGTCTACATCAACAACAATAACAACTTCGTCCGAAGCTACAACTCCCAGAACATATCCAATCGAACGACGCGCAACGGCAACACTTGGCAACACAACCCTCAACACCGCGGCGGAGCTCCCTATTCAGACCGGGCGACGGCTCGGCAATACGGGGGCACTGCTCGCGGGGAGTCAATGGCCAACCGCCAGCAAACCGCACGGCAAAATCAATCGTTGCAATCAGCCCGGCAAAACGGCGGCGGACGAACTGAACAGGCCGCCATGCGTGAACGCACGGGTTCGAGTGCCCGGCAAAGCGGGACTGCCAGTACCCGGAGTGCTGGCGACCCGAGCACTCGCAGTTCGGGTGACCGTGTCGGCGATCGAAGCGTCTCTAGCGGGAGCGGATCTCGCAGTTCAAGCGCATTTGGCAGCGGTGGGTCCAGCGGAGCCAGTGCGAGGAGCAGCAGTTCACGAGGGGCCTCGAGCATGGGCGCTTCGCGGGGGAGTCGGGGGGGCGGCGGCGGTCGGCGCCGTTGATCGGATATGAGGCGATGAAAAATACACGACTGATTCGAACATTTTGCAACCTGCTAGGCGGTTGCCTGGTGATATCTGCTCTGCTGAGCGGCAAGCCCCTCGCTTCAGCGCAAGCTCGGGATACCGCCGCCAATGCGAATCGCCCAGAGGCTGCTCAAGAAACCTTCGCGAGCGCTCGTCAAGCTGTTGATACCCTCATCGCGCGCGCATCTTCCTACGATCTACCGGGGTTGCAGCGAATCTTCGGACCCGAGGGCAAGGACCTCATTTCTTCGGCTGATCCGGTCCGAGACAAACAATATATTGAGGCATTTGCGGCCAAGGCCCGTGAGAAAGTGGACCTGAGATCAGATCCTCAGAACTCCTCCCGCGCCACTCTCAGTGTTGGAGCTGACAACTGGCCGATGCCTGTTCCCCTGGTGCGAACAAACGGCAGGTGGCATTTCGATGCAAAGGAGGGGCACGATGAGGTCCTCTATCGCAGGATTGGCACCAATGAACTCGATGCCATCCAGATTTGCCGAGGATTCGTAGAAGCGCAGAGAGAATACTCCTCAGAAATTCACGACAATTCTGGCGTCAATCAATATGCACAGAAGATCATTAGCACTCCCGGAAAACATGACGGCCTCTTCTGGCGAAATCCGGACGGCTCGGCCGGGGGACCGGTTGGGGAAGCCGTTGCACGAGCGATCGACGAGGGCTATTCCGCGAACGAAAAAACCGGCTACCACGGCTACTACTTCAAGGTGCTTAAGGGCCAAGGTCCCGCCGCCCGGCTTGGGGAACTCGACTATGTCATCAACGGAGTGATGATTGGAGGGTTTGCCCTGGTGGCGGTGCCTGTTGAATACAAGGTGACCGGGGTGAAGACATTCATGGTGAGCTACGATGGAATCGTCTACGAAAAGGATCTAGGGCCTGGCTCGCTCGAAATCGTCAGCCGAATGGATCGATACAACCCAGACAGCACCTGGAAAACGACCAAGGATTGACCATCCGGAATGCTCTCGGATGTCACCTCGATTGTTACTTCCTCGTTTAACGCTCCAGGCCCGAAACGGCAATCCTGTTGTCAAATTTTGAGCTCCCAAAAACATTTGTTCAATGTCGAGTGCAATTTTCCAGGCACGGTTCGGCCCGCTGTCAGTCTTATCAGTTCACACCTGCGTCCTTTGCATGTTCAGATGCGTTTCGACCTTCGATATGGTGAGCGCTTCAATGTATCGTGCAAAGCTGAACCAGGAAACCGTGTTTCCAGGATGGAAGACACAAGAGCTCGTAGAGCAGGCAAAGCGAGGAGATCACGTTGCCTTTGAAGCCATCTACCGCCAGCACAAGGAAAGGGTTTTTCGCCTGTGCATGCGATTCACGAACAGCGTTTCTGACTCGGAAGATCTCACTCAGGAGGTGTTCCTCAATGTGTACAGAAAACTTCATGGTTTCCGGGGGGATGCCGCTTTCAGTACTTGGCTCTACCGGGTTGCCATAAATACCACCATGATGTTCCTTCGCGTTCGCCGTAAGGACTCAAGCGTGGTTCCGCTGATCTCTACCTCGGAGAGTGATGTCGCCGGAAAAGCGGTTTTGAGGTCGTCCCGCCATGGGTACACCGCTTTTACCCTTTTGGCATTGAAACAAGCGGTGGCCGCACTTCCGCAAGGACGTCGCCGTGTGCTCATCTTGCATGACATTCATGGCATGAACCACAGGGAGGTGGGAGGCCGGCTAGGGATCGCGCCGATTACCAGTAAATCGCAGCTTCATTACGCGCGCGTGACGCTTCGTGGAGTTCTCAAGGGCAAGGAGCATCGGACGCTCAAACTCCAAAACTCCCTAGGCAAGGCGAGTTGAATACCTGACCCTGAAACATAAGAGCTGGATTCCTGAGAGAAATAACAGTTCTGCCTCAATGCACCCTATGAAAACTTTTACTCACGCCTACACGCGAACCGTGCGGTGCGGAGGCGTGCACCACAACTTCTGACTTGAGTGGCTAGGAACTTGAGAGAATTGATATGGCGCCTTTACTCAACATTCTTGGTAGTTCGACTGCGTGTGGCACCTGTGCCGACAATTCATGTACGACTTGTGGCACGAGCTCAACCCTCCCTAAGCCTAACGAGATCAGCCGTCGGCGTTTCGGCGCTACGGTCCTCGGCGCCTCCGCCGCAGCTTTGTTAGCTGGATGCACCCCCAAGAAGTCCTCCGAAGACTCACCAGCGGAGTCTTCGCAAGCAGCACCCGCCCCGCTCGCGGCCGACCTCGAAGTTGTAAAACAGTCAAAGGGTCCAATCATGACGGTTCTGGAGGAATTCTACAAAATGGGCCCCGGGCCCTCGAGTTCTCACACCATGGGGCCCATGAGAATCACCTATGATTTTTTTCAACGCGTTTCAAAATTGCCGGAAGATCAGCTGAAGCGGGCAACCGCACTTAAAGTGCACCTATTTGGAAGTCTGAGCGCAACCGGGCAGGGACACGGCACAGACCGAGCTTCACTTGCCGGCTTGCTCGGAAAGGCCCCCGCCACATGCCCCCCACAGTTTCTCGATGGCCTTGCCAATAATCCCAACGACGTGCACAAGCTGACACTCGGTCCAACCAGTCTCGACTTGACACTGAAGGACATCATCTTCGACGCGACCAAAGGCGACTTCCCTCACCCGAACACCATGACCGCCCGATTACTTGGGGGCAGCGAGACACTCTATGAACTGGAGTATTACTCGGTCGGTGGGGGTTTTATTGAATGGAAAGGATACAAGCCGCCGGACAAAGGCCAGCCAAAGTATCCCTATCAACAAGCAAAGGAACTCAAGAAATACTTAATTGACGACAAGATTCCTTTGACGCGGATTTTGCTCACCAATGAGATGGAGATATCTGGCAAGAGTGAAAAGGACATTTGGGAATTTCTTGATCAGGTTGCAGAAGTAATGGTTCGGGGCGTAGACACGGGACTGTCGGTTGACAGTGTCCTTCCCGGTCCGATCAAGTTGCATAGCAAAGCGGCTGCGATGCAGCGAAACTTGAAAAACAGCAGCAAGGGCGGGGCAGCGCGTGCCGTAACCCAAGTAGCGTCTTATGGATTTGCCATGGGAGAGGAGAACGCCCGCGGCCACATCATCGTGACCGCCCCCACTGCCGGCTCCGCTGGGATCATTCCAGCTGTTGTGAAGTCGCTGCGCGATTTAAATACTCCCACGCAGAAAATTCGAGAAGGATTTCTTGCGGCGGCCGCGATTGGATACTTGTGCAAGCATAACGCCACCCTGTCTGGAGCCGAAGGAGGTTGCCAGGCAGAAGTGGGGGTTGGTTCCTCGATGGGCGCGGCCATGATTGCGCAGGCCCTCGATGGCAGACCAAAGGTCGTCTCCAATGCGGCAGAATCATCCCTGGAACATCACTTAGGAATGACCTGCGATCCGGTAGCTGGATATGTGCAGGTGCCGTGCATCGAACGCTGCGCCTACGGAGCCGTAAAGGCCTGGACCGGTTATTGCATCGCGAGCGAAGAGATCCCCGAGCAACGCCGGGTCGACCTTGACACCAGCATCGCGGCGATGGCGCTGACCGCGAAAGAAATGAACGCAAAGTATAAGGAGACCTCCGAAGGCGGCTTGGCAGTGTCGCTGGTGCTCTGCTGACCAAAAGCAAATACAACTAGCGAAGCTCTCTGGGTAGGTCCATGGCCGCCACGACAAATGCTGTAAACAATCCCCGCACCGGATTTGTGGTTAAAACTGTCTGGGTTGCGTGGCTGGTTGCAGCGTTCTTCTACTTCTATCAATATGTGCAACGCTCGGCTCCATCCGTGATGATGCCGCAGCTCTCTGCTGCGCTCGGCGAGAGCGCGTTGGGGGTTGCCTCGATTGTGGGGATCTTCTACTACGGATATTCCACTTTCAGTCTGGCAGCAGGTGTAGGGATGGATCGCCTTGGTCCGAGAAAGATCATCCCTATCGCCGCCGCTCTGGCAGGCCTTGGCGGACTGCTGTTCGCGACCGGAAATAGCAGCGCCGCCAGCCTGGGGCGTTTTATTCAAGGAGCCGCTGGCGGCTTCGCGCCGGTGGGCGCAATCTATATTGCGAGCACAAGATTCCCGCCATCGAAGGCGGCCACCCTGATCGGAGCTACACAAATGTTCGGGATGGCGGGCGGAGCAGCCGGCCAGTTTCTGGTCGGCCCCCTCATCGGCAGAGGCGTCTCATGCAACACATTTTGGTTTTACATCGGGATTGCTGGCTTCTGTATTGCGGCGCTGCTATTGGCTCTGCTTCCTGCCGAAAGCAAAACTCCGGCATCAGGGTCTGGCCAAGGAAACATCATTTCTGGTTTTGTCACTGTTTTTAAGAATCCACAGTCCATTTACTGCGGAATCATCGCTGGCCTCTTGTTCATTCCTACCACCATCTTCACCATGATTTGGGGCGTGCGCTACTTGCAGGAAGCCCACGGTTTCGAATACACGACCTCTGTCTTTCGGTCCGCCTCGATTTCGATCGGCTGGATTATTGGCTGCCCCTTGCTGGGCTTCATCTCAGATCGCATAGGGCGACGCAAGCCTGTCATTATCGGCGGCGCCCTGCTTCTTTTCGCCTGCCTGATCTGGATTCTGTTTGCTCCACCGGGGATCCTGCCACCCTACACCGTTGGTCTGCTCGCGGGAATTGCTTCCGGAGCGGCAATGATTCCCTACACCGTTATTAGGGAGGCAAATCCGCCTGAGTTGGGCGGTACCACAACCGGCGTCATCACTTTCCTGAATTTCTCGTTAAGTGCGCTGCTCGCTCCCGTTTTCACCTGGATGCTTCGCAGTTCGTCGAGTGGAGCCGCCAGGATGGGCCTTTCTCATTATCAAACCGCGTTTGTTCCCATGTTGGTGGGAGTCATGATCGCAATCGCACTCACGCTTCTCTTACGGGAAACCGGCAGAGTTGCAACCCCTTCCTCCATCAGAAAGGCTGCTTAGAACCGAATCACTCGCTCTTAAGAAGGAGGTCCTTATATGGTAACCACGGTTTTGCGCTCTTCCACATCCGATAAGTCCGTTGCGGCATGGAACCGCTTCATTTCCGGCCTTTGGCACAAAGAAATCGATGTGCGCGATTTCATTCAGCAGAACTATGCTCCCTATTACGGCGATGAATCTTTTCTAGCCCCTGCCACGGCCCGCACCAAGGCGCTCTGGAAGAAGCTGGGGAGCTTGTTCGCCGAGGAGCGGAAGAAGGGGGTTCTCGATATTTCGCTCATTCCAAGTTCGATCACCGCGCACAAGCCCGGCTACATCGATCGAGATCATGAGGTGATCGTCGGGCTTCAGACCGAGGCTCCTCTCAAACGCGCGATCATGCCAAATGGGGGGTTCCGGATGATCGTCTCTGCCCTGAAGACATACGGGTACGAGCCTGATCCGCATGTGCTTGAGGCATTTACGAAGTACCGGAAGACCCATAATGAGGCGGTCTTCGACGCCTATACAGCCGACATCAGGCGGTGCCGCAGCTCGCATATCTTGACCGGGCTCCCCGATGCTTACGGGCGTGGCCGCATCATCGGCGATTACCGCCGCGTCGCACTCTACGGCGTTTCGCGGCTCATCGATCACAAGCAAGAGGAAAAGCGCGACCTTGACTGCAAGATGTCAACCGACGAGATCATTCGCGATCGCGAAGAACTGGCTGAGCAGATTCGAGCTCTAAAAGAACTGCAGCAAATGGCAGCCGGCTATGGTTTTGACATCTCTGGACCAGCCACCAACGCTCGTGAAGCCGTGCAATGGCTGTACTTCGCCTACTTGGCAGCCGTCAAGGAGCAGAATGGCGCTGCCATGTCGCTGGGCAGGACATCAACCTTCTTCGACATCTATCTCCAGCGCGATCTCGCTGCTGGTCTGCTGACCGAGGAGCAAGCGCAGGAGATCATCGATGACTTCGTCATAAAATTGCGCATTGTCCGCTTCCTCCGGACTCCCGAATACGATGCTCTGTTTGCGGGAGATCCGACCTGGGTGACCGAATCAATAGCTGGGATGGGAGACGATGGGCGACCTTTAGTCACTCGAACCAGCTTCCGTTTTCTGCACACGCTAGACAATCTCGGACCTGCACCCGAACCGAACCTAACCATATGGTATTCTCCCCGCCTTCCCGACCCGTTCCGTAACTTTGCTGCCAAGGTCGCAATCGACACGAGTTCCATTCAATTCGAAAGTGATGAGATCATGCGCCGCAGTTGGGGGGATGATGGAGCGATTGCTTGCTGCGTCTCTCCCATGCTAGTGGGCAAGCAGATGCAGTTCTTTGGCGCGAGAGCCAACCTGGCCAAATGCCTCCTGTACGCGATCAACGGCGGCCGGGATGAAATCACGGGACAGCAAGTCGGTCCCGCGCTGCCTCCGGTACAAGGCGAGTACCTGAACTTCGATGACGTTTTGGCAAAGTTCGAAACCATGATGGACTGGCTGGCTGGCGTATATGTCAATGCCATGAACGTCATTCATTACATGCACGACAAGTACGCCTACGAACGCCTAGAGATGGCTCTGCACGACTACGGTCCTATGCGCACGATGGCATTCGGCATCGCTGGGCTTTCGGTTATCGCCGACAGTCTTTCCGCCATTCGTCACGCAAGAGTCAAGGTTTTGCGGGACAAGACGGGTCTGGTCACCGACTACGAGATTGAAGGCACATTTCCTCAATTCGGAAATAACGATAACAAGGTAGACCAGCTTGCTACCTGGGTGGTCAGCACCTTCATGAGTAAATTAAGGAAGTACCCGACGTACCGCAACGCTTTGCATACCCAGTCGGTTTTGACGATCACTTCCAACGTGGTGTACGGAAAAAGCACTGGCAACACCCCCGATGGCCGCCGGCAGGGCGAACCATTCGCTCCCGGCGCGAACCCGATGCATGGACGCGATAACCACGGGATTCATGCGTCCGCTGCATCGGTGGCAAAAATTCCTTACCGCGATGCGGCTGACGGCATTTCACTCACTTCCACGTTGATCCCCGAGAGCCTGGGTAGAAGCCCCGAAGACCGCACTGAGAACCTGCGAAACATTCTTGACGCTTTCTTCGGTGCCACCGGATATCACATGAATGTGAACGTGCTCAACCGGGAAATGTTGATTGAGGCCATGAATCACCCAGACAAATATCCCAGTCTCACGATTCGGGTTTCTGGATACGCCGTCAATTTTGTGCGTCTCACGCGGGAGCAACAGATGGACGTAATCAACCGTACCTTCCACGGGAAGTGAGGTCTTTATGCGGGTTGAAGGGCAGATCCAAGAAAACCAGCTTGAGGCGAGGAATCCTTATGAACTCAGGGTGGATCGCGCTCGTGATGTACCCGAGTCTGACGTAAGACAAGCCTTGGCAACCGGCGAGATGGGATTCCTCCATTCATTCACCACCGGATCGACGGTTGACGGACCCGGGGTGCGAGTTGTTGCCTGGACCACCGGCTGCCAATTCCGCTGTTTGTACTGTCACAACCCGGATACATGGAATCTGATAAACGGAATTCCCATCACCGTGGCCCGCGCCGCCGAGGAATTAGAAAAATATCGGCATGGCCTCAAGGTTATGAAAGGAGGCTTTACCCTGAGCGGCGGCGAACCCCTGATGCAGGATCGCTTCGCTATGAGGATCTTGTCGGCGGCCCAAGCCATGGGGATTCACACCGCTTTGGATACCAATGGGGCGCTCGGGGGACGAATCAGCGATGATGAACTGAACAAGATCGACCTCGTGCTGCTGGACATAAAAAGCTGGTCCCCAGAGCGACATAAGATGCTGACCGGTATGGATATTACTCCTGTTCTGAACTTCGCCTCTCGTCTGTCGCGTTTGCGGAAGCCGGCATGGCTGCGGTTCGTGCTCGTCCCAGGGCTGACAGACCATTCCGAAGATATCGAGGCGCTGGCCGCATTTGCGGCCGGCTTGGGCAACATTCAGAGAGCCGACGTTTTGCCCTTTCATCAATTGGGAAAATTCAAGTGGAAGGAATTGAAGCTGAACTATCATCTGGGAGACGTTTCGCCACCGCTTCCGGCACAAGTAACCCTGGTACGAAGCATCTTCACTGCCCACGGTCTGAGAGCGTACTAGGGTTAGCAGAGGGGGCGGGAGCTCGAAAGCTACCGGGAAGCTGCGACAGATGAGCTGATTCCATCAAATCGAACGGGCGCACTCTTCCCCCGGATTGTTCCTGGCTGAAAACTACTGTTAAAAACTACAGTTCACGCCAACGAACTCAAGGTGAGAAACATGGATTGGATGCAAACCAAGCCGGACCCCGTACCCTGAAGCGCATTGACACTCCATGGTATTTCGACTCGAACCATGCGACTTTTTTATGGATCCTGCCTTTTCCTCATGTTGCCCTGCTCTTGTGTGATTTATGCACAGAGCCCGGGGGCGACAGATTCACAACCTTCGTCAGTCTCCAGAGGAGTTGAATACGTCTTTAACTACCTCAACATGGCTGGTACGAAGAACGTGGACCAATTTGAACCCTTATCGCAACAGGAGCGGACTCGCATTTACTGGAAAACCATGGTGAACCCCATCACCTACCTCAAAGCTGCGTCTTCTGCGGGATTGGACCAATGGAACCATAAGCCTGAGGAGTGGCAGCAGGGTGCCGCAGCGTACGGGAAAAGGTTTGCCAACATCGTGGGACAGTATTCAATCCAGCGAACCGTCACCTTTGTAGTCTCCAGCGGCCTGCATGAAGACAACCGATACTTCAATTCTGGAAAGCATGGTTTTTGGGCCCGTACCGGCTACGCCCTTGAGAGCGGAGTGCTGGCACGCCATGATGATGGCAGCCGCCACCCGTCGGTGTCTCAAGCTGGGGGAGTAGCAGCGGGAGCATTTATCTCCAGACTTTGGCTTCCCCCGAGCCAGCATTCTACCGGAGATGCCGCCATCAGCTTTGGAATCACCATGGCCAGCAATATGGGGTTCGGGGTGGTGAAAGAGTTCCTGCCTGACGTTGGGCGGGCACTCATCGGCAAACGTGCGAAGAGCCCCTCAAAAACCGGAGGCTCGAGTCGGCATCGGCAGGTTGGAACCCCATGTTGGCGATAGACGGGTTTACCCTCGGTGTTCCCATGGCCGGGTTCCCGACGGGTATTTATGAGTTTTGCGCGATCGCGACAGATGCTGGTGTGATCTATGAAGATGTTCGATTCTGGCAGCCTCCCAATCGAAACCCCCGCCTTCCAGCGAGCACAACTCAGAAGCGAAATGCTTCGCATTATGGTGGTCATTGCCGCCGTGCTCGCGCTCCTTCTTCTGCAGGCAACACGCATGCTGATCCTGCACGCCCAAGAAGACAGGATGCACCTGGCGGTGCAGTCCGTCCTGGCACTGTCGCTTATCCTCTACGAATTGTTCGTGCTACGTAGCGCACAGCGTGCCTTAGGGGGACGGTCGGCCGTATCCCGATTTGTATGGTTGAGTCCCATCGTTTTTGAATCCGCAATTCCGTCCCTAGGCATAGGAATGCTCGCGAGCCCTGCCATTGCATCTCCCTATCGCCCCCTTGCCAACCCTGTGGTCCTCACCTTCTTCTTCTTCATCATCCTGTCCGTCTTACGCCTCAGCCCGTCGGCGTCCGTGCTATCAGGTTTCATGGCTGCAGGATCATTCTTATGCGCTTCCTACTATCTGGGCTGGCGACCCCAGCTGCATTCTCAGATTTCCATCCAATCGCCGGAACGGGCGGTCGTTACGTATGCATTACTTCTCGTGCTTGCCGGGGCCATTGCGGGAGCTGTAGCCAAAGAGGTGCAAAAATACGTGGCCGCGGCTCTTCGGGAAGCGGAAACGAAGCGTCGCGTCGAAAGGTTGCAGCACGATATGAACGTGGCGCGCTCCATTCAGCAATCTTTGCTCCCCCGTAACGTACCCACGATCAAAGGTTTTGAAGTGGCCGGGTGGAATCTTCCGGCTGAAGAAACCGGCGGCGATTTCTATGATTGGCAGGTATTTCCGAATGGTAAAACTGTCCTGATTCTAGCCGACGTAACCGGCCACGGACTCGGCCCGGCAATGCTGGCAGCGGTTTGCCGTGCCTACGCCAGGGCCAATTTGAGCATTCAAGACGGCTTGCTGACCGCTATGGGAAGAATTAATGCAGCGCTGGTTGACGATCTAACGCCCGGCCGATTTGCGACTCTGGTGGCTGCGGTTTGTTCTCCCGATAGCTCGCGGGTGGAATTGTTGTCGGCCGGACACGGCCCGCTTTTCGTCTATGTGCTCCGGGAAGACAGAATGGAATCGATGGGAGCTCAGGCTCTCCCGCTTGGTATTGCTCCCGCACTGAGCGCGGACCCGCCCCGGCATCTCGATTTAGGGGAAGGCGACTTGCTTGTTCTGGTCACCGATGGTTTATGCGAGTGGGAAAATACAGCTGGTCAACAGTTTGGCCCTGAACGGCTGGAAGAGGTCGTTCGCCACGTCCGGCAAAAGAACCCCCAGGAAATTATCGATGCTCTCTATAAGGCGGCTTTGGAGTTCTCTAATGGAACCCAGCAGCAAGACGACGTGACGGCCATTGTTCTAAAACGTACCGCTTAAGGGTGGTTAGCCAGAGCGAGCCGAGGCGCTCCCTGACTCGACCTGGCTCTTGCTAGGCGGCACGTTGTCGTCTTGGCGAGGACCGGATGGCCACCGGTCTCCTCTTTATTTGCGACAACACCGAATTGAGAGCGTCTGCAAGCGATGCAAACGCGTTGGCTGCGTCCTTCGATACAAAGCGATCGACCAAGTCGAGAGTCTGCTGGGACACGTTGGCGGTACCCGAAAACATGACGATTGGTATTTGTGGCGCTCTTTCCCTCAAGGCACGAGCTACCTGGCCCCCGTCCATCTGTGGCATCTCGAAATCAAGAGTCACCGCATCAGGAAGATCCTTTTCGAGGGCCTCGATTGCACTCTCCCCGCTCACGCAGCGCGTTACCACATAGCCGAGAGATTCGAGATACCAGTGCAGTATCTCAAGGACGAACTCATTATCGTCGACACAAAGCACCTTCCTTGCCGAACGTGCATGCTTGGACGGTTCGAGTCTTGGGCCTGGCAGCATGTCAAATCATCCTAAGCCGTGGCTGCCAGCTGCGAGGAAGATTGAACGGTTGACTGTACAGGCTTGGGGAACGGCAGCACGGAGAGTTCCTCAGGGGTACATTCAATGTGCACGATTTGGTTCCGCACCGCATAAAGGATCAATTCTGCAGTTGTGTGCACTTGCAGCTTTCGCAAGATATTGCTGCGGTGCGTTTCCGCAGTTTTGACGCTCATAGCCAGCATCCGCGCGACATCCTTCGTGCAGTGTCCCTCGGCGACGAGTTGAACAATCTCCCGCTCCCGCGAGGTTAAGACCTCGGGACGCCCGTTTTGCCTGGCAAAGTCGAGCAGAATCTGACTAATCCGCGGCGTGAAGCAGGTTTTACCGTGAATAACGGTATCGATCCCCGATAAAAGATCACATGCGCTCTCGGACTTGATGATGAACCCTTTTACCCCAAGGCGTAATGCATCTAGCATCAAGCGTTCTGATTCCACTTCTGTGAACATCAAGATCGAAGTGTGCGCCGACTCCAGTTCGATGCGGCGAGCAACTTCTACACCGTTGAGCTGCGGCAGACCGACGTCTAGGATCAGGAGATCCGGTTTGAGCTGGCATGTTTTCTCGATGGCCTCATGCCCGTCGCCGGCTTCACCGCATACCTCGTACATGCCGGTACTTGCAAGGATAGATTTAATCCCGATTCTCGTTATTTCGTGATCGTCGGCAATGACAATTCGGTACTTTCGCATTTTTTTGACCTCCAGCGGTGGCAATGGTTACTAGGGTGTTCGGCTAACGTGACCTACGTCCGTTCTACTCTGGATATCAGCTCGATCAAGTACTCATAACTGTCATTTCTTACGGTTTGTGCAGGGAAAGTATTGGGAGTGCAACTCCTAGCGCTCCCTTGCCGTCCCGCTACTGGACGGTAAGCACCAGGACGACCTTCGCTTTGGTCCCTTTGGAATCAATTGCCTGCACGACCACTCGTTCGTTTGCGCCGGCCGGCAATGCCACTTTTCTGTTTAGGGTGGCTCCCTTGGCGAACGAAACTTTCTTTGAGTTCACCCATAGCTGAATCTCTTGAAGGGGATTGATGCCCGAGGCTGACGCCAAAAATTGCAGCGGAGTACTCACAACCGAGTGATCCCGCGGGCCGACCACATTCAGAGTGAGCTGCGGAACTGCAATAAAGGCAGCGGGCTGATTGATTCGGAAGTAGTTGCCCACAACGACGCGAGCATAGTTGATGCCCGAAGGGCAGGACGCCAGATTCTGTTGGCGCGGAAAAGCCTCGCCATTTTCATGAGCTTCGCCGGTTTCAACGCGGAAGGATACAAACCCTGACATGGCGTCATGGCAGCCGACAATATCCCCTCGCCCGTTCATACCAGTCACCTGGTTATCGCTCGCCCCTTGCTTTTCCAGGAAATCCAAATCACCACCTTTAAACCAAAATCCTCGCCAACTCCCGCCCGAGAGCACTTGCCCGGAAACCCAGCCGAGGTTACTGATTCCATTGAGCTGAGTCGAAGCTTGCGTGCCAGACGGGCTCGGCGCATCGAAAATGGTGAAGGAATCGTCCTTGAGGATGAAGCCATGGGTGTCGTCCAAACTTCCCACCATGGTCCCTGCCTTATTGATTCCGAAGACTTTGGTTCCAAACTGCGCCTGGGGTTCGTCGATGTTTGTAAAGTTGCCGTCCTGCCACAGAAATCCATGAAAGTTCAGCGGTCCCGGCACCTGGTAGGTGCCCACCAGCGCTCCATTGTCATTGATTCCCAGAATCTCCGTTTCCGTGGAGCCGGGATAGTCGACTTGCACGTACTTCCCTTTTCTGTAGACAAACCCGTGAACAGAGGAGTTCGAATCGAAAAATGATCCAACAATAACGTCGCCATTGTTTATTCCGTTCGCAATGGTCAACATTGCACCGGGGAATCTGACATTGGCGTATTTGTAAGCAACGGATGTATAGGTCTGCCCCATCAGGCTCGAGGCCAAGACCAAAAGGATAATGATGCTTGAGACTAAATTGTTGGACATTAGAGCCTTCTCGACTTGGTTTGGGCCTTCTCGGCTTGATCAAGAGTGCAACCAAGGTAGCCGCCCTGCCACTGAGAAAAGCAACAGCACTTTGCTAGAGGCCTGCAGGTGCGCCCCAAAACTTCCTGAGACAAACGCCTTAAGAACACATACATCAAAAAGAAGACTGAGCGACTTAACAGTTCCGCTCTCCCTTGGGACTCGTACTCTGCAATTGGAAGGATCATGCCGATCTTCGGACTCCACCCTGAAGGGCTACTCGAAACGATTTTTGAAGAAATCGGCGTGGCGCTCGCTGTCGTCGACCAGCAACAGAATCTCGTTTTTGCTAATAAGGTTGCGATTGACCTTTTGGGAGGTGGCGAGCGCCCGATTACCTTTCGAGAGTGGCACAAGCTCTATCGGCTGGAGGATGCCGAAGGCCACGAAATCGGCATGGAAAATTCTCCTGCAATACGAGCCCTTCGCGGGGAGCGGGTGGAAACGCAAGAGGTGCGCGCATTCTTCCCTAATGGTTCTTCGAAATGGCTTCTGGTTTGGGCCTACCCGTTTTCGGCCATGGGCATGTCCGGGGTGATCGTCATAGCCGTCGATGAAAGCATTGAAGTTGGCCTACGGCGTGCCGTGTCTCAGTTGCAGCGGATGGAAAGCCTAGGTGCGGTGGCTGCAGGATTGACCCACAACCTGAATAACGTGCTGGACACGATCACCCTGAGCGCTGAGTTGGGCCGCCGGGAGAACATTTCGATTGGAGAGTGTCAGGGTTACTTCAAGCAAATCAGTGCGGCGGCGACCAGAGCTGCGGACCTCGTGCGCCGGTTGATGCAGTTTGGCAGAACCCAGCCGATGCAGCTTGATCTCGTACAAATCAATGATGTGGTCTCTGCAGTCCTCCAACTAGTCCGCTCCTTGTTTCGGGAAAATGTGTCCGTCAAGATCGATTTGTCCCCTGACCTACCACTGGTCAAAGCGGATGCACCCCAGATTGAACAGGTGTTGATCAATCTGATCGTGAATGCTCTCGATGCGATGCCTCGGGGTGGCGAATTGAAGATCTCGACGGCGGTAGTAGAACCAGATGGGGACGCTTTGGAAGGAGCGAGAGCCCACACTTCAGTGTCTATTACTGTCGCCGATACCGGGGTTGGCATTCCTGAGGAACTTCAGTCTTTGATTTTCGATCCATTTTTTACGACAAAACCTGCCGGTAAAGGAACCGGCCTGGGGCTTTCGAGTGTCTATGGAATCGTAAGGCAGCATAAAGGCAGCATTAAGGTTCAAAGCTCGCCTGGAGTCGGATCGGCGTTTGCCATTCTTCTGCCCGTCGAAATGCAGATGTCCATGAAAGAAACTGCGGCCGACTGATATTAGCGGCTAGAAAATCAACCGACGGCACTGTTGGCGATGGCGCGCTCAGCCCCAACTATCCTTTTGCGAGGGAGCGCCAAGGGGGGTGAACCGCCGTCCGGACCTCCTGCTAGACGGCGGTTCATCTCGCTTGTCTGAAAAGCACCGTCACTTCACCTTGCGGCTCTTGAACGTGTAGGCCACTCCAAGCTCCGAGCGGAAGCGGCTTTGGCCGGCGTTGGTTAGGTGGGTTCGCAGCAGTCCAAGGTTTATGCGGCCGGACCAGTGGTCGCCGAGCAAGAAGTCTCCACCGCCACCGAGCAACCAAGTGCCGGCGTTGTCGGACGCGCTCTGGCTGAGGGCCCCCACCTGGCTAACCTTCGTATTCAAGTGAGACCCACCCACTTGGAACTCTGCAAACGGCAGCAGGCTACGCAATACCTTTACATCTTTTTTCGAGAAGAAAACCCTAGGACCGATTAGGTAATCTTGCATACTGCTCCTAATCGTGATCAGGCCTGTAGTGCTCTGAAGCGCAAAGGCACTCAGTGAAGTAGTGTCAGAAACTTTATCGAAGTCGAATGCTATTGACACTCTATGTGAAAACCATGCTGCGGCACCTAGGTTGTAGCCGTCCAAGCCATTGTTTCCTGTGATGTGCGCCCAGCCTCCCGACAACTCCAGATTCTTAAACATCTGCGCATTCAACTGACATGATACCGGGATTATCAGTGACAGCACGATGACCCTCATCTTGTTCATTGTCCCTCCACTTAGTGCCCGAGATATTAGCCAGTGATGGCGGTTCGGCCAGCGGTACGCTCGCGGGCTATTGTGGTTTGTATCGAAGGAACAAGCTCTCAAACACTGTCAAACGTTACAGAACTAATGTGTAATTGCACCCTAAAGTCGCATTCTGTGAAACAGCCGGTTTGATTGAGCGGCAGCTGCCACTACTGACAGTTAATCTCAGTCCCGCGGCTGACTATTCTGGGGAGCACTTGGAACGACTCAGCGTGGTCTTTGAGCAGGTGTGAATCCTGCGGGAGTAATCCATGAATCTTGGCACACGGACGGTTGCGGAATTCCTCGGAACATTCTGGCTGGTGTTCGGCGGATGTGGCAGTGCGGTTCTGGCCGCGGCTTATCCGAGTCTTGGCATCGGTTTCGCAGGAGTTGCCTTGGCGTTTGGCCTCTCTGTCTTGACGATGGCTTACGCCATCGGCCATGTTTCGGGATGCCACTTGAATCCGGCTGTGTCCTTCGGTCTTGTTGTCGGGGGCAGGTTTCCAGCGAAAGAGCTGATCCCCTATGTCCTCGCTCAAGTTTTGGGGGCATGCTCGGGAGCGGGGGTGCTTTACGTAATTGCTAGCGGTAGGGCAGATTTCAGCGTGACGGGAGGATTTGCATCCAACGGCTACGGAGCGCATTCGCCCGGTGGCTATTCTCTGTTTGCTTGTCTCCTTGCGGAGGTTGTCCTCACCGGCTTTTTCTTGCTGGTGATTATGGGGGCCACTGACAAACGCGCACCGAAAGCATTAGCACCGGTTGCCATTGGTCTCGCGCTGACCTTGATTCACCTGGTTGGCATTCCGGTCACCAATACATCTGTCAACCCTGCACGCAGCACCGGGCCAGCCATTCTCGTTGGCGGTTGGGCTATCCAGCAGTTGTGGTTGTTCTGGCTGGCACCTCTTGTCGGAGGCGCAGGGGGCGGCCTGGTTTACAGAGCATTTTTCAGCGAACGCGCCGAAGATGTGCAAATCGACATCCGCGAAATCCCCCAGCGGGGCCGATCAAGCGCTGCTTAGGAATATGGCACGCCTGTGCATTCTCGCAGTTTCGTGTGATCTCTCGATATGGCATATCCAGATTCAGTAGACCTTGCCGCGGCGTAGGGGGCCGGGCGGCCGAATGTCCATCTATGCCGCAACCTGACTCAAAGACGGAACAATGCTATCCAACCAAGACACCCCATAGGAGCTACCCGATGAAACGAGTGTTGGTTTTTCTAATGTGCGCAGCAACACTGTCCGGAATGGCCTTTGCGGCAGATGCAGAGAAAGTGCTAAACGCCGCGGCTGAGGTGGTTACAAAAATGTCCTCGACCAAACAGATTCCTTCTCCTGTACTGAAGTCAGCCAAGTGCGTTGCGGTCATCCCTAGGATGGCCAAGGGAGGATTCATCGTCGGCGGAAAACATGGGAATGGCGTCGTCAGCTGTCGAACATCTTCAGGATGGAGTGCTCCAGGATTCATCAGCTTGACCGGTGCCAGTATCGGCCTGCAAGCCGGTGCGGTTGAGCAGGACATCGTCCTTCTCATGAATGAGCAAGGAAAGCAAGAACTGGAAGGTGGACATTGGGATCTGGGGGCTGAAGCCGTGGCTGCAGGACCGACCGGTGAAGCCGCATCTACGGCCGAAACTGGCTGGAAGGCTCCGGTTCTCTCCTACGCTGATTCTGGAGGAGCATTCGCAGGGTTTGATGTGGGTGGATCGAAATTAAGTGTCGATAAAGACACAATCAAATCTACTTATGGGGAAAGCGGCTCGTTGCAAGGCCTTTTAGAAGGCCAGGTACAACCGACAAGCGCTGCAGAACCATTTCTTTCTGCCCTCAAACAGGTAGCGGGCCGCTGAGTTGTTGTGAAATTGTGCCCAGCCTGCGGTTTCGCAAGCCCGGAAACCGCAGTGCCGGACACTGGGGAGCGGCCGAGAGCCAGGTAAGTACCTAAGCCGCCCCGCGTTCGTTTCCCCGACTGGTTGAGGGCTCTGCGCGGGTGCAATCCCGCTCTGAATCGAGAGCTCGCACCAGCTCATTTACGTATTCGAGAACCGCGGCCGGGTCTCGTTTTGTGACCACCACGCCAGACAGGCTGAAGAAGGAGTCCTCGAGCACAACCCGCGAGAACTCATCATAAAGGAGTTCCCTGCCTTGAGAGCTAAGGTAAGCGTGGTCACAATCTGCTTCAATCGGAAACCTTTCATGGCGCCCACGATTGCTGGTCACGTCAATTTGAGGATTTTTGGAGGAGAAGTTTAAACAGATAAGGCAATCGCTTGCCCCAGCAGCCCTCTCCGTTGTGCCTCCAGAGCTACTTCGTGAAATCGCTATCACCAACTCGTCGGCACTCTGTTTGATCACTCGAATCGTGGCCACTGCAGAATAGTACCTCCGGAGGCTGTCAGAGGCATGGGAAACAGCCGCTTGCGCTTTTCGCCAGACCTCAGCGGCATTTGCCAAGTGCTGTTCTCTTGAAGCCCGCCTTTCGACCCAATTCGTGAGCATCCAAGTCATAAAGTTCTCGCGCCTTTCTTTGGCTTGCTCGGAGGGAACAAAATAGGCCACGCCACGCCGAGATGCGATGGGTTTCTATTTGAAGCCCGGCCGGATCCCATTCGAACTGTCAAAAGACTCAGGATACATTCGACCGCTCATCACCTGCATGGAAGAGAAGAGAAGAGAACTGGCCGAAGGGTAGGCAAGAATTCCCTGTGACTGCCTTTCGCCCGGAGCCTGTCAGATTTGACAGTGTTCTTATTTTCTAAAACAAATCACCTTTGGGGCTTGAGGAGGATACTCGCATGCTCGAGGCCACCCTAAAGGATTGGCAGGACCTTTGCAGGCAGGCGGTGGTCGAACACGATCCAATCCGTCTCTTGAAGCTGTTTTTGAAAATTGATCGTCTGCAGAACCACGGGATTCTTCAGCCCTGCCGGGAACTCTCGGCGCCACCCGCATCCCCGCAAATACCTTGCCCGTACTGTTCTGCTCTGTTAGAGCCGCAGGAGCAAATCCTCGAGCACAACGTTTTCAAGTGCCCCTGGTGCGAGGGACGATTTCAGGCATTGGATTTCAGCGGCAAAGACACACAAAATGCGACAAGCGAAATTTTGGGTTGGGAGCGGCGACAGGCCAGCTAGATTAAGCTTGCCCGCTCGAATGCCCTCCTCCGATCCTTAGCGATAACCTGACTGCTTCGGTTAGCGACAGTTCCACCTACAACTGGACAGGCCAAATGAACCGCGATAAGTGGCGGCAAGATCTTGCCTTGAGATGAGGTGATTTTGCTCAGGGAAACCGCCCCTCCCGTCTGCTTGGTTGAGGAGGAAGAAAGAGGGGCGGTTCGGTTGCAGTTCGCTTATCGGTCATATTCCTCTGTTCTCGGCCATCGAGGAACTGACAGTATTTACAGACCTGGCTGCTGGCGCCCTATCAGACCCGCTCAAAGAATCCCTGCAAGGAACACAAGCAGCGATGAAACGTAGGCCTGGGCGCCGGTAACTCCGGTTGCAAGAACATAGTAGTTGCCAAGGGCGGCGCTGACGAAACGGCCCCCTGCCAGAACCGTCCGGACCCCAGAGAGAAGATCAGAGTTTGCTTCTCCCTTTATCACGTATCCTCCCGCTCCCGTCCTTAATGCCTCCTCCACGATCTCGCGGGAGCGATTTTCGCTGACGAATAGTATTCTTGCATCGTTTGCGCCGGCCTTAATTCTGCGGGCAGCGTCGATGCCGTTCAAACCCGGCAGGCCGATGTCCAAAAGGATCAAATCTGGGCGGAGTTCTTGGGCTTCTTCGACAGCTTCTAGTCCGGAAGATGCCTCTGCAATCACATCTAGTTCCGGTTGCTCCTGCAGAGTGGCGACTATGAAGCGCCGCCAAGGCTCGTAATCATCAACCACCAGTACCCGCACTCGAGGACTACCCACCGCAAAAACCTCTACGTTAGTTGAAGCGGGAACTCTCTTGAAAGTTGTCCCCGCGATGTAAACTTTTGCGGACAAGACAGTTCTTGTGCGCAGTCTGGCGCGCTCCCCGCTCCAGTGCCGCCTTTATGAATTCAGGGTGAATCCGCATGATCGACGGGTTAACCCTGAGTAGCACATGCGAGCTGTCAAGCTTTCGTTCCATGTCTCTATCGCACACTCTTCTCTCCTCTGTTGCCGCTACTTCCTTTGCTGTCTGGGTGTACTTGACGGTCGCAAGCCGACAATTTTGGCGTCTGCCGAAAACGAAGTTACGCCGGGGGTATCAGCGTGGCTTCTCGGGCGAGCGTCGTGGCCATTATTCCAGCGCGCGACGAGGCCGCGCTGATAGAAAAACCCTGAAATCGTTGGTTCGACAGGACTATTCAGGGCTTCTACAAATTCTTGTAATTAATGATCACAGTTCTGATAACACGGCTGAAATTACCCTGGAAGTCTCCCGACGCTTTCGGACCGGGGTTCGCGTCATCTCCTCCGCGCCCCTTCCCCAAGGCTGGACGGGGAAAATCTGGGCATTATTCCAAGGGGTCCAACAGGCAGCGGAGCTAGAACCCGACTACTTCTTCTTCAGCGACGCAGATATTGTGCGCCAGGAGACCAGCCTTACTTCGCTGGTTGCAATCGCGGAGTGCGAGGGTCTTGACCTCATCTCCCTGATGGCGAAGCTCGAGAGTTCGACTTTCGCTGAGCGCGCTCTCTTGCCGGCATTCCTGTTCTACTTCTTCATGCTCTACCCTCCCAACTGGGTTTGCAGCGCCAACCATAATACGGCGGCGGCCGCGGGTGGCAACGTTCTCGTAAGGTCAAAGGCATTGGCGCGGATGGGAGGAATCGCCGCCATCCGGGACGAACTGATCGACGATTGCGCACTCGCTCGTAAGATCAAGGACCTTGGGAGGATTCAGCTGGGTTGGGCAAAAGATGCTCGCAGTCTGAGGAGGTACGGGGGATTTAAAGAACTTGGCGCCATGATTTCGCGAAATGCCTTTTACCAGTTACGGCACTCGATCTCTCTGCTGTTCGCGATCATCGCCTGTCTCACATATTCCTTGCACCCCCGATGCTCGTTGTCCTTGGCGGGTGGGGTTCCGCTATGGCTTTCTTAGCCTGGGTATTGATGAGCGTAAGCTATCTTCCCACTCTGAAATTTGAGTCCCGCTCGCTTCTTTGGGCTCCCCTCTTACCATTCATCACAGGCTTTTATTTGGCGTCTACCATCCATTCCGCGGTTCAGTACCATCGCGGAAGGGGCGGCCAGTGGAAGGACAGGACACAAGACATTGTCCTGCGCTCAGCCTCACACAGCTAAACTCCCAGCCCATCACGAGCGGCGATCCGCCCGCAACGCACCCACCCAGCGTTAATTACAACAGACATAGGTCAGAAGTTTTTTTCAATGCTGCTGTTCAAAATACCAGGTGTAAGCAGGTTTGCGATGAGAGATAAACGTCCGCAGAGCACATCCTAGTCAGTCAAGCAATCGATGGGACCGTGCGCAGGATGAATTCTAGGAGTCTGGCATGTATAAGAGATTTGCTCCCATCGTTGCGGCCTGCTTTTCCCTGCTTGGTTGCGGAGCAGGCAAAGCGACCGACGCGCATCCTATCCAGCAGCAAGATCCGCCCGCTCTAGACTCTGTGAACCACATTGTTTTCATGATGCAAGAGAACGAAGTCTTCGATCACTATTTTGGGCAGTTGAACAACTACCGTCAGTCACTGGGCTTAAGTCCCGACGCGGACGTTACCCCGCAGAACGCTACCCAACTGGCCTATGACCATTCCGTCTCCTTTACACCATTTCACATGGTCTCCATGTGCACGGAGGATCTGAGTTCGTTTTGGAATGAAAGCCACAATGACTGGAACCATGCCTCGCCAACCTCAGGGGTATCACTTATGGATGGCTTCGCAAACTCCGCCGGCAACAATTCTCGACACAGTCCGACCGGCTTCGACATCGATGGAAAGCGCGTGATGGGCTACTACGACGAAACCGACCTTCCTTACTACTATTTTATGGCAACGCAATTTGCCATCTCCGATCGATGGTTTTCGGCCGTCATGAGTAACACACCCTCCAACCGGATGTATGCGGTTGCGGCTACTTCACACGGCGTGATCAACAAACCTTTGGTGCAAGCGAATGTCGCTACGATCTTCGACGAACTGGACAGTGCTGGGATAACCTGGAAGAACTACGTCCAGGACTACCCCAAAGGGAGTTCTCTTCGCCCCTTTCCGGTTTACGCCAAGTCGGTTGGCACCAAGATCGCTCCCATGGCGGACTACTTCACTGATCTAGCCAATGGGACCCTCCCCCAAGTCGCATTCATCGAACGCGATGCGCGAGAAGGTTTGGACGAACACCCCGGTGCGGGCAACAGCGTGCAAAAAGGCGCAGCCTATGTCGCGACCATCATTAACGCATTGATGACCAGCGGTGCTTGGAAAGACTCCATATTTTTCTTGATCTATGACGAAGGTGGCGGGTTTTACGACCACGTTTCCCCGGCGCAAACGGTTTCACCCGACGGAATTCTCCCAATCTTGGCCCCCAACGATACTTGCGCCGCGAAGGCAGGTCCGACCTGCGATTTCGTTTATACCGGCTTTCGCATCCCCAATCTCGTGGTCTCACCCTTCGCAAAGCAGCATTACGTAGATCACACACCCATCGACAACACGGCAATTCTTCGATTTATCGAACTACGTTACGGACTGCCCTCCCTCACAAAACGCGATGCCGCCCAGCCGGACATCAGCTTTTTCTTTGACTTTGCGGGAAAACCCAACCTTACCCCACCCACTCCACCGGTACAGCCAACCCACGGCCCCTGTTATATCAACTCTTTGCCCTAGACGATTGAGGCTTTGAATCCCGGCTCCAACTCCTGCAGGGAGGCCGTCCGTGTGCTGGTTCTGCCCAGGGACATAGTGAATCAGCCTGGAATGGTTCCCGGACAGGATCACCAATTCCCAACTCTCAAAACTAAGCCGGTCGTGAAGCGGAGCCCTCGATCGAAGTTATTCCCGTTCACATTTCCGAGCCATGAACGCAAATACTCCAAATTGGCGACCCGCACCGCCAATCCGCGATTGACCGCAAGATCCAAGCCTGCGCCCGCGGAAATGGATAGTCCTGTGCTCTCCCAATGCTGCGTAAACAAGCGGTTGTAACGGCTGGCGTCGGCTCCAGGAGGAAGTTGCGAGAGCACTTGTTGTCGCTTCTTTGGATCTGTCTTATTCTCTGTGATTTTCTGTCCACCAAAGCGGAAATGGGCGTGTGGACTCCACCGGCCTGCCGTATGCACAATCCATTGCGGTCCAGCTGTAAAAGTCAGGGAGTCGCCACTCCTATTCCCGGGCAGAGACACCCCTAGGGTGCAACCGCTCACTTCCAGAGTCCACTGCCAGAAATCATCCGCGCGAAAGGCTGCCGTTCCGCCCCCTCCGAGACAACTGAGGTTACCCAGCCTTAAGACACTGGGTACTGAGGCGGCGATTTCAAACTTAGGCACCACGTCGAGTCTTTCCGGATTTCCGTTGTTAACGGCTTCCATTAAGCTTTCGGAACTTTGCAGGGAGATTTCTCCGTCGTACTGCTTGACCCCAGCACGATTTTCGCGGTGCCATGGCGCTTGCAACATCATCAGGTTGGCGAAGGTCTGCGGGGGGTTTAGAGCGCTGCGGGCAATACTGCGCAGAACCGTATTCCTGGTTTTATTCTCGATCGGAACCGTAAGATAGCGGTCGAGAGCGTCCCCGGCCATCATCCACACCAAACCACCATTCGGCGTGATTACGTGGTCCACAAAACCGTAAGCGCAGCAATAGCGCTGGATTTGACCAATGGATGCCTCACTCATGAGGCCAATTTCAAACTGTTCACTGAAGGCCCATGCGAATGCATAGGCACGCAAGCGGCTCATCCAGTAATCGCGATCGCTTCCGAATTGCACCTTGCGGTAGCGGAGATCGTTATGAATCCAGATATAACCTGAAACCGCGCCTTCCAGAGGATGGCCCAGGTAGTTTTCATAGTAGGTATCACCATCCGACCATCCATGCATCGCCCCTAAGGACTTGAAATATCCGCCGATTACGCTGTTGTGCAGCCCCTTCCTGGTGCCTTCCTCGGTGGCAAGTCGAAACGCGTGCATAGTCCCGAGGTATAGCAGAGACGCATTCAATAACGGCTTCCATTGCACCTGCGTCCCCGATGTTTCAGGAGACGAATTTTTAAAAGCGGTAACGGGAGTGTTTTGAAAGCCCGAAGACTGATCAGAATCATCAGAGGCGAGGTCCGATTTCCCACGTGCTGAATCGATTCTTTCCGCGTCTTCCGCCAGCAAAGGGACACAGAGAAGAACCACGAGCGCAAATCCCGCCCACGGACGATGGTTCCAAGCGATTCCTCGCCGTAGCGCCCCAGCTCTCGATTCCCCAAACACGAGACGATGTCCTGCGATTAGACATAACAATCAATCAGCAAGCCGAGGAACTGAAAACAATTACAGGTACGAGGTGCTCGTCGATCCCATAGAGATCAGCAGGGGTGCCTCTACGGCTGCCACATTTACCAGTCCTTTTTTGCATGGCCCTTCCTTCAACTCTTGCAATTCAAATCAGGACGTCGTTCTGAGAATCGTGTTGCACGAAGGGTTGCGTGAGACAGGGCGGGGGGGAAAGACTACGCTCGCCTTGCAGAAAAGGTTGGAAGATTCGTCAGCGGCTAATCTTCAGAACCCACGCAGGTTGCGCGCGCAGCTCGTCTGGCAAGTCGGGGAGCTCTATGCTTAAGCCCGCCTTCGATGACTTGAACTTGAGTGGTAAAGACGAACCGAGCAGACCGACTGAGCTCGCGGCATCGACGTCTTTGACGACCAGGTTGTGCCCGGACCACTGCGGCAGAATGGCGTAAACGGTATCTCCCTTTGTGGTAAAGAATGCAGCGATCGATGCCCGTGCGGCGGTGGGCTTCGCGATCAACCGAGTGACGTCATAAGCTGAAGAGTATTCCTTATTGTATTCAAGCTTGGGGACTTCGCCTGCTGTCCACTGGTGCGTGTTTTTCCATGGTCTGGTGCCATAGATCGCTTCCCCGTTGATCTTCAGCCAGTCACCCATTTCCTTTAAACGTTGTTCCATGATGACCGGAATCGCGCCGTCTGCTCTCGGCCCGATGTCGAGCAACAGGTTGCCGCCCCTGCTGACCGTGTCCACGAGAATAAAGATCAATTCCCTGCCGGAGTGATACACGTTCAGGTCCTCGGCGCGGTTGTAGCCATAACTCACCCCCATTCCGCGGCTTTCTTCCCAGGGATGATCACTGCCGCTCATGCCGGCCGTGTATTCCGTCGTCCAGTAACCGCCGTGTTTGTGGCGGGTATCGCTGCCCCAACGGTCATTGACCACGACCTCCTCTTTCACTGCGGAATCATTGAACAGCCATGCCAGCAACTCCGGGCTGTGCCACTCCGCTGAGGTCATCTCCCACTCGCCATCGCCGAAGATAATCGAGGGCTTGTAGCGGGTGACGAGGTCTTTGAACTGAGGGAACATGTGTTCCTGCACGTAGCGCTGCTGGTTATAAAGCCAGAGCGGGTTATACCACTCGTACAGGGAGTAGTAGTAACCCATGCGCAGCCCCTGGCGGCGAACCGCGTCGGAAAGGTTGCCAAGCAAGTCTCGCTTCGGCCCGATTTCAACCGCGTTCCAGGGACGTCCCCAGGTTAACGAGGCTTCCTTGCTGGGCCACAATGCGAAGCCTTCATGATGCTTGGAAGTAAGCACAACATACTTGGCGCCGGAACCAGCCAGGACTTGCGCCCACTGGTCGGGATCGAACAATTCCGCCTTGAACTGAGTCGCGAAGTTCTGGTAGTGAAAATCAGGGCCATAAACTTTCTGATGAAAAGCCCAAGTCCGCTTCTCAAGCTCATCGGCATTCGGATCGGTTCGTCCCTTGGTCAGGGCATGCCAGTACCACTCGGCGTAGGCAAGCTTGCCAGGAATGACCGGGGCGTAGGCGGGAACCGAATAGGTACCCCAGTGAATGAAAATTCCGAACTTGGCGTCGCTGAACCATGCGGGCGTGGGGCGTTTGTCCACTGAATCCCACGTGGCCCGGTATTCCTGCCCCCATAGACGGCTGGTAGAGGAGGCGCACAGCGAGAGAAGAATCATAATGAGGCGGCTCTTTTTCATTGGACCTCTCAAAAAACGCCTGGCTGCGTTGAAGCCAAACTCGGAAAAGATCGCGCTCTATTTCCCAACAGAAGTCCGCTTTCTTTTCGGAGCCGCAGTGTAGCAAACCTCGGCAAGGGATGCGAGGTGACCCGAAGACGCCCATTCGGTGCGGACGTGCAAAAAGCAGAGCCCCTACATCTGGGCCAGACGGGTGCCAACCCCGGCAGAAGGAGCTGAAATCTGGCATCATTGTGCACACACTTGGCTTGTAGGCTCGAAACTCAACATGGCTGAATCGCTCATTACCTACCGCGGAGTCGTCTATCCGTGGCACTGCGACCACATGGGCCACATGAACGTCATGTGGTACGTAGGAAAGTTTGACGAGGCCACTTGGCAGCTCTTGGCCTTGGTGGGAGCGACCCCGTCCCGACTACGAGAAGAGGGATTTGGTTTGGTGGCGGTCGAACAACACATCCAATATAAGCGGGAGTTACGTTCGGGAGACTTGCTGACGATTCGCTCCTCGCTCCTTGAAGGACAAGAAAAATCAGTCCGGTTTTCTCATGAGATGACGAATGATGAAACCGGAGAAGTGGCGGCCATCATGATCGTGGTTGGGGTTTGTATCGATTCTGCGGCGAGAAAAGCCAGGCCACTGCCAGCTGATATTCTCGAACGTATTTCGTCTTTGCTTTGATCGCTGGCGCTACTTCCCGCACCATAAACCGCTTGCCGGTTCCTTCAACCTACTGCATCGTGAAATTGAGTTTATCAAGATAGACGCTGTACGGAGTGCCATACCGGTTTCCGTCGAGTTGATAGTTGATCGTCACGCCATTCCAACTGCTGGTTCCCGGTGCCTCGGAGTGATTCAGGGTTGCGGTTTTCCCATTCAAGGTGATCGACTTGTATAGCAATTGATTGTTCGAAGTCCGTTGCACGCTGATGATGAGATGATTCCAAGCTCCACTCACCGGATTGCAAGGGACTCCGGTGGGAACCCATTTCTTGTGAACGTTGTCGTACACATCCCACTGGGATCCTCCAGCGATCCGGCACTCGTGTCCCCAAATAAAGGAATGTCCACCCGTGAACTGATTGATGTCGAACTCCAGAGCCTGGGAAACGCTCGCGTCCTTCACCCAGAAGTAGACGTCATAGGTGAAATTGTGAAGAGTGGGAACCAGTGTATGTTTGTAGTCCGGCAGCCCTTGCGAAGAGAACGAGCCGACAATGTGGTTGTTCCACAACACATCCCCCCACTGTACCGATCCGCCACCGTATGAACTTTGAGTGGATTGCCCGTCAAGTGAAGGAGAGCTGATGGTCGGTTTCCAGGACCATGCCAGTTCCGGTCCGGAGGAACTGCAAGTTGAGCAGATTCCCCAACTCGGAGGCAGAAGCGCGTACCCTGACCATCCTTTTTGATTTTCAAGACCGTAGAAGGTCGTGCCCGGCGTGGTTGCTGACCCCGTCGACCCAGACGAGGCGGTCACGGTCAGCGTCAGCAGAGCTTTCGATGACCAACCGCAGTAGTCCCACTCCTGAACGGCCACGCTGTAAGTTCCTGCGCTCAAGGAGAGATTGGTGTCGAGAGTTGCGCCGCCGACGCTGTACGCTAGCGTGTACGGAGCGGTGTAGATGCCGATGGTAGCTACACCCTTCGAACAGGCTGGCGATGTTGCTTGGGCCACGAAATGGACCGGCGAAACGCTAGAAGCAGTCCCACTGGTAGAAACGGTGGCTTGGGATGGCGAGGTAACATACACCCCGGCATACGCAGGGAAAGTGGCTGTGAAGAGGCACGCGATAGTGCAGAACTTCCCAAATCCCATCTCAAAAACTCCCGGTGAATGACTTGGCACTGAGACGTTTTCAGCAACTCAGTTGGCAGGGATTGTAGGTGAGCTGTCTACTCAGCTCCAAAGAAAAACGACTGTTCCACCAATCGAAAGTACAATGCACCACCTGGGCTGATGGACAGAAAGCGATTTCAAGGCGGGCGAATTGTAGGGGTTTCACCCTATCTTTGCGAACCAGACGGATATGGCGGTGGCGGTCAGTTGCGTGGTTCGCGCTGGTGGGCGGCGCATCATTCGATTATCCATCTCACGTGGGTTTTAGTCGCGCTCGATGCTCACCAGGTTCGCCTCGTCCGAAGGAACAAGAATGTTCAGTCTCAGAGCTACCCCTGCTTCGCTCGCAAACTTCTTCGTGAATTTGTGACCCATGCTCAGCCGATAGAAACCTGCCGGCAGTCCCCTGATATTCAGAGCGGTTTCGTGTTGATCGTGAGAACGGTTCTCGAGTCTAAAGGTGATGCGGTCTAGAGAATCGTCGATAGAGATCGGCTCTTCCTTGGCAAATCCATCCCGGCTGAGACTGAGCTGAAAGCGAGTTTCACCGCGGACGAGGGCGAACCGGCTGCGCAAGCCGTCACGTGGGATGACGCTGATGGATTTGCCCGAGTGCTTGAGCACACCCCCATAGGCGTAGAGACCAAAAATCGGATCGTCGCTTACGATCGTAGCCGCAGCGCGCAGTGCGCCAGTGAATCCCAGGTCGATTTCGCCCGAGTACCACCACGATCCTCGGCCCATTTCTTTATTGCCGAGCCACGCTCGGCCCCAAGGGCGGGGCTCGAAACCGCCACCGGCGCCGCCATCATTTTCCTTTCCGGGAAACCAATAGCCGTAGTTTGATTCCGGTGTGCCCGAGTTCAGAAGTGCCCATGAGGCCAGATAAGATTGGTACCCGAGCCGGAGATACGGAATCGGATCTTTCGCGAAATCGATCGCGTAATTTTCGATCGCCCAGCCTCCCATTTGTGACATGTAGCTGAGCGTGTATTGGGTGTTGCCGCTCGCCCGGTAGTCGCTGCCAAGCCAGTAGTAGGCTGGTTCCCATCCTCGAGCCGCAATGTTCAACCGCATCTGCTCTTCGAGGAAGTCTCTTGCGGCACTCGCTTGGATGGATTCCCGAAACTTCGTCGCAGACGGATTCTGCAGCCTGGTTTGCGCATAGACCGCCAGGGCATGAGTGGATTCGAAGGCGGTGGAATCAAACGGATACTCTGATTGATACAGATCCGGATTCTTGTTGATGAAAAATTCCGCTTTCTTCTCCCAATGCTCGCGAAGCTTTTCGGCTTGGTCCTTTCGGCCGTTTTCTTCGAGTGCCCTGATCAGGTCAGGGATGACTACCTCATTGTAGGTTCCAGTCTCGTAAGCAGACCACTTTACGATCTCCATTGGGACTGTGAAGAACGCGATCGCTGTCCCGTAGGCACGTTCGAGATATCCGGCCGCGTCCAGATAGTGAACCATTCCGGGATAGTTGTGGGCGACCAGGTAGAGGTAGTAGTAGAGCGCGACGATGTGCGGGTAGTCGTAGATGCGCCAGAGATGTCTCTTGCCGTGCTCGTTGTCCTGCGAGCTGTGGCGATTCGCGTTCCAGTTGGGGATCCCGTAGATAGCGTAGGGATAAGGCTCCTTGTCAGTCTGCTGCAGCCCTCCCCAGACGAAGTCATGAACGTAGTCTTCAACCGAGGTGATCTCTTCCTGATCGGGGAAGAATACATTCTCGTATGCCAGGTAAGGGGCTTTACCAAGGGCCGGATCGTCGCTCGCCACAGCGTAAGATTGCAGCCCGTCAAGATCACCGGGGCTCCTCAGCACCTGGTGCTTCATATCCCATTGCGAGTAGAGGCTGTGGTACCAGCGCTTGGGATCGTGCCACTGCTCGTGCGGCACCAGAAATCGCGCGCGTTTTTTATAAAGCGTCTCCAGCGGCTCGGTGACAAAGAAGTCCAAAGGCAGATATTCGCCTCTTCCATACTTCACCGTAAGCATGTTTTCGCCCAGGCGTGAGAATCTCACCGAATACAGGTAGGTATCGGGACTCTTTCTTGCGATCAGCTTGATGGATGTGTTCTCTGGATGCTCGGCGGTGATTGCGCGAATCTGATTGCGCGTACGAAGCGAGAACATCGTCGGCAGATCCGTCGGAACCGTCATCCCAGGAACCACATTCACATCGAACCCACCTTCCTGGTAAAGCAACTCGCGCACGGCGGCATAGTCCTTGGCCCAGCGGAACTTAAAGCGATAGATCAGGGAGTCGCCCGAACTTCCTTTGGGTTCGAGTGTCACTTTTGTGTGCCGAAGACGCCATGTCCCGCCCTTGGTCGCCAGTTCCTCACCGCGTTCCCATGAATGAACGTAGGCTGTATAGCTGCGATCCTCCTCCAGGTCGAAATATTCAAGGTGCGTCCCCTTCTCGGGAACCATGAGAAGGTACGGTCCAACCGCGTTGCACCGCATCCAAAAAAGGTAGGAGCCATTTCCGCCGATGAAGCTGTGGCGAATCACCCGTTTGGTGTAAGTCTCGGTTTTATCGGACACATAGTCAGTATTGAATGGTAGGGCGAAACCGAGATCTCCGATTTCAATCGCCTGTTCGGTCTCATTGCGCAAGGTGATCGTCCACAAGAGTGAGTCTCGGTCGAGGCGAAAGCTCTCCGTGGGCGCCACGTCGGCAACGCTTTCCACCTGTTTGCCATTCGTCGCGTTGACTCGCCATTCGTAGATCGCAGAGGTTGCCTGTTTGGGCAGCTGCGCGAGCAGGCGGAGATGTTGCGTCACCACCGGTTCAAAATCGACATGATTGAATTGATCGGGCACGACGCTGTAAGTTCCCGAGATGCGAACGTCCTTCCATTGTTCGCCGTCGCGATACTGCACCTTCCACGATAGCGGCAGGCCCCACTGGTAATCTTCATACGAGCCAATGGCCCAATACACCTCAGTGGAGGAAACCTGGGCGGTCGCATGGAAGTCGTATTGAACCCACTCTTCGCTTCCGTGATGGTCGCCCCAGGCGAAAAAAGGAACGCCTTGATCGCGTGAACTCTTTGGCTCGATCTGATCATTGAGAGCATTCGTGCCCCAGGGTCCGATCGAGGAGCTTGTCTTGCTGGCGGTTGCAACGGTGGGGATAGCGCGTCCGATCTGATACGTGTAGGCGGTCCCTTGGCTTGATGGCGTTGCTGCACCCGCGGTGGCGCTGTCGGCCTGTTTCCAGGCCTGGCCCGCAGTTCTATAACGAACCACAACGTCCCCCAACGCTCTTCCCGGGAGAACGTAATCGGTGTCATAGACGTCACGGGTATGCTTCAGGCTGCTGAGGCCACTGCTTGAGAATTTTAGTTGGAAGCGATCGTTTTCAAGCTGCTGTGCCGAAACCGAAATACCCACAGAACAGACCAGAACGGCACCGAATAGAGCGATTCGCAAGGCAAGGACTCCTGGCGTATGCAGTCGCAAAGGCTAGAAACGAATTTGGGTCAGGCTGCCATCGAACTCAACCTGCTGTAGGTTCTCGCCGGCCCTAACCTGGATCCGGCGCTTCGATGGCCCCAGGAGCTTCGAGCCAGGAGCCAATTGCATTCGCAGCGTGCGGGTGTGGTCTTGCCACGACAGCAGAACTCCCATCCATTCCCCACGCCTAAAGTCGAAGCTCTTGCCGTCGTCCTCGTAAAGAAGGAAGCTGCCATCGCTACCCGGATAAACGGTCACCGTCAGTGGCTCTTCAGATTCCTCTCCGACGAACTGCTTTACCGGACCCAAGGGAACAATGGCTCCCGCGCGGAGGTACAAGGGTATGGTTTCTAGATCCACGGCTCGCGAGATTTCCCGGCCTCCTTCGATCCGCTCGTTGGTCCAGAAGTCATACCAGGTTCCTCGGGGCAGGTAGACCTTGCGTAGGTTAGCGCCTTGCTCTACGACTGGTGCAACGAGCACATCCCGCCCCCAAAGATATTGATCACCGCAAGCGACCGCCCGGGGATCGTCCGGGTAATGCAGCCAGAGAGCCCGCATCACCGGCATTCCGGTCTGCGTAGCCTCTCGAACCGCGCTATAGATGTAGGGCAACATGCGATATCGAAGGTTGAGATATTTGCGGCACACTTGTTCAATTTGAGGATTGTGTAGTTGACTCGCGTCCGGTATTGCGGCCCCATCGTAGTTCTTGATTTCGATCGGACCAGGATCGCCGGTGTTCCAGCCCCAGGGGAGCCGGAGCTTCCAGTTCCTGCCGTGACAGCGGAATAAGGTGCAGAAGGCTCCGAACTGAAACCACCGCAGGTAGAGTTCGGCGGTAAATTCTCGGGTTGGAACGAACCCTCCAATATCTGTTCCCCAGTAAGGGATTCCCGTCAGGCTGGTGTTCACGGCGATGGGAACTTGCGTCTTCAGCGTCTCCCAGGTCGAGTACACGTCGCCCGACCATAAGAATGACGCATAGCGCTGCATCCCAGCGTATCCATTGCGGTGCAGAGCATAGGGCCGCTCATTCGGGCGATCGATCTGAGGCCCTTCCCAATACAGGCGATTGCGCACCAGCCGAGAAGCGACGTCGAGCGGGTCGCCTTCATCCGGCCACCACCCATCGACTCCCATCGAAAAATCTGGACGATGCGCGTCCCAATAGCAATTGGCCTCGGGCGACTTCGTGGTGTCTTGCGGGCACGAGTTCTTGTCCTGCGCCCTGCCTCGCAGCGTGTCGGTCTCGATCACCGAATGAAGAACGACTTTGAAGTGGTCTTCGTGCAAGCGCTGGATGATCTCGCGGGGATCGGGAAAGACTTTGTCATTCCAGGTGAACGACCCGTTTTCGGTATTCCATCCTGAGGGGCAGAAGCCGGTTCCCAGATAAATCAGAGCGTCGCAGGGCAGCTTCTTCTCACGAAACGTCTTGGCTTCTGAAAGCACCTCGTCCCGGCTCGCCAGCGTGCGATGCGACTGCTGATATCCAAGGCTCCACAATGGAGGAAGTTCCGGACGGCCGGTGAGACGCGCATATTCTTCCATGATCACGGGGGGCTCTTCGGAGGCAACCAAAAAGATGTCGGCCGGGAAGGCCTGGTCAGTCACGAAGGGATAGAACTTGCCCTCGGATCCGGTGAGGTCAAGGCTCCCGTAAGGCTGATGGATGAACATGGCCCACCCCCCCGTGCTGATGAGCCAAGGGATCGGAACACGGCCGCCGTGTGTTGCCAGCTCATATCCACCCTGCCCGCTCTTCATCCGATCGAGCGAACCACGGCGGTCGAATTGCGGGCCACCTTCGCCCAGGCCCAGCAGAGGCGAGTCCCCCACGCTAAAGGCGAGAGCGCCAGTCTGCCGATCGACTTGGATCCTCTGGACCAGCCCACCCTTGGCTCTCGCAATTGAAATCGTGAGCGGATTATCGCTGATTCGAACGGTCAAAATTCCACATTCAACGACCGGAACCTTGGCGTCACGAATTCTAGCTAGCGGGGGACCCCAGTCTTCGCGAACCAGTGAACCATCCGCTGAAACTTGGGTTATCCGATCGCCTCGAACTGGCAGCAACTGCAGGCGAAGGGTATGGGGGCTGATAGAAGTGATCTGTACCTCGAGCGGGTGACTTCCGGGGTCCGGAGATTTCCCGCCACCCAGCATTGCCTTGGGGATGGCAGTTGCAACCGAAGCGGCAATCATTGACTTCACGGCTTGACGCCGATTGAATGAAGGAGACATGAGCGAGGTTTCCTAGCTATCGTCTACGCATTCGCCTTGAGCCTGAAATGTCTTGCTCACTGATGGCGAAGTCCTTTGGCGGCACCACCCCTAACAGATATTGGACGAAATAATCCCAGCGCCTGCGGATCAAATACGCTGCATGCGGTCCGCTCTCGCCGTGGTACATGTTGGGTACAAGCAGCATGTCGAAATTCTTGTTTGCCTTCATCAGAGCGTCGGCGAAACGCATGGTTTCAACCGGATGAACATTGTCATCAATATCGCCGTGAACCAGCAGCAAGTGACCCTCCAGCTTATCGGCCAGGGTAACGTTGGACTGAGCCACATAATCATTTTCGACGGGATAACCTTGATAGAGCTCGTTCCACCAAGCCTTATCCAGACGGGCATCATGGTCGCCAGAGATAGATACGCACACCTTATAAAAGTCCGGAAACATCAGCATGGCGTGCGCCGCACCATAGCCGCCGGCGGAGGTTCCGAAGATTCCCACGCGATGAACGTCCATTTCAGGAAAACGCGCAGCCATCTGTTTGATCATGGCCACGTGATCTTCGAATGCGCCACCCAGGTTTCTGTAGGAGAACTGGTGAAACTCGCGCGATCGTCCGGTGGTGCCACGTCCGTCCACCATCACCACAACAAACCCCAGCTCGGCCACCGATTGCAGCCAAAACGGGCCGCCGAAGGTCTTGGGAACGAAGAAATCCTGTGGTCCGGTATAGACGTGCTCGATGATGGGATACTTTTTTGAACGGTCGAAGTTCGATGGACGCCAGATCAGCCCGTAGAGATCGGTCTTGCCATCAGCGGCTTTGCCCTGAAATGGTTCGGGTGGTCTCCAGCCTTTCATCTGTAGTGCGGAAACGTCGGTTTTCTCTAAAATGCGCACCTCAGAGCCGTCTCGGCTCTGTCGCAGAGCAGACACCGCGGGCAGATTCGTTCGCGAGTAGTTGTCGACGAAAAAACTGCCATCCGGAGACACGCTTACGGAGTGGTTCGCATTCTCGGACGTGAGAAGTGTCAGACCTTTGCCGTCGAATCCGACGACATACAAGTGCGTCTGATATGGATCTTCCCCCTTCTCTCTCCCGCCGGCGAGGAAATAAATTCGACGGCTCTTCTCATCCACATACTCAATCTGACGAACGACCCAGGACCCCTGTGTAACCTGGTTCTCAAGCTTTCCATTCTTGTCATATAGATAAAGGTGGTTCCAGCCGGCGCGCTCGGAAGCGATGATCAGTTCTCCGGTGGCCTCGTCATAGCGATAAAAGGTCTCGCCCGGATCCACATACTCCTTCGCCTCCTCCCGCATGAGAACGCGCTGGTCCCCGGTCTCGGGGTCGACGAGGCGAATCTCCCTGGCCTTGTCGCCGCGTTCATCGTAGTCGTACCGTATCGTCTTCCCATCAGGCGACCAGTCAAACTCGGGTGCATCCTGGAACGGAAGTTCAAGAGGAGCAGTCTTCACGTTCACGCGTTTTTCCGCCCGCAAATCAAAGATGACGGGCTCGGCTTTGGGCAGCACCTCACCAGGCAGCGGATAAACGACCGTGTAAGCTCTTGGCCTCAACTGATCCTCCGGCACAAACTGCAAGCTGGTGAAGCGGCCCGCGTTGCGGGAGTCGATGCGGTAAGTAATCAGTTTGCTCGAGTCTGGCGACCAGAAAACTCCCGCCGGCTGCTTCACGTCTTCGGTCTTCTGCTCGACGAGCAGCCGAAGCGCTGGTAGTGGGGTGGCGTAGTCCCAGCCGCGCGTCCCATCTTGCGTCAATTGAACGACGGTACCGGTTGAAAGGTTGCGAACATAAAGGTTGTGTTCGTGAACAAAGGCCGACCATTTCTTGTCGGGTGATGGGGCTTCGTTTGGTTTCGGTGCGGGCTCGCTTGCGCATTTATAGTCGGCGAGCGAGCATGTCCAGCGGGCATCGTTGAAATTGAAGTGGATGGATTTGGCGTCTTCGGCGAATTCGATGTCGTCAAAAGGCAAATCGTCGGCGCTGATCTCTCGCTTTGAAGCTTCGGAGAGGCTTCTCGCCAGCCTGGCGTGATCAAACGCAGGGCCAGCCGTATTGTGCTCAGCATCGACCAGGAGAAACTCGCCTCCGTTTGGACCGAGCTTGTGGTACCAGAAGCGGTTTGATTTGTCGATCCAATGGGGAGAGACGTCGGCGATATAACCGGAATGCCGGAAATTGCCATACAGAAAGCTTCGCGCGCGCTGGTAGTCGGCGAGGGTTCCCTGGGCAAACCCCGGTAGGACCAAGAAAAGAGCAATCGGCACTACCCAGAGCAAGCCCATCCGCCTAGAAGCCATCTTGCCTCCTGATGAATGATCCGATGAACAAACGAAGTTTATTTCTGACGAATTCTGATGAGCACCACTCCGTGTGGCGGCACATATGCGCTGTACGAGTTCTGGAACGTGCCCACATCCTTCTTCAACCACAGGTCGCGTACTGTGGCTTCACCGCGAATTCCAAGCTGCGCAAAATCAGCCGAGATCTGCTCGGTCGTGCGCTGTCGATTAAACAAGCCGACGACCTTGCTACCATCCTGCATGGGCTTCATCCACACCTCAAAGGGACCCTCCTGGGCAACCCGGTATCCTTGCTTTCCCAGCGGGTCCTGATCCACCGCGATCACCTCGCGGTTGGTCAGAATTTCAAGCGTGTACGGGGTCATGCGAGTTACGTCGTTCCCAGCAATGAGCGGCGCAGCCAGGAGCGCCCAGAGGCTGAAGTGAGTTCTGTACTCGTCCTCGTTCATTCCCCCATTGCCGACTTCCAGCATGTCAGGGTCGTTCCAATGTCCGGGCCCGGCAAATTTCTCGAGACCGTTCTGGTTAAAGCCGATTTCCGCCATCGAACTGTACCGGTCACTGATGTCGCCGGTTGTGCGCCAAAGGTTTCCGCCAACCGACGGGCCCCACTCCCACACCTTGTGCCAACCGTACTGGCAAAGGCTGAGAACGATCGGGCGGCCCGCCTTGGCCAGGGCATCGTGCATTTTCTTGTAGGCGGCTTTCATCTCGTCGACGCTCGCCGGCGGCTGTTGACACCAGTCATATTTCAGGTAGTCGATTCCCCACTGCGCGTACATTGCAGCGTCTTGCTCTTCATGTCCGAGGCTGCCTTCGAACTGGGCACAGGTTTTGGGACCCGGCCCCGAATAGATCCCCAGTTTCAGCCCTCTGCTATGGACATAATCCGCCAGAGCCTTCATGTCGGGAAATCTTTCGTTCGGATGGATCCGGCCACTTGCGTCTCTCTGCCCCTGCCAGGTGTCGTCGATATTGACGAAGACATAACCTGCATCGCGCATCCCGGACGAAACCAGCGCGTCGGCGGTAGAGCGAATGGTTCGGTCATCCACCCGCTCGGCGAAGTGATTCCAACTGTTCCAGCCCATGGGCGGAGTGCGAGCAAGGTTGTCCTGCGCCGGGAGCGAAACTGGAGAGAGCAGTAAGAGCAGTAAAGTAAGGAAGGCGAACCTTCCCGCCCAGCACTGGGTGCGCACTCGATTCTCCTTAGTTCCAAGTTCCAAAATCTTGTCCGCTTTCAAAACCGTCACTTGGCCGGTACCGCACGGCCGTTCACAAGCTCTGGGCGCGACAGCAGGGCCGCTTTGATCGTGCGTTGGACCTGGGCGAGACTGTCCCCCGTCAATTCGAGCCGTGGCGGACGCACGCGGGGATTCCCCATCCCGACTTCGGCTTGAACCAACTTGATCAATTGCACGAACTCGGGAACGGTGTCCATGCGGAGAAGAGGAAGAAACCATCGGTAAATGGCAAAGGCCTTCTCGTGCTCGCAATTCCGGGCAAGGTTGAACAGCTCAACGGATTCTCGGGGGAGGGCGTTCGCCAATCCGGCAATCCATCCAGTGGCCCCAACCCCAATTCCCTCCAGAATTGCGTCATCCACACCCACAAAAACTTCCAAGCGGTCCCCCGCCAGCGCGCGAATGGCCGCCACTCTTCTCACATCGGTGCTGGACTCTTTTACCGACTCTAAATTCGCATATTCCTCAGCCAGCTCCTGAATCTGGTCGGGAAGAAAATCGGTCCCGTAGGCTACCGGATTGTTATAGAGCATGCAGCCGAGCGGAGTTGCCTCCAGCACGGCAGAGACGTGTGCCTTCATTTCGCGCCAGTCTCCTCGGTACACATATGGCGGAAGCACCATCAGGCCATCGCAACCGGCATCGGCCGCGGCCCGGGCGAGCGCCACCGCCTCGGCGGTCGTGAGCGCGGAGATCGAGGCCACGACTGGCGCCCTGTGGTTCACAGCTTTCACAGAGTTACGGAGAACTTTGGCCTTTTCGTCAAAGGACAAGGTTGCCCCTTCGCCGAGCGACCCCAGGCAGACCACGCCTGCGCAGCCGTTTTCCAAGAGCCAGCGACAATGTTCGCTCATGAAGCCGTAGTCCACTTCGAGACTACGATCGAAACAAGTTGTGACTGCCGGCATTACCCCATTCCAGTTCATTGTTACCCTCACATGACCGACGTCAGCTCGCCCTTCGGCTGGTGTGATTCGGACGTCAGATTTCTCAGCTTTACCGGCAGAACCGGCGGACGGACAGAGTCTGGGGTCCATCCCAGAAGAAATTGGGTGGCGGGACCGCAAATCCGCCCTTGGCACGGCCCCATCCCGCAGCGCGATTGCAGCTTCGCCGCCCGCCAAGAACCGTGCGGCTGTAGCTGGCTGAGCGTCACGTCTTCGCAACGGCAGACGATGGTCTCGGGCGCGGCAAGGCGTTTGAGTTCAGGCCGCAGCTGAAAGGTCTTTTCGAGGGAACGCGCGAAGCTCTGAAGCTTTGCTCGCTGACGCCTGAGCTTTTCTGCCGCCGCGCCGTGCCCGCTGGCCGCAAGTCCCGCGATTTGTCCTTCGACCAATGCGAGGTCTACGCCACCAATTCCAGCAGGTTCACCGGCGCAAAAGATGTTGGGAACCGACGTCGTCTGAAGCTCGTCAACCTGGACGAAGCCACCTTCGAGGCGGCACCCGACGAGCGCCGCAAGCTCCGTGTTAGGCACGAGATGAAAACCACAGGCCAGGTAATCGCAAGAAATCCGCTGTTGTGTTCCCTTCACCGACATCACGACCGATTCCAGGATCTGGTTTCCGACTGCGGCCATGGGCCAAGCGCTGGTCAACAGGCGAACCCGCGCGAGTTCCCTGTGCAAACCCCACGCCTGCGCGATCTTGCCGGGATGCTCGAAGAGTCGCAGCCCGAAAGCGCCTAGCGTGGCGAGCGATGCCTGTTCACAGATCGCGACCACAATGGCACCGCGCTGGTTCAGGTAGGAGGCAACCGCCAACAGCAACGGGCCCGTACCCGCTACCACCACCCTCTTCCCCTGGATTGGCAACCCCGCCTTCGCGAGCGCCTGCAGGGCTCCGGCTCCCATTACGTTCGGGAGAGTCCATCCCGGGAAGGGCAGGAACCGTTCTCTGGCACCGGTGGCAAGGATCAGTTTTCCGTACTCGAACACCATCGAGCCATCCATGGTTTCGGCGTTCAATACTCCCGGCGCGGGCTGATCGAAGATGCGCGCACCAGGAAACAATTCCACCGAACTTTCGCGCAGCTGAGAGCTCCAAGCCCGGGCAGAAGGATCGGAATGGATGGTTTCGCCACGCCAGATTTGCCCTCCAAGCGCGGGGTTGTCGTCGGCGATTGCAACCCGTTTGCCCGACTGGGCTGCAGAAACTGCGGCGGCAATGCCCGCAGGCCCACCTCCCACCACCAACACGTCGAATTGTGGCCTCGAGCTAAGCATCCGTCTTGATGTTCATTCCCGCCACGCACAGAATCTGACAACTCCGACTGTGCAGGATCCCATCGATCTCAGCACGACATTCAAAACAAATTCCCATTCCGCACAACGGGCCACGAGGTTCGCCCCTCACGGAAGTACGGCAGCTTGCCCCAGCCCTCATCATGGCCGCGGCGACACTGGTTCCGGGTGCAACCACGACGAGCGATCCATTCACCGTAACCGCAATCTGCTCAGGCATGGGCGTGCTCCATGCTTCCGGTGCGGGAAGGCAGGTACGGCTCCCTGGCGATAGCAGAAGTTGCTCCCAGCAAGTGGTCGGTCAGCAATCGCGCGGTGGCAAGAGAGGTCGTAATCCCCAGACCCTCATGTCCAGTCGCGAGAAAAACAGTCGAATCCTCCGCCCAAGGTCCTATTAAGGGCAATTTGTCGGGCGTGGCTGCACGGAATCCGGTCCAGACGCGGATCGCCGAAGTCTCAGCCAAGGCTGGCATGTACTGCTGCGCACGCTCGAGCATGCGGGCGAGAATCCCATGATCAACTTCTGTGTGGTCGGCCTCGTACTGACGCGAGGAGCCGATCAGCAGTTGACCCGTCCGGCGTGGCTGCACGTTGAAGGCGACCGAATCAGAGCTGACCGAATGGGCACTCTTCAGATAGCCGAGTTCGACCAGTTGATGATGAACGAATCCCGGATAACGGTCGGTAATCACCAAGTGCCCCTTGCGCTTTCTGACCTTGATCCCTGGGGTCAGCTCCGGGGACCAAGCCCCAGCGGCATTCACAATTGCGCCGCCATCCAGTTCGCTCCCGTCAGCGCGTCGAATGCGCCCCTTGCCAATGTCGACGACTGGCGGCCCGAGGTGAATCGTCGCGCCGCGTTCCTGCGCTTTTTCGAGCAGAAAACGGGCAGCACAGGGAGGGTAAAGAACACCGTCTTCGGGAACGAGCAATCCCCCGGCCAATCCCTTGCGCAAATTGGGTTCGGCCTTTTCCAAGTCTCCTGAGCTGAGGACCTCGACTGGTACTCCGCGCTCGGTGTAGTACGCCTGCTTGCGGTGAACCTCTCTGAACTCCTCATCGTCGGCGGCCACCCAAATCGACCCGCATTCGACGTACTCGACCTCATCAGGAAGTTCCGCCCGCAACTCACGCCACAATTGCTGCGAATATCGAGTCAAGGCGAACTGAGGATCCGAGTCGTCCATGACGACGATGTGGCCCATTCCGGCGGCGGTCGCGCCGCCACCGATGGTCGACAGATCAACCACGGCGACGCGCAGCTTACGTCGAGCACACTCCAGCGCGCACGCGGCACCGACAATTCCCGCGCCTACAATGAGCACGTCGTAGGTTGCCGCATTCATGTTCGAATGCCGTTACAAAAAGGATCGCGCGGATCGAGCAACAATTCCGCCTTCGCGTTCACAAACGCTGAGCCCGTGATGGTAGGGTAGATCCTTCCCTCTCGAACCGTAACCTTCCCCTCGAACAGGCTTCCGACAATACTCTCCTGCCGCCAGGGTTCTCCTTCGCCGATCGTGCCATCCTGGTAGAGACAGGCTAACTTTGCGCTGGTTCCTGTGCCACAGGGTGAGCGGTCGTAGGCCTTGCCGGGACATAAAACGAAATTCTTGCTGTTTACACCCGGCGTTGTCGATGGACCGAACAACTCGATGTGGTCGATTTCGTGCCCGTCCGAACCGGTGATTCCGGCGGCATTCAAGGCCTGCCGTACCGCCCAGGTGAACCCCGTCAGCGCTTCGACATTGCGCAGGCTCAGTTCGAAATCGTGCCTTTCGATCAAGAAAAACCAGTTCCCGCCCCACGCAATGTCCCCGCGAACCAGACCAAAGCCGGGCACCTCGAGGCAGACTCCGGCTGCCTGGCGATAGCTCGCGACGTTATTCACGCTGACGTCCCCATTCTCGTGAAGAGTTGCGGTAACGATCCCAACGGGAGTCTCGATCCGGTGGTCACCGGGCGTGATTTCTCCCATATACGCCAGAGAAGCCACGAGCCCAATCGTCCCGTGACCGCACATGCCGAGGAATCCCACGTTATTAAAGAAGATGACGCCTGCCGTTGAGTCCGGATCGGAAGGCTCACAAAGCAGCGCACCCACAACCACATCCGAACCGCGAGGTTCGTTCACCACCGCCGAGCGGAAAAAATCATGGTCCCTGCGAAATCGCTCAAGCCGTTCGGACAAGGGGCCCGCTCCCAAATCGGGGCCGCCACTCACGACTAAACGAGTCGGCTCGCCCCCGGTATGGGAGTCAACGACCAGAACCCGACGCAGTTCGCCGCCCTCCCGCCTGGTGCTGCTCACACCAACCTCCGTATGAACTACATCGAGCGAGGATAGTGTTAAAGAAAGTGGAGAAAAGTGCAAGGATTTCAAAGACTTACTCCAGCAATCACAAGAAATTCATGAATAAGAATAAGGTAGACGGCGGCCTCCCAAGGTCATATTATGTATACAATATCCACACGTCAAGGCGTATTTTAAAATCCAGCCGAAGGAAATGAGAACCGAACTTGGCTACATTTCGCGCTGCAGAATCTGAGCCTTACAGCGAGCTCGGCGCCCACGAGTTCGAGCGGGGACTAGGCTTGTTGGATTCGATCATGTTGGTGGTGGGGGTGATGATCGGATCTGGAATCTTTATCGTCTCGGCCGAAATGGCACGGGAGATCGGTAGCCCGGGATGGCTGCTTGTCGCCTGGATGATCGCCGGCGCGTTGACTGTGGCCGGTGCGCTCTGTTACGGCGAGCTGTCGGCCATGATGCCCGAGGCGGGTGGGATGTACGTTTACCTCCGCGAAGCATACTCCCCGCTCTGGGGCTTTCTGTACGGCTGGACTCTGTTTACCGTGATTCAGACCGGAACGATCGCCGCCGTCGCGGTGGCTTGTGCCCGGTTTACGGGCGTGCTTGTGCCCGCAATCTCTGAAGATCATTACCTGATCCCCCCGGTTCGCATTTCCGCTCACTACGCAGTGTCTATTTCGACAGCGCAATTGTTCGCGCTCGCGGTCATTCTTCTGCTCTCCTTTTCCAACAGCCGGGGACTGCGATACGGAAAAGCCGTGCAGAATGTCTTTACCGTCGCCAAGACCGCGGCCCTGCTGGCTCTGATTGCGGCGGGAATTTTCGCTGGCCGGAACCCGGCGGCGCTCAGCGCCAACTTCAGCAACCTGTGGCACGCCCGCGGGATCACTCCGCTCAGCGCAACGCTCGACGCAACCACCGCGTTCGGCCTGTTTGTCGCGCTCTGCGTGAGTCAGACCGGATCGTTGTTTTCGGCCGATTCGTGGCACAACATAGCCTTCGCTGCCGGCGAAGTCCGTAGGCCGGAGAAGAATGTGACCCGCGCCATGGTGCTTGGAACCATGGTTGTAATCTCTTTGTACCTGCTTGCCAATCTCGCCTATCTGTTCACGCTGCCGCTTGAGGCCATTCAGCACGCACCCGCGGACCGCGTGGGTACTCTGACGCTGCAAGCCATTTTCCCGGGCCTTGGAACCGCTCTGATGGCGGGGGCAATCATGGTGTCGACGTTTGGTACGATCAACGCGCTCGTCCTCACCGGCCCTCGCGCCTACTATGCGATGGCTCGCCAGCGACTCTTCTTTCGCTTCGCCGGACAACTCAACACCCGAAAGGTGCCAGCTTTTGCGTTGTGGATGCAAGGGCTTTGGGCGATGATCCTGGTCCTGCCGCGCGTCTATATTCCCTCGAGCGGCACGTGGGGAAACCTTTACAGCGATTTGCTCGAATACGTCATTTCAGCCGCTTTGATCTTCTATATCCTGACCGTTGCAGCGGTGTTCCGGCTTCGCCATACCCGGCCGGACGCGCCTAGACCATATAAGACCAAAGGCTATCCGGTCATTCCGGCCGCTTATATTCTTGTCGCCGCCACCATTTTGGTGGTGCTCTTCCTCTACCGGCCCGCGACCACTTGGCCAGGACTTGTCATTGTTCTCGCAGGCGTACCGGTATATTGGTTGGTGACCAAAACCGGCAAGGGAGCGGGAATCGCGTCTTGACCTGGGGGGTCGCAAACGCGCATGGGGGTCGGGCGGGAACAGATCTCGATCATTGCGCCCCGGGGGAGGCTCCCGATATCATGCGTTGGTAGCTCAGGGTCAGGATGGATTCCGCCTGCTCCCAAGAGTGTTCCTCAAAGCCGTCAGAAGGAAATGAATCTGTCAACCGCTCCAGAATCCGCAATTCCCCGGCAATCCCTCACGTCTGCTGTCGCGGACAAGCTGCGGGAAGAGATCATCCGCGGCACCATTCCCGAAGGGGCACAGCTACGGCAAGATGCCATCGCCATGCAGTATCAGGTGAGCCGGATCCCAGTGCGCGAGGCGCTGCGCCAACTGGACGCCGAGGGTCTGATCACGATCGTGCCCAATCGCGGGGCGGTGGTCCCCGCGCTTTCGCCAACCGACATTGAGGAGTTGTTCACGATCCGGGCGTTACTGGAACCAGAAATTCTGAAGCATTCGATTCCCCGGCTGAGCGAAAACGATCTTGAGGAAGCTGCGGTTGTTCTTCGTCGTTACGAAACCGAACTTCAGCGTGAAGATCACCTGTTTGCCTGGGGCCGGCTGAACTGGCAATTTCACTCGCTACTGTATTCCCGTGCGGAACGGCCACACTTCATGAACATCATCCGCAATGTGAACAACAGCGGGGAACGCTATACCCGCCTGCAGCTCTACCTGACCCATGGAATCCAACGGGCCAATGAAGAGCACCACGAGATCCTCGAGCTGTGCCGCAAGCGCGACATCCCTTCTGCGTGCAAGTTACTCCGCCTCCACATCGAGCACGCCGGCCAATCCCTGAAGGAAGCGCTGAAGCAGAGAAGGGCTTCTACCTAACGACAACAGCGCAGGGTTCGGCCCGCCAGGCCGGCTTAACCTGCTGCTCCCATTTACGAGAATTCCCCGAAGGATCTGCTCTAAATCGCCTTCGCCGCAGATCCAAGCGCGCATCGAGCGGATGGCGGGTATCTTGACACGGGGCTGGCCCGGTTAGAGAAAGTAGGGCCAGTCGAACTTGGTGTGACTGATAGATGATTCATTGGCGCTGCGCCCTCGACGTGCTGAAGGCACAGCGCCTGAATTGGCAAAACCCTTAGAACTCGACGTTCGCCCTTAGCTCAATCACGCGGGCTCCTTGGTTTGGAGAATCGGAGCTAAAATTCGGCGAAGTCGTTCCGGTTCCGAAGCCCGAACTCTGTACGAAGGGCGAGAAGCCTGGGTAGCAATAGTAGTTACAGCCCGCCCCTGCTCCGGTCTGGAAGTTCGGATGATTGAACACGTTTAGCATCTCGGATTGGAAGGTAAAGGACACGCGTTCGGTTATCGCGAAGCGCTTACTCAGCGACAAGTCATCATTCCAAAAATGTGGACCATAGAGCCACACGCGCTGTCCTATGGTTCCTGGAGTGGTATTGGGCGTTATGTAGGTCGGGTTGGCGCCTACTCCCGGAATGATGTATTTGGGATTCAGAAATGCGACATTGCTCGAATTGGGGAGGTGATAGACACCTACTGAGCTCTGTAGTTGCGACACCGTCACGCCGGTAAGGTTCACGCCGCCGTCCCCGAGAGCCAGACTGCCGAACTCGTTGTTGTAGGTATTGTTGCCCCCGGACAAAAGGAAGGGCGTGCCGGTCTGAAAGTTAAAGATCGTACCGATTGTCCATCCCCCAATGACCTTATCGAGAATGCCACTCTTATTGGCAAAGGCCTTCCCTACGCCAAAAGGTAGGTCATAGGTTCCGTTCAGGTTGAAGGAGTGGCGAATATCAAAGAGCGACGGCCCATATCCTAATCGCATGTTGCGCAAGGTAAACGTGTAGGTCTGACCTTGCCAGTTGTTCGGCGTGGTCAATCCGAGGGTGTGGCTCCAGGTATAGTTCGCGTCGAACTGGAGGCCGTGCCACTGGCGTTGTCGAAAATCAAACTGCAGGCCGTTGTAGTTGGAATACCCTTCGGCTACGAGGTACAAAGCAGCATTTCCCGCCGCAAGAGGATTTGCTTGAAAGAAATTGATTGGCAGCCCGGGGCCTGGGCCACCAGCCCAATTCACGTTATTGAGCGGATTGGTACAGGGTCCAAACGAGTTCGCGCCCGTTGAATCCGCGACCAGATTGCAGAAGTAGGGTGCAGTTCCGTTGTTGTTTGTAAACGCTTGGCCGATCGCGCCGGCAGAGCCGGTAATCAGGTTGTTTACAAATGAGGTGTTGGTGTAATCGGAAAACGCGCCGTCGGCTCCAAGACCTTCCCCGGCGAAGGCTGCGTCAAACAGGGGCGTCGCTTGTTGCCCGGGGAGGCCGTGATTGGCAAACGAACCTTGGTAGGCTGGGTTTCCGCTGCCGTTGTTGGCGGCTAGATTCTGCTGCGCTGCCTTGACGTTCGTCAGAACTCCATAGGGCCCGGTCTGGAAAATATTCACTTCATTGATGTCTTCATACATCCATTGCCGCAAAGTGCGGTTCCCGATGTAGCGAACTTCGAGTGCGCGGCTCTGGCCCAACTGTCTCTGAATGCCCAAGTTATAGGAGATTGTGTAGGGCTGCTGCAAATGCGGGTCCACGCCATTTGCGCCCGGTGCTCCGCCCACGAAGGTAAAGTCCGATTCGAGTTCGCTTTTTACATAAGCTTGGGGTGTGAGTGAATATGCTTTGCCCGCAGGCAGCTGAAAGGGTTGATTATTGTTAAACAGCGACGGAGTCGTCAGAAGGAAACTTCCCGGCGCGAAGTTTGACGGACCCCCGTTGTTATTCGAGTTCAGGGCGAAGGACTGGTAGTAAAAAGCTCCGATGTCAGAAGCCTGATTCCAGAAGTATTGCTGGGGCTCAGTGAACTTTTTGAGCGAAATGCCGCCGCGGAGAACCGTACTGCCCGTGCCCAGCAGCTTACCGAAACCACTGTCCCCGCCGTGAGGATTCCAGGCAAACCCGATGGCAGGCTGCGGAGCCACATTCCAATTGTTATAAGGGTGCGGTCGGGCGGCGATGGTGGGCGTCAAACTGCCTTTGAGCGAGCCCGGGTTGAAAAGATTATTGACGCCGGATGGGCCGAAAATGGCGGCTTGATCGGCGTTATGATAAGCACCGGTAAGGTCGTGATTGGCTCCGGTGAAGTCCCAGCGCAAACCGTAGTTGAACGTCAGGTTGGGCCGTATCCGATATGAATCCTGGATGTGCAGCGCAAATGCTCGCTGCAGTTCGTCGAGGTTATACGCGCTTAAGGTGTTGAAGAACTGTCCACTGGCCGGGTTGTACGCGTATTGTCCGCCAACCGCTGATCCTCCTGAACTCCCGATCGTTCCTGTAAGAATCGCATACAACTGTTGCGCAATCCCCTGTTGAGCGGTTGTCGAATTCGGAATCGTAGTGCCGTTAAATGCACCGAGCGCAGGATCCCCAGAGACCAATCCGAGGGTCACAACCGGAAACCCGAGCACACCGTTGTAGTAGTGATCCTGCTCCTGATACCAGGAGAATCCGAAGTTCAACGTGTGCGACGTATGTTGCCACGTCATGGTGTCAGACGCATTAAAGATCGGATAGTAGTTTCCCGTGGCAATGTAATCGACGGTACCACTCATCTGCGTGCCTAGCGGATAAGGGGCGTTCGGGTAATTCCATGCCACCTGGGGAACACTGGCGTTCACTGGCGCCGCGTTTCCACTGAAGAGTGCTTTGTTATAGAGAAAGCCGCCGCGGAATTCGTTGACCAGGCTCGGCGAGATGGTATAAGCAAAACCGAATGCCGTCGTATAGTTTGTGCTGACGCTACCACCTCCGGTCTTTTCCCAGGCGGAACCGGGAAAATCAGGAACCGCCGCAGGGAAGCTCGTATTTACCGGATAGTTGAACTTGTACATGTTCCACGCCAGGTTGAAGCGCATTTTGTCGTTAGGGTTGTAGTCGACGCGCACTGCGGGAAAGTACTTGGTGACGGGATTGGTGACCTGCCAATTGACCTGCTGCAAGTTCAGGTCCCCGGTCGGAGCGGGCGTAACACTCGCAACCGATTGGGAGGGGTAGGCTGAAAATACTGCCTGAGTAGCTGGGCTGATGGCACGGTTGACGCCATGACTTTGTGCCAGCCCCATCAAATCGACGGTGTGTGTGGCGTTGTCAGTGCCAAGATAGGTGAAGGTGCCCGTCTGCGCGGCGGGCGTGAGCAGCCAATTGAACGCCTGCACTACGCCAGGCTGTTTGGATTCAGCGTAGGAGCCGAAGAAGAACAATCTGTCTTTGATAATCGGCCCTCCCAAGCTAGCTCCGAAATCGTTCAACTTGATTGGGTTTTTCTTCTGTGGATTCGAAGGATCAAGGGAAGTGAGCGCGTCATTGGTCCAACTATTTGCGTTCAAAGCCGCATTCCTGAAATCCTCGAAAACGCGACCATGGAATTGGTTGCCACCTCTTCGAGTGACAAAGTTGATTTGCATGCTCGCCTGACCGAACCCTTGATTCATGTCCAGTTGTTCGGTATTCACCGTCATTTCCTCGATGCTCTCGAGGCGAGGCTGAATCGCAGGCTCCGCGTTCCCGGTGAATTTCATTCGGCTGGTGCTTCCGATGGTCCCGTCTACGCTGTTGCCTTGATCAACCGCGGGAAGCCCATTCCACGTACCTCCGTTTTGCCCGCCCGTGTATCCCGGAACCAATTGCGAAAGTTGCCCCAGATCACGGCCCTGGATAGGCAGCTGTTCGATCTGCTTCAAGTCGACAGCCGTACCGATTTCATTCGTCGTGGTCTCGATAATCGGCGAAGCGGTCATGGTGACCTCAACCATCTCGTTGACCGCACCAATCGATAATGTGGTCTTAATATCGGTTGTCTTCGAGGCTTGAACCACTACGCTTTCGAAGGTTTGAATTTTGAAGCCCGCTCTTGAGATCGATAGCCGATAGGTGCCGATGGGAAGGTTCACGAAAACGTAAGTCCCTGAGTCCGACGTGACCGCTTTCGCGGCTGTGTTGGTAGCCAGGTCACGCAGTTCTAAGCTCGCTCCCGGGACCACACTGCCGCTCGGATCAAGCACGGTGACGGTGACGGTACCCTCAGAGCCGTGTTGCGCGAGGGCAGCAGGAAAACTGATCAGCCAACTGAGTAAACCCATCGCAACGATCAGAAAAGAAGCAGACTTGCGGGACATACGTCCTCCTCGCGAAAATGTTGCCCGGACAAAGCCGGGAGGCTCAAACGAGCGGCCACAAAAGGCAACGTAGGCAAACACTTCTAGCAAGCGTTTGCTGCTTGGTTGGATTTTGTATACAATATTCGAATCGGTTGTCAAGCAGATTCTACTCGCCACGCGTGCTAAGCTCAGTTCCTCGCTTCCACGCGTGAAATCTATACTGCACAATCGTTTACGCTAGACCCCACCTTCCCGCAGCGTGCCCGATGGGCTGGGTGGACTCGTTCGAGACGTAGAATTTGAGTCGGGTAGCTGAGGAAAACTTTTGGCTTGAGACCCACCAGACGCGAGTTCCTCAAATCGGCAGCTCTGGCGAGTACCCCTTTTCTCTTGCGGGGACAAAGCCCGGCAGCTCCGAGAACTCAGGTGACCTTCACCGACGTTTGTCGCTCTTCAGGAATCACCTTTCAGCACGACAACGCTCGGAGTGAGGAGAAATTCTTGATTGAGACCATGGGCTCAGGCTGCGCCTGGATCGATTATGACCAGGACGGGCTTCTGGATCTCTACCTCGTGAATGGCGCAGCGACCAGCGTCTATTCCCCCTCCCATCGACTGCGCAGCGCGCTTTACCACAACAACGGCGATGGCAGTTTCACCGATGTCACCGCGAAAGCTGGCGTCGGCGCGGAAGCCCTGTTTGGCATGGGCGTGGCGGTTGGCGACTACGATAACGACGGCTTTCCTGACCTGTTCGTTTGCGGATACGGCCGCTCGATTCTCTATCACAACAACGGCGACGGCACGTTCACCGATGTGACTGCTCGCGCCAAAGTTTCAAATGCTGGCTTGTGGGCTTCAAGCGCGGCATGGTTTGACTACGACCGTGATGGCCGGCTGGATCTGGTGATCGCCAACTACGTCGACTGGTCCCCAGAGCGCAACTTCTACTGCGGAGATCGCGGACCGGGCATGCGCAGCTACTGCCATCCGGACGACTTCCACCCGCAACCGCCCACGCTCTATCACAACAATGGCGACGGCACATTCACGGACGTAAGCAAATCCGCTGGTCTAAGCGCCAAACCCGCGAACGGGCTCGGCATTGTCACCTTCGATTACGACAACGACGGCTGGCAGGACATCTTCATCGCCAACGACCACATGCCGAATTCCCTGTTCCGCAACAACCGCAATGGAACCTTCCGCGAAGTTGGTTACCTCGCAGGCGTCGCGGTGAGCGGCGATGGACAGTTCGAAGCCGGCATGGGAACCGATGCTGCCGACACCACTCGGAGTGGGCGCATGGACCTGGTGGCTGTCCATCTCGACATGCAGTTGGCTCGTCTGTATCAGAACATGGGAGACGGAATATTCGAAGACGCCACCTTCCGGTCCAGGCTCTCTTACGCGACCTTCCACATGAGCGAGTTCGGCACAAAATTTTTTGACTACGATAACGATGGAGCGATGGATCTGTTTATGGCCAACGGACACGTCCTCGATAACATTGAGCGCTACCACGCCGAAACCAAGTATGCCGAGCCGAAATTGATGTTCCGAAATACTGGCCACGGTGTCTTCGAGAATGTGAGCGACCAGCTGGGCGCGGACTTTGTTTTGCCCCGTGTCAGCCGAGGCGCGGCGATTGGCGATTTTGACAACGATGGTGATCTCGACATTCTCGTCAACAACTGTGGCCAAGCGCCGCAGTTACTGCGCAACGACGGTGGAAACGGGAATCATTGGGTGGAGATTCTGTTAATCGGCACCCGATCGAATCGCGACGCAGTTGGAGCGCGCGTCAGCCTGACCGCTGGCGATCTCAGGCTCTCTGATCAGCGCAAAGGAGGGATGAGCTACCAATCCGCGCACGACCCGCGTCTGCACTTCGGCCTGGGCCAGCAAACAAAAGTTGATTCCATCGAAATCCTGTGGCCGAGCGGCACCGCGACCAAGCTGGCCAATGTGAACTGCGACCGGATTATTGCCGTACAGGAAGGGGCGGGAATCGTAGAGCGGCCGTTTCCAAGAATCAGGTCCTGAAGGAATGAAGGCAATCCGTAAAGCTTCCGGCACACCTCCAGCGGCCGCTGCCTTCGATCAGTGTTGCTGAGATAAAGCCCCGCCGTAGCCGGCCTTGGTCTCCCCCGGTGCTGTCCTGATTTTGTCTGCTTGTGCTTGGTTGAGTTCTTCAAGCTTCGCCAGGGCTTCGCGGGCTTTCCCTATGTCTCCCTGCTTGCGGTATGCCGCCGCCAGGTTGGAGTACACCGAGGCGTTTCCCGGACTGAGCTCACGCGCCATCTCGAAGCGCGCGATCGCCTCCCCTGTCTGACCAGCCAGCAGATAGATCTTGCCTAACGCCAGTTCGGCGCTCGGATAGCTCGGCTTTTCCGCAACGGCTGTCTCGAGCGCCTTCCGAGCTTCCTCAAATTCCTTCTGTCCGGGAACAATGCCAGCGCGCAACGATGCCTCACCAAAAAGTGTCAGCAGCAGAAAATTGCGATGCCCGCGAGAAAGGCCTTCCCGCGACACTCGGACAGCCTCTGCGATGTTTCCCGCATACATGGATTCCTGCGCGCCCGCGATGTAGGCGATTTCTGAATCCGGCGCCAGTTCCCGGGCACGCTCGAAATCGCCCTTGGCTTGGTCAAAGCGATCCATCACAGCAAGAAACATTCCGCGTTCGAAATGGAGACCTGCGGAGTTCGGCAAAGTTTTCAGACCGAGGTCGACGACCCGCATGCCAAGAGCATAGGATTGCTTTCCCATGCAGGCGTCCGCAACGAACAGAAACAGCTTCTCGTCCCCAGGCCGGACGGACGCCGCGCGCTCAAGCGCCTCAAGGGCGTTCGATTCCTGCGAATCGCCGACATAAGCCTGGGCGAGAAGATTGTTCACGTCGGCGCTGTCGCGCCCTCTCCCGCGGAGTTCCTTCAGAATTGGGATCGCCTGGCGCGGCTGACCGGTTGCGATGTAGCAGATGGCGAGGTTGAATGCAGCTGCGTATTCATTTTTCACCCGGCCACGTGAAGCAACCAGATGCGGAATGGCCTCGGTGAACTGCCCCTGGCCGGTGAGCGCGCTGCCGGTCTCGAGTTCGCTCTCGGCCTGCTGATCGAGGGAATCTCCAGATTGCTGCGGCCAGGTCTCGGCCTGCGAGGTCTGAGTGGGCACCGACGGCTGGTGCCCCAAAGCTGTTTGAGCTTGGGTGAAAGTAGAGGCCGCAATCAAAATGCCTGACACGCCGACTCGCTGCCAGAAATGTCTTTGCATACCTTCGCCCCCCCTACGGCGTAACCTTGACCAAGGGCACCTACGTGAACGGCGCGGAACTTGGTTTCGCGACTGTACTCGCCACGCCCCTAGCTCCACTTCCCTTCTCCTTCGACGATCGTGATATGGCGATCGATCGGGAGATCTTGAAATCGCTCGGTCCGGCCACTCGGCTCGGGCCATTTCACCTCCAGCCAGTCGATTTTTGCCCTCCTCCCCAAACCCAGCACCATTCGCGGATCATGCGAAGAAAGATAGCTGCCTCCGCCAACTTTGAATCGATGCCGTTCTAAATCCCCCGCGTGCCAGGTGAGCTTGGCACCGATGGCGTCGATATTTGATTTCCTCCCGACCAATTTCACTCCCAACCAATGATTCCCCCGCCCGGCATGATTGTGCAAGAGAACCGGCTCACGATTGTTTTGCGTGATGAGAACATCCACCGCTCCGTCATTGTCAAAATCTCCCAAGGCCAGGCCGCGCGAGGCCAAGGGCCGCGAAAATACCGGTCCGCTCTCGCGGCTGACATTGTGAAACGAGTTGCCATTTCGGCGAAACAGCAATAAAGGTTCAAGAAACGTTACCCCCTGCATTCTTCCGTCTACTGTATCGTCGGGATGGCTATTGGCCAGCAGAAGGTCGAGATCGCCGTCGTTGTCGTAGTCGAAAAACTTCAAACCCCAGCCGCTCATCAAGCGCGTGGCTTCACCAATGCCGGTCGGAAGCGCGAGGTCGCTGAAAGCCTCGTTCCGCTCGTTGTGATAGAGCGAAAACATTTCATGATCGACGTTGGCCTCAAAAAGATCGATCCAGCCGTCCTGATCGTAGTCACCCGCATCCACCCCCATTCCCGAGCGCGGTTTTCCGAAGACGTTCACGCCAACTCCGGCCAGCATTGCGATCTCATCGAACTTGCCCTTACCGCGATTGGCAAAAAGAAAATTCGGTGCGGTGTCGTTGGTTACGTAAAGGTCCATGCGCCCATCATTATTGATATCGGCCGCAACCACTCCCCAGGCCTTTGCCAGGGAGTGCGCAATGCCCGATTCCTTGCTTACGTCGGTAAAGGTTCCATCGCCGTTGTTGTGAAACAACCAGCAGGGCATGGGATCGTAAATACTGGGAATGCAGAAATGACGCTCGCCGGTGAGTGCATCGCCGCAGAACTTTAACTTGGCCTTGCTATAGTCCACAAAGCGGCAGACAAAGAGGTCCAACTGACCGTCGTTGTCATAGTCAAACCAGACTGCGCTCGTCGACCACCCCGGAGCCCCCACCCCTGCCTTTGCGGTAACGTCTGAGAAAGTTCCGTCTCCGTTGTTGTGATAAAGGATGCTATTGGGATACTGAGTCACGTAAAGGTCAGGCAATCCGTCTCGGTCGTAGTCGCCGACCGCGACCCCCATGCCGTAGGCGTTCCCACCGACGCCGGCCTTCGGGGTCACGTCTGTGAATGTACCATCGCGATTGTTGTGATAAAGGGCGTTGCGTAGGGCTGGATCGGGCCGGTAGAAGTCGCAGGGACCGCTGTTTACCAGGTAGATGTCCATCCAGCCATCGTTGTCATAGTCGAGGAAGGCGCACCCGGCGCCGACCGTCTCCGGCAAGTGAGCCATGGCAGATCGCCCGCTTACATGCTTCCAGGTAATTCCTGACGCTGCTGCGGGAATTTCTTCAAAAGGGGGCAAGAGCCCCACCGTCGGGGCCTGGGCGGAGTAACTCAACCTAGGAAGCAGCGTTCCCACCGCCGCGATCAACGATTGCCCGAAAAACCTTCTTCGCGAAACCACATGCCTCACAGCGCTCTTGAGTTTCCCCTCACCAGCTTTTTTAGCGCTCTTGTGTATGGGGAGTTCTTGCCGCTTCTTGCTGCAGGGCGATTTCCCGGTCTGCGTCGGCTTTGCGCCCCGTGCGCGCAAAGGCGGTTGCAAGTTGATAGTGCCCCGCCGGATCCCCGGGCTGCATTTTCACGTACTGCTCGAGGGGCCGAACAGCATCGGAAAATTTGCCCTCCGCATTCAGGCACATCCCCAGCGCGAGATAAGCTTCTGCGAAGCCTTCATCCAACTTCAATGCGCGTGAAAAATGATCTGCCGCTGGATCCCACTCACCAGCCTGACGCGCGGTTTCACCGAGCAGAAATTCCGCCGAGGCGTTCGCGGGGTTGATCTTCAACTCCTCCTCGAATTCCTTCTTGGCGCCCTCGCTGTCAGGCGGGGTTCGCGAAAGCAGAATTCGTCCCAACCGAAAATGGATCTCCGGCTCCTTAGGATTCTGCACGAGGATTTTCCGGTACTGAGTAGAGGCTTTTTCCCAGTCCCCTTGCGATTCGAAAGCTTCTGCTTCGAGCTTCTGCGCCTGTGCGGAGTTGGGCGCGCGGGCGGCAAGCTGCTCGGAGGCACGGGTCGCCAGTTCGGAATAAAAGTGCGCAGTCATGTAGAGCACTTCCGGGTCGTTTGGAAATTCTCGATTCAGCAACAACAAGGCTTCGACCGCAGGCTGCGCCTGGTCAAGGCTCATCCCGCAACGCGCAAGCAACATCGAGGCATGAAACTTGGTTTGTCGGTCGGTGAGTCGTGGGCTGGCGGTTCTAAGAAGCGGGATCGCTTCTTTGCATCTCCCTTTTTGCGCGAGATCGATCCCACGCTCGGCCTTCACCGCCGGAGGGAGGGTCTGCTGTGCCAAGGAGGACCGTCCGCTTACTAACGCCAGAAAACCTAGAACAAGGAGAGCCTGGTTATGCCGCATCATCTATTTATATCGCCCTGAAATATCATGACTATAGCCGAGTAATCCCCTATGAGAATCGGAGCAGTTCTTTCAACCGGTTGTGGAAAAATACCGATGCGCAGTATTGTATACAATATACGCAATGGACTTTGACCAATTCCGAGACGGCAAAAGGTTTAGGAGCTTCCAAGTGACCTCATCTTCAAAATTGTCCCGCAGAAACTTTATCGCCACGGTCGGGGCTGCCGCCGGGGCAGCCCTGATGCCCCGATCGGTTCTCGCCCAAGATCCGGTCGTGAACACCACATACACGGATGGTAAGCCGGTTCATCGCGAGCAGGTTCGCTGGAAAGTTCGGCCTTTCCCGATGAAGCAGGTTCGCCTCGGCAAAGGTCCATGCACGAACGCAATGGAAGCCAATCGCCGCTACTTGCAATCCCTTCCTCCTGACCGCTTGCTGCACACCTTCCGCATTAACGCCGGGCTGCCCTCCTCCGCTCAGCCCCTGGGAGGGTGGGAGGCTCCCGACTGCGAACTCCGTGGCCATTTCGCGGGCGGCCATTATCTCTCCGCCGCTGCGCTGATGTATGCCAGCACCGGCGATGAAGATATTAGGAAGAATGGCGACGCGGTGGTTGCCGAGCTCGCAAAGTGTCAAAAGAGCCTCAACAACGGCGGATACCTGAGCGCATTCCCGGTCGAGTTCTTCGATCGCCTGCGTAATCGCGAGCGCGTATGGGCGCCGTTTTACACCATCCACAAGATCATGGCCGGCAATCTCGACATGTTTGTGTACTCGGGAAACCAGCAGGCTCTCGAGGTTGTCGAGAATATGGCGAACTGGGTCGGGGGCTACACTGGTCCGCTCAGTTATGACCACATGCAGCGGATTCTCGGGACCGAGTACGGCGGTATGGGGGAGGTGCTTTCGAACCTCTATGCCGTGACCGGAAAAGAGTACTACCTCCACATGGCAAAGCGCTTCGACAAGAAATGGTTCTTCGATCCGCTGGCCGCACACCGCGACGAATTAAAAGGCCTGCATGTCAATACGCATATCCCTCAGGTGATCGCTGCCGCTCGATATTATGAGCTCACCGGCGAGACCTACTATCGCGAGATTGCTGAGTATTTCTGGGACGAAGTGGTCGGAGAGCGATCCTACTCGACCGGCGGTACCAGCAACCACGAATCGTGGAACACAGATCCGGGCAAGCTTGCGGGCGAACTGAGCACTTCGACGACGGAAGACTGCTGCGCCTACAACATGATGAAGCTCACTCGCCACCTGTTCGGCCTGTCGCCACAGGCTCGCTACATGGACTATTACGAGCGGCTGGTCTTCAATCACCGGCTGGGCACCATCAATCCCGAAGACGGCACCATGATGTACTATCTCCCGCTCGCCTCAGGCTATTGGAAGACCTTCGGCAAGCCGTTCGATTCTCTCTGGTGCTGCACCGGCACGGGCGTCGAGGAATACGCCAAATTGACCGACACGATCTACTTCCACGATGAGGATTCGTTATACGTGAATCTCTACGTTGATTCGAATCTGGAGTGGCCGGAAAAAGGTCTGAAGGTAACCCAAGAAACGCGTTTCCCCGAGCAGCAAGGCACCACACTCACAGTTTCGGCAAAGACGCCCGTCCAACTGGGGGTGCATCTTCGCATTCCGTACTGGGTCGAAGGTGGCAATGTGAAGGTCAATGGCCAGCCACTGCCCGCGTTCGCAAGCCCCACGAGCTATCTGACGCTGAACCGGCTGTGGAAGACCGGCGACAAGATCGAACTGAGCTTGCCCATGGCGCTGCACATCGACGCCATGCCTGACGATCAAAGCATGCAAACCATGATGTATGGCCCGCTTGTACTCGCAGGCAAGTTCGATGCGGTTTCCAAGGACATGCAATACGGCGACTACGAACCGAAGGCCAGCGATCAGTACAAGGTTCCGGAAATCCTGGCTGATCCGAACAAACCGACCGCCTGGGTCGAGGTTGACAGCAAGCAGCCCTTGAGCTTCAACTCCGTTGGCCAATCGCAATCGATCAGCCTGGTTCCGCTGTACCAGGTCATTCATCATCGATACGCGGTGTACTGGAAAGTGAAAAATCAGTCGGTATAAGCCAGATCGTTTTGCCTCGTTTGCGGCTTCTTTCGTGCTTCGCTGATTCAGGAGAATTTCGTCGGGGAGACTTCATGATCTTGCGGCCAGTCACGGTTTTGATGCTCCTCGCTATCCCCCCTGTCCGGGCCCACAGTTCTGCCCAAGCCCGGCAGACCGATAACGGCTCCCAAGATCCGCCACACAAGCTACATTCACTTTTCGATGAGGAATGGCAATACGAACTTCGCACCAGCCCCGAGACTGCCACAGCCCTGGGGGACAACCGCTACAACGATCGTCTCAGCGATTACTCCGCCGAGTTCTATCGGAAAGACCTGGAGGAAAGCCGTAAATTCCTCGCGCGTTTCGAAGCGATCCCCACTGACGGCCTCTCCCGGCAAGATCGCCTTAGCCGGGAACTCATGATTCGCAATCTTCGCGAACAGATCGAAGGCGCACAATTCAAATCCTGGGAAATGTCAGTCAGCCAGAACGGCGGGCCTCAGATCGAGTTGCCTGACCTGATCACCATCACGCCATTCAACTCGATCAAGGACTATGAGAACTACCTCTCTCGGCTAGGGCAAATTCCTCGCGTCTTCGAGCAGGTGACGGCCAACCTCCGGCAAGGCATGAAGGACCACTTGATGCCGCCGCGTTTCTTGCTGGAGAAAGTTGCGCCGCAAGCCGAAGACGTCTCCCAAAATACCGGCGAGAAGAGCCCTTTCTTCGGCCCATTCAAAAAATTCCCCAGCAGCATTGCTTCTTTAGATCAGGACCGCTTACGGAAAGAAGCGCTCTCGGTAATTACCCTCCAGATCATTCCCGCCTACCAGCGTTTCGCCGATTTTGCCCGTAACGACTATGCGCCGCAGGGCCGCTCCGAGCCCGGTATTTGGGCCTTACCCGATGGTGAGAAGCGTTACCGCTTCGCGGTCCGCCGCATGACAACGACCGATCTCACACCCGATCAGATTCACCAAATCGGATTGAAGGAACTGCACCAGACCGAAGCCCAGATGCTAGAGGTCGCGAAGAAGTTTGGTTTCCGTGATCTCGCCAGCTTTAACCAGCACATCAAGGATGATCGCAGCCTCTACGCAGCTTCCGGCCAACAATTGCTGGAGCTGTATGCCAAGTACGTGCGGGAAATGGAACCCCGGCTACCCAAGTATTTCGGTCGTCTCCCAAAAGCGAAACTCGTCGCTATTCCAATGGCGCCCGCACGGGAGAAGAATGCCGTTCCCGCTGACTACACTCCCGGAACAGCCGATGGCTCCCGTCCCGGCCATATCAACGTCAATGAATACGATCCCGAGCATCGCCTGCTGCTGAATGTTGAGGCGATTGCATATCATGAGGGCATTCCCGGACACCACCTGCAGATTTCGCTGGCCCAGGAGCTGGGTGACCTTCCCGAATTCCGCAAGCATGCCGGATACACGGCCTTTGTAGAAGGGTGGGCCTTGTACTCCGAGCGGCTCGCCCAGCAGATGGGTTGTTACCAAGATCCTTACAGCGAATACGGACGGCTGGAAAACGAGATGTGGCGCGACATTCGCTTAGTCATCGACACCGGCGTCCACGCCAAGCATTGGTCGCGCGATCAGATGGTCGAGTACTTTCATAAGTACACCGCCATGGATGAGCCCAACATCCAGACCGAAGTCGACCGTTACATCGCCTGGCCTGGACAAGCACTGGCTTACAAACTCGGCCAACTTGAGATCCTCAAGCTCAGAGAGGAAGCGCAACAGAAACTCGGCTCGAAATTCGACATCCGCACCTTCCACGATGAAGTCCTGGGCAACGGCGCTTTGCCGCTCAACGTTCTTGATGAGCAGGTAGAGGCCTGGATTTCCTCGCAATCGTCAAGGTGAGGGAGCACGATCAGAAGCGGGATCCACCCTGTCCCATTTTTGGTGCAAAGCGCTGATACCTGCGTCAAGCGCTCGCTTGAGAACCCATTTGCAAAGGTTATTCACAAGCAGTGTTGAAAACCTGGAGACGGGGGCCGGAAAAGATTGGCCGGGGAAATAGAAAAGGCTGTGACATTGGTTATGCTCCAGAGGTCAGCTCCTGCGAGGAAGCAAACTACGTGGATGCATGCACCGTCACAGCCCTTGATGTAATCACTGCTTTCGCAGTTCCAAACCCCAACTGCTCCTCGCAGAGTCAGTCGGTTTTTTCGGGTCTGGGTGCTCTTCAGGTTGCCCTGCCGAGCAGATCACTCAGCTTACTTCGGA
>DATJEL010000111.1:0-3277 GCA_035496675.1 Terriglobales bacterium
CTGCTTCTTCATTGCTGGCCCAGGCCTCCAAACCCGCTGCCGACGGTTTGGCCGCGCAAAACGCGCTCTTCGACGAGTACTACGAGAACGAGTTGCGCAATTCTCCCGAGTCCGCAACTGCCTACGGGGACTATCGCTATAACGACCGGCTCAACGATTACTCGCTTGCGGCCATTGCCAGGCGCGATGAAACCAACCGGGCGTTCCTCACGCGGATCGAAGCCATCCCGTCCTCTGGCTTCTCCGACCAGGACCAGCTTTCTCACGACCTGCTCATCTAGGTGCTGAAGCAGCGCATCGCTGACTTCGATCTCAAAGAGCACGAGATGCCGATCAACACCCAGACCGGCATTCATACCCACCTGGCTGACCTGCCGCTGGCAGCGCCTCTCGACTCCGCCAAACATTACGAGGACTACATCTCGCGCCTGCGGCAGATTTCGCTCGCCCTCAGCCAGGTGACCGACGTCCTACGTGCCGGCCTGAAAGACAAGCTCATGCCGGTGCGCTTCATTGCGGAAAAAATTCCCGTGCAATGCGACGGCATCATCACCTCCAACCCCTTTCTCGGTCCGACCAGTAAGTATCCCGCCGGCATTTCGGCAGAAGACCAGAAACGCCTGACGCAAGCCATCACTGATGCCGTCAACACTGACGTTCTGCCCGCGTACAAGAAGTTTGCCGAGTTTCGTGCGCACCGAATACGCGCCGCAGGGCCGCACAGCCCTTACCATCACCTCCTTACCTGACGGCCAGAAACGATACGAATACGAGATTTACGCGCGTACCAGCACCCACATGACTCCGGATGAAATCCACCAGCTTGGCCTGAGCGAAATCGATCGCATCGAGGCTGAAATGCTGGTGGTTGCCAGAAAAGCGGGTTTCGCAAACCTGGCATCCTTCCGGGCGTCGCTGAAGACCAATCCCAAGTACATTCCAACTTCCGCTGAACAGATACTCGATGACTACCGCCCCTACATCGCGCAGATGCAGCCCAAGCTCTCCGAGCTCTTTACCCTTCTGCCCAAATCGCCAGTATCGGTCGAAGCCATTCCAGAATTTCAGGCCACCGCCATGACTCACTACATGATCGGTACGCCCGACGGAAAACGTCCGGGACGGGTCGTGGTCGCGACTTCGAACTTTGCCGACCGCTCCATGGTCGAGGATGAGGCGATTGCCTATCACGAAGGCATCCCCGGGCATCACATGCAGCTGTCGGTTCAGCAACAGCTTGTCGGATTGCCCAGGTTCCGTCTGCACGGCTTGCTCATCAACGCCTATGTCGAAGGCTGGGCGCTCTATGCGGAACAGCTGGGTAAAGAGGTGGGCTTTTACCAGGACGCGATTTCTGACTACGGGCGTCTTTCTTCCGAACTATTCCGAGCCGTGCGGCTCGTCGTCGACACGGGAATTCACGCCAAGGGCTGGAGCCGCGATCAGGTGGTGGCTTTCTTCCGCAAATCGGGCGCGGTGGATGAGCCCACGCTCCAGTCCGAGACCGATCGCTATATTTCCTGGCCGGCCCAGGCTCTCAGTTACAAACTCGGCCAGCTCAAGATCCGCGAACTGCGCGAGCGGGCACAAAAGGAGTTAGGACCGAAGTTCGACGTACGCAAATTTCATGACGAGATACTCGACGGCGGCACTCTGCCGCTCGATATGCTCGAGGCCCGCACGGATAAGTGGATCGCCCAGCAAGTAGGCAAGTGAGTGTTGATTAGTGTAATCGCACTGGTATCAACAATTGAGGTGCTGAGGAGAAATAACGCTGATCTTGGGAGGGACGAAAAGGGCCGTGCGGCGTCCTCGTGGTTCCCGACTGCGGGTAGATTGATGCCGAAGGTCCACTTCCACGTATGGCCGATCCCTGACCTAGATCGACGACGTACCAGACTGGTCCGTTCTCGAATAATCTCCATGTCGCTCATTGAGGACGACTGACCTAGAATAAACTCGTTTGGGAGTTGTGGCCATGAGAAACATACTTGCCAGAGCCGGTCTAGCCGGCGTCCTAATTCTTGTTTCCAACGGTTGGCTCTTGGGCGCAGCAAATGCCAGCGGATCGTCCATTCTGGAGCCGCCAAGGGGTGCGTTGCTCGGACTGTATTATGGTGCCGGTAATCTGGCCCAGACCACGACGAAACTCGGACGAACACCTCCTGTTCACCTTACTTATTACGCGTGGACAGATGACTGGACGGGCACCGTCACTAAAGCAGATTTGTCGGCGGGGCGCATCCCTCTCGTCAATTGGGAACCCCACGACATCGACTTCACCAAGATCGTCAATGGAAGCCTCGATGTCACGATAGTAGCGCGTGCAAATGGCTCCAAAGCACTAGGGAAGAAGTTTTTCCTCGACTTCGCAGCCGAGATGAACGGCGACGAGGCGTGGAGTGGCAACAACGCACCGCTGTACGTTGCCGCTTATCGACATATTCACGACATCTTCGTTGCTGCGGGCGCTAGCAACGTGATCTGGGCATGGTGTCCCAACGTCACAGACATCCATGGAGGTAACAAGAACACGATGGACTACTACCCAGGCGATGCTTATGTGGATTGGACCGGGGTAGATGGATACAACTGGGGCACGACAAACGGTGGTTGGCAGACCTTCCAACAGGTGTTCAAAGACATCTACCCACTACTGGCAGCGAAGAAAAAACCGATCATAATTGGAGAGATGTCTTGTGCTCAAGTGGGGGGAGACAAAGGCAAGTGGATCGATGAAATCATTCCCACTCTGCGTGCCAGTTTCCCACTGATCAAATGTCTCGTCTGGTTCGACATTAACAAGGAAGCCGATTGGCGCATCAGTTCGTCTCCCGAATCGGAAGCGGCGTTCACTCGCATGGCAGGAGATTCTTATTTCAATCAATAGGATTCTGGGACGCGAGGCTTCACCTGCTCTTTGACAACTTTGACGGCCCTGAGGCCTTGCAGCACTCGGACCTCGAAGTCCCCTTCGATGATTGGCGAAATTTCCCGAGTACGCTCATTGAAGCAAAAGTAAAGCGCAGGCTTGTGCAATCGGCCTGATTTCGACAACTGAGAGGGGTAGGTTTGCAGGCTAATAACAATTCTTCATAATGTTTCCTTTTATAGTTCTGGCTCAATATATTCCCGGCGCTCCCAGTACCGCCGCTACGACCCGCTTCGGCGCCTTCCCCACCTTCACCCGCTTTACTTCGCGCCGCGCCAGCGCGTCGATTATCGACACATCATTTGTCCCGGTATTGCTCACGCACACATACTTCCCATCCGGTGA
>DATJEL010000112.1:0-3822 GCA_035496675.1 Terriglobales bacterium
TGGTGGGACCCTGTCCAAGGATATGGACAGTATTGGGTGTGCTCTGAGCACAGTTGTAGGTCGCGAAGTTGTTGCAGGTGTTCGCCAGGGCGGACACCGAAAGCAACAACACAAGGGGGAACGAATTAGCGAAGAACTTGACACCGCGGGAAAACATTCAGGCTCGGCCCTCCGCAAGGGTAATGGCAAGTCAGGTACCAAAGTTCGAGGGCGCTTTGGAAGCCGCGAGGGCCGCAAGTAGCTGCTGGCTATCAGAATTGGCACGGCCAAAGGAGCCGCTTCACGGCAAGCCGCAAAAATATGTCACACCCGGTATATATCTAGGCATATATGTTCCCCAAACGGGCTCAATCGCGAGGCGGCTGAGGCCGTAGAAGTTACTAAAGTAACCATCGGCAGTGCCCTCAATAACGGCCGTCGTTACTGGGGTTTATTGCAACTCGTGGCCGCCGCAGACAGAATTGCGTTATGGCAATTCTCACGGCCGCACTGCTCGGCATTGCTCTGGTCATCGGCGCGCCAGTCGTTGAAGAGCTTCTGCTGCGAATCCTGAAGTAGTACGGAATATGTCGCTGATACGATACTAGCCGCTGATCACACCGATTGTTATCCTAACGCGGGAATTTACACCAAAGTGGAGCCCTGCCGATGACGCGGCTTTTGCCGGTGTGTCTTCTGATTTGTTCCGCTGTCCTGCTGTCGGCGCAAAAGAAATCTCATACGGGAGAAGAGGGCGAGATCATCGCACTCGAACGTTCCTGGAACCAGGCGGAACTGCAGAATGCGCCCGCCGCTTTGGATCTTCTACTGAGCGATGATTTCATGATCACGGAGCCTGACGGCAGCCTGCTAAACAAGAAGCGGTTCAAGGCTTCGGTGGGGGACAAGTCGTATCACTACGACTTGCTCATCTCGAAGGACTTCAAGGTTCGGATGTTTGGCGAGGCCGCGGTGGTTACGGGGCGCTATCACGAGAAAGGGAAAGATGGCCGGGTTCCATTTGATCGCTGGGGCCGGTTCACCGACACCTGGCTATTTCGACAAGGCAAGTGGATCTGCGTGGCCAGTCAGGACAGTGTGCTGAATCATGAGTAATTTATGTGCGTCCGTGCTTGTGCCAGGTGTACCTAACGTGGGACGAAAGTACGGACACCCCAGGCAGCAGCAATAGCCATCAGCACAACAAACCCAACAATAATCATCCGACCCGCCTGCGTGCTTTTGCTCCAGCCCTGGAGCACGGCTGCAAGTCAAACCACAAACAGGACAATCGTTATCGCGCCTGCGGCTTTAATCCACATTTGAGCCTCTTGGAGCTTGAGTTTTAATGATCGAGCAGTTGCGGACAAGCGCGCGGGTCACACGGCGTGGTGACTAGGTTGGACGAGTTTTCCTGGCGGCCAGAGAGGCCGCTTCGTCCAGCGCTTGTTGCATGCGGCGGGTGCGGGACTCGGGTGTGCGGTAGTAGAAAATTGCCAGCAGGTGGGCGCGGCGTTTCGCCAGCGACATGAGATGCCATCCTTCAGCGGCTCGCGAGTTTCGGGCAAAGGCCACCTTGAGAATTGGCGGCAGTTCCTGCTCGGCCTCCATCGTTAAAAGGAGGCGCTCGGCAATCTGTTCGGAGCGACGGGCGCGAGCTTCGGGACTTTTTACGTCGGTGATCCAATCCGTGATCCACTTGCGGGTTGAGTAGTTCAGCTTGTCAAACCACTTGAGCAGCGCCTTGTCCTGGGCGATCAGACGCTTTAATTCTGGAGGTATGGTGATGTTACGCGGCTCGAGATCGGGTTCGAGATGAAATCGGGCGCGACTGCCGGCCGCCACTTTTGCGCTGCGTTGCATACGCTTGTTCACGATCATCAGGTGATCTCCGCGCTTGCTGGGAAAGAGCGATGTGCGGAAGGCACAGCCGTTGATCTGGCCTTTGATCGGCAGCCTGCCGCGCTTTCCCCAATGTTTCTCGACATCGGGCACCCGAATGACGACCCAGTTCAGGCGCGATTCGATGCGCTCGAGAACGGCGTAGAAATCTTTAGCGGTTGGCTTGGGCATGGGCGAAAGCATTTTAATAGGCGAATCAATTCTGAGTTGCCAGCAGGCAGCGATCCCCGCATAATACCGGGCGCAGGAGGATGCTATGACCAAGTGTGTTCTGATGGCAGGAATTTTGGGCGGGCTCGCAATTTTTGCATGGACATCCATTGCGCACATGGTTCTTCCGCTCGGAGAAGTCGGAGTTCAGGAACTTCCCAATGAAGCGCCGGTGCTGGCAGCGATGAATTCACAAATCGGAAATCGTTCCGGATTGTACTTTTTTCCGGGGATGGGTGTGGGGCCCAACGCGACCCACGCGCAGAGGAACGCAGCTATGAAAGATTATGAGCCGAAATTGGCGGCCAACCCCTCCGGAATTCTGATCTATCACCCCGCCGGGGCGAAGATGAGGATGGGAGCTCAATTGGGGACAGAGTTTCTGACGGAATTGGCGGAAGCATTTCTCCTGGTGCTGCTGCTGGCGCGAGCCCGGATTGCAACTTTTGGAGGAAGGGTTCGCTTCGCGGTGATCGCCGGCGTCATGGTGGCAATTGGAACCAACATTTCCTACTGGAACTGGTACGGGTTTCCGGGAAATTATACTTTCGCTTACATGCTGATTCAGGTCGTGGGATTCTTGTGTATGGGGATTGTGGCGGGCCTGGTCATGAAGGGGGGAGCGGAAAAGACGGCCGCAGCTGCGGTGTAATCAGGAACGAGAACCCTGGATGTCTCAGGAGACTCACGCTTGATCCTTTTTCGCCCAGCATGACTAGCTGGAGACATTAGAAGAGCCCCGCCCGAGCGGGGCTTTGGTACAGGAGGGTGAGGAAAGATGTTTCACGTGCGGCAGGAGGACCTGCCCTTTGTAGGCAGTTCGCATGAGTTTGTTGGAGCGGAGCAGGGCAACACCGGTGTTTCGGTATTCCTGTTCCATGGAAAGCCCGGATCGGGACCAGGGCCGCACCGGCATCCTTATGACGAGATTCAGTTCATTCGTGAGGGCCGGGGGATATGGACGGTGAGCGGCAAGACCTTCGAAGGCAGGGCTGGAGACATTTTTGTGATCAAAGCCGGCGAGATTCACAGCTTCAAGGCGGTTGGCGAATCACCCCTGGTACAACTTGATGTTCACCTGAGTCCCCGTTTCATCCAAGAGAACCTATAGAGGAACGTCGGGCGCGCGAGGCTTCGACGAAGGGTCACGAAGTTTTATTCACGAATGAAAAAGCCCCGCTCCGAGGAGCGGGGCCCTGTCTTGCTGGCAGCTATTAGCCAGAAGCTAGTAGCGCTGGGTTAGTACATGTCGCCCATGCCGCCGTGCCCACCGGGCATGGGAGCAGCCTTCTTCTCTTCCGGGATCTCGGCGACGAGAGCTTCGGTGGTCAGCATCAGAGAGGCGATTGAACCGGCGTTGGTGAGCGCGGTGCGCACAACCTTCGTGGGATCGAGCACGCCGGCCTTGACCAGGTCTTCGTACTCGCCGTTCTGAGCGTTGTAGCCGAAGTTCGCATCCTTCGAGTCGAACACCTTTCCGAGGACAACCGCACCTTCTTCGCCGGCGTTCTCGGCGATCTGGCGCAAAGGCTCGGTGATGGCGCGCTTCACGATGTTGAGGCCGATCTGTTCATCGCTCTCGAGCTTCAGCTTGTCGAGGGCCTGGACGCAGCGAGCCAGAGCTACGCCGCCGCCGGGGACAATGCCTTCCTCGACAGCCGCGCGGGTAGCATGCATCGCGTCTTCGACACGAGCCTTCTTCTCTTTCATTTCGGTCTCGGTCGCGGCGCC
>DATJEL010000113.1:0-62371 GCA_035496675.1 Terriglobales bacterium
GTTTGGGACGAATTACCCACAAGATATGGTGTTTTATTACTTGACCCCGGCGCAATTTCGTCGGTACAGTAGCTTCAATCTGTGCCCGCCCTATCCAGCCTTGGGACGGGTTCGCCTTGGAGCGAACGGCGGAGGAATCAATTTGGTTAACCCGTCCAACGTGGGCTGCCGTCAAATAAGTATGGCGTTGGTGCCTCCGTCCGCAACTACAGTCCCTCGATTTGCCGTTCGCCCGCAAACCACGTGCAGCGGCGCTCGAGGTGACCTGGCCTGAAAGGGAGTTGTAAGTTGCTAAAACTAAAGAAGCTCCAGATCCTCGGATTCAAGTCGTTTTGCGACCGCACCGAACTCAAGTTTCACGGAGACGGTGTCGCCGCAATCATCGGCCCCAATGGCTGCGGCAAGTCCAACATTGCAGACGCCATTTCCTGGGTGCTAGGCGAGCAATCCGCGAAGACGCTGCGCGGATCGCGTATGGAAGACGTTATCTTCGCCGGAACGAGAGACCGCAAGCCCACAGGCATGGCTGAAGTGTCGCTCACGCTGATCGATCCCGAGGTGTACGACGGTCCTGACAAGAACGCTCCCACCGAACTCGATGTGCAGGACGATATATCGGATGAGGATTGGGATGAAGCCGGGGTTCGCGCCAAGGCGGCCAAAGACGTGGAAGAACGAACCGAGGACGCGCAGCCGGGAAGAACCGAAGAAGTCGCCGCTCCACGACGCAGAAACAATGTGGTTTCAATTTCTTCCGCGTTTCCCGACGATGAACCGATGTTCGCTGCCTCGCCACTCGCCCAGGCGGCGGGCGGTGAGGGCAACCGCAGCTCCAGCTCTATGGGTGCTTCGGAGGTGGTTCTTAAAATTCGCCGGCGCAAGTTCCAACAGCAGTTTCGAGCTGGCGAAATCAATGTCACGCGACGCTTGTTCCGATCGGGTGACAGCGAGTATCTGCTCAACGGCAAACTGTGCCGGCTTCGCGACATTCAAGAACTTTTCATGGGCACTGGTCTCGGACCTGAGTCCTACGCTCTGATCGAGCAGGGACGCATTGGCCAGATCCTCAGCAGCCGCCCGACGGATCGTCGGGCAATCATCGAAGAAGCTGCTGGGATCACTAAGTTCAAGACCAAGAAACGACTGGCAGAGGCGCGACTCGAAGATGCCAAGCAGAACCTGAACCGGGTTAATGACATCTTCGACGAAGTCACGCGCCAGATGAATTCGCTGAAACGCCAGGCATCCAAGGCCGAACGGTACGCCCGCCTGCGAGACGAGATGCGGGGCAAACTAAGGGTGGTGGTTGCGAGCAAGTTCGCACAATTCGATCAGCAAACCGCCGACCTCGACGCACAGATCCAGGCAATTACCGACGAAATGCGCCAGCAAACACTGGCCGTCCAAGAAATGGAGGCGGAACTCGGCGAACGCACCCAGCGCGGATACGCAATCGACAGCGAAATTCGGGAGAATGCCGGACGCCTCAGCGAAATCAAGCTGGAAGCCGATCGCAACCAGGCGCAACGCCGTCACAACCAAGAACGCTGCACAGAATTGACGCTGCGAAATGCTTCCTCGGAAGCCGACCTTGCACAAGCCCGCGCCCGGCTCACTTCGCTCGAAGAGGAATTGAATTCCAATCGCCAGGTGCTCGAGTCGGCAGCGGCAGAGCTCGCCGCGGCACAGGCGGAGCTCGAAGCCAGCCACCAGCAGGCGGAACTTGCCTTGATGTCGCTGGCTGAACTGGAGAAACAGCAGGAGCAGTCGCGCACGGCCATTTTCGAGTCGGTGGCTGCTGTTTCGAACCTCCGCAATCAGCTGACGCAGGCAGAAGAACGCATGGCCTCCGCCGACCGGGAAGCGCAGCGGCTGCAAGCAGAAATGGACGCGGCGCGTACCCACGCCGAAGCCTTTGGGGGTCAGCGGGGGCAGCTCGCAATCGAGTTCGAATCCGTATCTCAACGGGTTGAAGCACTCACCCTAGAAATCGTCCGCACACGCGAGTTGCTGGAACAGAAGCGCAAGCAGGAAGCGGAAACGAAGAACCGTCTCGACGGCCTGCGGGCAGAGTTCGCAACCGCTCTCGGCAAAAAGGGCTCCCTCGAGGCGGTGATCGCCGAACATGGATACTCTACCGAGTCCGTTCGCCGGCTGTTCCAATCCGGTGCATTGCAAGGCGGGCGGGCTCCGGTGGGCGTGCTCGCCGACTTTCTCGAAGTCGAACCGCGCTACGAAGCGGTCGTCGAAGATTTCCTGCGCGACGAGCTCAACTACATCGTCGTAAAGTCCTGGGATGCCGTGGACGAGGGCCTGCGCGTACTTCGTTCCGATGTCGATGGCCGCGCCACGTTTCTGGTTCATCCCGAGGATTCCCAAGCGCGGTTCTCTTTTGTCGTGCCCGACGGACCTCCGAGCCCCCAGCCGGAGTCCATTGTGCCGCTAAAAACCACCATTCGCGTGCTCGACGGCTTCGGGAAATCGCTCGAGGTGATTCTGCCCAAGCTGCGCGACGGATATATCGTTCCCAATCCGGCATTCGCTCGCGACCTGGCGCTCGAGAATCCGGATGCGTTCTTCCTTTCGCAGAGCGGCGAATGCTTCCACAACGTGACCGTCACCGGAGGCAAGCAGCGCAGCGAGGGGCCCCTGTCGATGAAGCGCGAGCTCCGCGACTTGCTGCGACACGTGGAAGAGCTGGAACTAGCCCTGCGTAACCAGGAAGCCTGTGTGCTGAATCTCGGCCGGGAGATCAAAGACCTCACTTCCCTGCTGGAACGGCTCGAAGCTGACAAGCGCGAATCCGAAAAACAGGTGATGACCTCCGGCCACGCTCTGCAGCAACTGGACAACGAGATGGCGCGGGTGCGCGAGCGCTGCGGCATCTGCGAACGCGAACTGGCCCGTCTAGCCTCCGAGCGGGCAGCGCAAGAAGACATCATTCGTCTTAAACAAGTTGGGATCGCCGCCGCTGAGGCCAAGCGTGTCGAACTGGAACAACTCGCCGCGGCGGCGCAGGAACAACTGATGCTGCTGCGCGAAAACCGCAACCAGACAGCGCTCACAGAGTCGGAGCGCAAGGCGAGTGTGGCTGCCTTGCAGGAGCGGCACCGCTCATCCGCTTCCGTGCTCGAACGCATCGAGCATCTGGCGAAAGAGATGAACGAGCGGGTTGCTTCCCTACTGGCCCAGATCGAAGCCGCGGTGAACGAGAAATCTGAGCGCGAAACCGACAACCTCGCTATTGCTGACAAGCTCCTCCAGCTTGATGCCGAACGCAATGCCTGCGAAGCTCGCGGTGGGCTGCTCGAGGCCGAATCCGACGAAGTCCGCAGCCGCCTCGCAGAAATTGACGGCATGCTGAAACAAGCTCGCCTATTGCTGGACGCCTCGCGAGACCGCAAAGCAGAGCTCTCGACCTCAGCGGTTAAGCTTCAGTCTGACGCCGAACACCTCGCGCAGACATCGATCAATGACCTCGGTGTCACCCGCTCCGAACTGATGGCGGATTTAACACTGCCCCGGGTCTGTGGCGAACAACTCATCCAAGAGGAACAGTCCACCCAGGAAATGCGTACTCGGCTCGACGCCATGGGTCCGGTCAACATGATGGCTTTGGAGGAATACAAAGAGACTGCCGAGCGCCAAGCGTTCCTCGATACGCAACGCAAAGACCTCATCCAGTCGATCGAGAACACTACCGCGACCATTAAGGAGATCGATATTTTCTCGCGGCAGAAGTTCGAGGAGGCATTCAACAAAATCAATGAGAACTTCCAGGTCACATTTAAGAAACTATTCGGAGGCGGGCAGGGCATGATGCGCCTCACCGACCTGGAAAACAGCGCCGAAAGCGGCATCGACGTGGTCGCATCGCCCCCGGGAAAGCGCTTGCAGAACGTTTTGCTGCTCTCCGGCGGGGAAAAGGCGATGACGGCGCTCGCGCTTTTGGTCGGCATCTTCCAATATCAGCCGAGCCCGTTCTGCATCCTCGACGAGGTCGACGCTCCGCTCGACGAGGCCAACATCGGGCGCTTCACCGAATTGGTAAAAGAGATGAGCGTACAGACTCAGTTCGTTCTAATCACCCACAGCAAGAAGACGATGAGTATCGCTCCGGTGCTCTACGGCGTGACCATGCAGGAACCGGGCGTCTCGAAGCTGGTATCGGTGAAGTTTGGGGCCATAGCGTAGAGGCAGTTCATGCGCTTGCGGCTGTAGATCGTACTGTGTTGGCAGGTACTCTCGCTTTACTTTCGATCGCCCTCCCCGCGGATTTGAAGCTCGCAACTTTCCCGAGGCGAGCGCGCTCGCGCAGTCTGCAGTGGATTCAGTAATTGGGGACCGGGCACGAGGGATGCAGTTTTTTTCACAACTTCCCCCCTTCACTTCTCCCGCCTAGAGCCAGTTTTCAAGTTCAAAGACTTTGTCAATCCCACTTCCGTGTTAAGCAGCTCTTCTAAAAATCCGTTATCATTTCCGCCGTTGACAAAAAATTCTGAGCGGCTAGAATACGCGACGATTTCCATTGTTAGAATTTCTGAATGACTACCCAGACGCTCGATTCCGTTCTTCTCAAGACCGACTTCCCCAACCTGGAACTGTTTGCCAGCGGCAAGGTGCGCGACGTGTACCGGGTTGGCAACGATCGCCTCCTGTTTGTCGCTACCGACCGCATTTCTGCATTCGATTATGTGCTCGCGACCGGCATTCCGCACAAGGGCCGCGTGCTCACGCAGATCTCGATGTTCTGGTTCGACTTCCTTAAGGACACCGTCGCCAACCATCTCGTAACTGCCCAGGTGAGCAACTATCCGCCGCAGGTGCAGGCGTATTCCGACCAGCTTCGGGGACGCTCGATGCTAGTCGAACGTGCTGAAATGTTCCCGGTTGAGTGCGTGGTGCGCGGATACCTTTCGGGATCGGGCTGGAAGGAATACAAGGCAACAGGCAGCGTCTGCGGAATCAAACTGCCCAGCGGACTCCATGAGTCCGACAAGCTGCCAGAACCAATTTTCACCCCGGCGACAAAGGCCACGACCGGGCACGACGAAAATATTTCTTTTGAGGAGATGTCCAAACTGGTCGATCCGGCCGAAGCCAAGCAGCTCCGCGATCTCAGCATCGCCATTTATACGAAAGCCGCCGACTACGCACGCACGAAAGGCATCATCATCGCCGACACCAAATTCGAATTTGGCAAGACTGGGGCAGGCATCACGCTGGCCGACGAGGTGCTCACGCCGGATTCGTCGCGGTTCTGGCCCGCCGAGCTGTACTCACCGGGAATGTCACAGCAGTCATTCGATAAGCAGTACGTGCGCGACTATCTCGAGGAGATTCGCTGGAACAAGCAGCCACCTGCTCCGGCGCTTCCCACCGAGGTGGCCCGCAAAACCAGTGAGAAGTATGTGGAGGCGTACCGGAAACTTACGGGGCGTCAGTTGGATGTGTAGGTCCGCCGCCGGCGAGGCCTGCCATTGAACATCGCAGATTGGATCATCCTGGCGGTCTTGATCGTTTCTGTCATTCAGGCCGCAAGTTCAGGTTTTTTCCAGGAAGCTTTCGGCATTGCCGGCCTGGTGTTTGGGTATTTGATCGCTGCTTGGGAGTACCGCCAGCTGGCGGCCCATTTTGTTCAGCACATGAGTTCAGAATGGCTGGCCCAGATTGTAGCGTTCCTGGCGATTTTCATTGGCGTGATGATCCTGGCCGGCATTTTGGGCAAGGTTGTGCGCTGGCTGATGAAAGAGGCGGGGCTTAGCTTTGTCGACAGGTTTTTCGGTGGTGTGCTGGGATTGATCCGTGGCTGTTTGCTGGTTGCCATTGTTCTAGTCGGTATGACGGCGTTTACGCCGAGTTCGCGCTGGTTGCAAGGTTCCGCGCTCGCGCCATATTTTCAAGTCGTAGGGCGGGCGGTTATCTGGGTTGCGCCAGCCGAGTTGCGGGACGCCTTTTACAAGGGATTGGATTTCGTGCGCAAGTCGCAGCAGGCTGACCACTCGGGAAAGTAGCTGAAACGGCGCGGACCTCTGGAGCGCTCGAGAAAAGAGATACCTGTGAAAGATCAACTTTTGACGCTGGTACAGAATATGTACCGCAGCAATATTCTTTACGGCGAGGCGGTGCGCGAGTTCAAGAAGTGCTTCATCGCCACCGTGCTTGAGGAAAACAAGGGCAACCAATGCCGGGCCGCGAGGCAACTGGGCATGCACCGCAATACCTTGAGCCGCACGATCGACGAGTTGAAGATTGATGTCCGCGAGTTTCGCGACGGCGGCAAGCGGCCGCCTCGCAGCGCGCGTCCCGCTATGTACGACAAGAAGGCAGCTCGATAGGTCACGAGCTCCCAAAGCGCTTCCACCCATAAACCACAAGATGCCGAGGGCGGCTTCCACCCTGAGCGGTTTGAACTCAGCTTATGTCCCAAAAAGAAGGCAGCCCGCAAAGGCTGCCTTTTTGATGCACCTAGCTTTCGCCTACTGCCCAGCCGGCTTCCTCGCAGCCGGACGGCGCCGAACAGGGGGCTTAGCCGGGGCAGAACCAGGCTTCCGCAACAGCTTGCCTTCATTCATCTGCATCATGAATGGAGTTGCGGTATAGGAAGTCGGCACTCCCTCAAAAGCAAAGTTTGTATCCCCAGCCTTCGGCATCTTGGCAGCCGGGATTGGACCGCTCATGGTCAGCGTGATGTCGGCGCGTTTGGCGTCGATGTCATCGGCGCTCGCCGCGACATGCAATTCCGTGTTGCTGGGCACCTCGATGACATCGCCAACCATCTGCAGCGGCTTGCCCTTGATCACGCTCCAGACCTTGTCTTGATCTTCGGGAGTGCCTGCCGAAAGCACCAATTCCCATTCACCGAAGCTTAATTGCGCGATCTGGTCAGGAGTCTTGTCCTTAACGAGGTCGTGTGCCTGCTGGGCCGGCGTGGGCGGAACGTACTTGGTAATCTTCGATGTGCAATCAGCGGTTGGAAGCGGATTCGCTTTGGCACAGGCAAGCAAATCGTTCAGTCCGTCTTCCGAGCCATGGAAATTCTTGTAGGTCTTCGTCAGGTACTTCAGAAGGTCGGCATTGCCGCCTGACAGATTGACAGCCCGAGACATAAAGAAGAGCCCGTTCAAGGCGTCTTCGTCTGGTCTGGGATTCGGCGTAAGGTAGGCTAGCGCGAGGGGATAGACATTCTGAAGATCGTTCGGTTCCCCTTCCACCGCAGCTCTCAGAAATTTTTGGGCGTTCGGATAATCCTTGTTCTGCAACGCTGCGAATCCACAGCCGCCATTGAAAATAACGGAAGTACCTTTCTTCAACTTCTCGTAGTCCTCGTCCTTCATTCCAGCTGGCTTCTTGCCGTTGCTCACAGCGTCCAGCCCCTTTGTACAGTACTGCTGCAGGTCGGAAAGATTTTGCTGAACACTCGCTCCGCCCATCACCCCTTGCCGGGCAAAGAAGGTCAGCAGAGCCAAAGCCCGAAGATTTGTCGGATCAGCGGTCAGAAGGCGCTTGGCAGCATCCTGCACTTTGGCCTGGTTATTCGCGGCTTGGTAGGAACTCATCAACTGCTCGAGCGCAGAAGCCTTCATGACGCTGTTCGGATACTGCGTCAGAAAGGCTTCGAGGGCGCTGGCCTTGGCGGTTGGGTCTTGCTGCTGGATCGCGCCCATATAGGCGTTGTATTCGGGGCCGCTCACCGTTGGAGCGTTTTGCTCCCCGCCGGTGCCGCCGGCAGGTGGATTTTGCGCAGCTGGGGCCTGTGCAGAAACTTGCGTGGCGGCCGCCATAAGGCACGCAAGCAGAATCGCCAGAACATTCTTTATCATTCCATCGCTCCTAGGGGCTCTTGGGAAATCGATTTCTTCAGGATACCGGCCGGACACGGAACCCTAACTCAAGACATCTAAGACGTGGATGGTTCCAGCGCGACACGCCCCCTGATACGCTGGGGACGGAACAGGCATCCGCTATTTCGATGCAAAAGCCTTGTTCCGGTGAGCGGATTATATTGGCGCACCTGAACTTACGCAAGCAGCTAGCTCCAACACGTCTTAATTCTTTCGATGCCGAATTCTACAGAGTTGGTGGTTTTGATCCTAAAAGGAGCCTAAACATGACCGCCCTGAGACCCCTTTCGAATCAAGTGGCACTGGTAACCGGCGCTGGACGCGGCATTGGCAGGTCGATTTCAAGGCACCTGGCGTCCCTGGGCGCAACCGTGATCCTGTGTGCCCGCTCAGCCAGCGAGCTCGAGACATTGGCGCAGGAAATTGCCTCCAGTGGAGGCAACGGTGTGCCGCTTGTCTGCGACGTCAGCGACCTGAGCTCGGTTGAAAGCGCGGCCGCCGATGTTCGCCGGGCGCACGCCCGCCTCGACGTGCTGGTGAACAATGCCGGCGTCGGCTCCTTCAACGGCCCGCTCCATGAAATGACACCGGAGAACTGGGAAAAGGTCCTGAATACCAACTTGCGGGGAGTTTTTTATTGCATTCGCGCATTTGCCCCCTTGATGATCCAGCAGGGCGGCGGGCATATCGTGAACATCTCCTCGCTTGCGGGCAAGAATCCCCTCCCCAATGGCGCTGCATATGCCGCCTCCAAGTGGGGACTGAATGGCCTTAGCTATTCGGTCGCGGAAGAACTGCGGGGACGGAACATTCGCGTTTCCGTCGTGTGCCCGGGATCGGTGGATACAACCGAAGGGTGGCACCACGGGAAGAGCTCGACCAAAATGCTCCAGCCGGATCAGATTGCGCATGTGGTGGAAATGTTGGTGACGCAGGGTCCGCAGTCCTTTGTGAGCGAAGTCTTAATCCGCCCAACTCAAAAGCCATAGCCGCAAGCGCTGGAGCTTCAGAGCCACAAACTGCCCTCGACCGGCTGTGCCTATGTCGCCAAGCAAAGAGGATGGCACCGCAGGAGAACGCGAGCTTCCTTAATCCTTGAACAGGTTATCGAAGGCTTTGCGAGCGTCGTTGGGGGTTGCGGCGCCGCCAGTTGAGGTCTGCTTTTCCACTCGTACGCTAATCGAAAAGAACTTGCATTCGTTGCGGGCGTCCTTCTTCGGCACGCGTTCGGGGACGGGCTGAGCGCATTCGAATCTTTGCGAGGGATCAAAATACGTGCATTGCTTACAGGAGTGGAGTTCGAAGCCGCACTTTGCACATTGGCCCAGGGGTTCGGTCACCATCATCAGAACCGTACCGCATTGGGCGCAGCGAGATACAGTGTGCGTTCCGGGCATCTGGATGGCGCGCGGCCCGAAGGTGTCCTTCCGCGCAGGAGGCTTGCCCTGCGAAGGGCGCTGCTTGTCGCCGCCGCCCGAGTCTTGATATCCCTGCTGGCGATATTTCCGGTCTGACAAAGGTGCTCCTGGAAAGAATCATTTTCTCGCTTGAGGACGCGCAACACAAGTCCACAAGATCCCGTTTTGCGAGTTTCAGAGAGGGGGGCTGAATTGTATTTCCCTATAGTGGGTGCTACCATCCGTTTGTTGCGCTCATTGCTGGAGGTCCTATATGTCTGATCGTGACGGAAATGGCGGCGTATTGTGGTTTCTCGCCGGCCTGGGGATTGGAGCAGCTGTCGGCCTACTCTTCGCTCCGCATTCTGGCGAAGAGACGCGGCAGATTCTGATGTCGAAGGCCGAAGAAGGCCGCGATTATGTCAAGAAACGAGCGCGTGATGCTCGGGACCAGGCTGAACAGTGGGCAGCGCGTGGCAAAGAAGTCATCCATGCCCAGAAGGAGCAGCTGCGCACGGCCGTCGAAGCCGGACGGCAGGCGTATCGCGAGAAGACGACCGCACCCGCGGGGGATGGAGAAAACCTCTAGTCGTTTGCCGGCACGAGCTGCCGGGACTCTATGTCGAATACTTTATTGGCATGGTTCATTTTCGTCACCGGCTTGGCCGTCCTCCTGCAAGCAGGCATTCTCCTAGCCCTGTTTCTCGCCATGCGGAAGACGAGCAAGAAAGTGGAGGCTCTGGCGGAAGAGGTGAAAAATAAGGTTCTGCCCACGGCCGAACTCGCGCAATCGCTGATCATCGACCTGCGTCCCAGGATAGAAACCGTGATCGACAACGTGAGCGTATCCACCACGGTTCTTCGCACCCAGCTCGAACGAATTGATGCCACCCTTACCGATATCGTCGACCGGACTCGCCTGCAGGTGATACGCGCCGACGAATTCATCACCGGCACCATGGACAAACTGGAGGAAACGCGCGAGGTCGTGCAGCGCACAGTGGTCTCTCCGGTCCGCTACCTTTCGGGTATTGCACATGGCTTGAGCGTTGGGTTCGAGGCCTTCTTTGGAAGACGCCGCGACCGCAACGGTGTCAGCGTCCAACAGGACGAGATGTTCATCTAGTAAGGTCGCAGGCGCCGACCGAAGTCTCCTTAGCAAGACTGTGCTGCCCGGATTTTTAACGGTTCAGGGAACCATTCCGTAACTCAAGCGCGAGTCGAATGCCCTTTTACGCTTACCTTGTCATAGTTGCGGGTATTGTTCTCTGGTTCTACCCGTTCGTTCCAGCCCACCAGAAGACTTCCGGGGCAACGGTGGTCAATAAGACCTCGCGTTGGGGCGTGCTGCTGCAATTCATGGCTTTCACCTTGCTGTGGCAGGGCCATTTCTGGATGCACTCCCTCTCCCGGTGGCAACTCGCACTTTCCGTTCTTCTCTTTGCCATGGCTATCGCGCTTTCTTGGACATCATCGCGCGCTCTGGCCGGACAACTGCGGATCGATGCGGCACTCGGAGCCGACCATCACCTCGTGCGGACTGGACCATATGCTCTCGTGCGAAATCCGATTTATACCTCCATGCTGTTGGTGATTCTTGCCTCGGGCATAATCCTGACCCCGTGGCAGCTGTTGCTGCCGGCACTGGGGCTTTTCTCCGTTGGCACCTCGGTTCGCGTCAGAACCGAGGAGAAGTTGCTAACCAGGCGGTTTGGGGAAGAATTTGAGAGCTACAAACGCGAAGTTCCCGCCTATGTTCCCTTCTTCTGATCTCAGCCCTGTTTCGGCTCTCCGCGGACAGCAACGCGGTTATGGAAGCAATCGTGGGGCTACCACGCCTTCAAGGCCATGGGAAGGTCGGCCAAGAGTTCCATGACGAAGGACTTGATACGAAGGGTGCAGCGTATCGACCGGCTGCCAAAGTACACATCCGATATTGTTGCTGAAGCTGCCGGATCTGAGCGGATTCTTCCTCAAGGTTGTGCGTCAACTCCGCGCACCCTTGGCCCTGCGGCGCGGTTGAGCAAGCCATTCCCTGTGCGAATCTGGTTTGTTGCAGCAGCATTTGTTGATGTCGTATTTCCTCGAGAATCTGCAGGCAGTAGCTGGAGTCCACTGACGCCCAATGGATTCGACAATTGCCCGGGCTCGGGTCGGCGAAGTCGTAGGTGCAGTCTCTGATATAACCCCAGGGCCGGCAAGTTCCGTTGGCGCCTCGATATCCGGCCCGGCAGACCGCCCCCACCTTAGGGGGGAGCGGCTTTGGGGGTGGGCCGGGCTTAGGGCAATTTGCTCCCAGGCAAGGCTTTGGACGAGGGTTTTTACCACAATCCTCGCCCCTACAAGGTCTGAGCTGCGATCCAGGAGTCGTTTTGGTCAAGGTTGGCTTCGCTCCAAACAGCTTCCCGACCCAGCTCACATGGTGAGGCTCCGGACCGCTCAGGGGCGTCATCGTCTGCTTGTATGCCGATTTGGTGGGTTCCAGTCCCACCTCCCGCCCCCGCTCTGCAAGGATATGTGCGAGCGTCTTTTTGTCGGGCGTTTCAGACGGCACCTCGATTTGAAACGGCTGGTGCATCCAGGCTTCGTCCTGGATGGAGTTGGGTCGTCGAGGATCAGACATGGTTTTGCTGGGAGATGACTGGAAGATCATGCCCGGAGTGAAACCCGGGCGCGAGTTTTCGCCCGATCCGATCTTAGCTGCATTTCCATCTACCCCATCGCTGACGCGGATGTTCGAGTGCGAAGAGGTGTCCCGCGAGCCACCGGGGATATTGCCCGAGGAGCCTGAAAACACGGCATGAGTGTTGGAATGCGAGCCCTGGGAAGAGCCCCCAGAATGGCTGCCCGGGTTGCTGGGGGAGGTGACCGAGGCGGGGGAACGGGAGCCCCCGGAGTAGCCTCCGGAGATTGAGCCACTCGATGCTGAGGAGTGAGATCCGCCGGAGTAGGTTCCCGAGCTGCCGCCATATCCGGAGGAACCGCCACTAGAGCCCGAGGAGTGGTAGCTACCCCCTCCGCCGCCACTGTAGCCTGCGGATCCGCCGTTGTAGCTGCCTGAGCTACCGCTTGAAGAAGAGCTTGAACTGGATGTGCCCTGATGTTGGGCAGAGGCTAAATGATGTACTGAAAACACCAGGACAACGGCAAGTGCGGATCGTTTCACGACGCACCTCCATGGCGCGCGGCCTAGGTGGCGGGTTAACCTGGCTGCGCTCTCCCCCCTGAGTCTCCCGTCAACTTACAGTTTGTTATGCCCCATACGCCGGGTCAAGAAAATTTACGTATGAATTTGTCAATGAACGTCACGCCCTGGCGAGTTAGGCGTTCGCACCACAGCATTTCTTGAACTTCTTGCCGGAACCGCAGGGACAAGGATCGTTGCGGCCGACTTTCGCTCCACCGCGAACCACCTGCTGAACCTGGCGATCACCTGCACCGGCCATGCGGGCCTGTTCAAGCTCCCGGCGCTTGCGGCGCTGGAAGGATTCCTCAAGATCGTCCACCGAGGTAGAAACCCCGCGCGGAGGATGATTTCCATTCCCTCCGTTTCCGTCTCCATGGACAACCGGACTCCCCATTGGCCCACTCTGGCCATCCCCGGCGGATGCAACTCCGGTTGGTTCTCCGCGGGTGATGACCTGCATCAGATAAAGATATCGGGCCGTGTCCTCCTGGAACTTCTGCATCATGCCTTCGAACATGTCGAAGGACTCACGCTTGTACTCGACAAGAGGATCCTTCTGACCGTACCCACGCAGACCGATTCCTTCCTTGAGGTGGTCCATGTTCAGCAAGTGATCTTTCCAAAGCTGGTCGAGCACGCTCAACATGATCATGCGCTCGTGATAGCGCATAGCATCGGCGCCAATCAGCTTTTCCTTTGCGTCATAGCGCGCCTTCAGTTTTTCGAATATGGCATCGCCGAGTTCCTGACGGTTGAGGGTTTCCGGCTGGATGCCCTCGGCAAGAATATCTACGCCAAAGCGAGTAAAGATCGCATCTTTCAACCCTTTGATGTCCCAATCGGCGGGGTGCGCTTTTACCGACGCGTGCTGTTCGAGCAGATCGCTCAAGATGCCGGCGACATAATCTTCGATGATGAGATCTTTCTGATCGACACCTTCGAGCAAGCGGCGGCGCAAGCCATAGACGGCTTCGCGCTGCTTGTTCATGACATCGTCGTACTCCAACAGGTGTTTTCGCGACTCGAAGTGCTGGGCTTCGACGGCTTCCTGAGCCTTCTCAATGCGGCGGCTGATGAGCCTCGACTCAATGGGCATGCCCTCTTCCATTCCGAGTTTTTGCAGCAGGCCTGAGACCCATTCCTTGGCGAAGATACGCATCAGGTCGTCTTCGAGCGACAGGTAGAAGCGGGATGCACCGGGATCACCCTGGCGCCCGGCGCGTCCGCGAAGCTGATTGTCGATGCGGCGAGCCTCGTGGCGCTCAGTACCGAGAATGAAAAGGCCCCCGGAATGGATGACCGCGTCATGGTCTGCGTCAGTTTGCGATTTGTGGCGGGCAAGAACTTCCTGCCACTGCTCAGTGGCCACAACGTATTCGCTTCCGGCGTAATACCAGACCGTGTTCTTGCTGTTATCGACGTTGGTCTGAATCTGCCCCTGGGCAGCCTGTAAGGGCTGGGCCGTCCCCTTCTTCACACACTCCTGCCTGGCCGTGAACTCCGGGTTACCGCCAAGCAGAATGTCCGTACCACGACCGGCCATGTTGGTTGCGATGGTGACAGCGCCGCGCCTTCCCGCCTGCGCCACGATTTCGGCTTCTTTCTCGTGGTACTTGGCGTTCAGTACCACATGCTTAATGCCTTTCTTTTTCAGCAGGTCGCTGAGACGTTCGGACTTCTCGATCGAAGTCGTACCAACCAAGACCGGCTGCCCTGTTTCATTGAGCTTTTGAATCTCGTCGGCCGCGGCGAAATATTTCTCCTTCTCGGTGCGATAGACCAAGTCAGGATTCTCGACCCGCAGTAATGGTCGGTTGGTCGGGATCACGACGACATCCAGACTGTAGATCTTGCCAAACTCTGCCGCTTCAGTTTCCGCGGTGCCAGTCATGCCGGCGAGCTTGGCATACATGCGGAAGTAATTCTGGAACGTGATGGTCGCAAGCGTCTGGTTCTCGCGCTCGACCTTGACTCCTTCCTTGGCTTCGACTGCCTGATGCAGCCCATCGGACCAACGGCGGCCAGGCATCAATCGTCCAGTGAACTCATCCACGATAATGACTTCACCATCTTTCACCACGTACTCCACATCGCGGTGATAAAGCGCGTGGGCCTTGATCCCGGTCTCGACGTGGTGTTTGAGCGCCCAGTTTTCCGGGTCGGCAATGTTGCCAATGCCGAGAAGTTGTTCGACGTGTTCCCAACCTTTGTCCGTGACCGTGATATTCCTGTGCTTCTCGTCAACCGCATAATCGCCAGTGAGAATTTTCCTCTGGGTATCGCTACCGGATTCGTCTAATTCGGCAAGCAAGATCTCCTTTTGCTCCTCGGAAACCTTGCCCGCATTCAAGAGTTTGGTCACCTCCTGCTGGCTCAGCTCTTCCCCTCTTTCCAAACGCGGAATGATGCGGTTGACGCGAGCGTACTTGTCGGTCGATTCTTCGCTGGCGCCGGAAATGATCAGCGGCGTGCGGGCTTCGTCGATAAGGATCGAGTCCACCTCGTCGACAATGGCGAAGTTGTGGCCGCGCTGCACGCACTCGCGGAGGTCGAATTTCATGTTGTCGCGGAGATAGTCGAAGCCAAACTCGTTGTTGGTGCCATAGGTGACATCGGCGCCATAAGCCTCGCGGCGCTCCTGGTCGTCAAGATCGTGAACAATCACGCCCACGGTGAGGCCAAGAAAACGGTAGAGTTGCCCCATCCACTCGGAGTCTCGTTTTGCCAGGTAGTCGTTGACGGTGACCACATGCACACCGCGCCCGCTGAGGGCGTTGAGGTAGACCGGAAGCGTGGCGACCAGCGTCTTTCCTTCACCGGTCTTCATTTCCGAAATCGTGCCCTGGTGCAACACCATGCCGCCGATCAATTGCACGTCGAAGTGCCGCATGTTCAGGACGCGGCGACCCGCTTCCCGAGCAACCGCGAAAGCTTCTTCTAGAATCTCGTTTAAGACCTCGTTGGTGATGCGAAGGCGCTCCTTGTCGATTTCTTTCTGGCGCTCGAGATCGGCCTCGGGCTCGTCGGCAACCTGACTGACGCGTTCCTGTATTCGCTTGCGAAACTCCGCGGTCTTGGCGCACAGCTGGTCGTCTGAGAGCTGCTGCATCTGAGGCTCAAGCGCATTAATCGCCGCGACTCGCGGCAGCAGGCGCTTGATCTCGCGTTCGTTCTTCGTGCCAAAAACCTTGCCTAAGACTGTATTGATCAACGTAGAATCCTTGCCCTGATTTTCCTCTTAGAAGCCTAGCATATTAGATGCTGGAGAAACGGCTAAGTCGCTGAGAAGGAACGGCGCTGCCCGAAGCGAACAGGAGAATGCAGGATGGGGAAAAGCTAGCCGACTTCGAGGTCCTTGCGTCGGAGGGCTAGGCCGTTACCCAGCTGGCGACGTGGTCCCACCAGGCGCTACTTGAAACATAGAACTGGACTACCGTAGCGATCACGATTCCGCCAAAGCCGGATGCAAAATACCGGTCCCAGGAACGGGTCATCACTGACTTCAGGATCAAAAGCAGCGCCCCCAGGATCAACATGGGCGTCCAAATGGCCATCATGCTGTGGATCGCTCCCATGATCGGACCACTCACGTACGGGATCCGAAACAGACCCGCCGGGCCGGCGGCAAACAGAGTCGCCAAAAACATCATGGGACGATGGATCTCGGGTCTTTTTCGGTTCTTCAATCCAATGCCGGCAAGAATCCCAAACCCCAAAATATCGGTGAGCATAAGACTCAAGAACCGGCGGGCTCCCCAAATCTCTTTATAGGCGTCCGGATTGTAGTGAACGGAGCTGATCGCCGTCGCCAAGCCCAAAACAACCAGCAACCCAGCAAGCACGACTCCTCCCACCCCTAATGTCATGTGCAACTTGCGGTTGCCGCCTACGATGAGAGCGGATTGGACGACGAGGAGAATGATCCAGGCCGACATGGCAATGCCATGCAGGAAAACCAGAGCCATAATCTGCCCGGTTACAGGTCCTCCGCCGGAAGCTCGCCCATGGAGATAAAATTGTTGGAATCCCAGGACAACGATGACCAGCAATAGGGCCGAGGAGAGCAAATAAAACATGCGCTCCATCCGCTCCCGGGAAACAGGAAAGCTAGCCGCTGTTGCTACCGCGCTCGATGTACTCATGGTTTGTTGCCTCCCCAACGTGTTTTGCGGAAACTGGCTCGACCTAGGACTCCCCAGCCAGGGTGCTTTCGAGCCGCCTCAATCTACTCTGGGGCAGCATCGGAGTCAATAAAAACCTCGTCTTGTCCAGTTGTTGATAGCCAAGAACCAGTCTTACGGTATATTTCCGGAAACCGATGACGACTTTCTACGATCGTTTTGTCGAGTGTTCCGAGCGGTGGCCGCAGAACATAGCTCTCGAAATCCAGCGGTCCAAGACGGTCGAGAGCTACACCTATAGGCAACTTCGCCAAATGGCAGAGCTGTTCGCGGGCTGGCTTCTCTCGCAAGGCATGCCGCCAGGGTCGCGAGTCGCAATCCTCGCCGAGAATCACCCTCGCTGGGTTGCCGCATACCTCGGAATCATCGCTGCAGGTGGCGTGGTCGTCCCGCTCGACACCGCTTACCACCCCGAGCAGGTGGCGAAAATCCTGAAGGACAGTGGGGCAGAGTTGCTAGTATGCGACCGGAAACATCTGCCGACGTCGCAAGAAGCCCTGAGCGGCTCCGGCATCGATCTGGTGCTAACCGAAACGGCCCCGAGCCCGACGACTGGCTCTACCGAGACACCCACTCCTGATCCTCGCTTGAGCCAGAGCCCCAACCCGAGCGCCCAACCGATCGCCGATCTTGACACCATCTTTGCCCAGCCGCGCTCCGAATTTAAACCCGTCCCGCGCCAACTCGAGGACGTTGCTTCCCTCCTCTACACATCCGGAACGACGGCCGATCCCAAGGGGGTAATGCTCACGCACGCAAATCTCGTGGGCGAAGCCGAAGCAGTTTTCGCATGGGCCGACCTTGGATCCAACGATGCGATCCTGGGCGTGTTGCCGCTGTTTCACGTTCTCTCGCAAATGGCCAACCTGCTGCTGCCACTCGTTGCCGGCGCTAAGGCCGTGTATCTCTCCACGCTGAATACCACGGAGTTATTGCGGGCTTTACAGGAGCGCGACATCACTGCGTTTGCGGTGGTGCCGCAGTTCTTCAATCTCATTCACGAGCGAATCTTCAAGGAAGTGAAGCAAAAAGGTGGGCTTACCCGAACTGCATTTGGCCTGCTGAGAGCGTTGACCCTTTCCTGCCGCCGGGCGGGAATGAATCCGGGGAAGATATTCTTCCCTAAGATTCATGCGTTGTTCGGCAAGCGGATGCGTTTTCTGGTAACCGGGGGATCGCGTTTCGATCCGCAGATCGCGCGGGATTTCTACTCGCTGGGAATTGACGTGCTTCAGGCCTACGGCCTTACTGAAACATCGGGAGGAGCCTTCGTAAATTCGCGTGACCGGCTGGTGATTGGTTCCGTTGGCAAGCCGCTCAAGGGAGTTGAAGCAAGAATTCTAGATCCCCAGGCGGCCGCGGACGACGCTCCAGCGAGCGGTGAAATCATCCTGCGCGGGCCCATCGTCATGAAGGGCTACTGGAACCGGCCGGATGCTACGGGCGACGTGCTCAAGGATGGTTGGCTGTATACCGGCGATCTCGGCTATTTCGATCGCGACGGCAACCTGTTCATCACCGGACGCAAGAAAGAAGTCATCATCCTGTCGAACGGCAAGAATGTTTATCCCGAGGAAATCGAGTCGCATTACCATCAGTCGCCATTTATCAAGGAGATTTGCGTAATGGGGATCGAAGGCGTCGACAAACTCTACGCCGTCATCGTCCCGAACTTCGAAGTGCTGAGACAACGGAGGGTGGTGAATGCGAAAGAAGTAATTCGATTCGATGTGGAGGGCCTGTCGGCGAAACTGGCTTCGACAAAGCGAATCAGCGGATATGAAATCTGGCAAGACGACCTGCCACGTACGACTACGCGCAAGCTGAAACGATTCGAGATCCAGAAACGAGTGAAGTCCGGGGATGGGAAAAAACCTGGAGACCTGCCGGTTACAAAGCCGCTCACACCCGAAGACCGGGCTTGGCTCGAGAAGCCCGCTGCCGGGCGGGCGCTCAAGATCATTCATGACTACTCGACGACCAAACCCCAGCAGATTCGCCCGACTGACAACCTGGAGCTCGACCTCGGGCTCGATTCCATGAGTCGCGTCGAACTGCTTGTGGCCATCGAACAGGAACTTGGAGGTGATGTTCCCGAATCCGAGCTGGGGAAAATCTACACCGTTCGCGAGCTGGTCGATGCTGTTCTGGAAAGTGCGGTTTCGGGGGGAAAGACCGCAGACAGCTCCCACCCGACGCGGGCATTTGCCGGCTGGAGTGCGGTGTTGCGTGAGGATCCAAGTGATTTAGCTACGCTGCGAATCACCAAACAACGGCCGGTGCTCGACCCGGTTCTGTTTCTCATGTCGCGGCTGATTGGTTGGTGGTGGCGTTTGGTTTCTCGAGTCGATGTGCAGGGGATGGACAACCTTCCTCCAAGCGGCGCGTACCTGCTGTGCTCGAACCATCAGAGTTTTCTTGACCCAATCGTCCTGATGTCATTACTACCGTATACGGCACTCAAGCGCATGTTCGCCGTGGGTACCAGTGAGATCTTCGGATCAGGGTTGATGCGGCAAGTGGCGAGATTGCTCAAAGTCGTCGTGGTAGACCCAGACGCCAACCTGGTTCCGGCAATGCGTGCCGGGGCTTACGGACTGAGGAATGGGATGGCACTTATGCTGTATCCGGAAGGCGAACGGAGTATCGACGGCACCCCTCGAATTTTCAAAAAAGGTGCCGCCATTCTCTCAATCCATTTGCAGATACCAATCGTGCCCCTGGCGATTGACGGATTTTACGAAGCCTGGCCGCGCAACCAGCGCTTCCAGAAGTTCTCGCACCTGAACATCAGAATCGGGAAACTGCTTCAACCCCCTCCGGAAGCACAGGCCTCGGAAGAAATCTATGCCAAGTACACGGCTGAGCTGAAAGAGCGGGTCGTGGCCATGTGGAATGATTTCCCTGCCGGACAAGCTCGGGTGAAATGAAAAACCCAATCCGTGGGGAACTCGGGGAAGAAACGATGCCCGGCTAAGAAATCCAACCGCCTCCCACAACCACGTCGCCGTCGTAGAAAACGGCTGCTTGCCCTGGGGTCACCGCACGCTGCGGCTCGTCGAAAGTTACAAGAATCGCCTCAGAACCGGACTTCTCGATGGTGGCAGCGGCTGGCTCATGGCGATGGCGAATCTTGACGGTTACGCGCATCGGCTGATGCAGCTCCTCGGCTGAGATCAGATTGGTGCGCTTCGCAATCAGTGTCTTGGAGTAGAGATTCTCCTGCTCGCCGACGACGACCTCCCGACGATCACCCTTGATCTGAATCACGTAGAGCGGCGAACCGGTTGCAATGCCAAGCCCTTTGCGCTGTCCTACCGTAAAGTTGTGAATCCCCGTGTGTTCGCCAATAACGCGTCCGTCGGTCGTGACCAGCTCGCCTGCCGTATCCGGAAGCGACTCGCCCTGCTCGCCCAGATAGGCATCGAGAAACTTCTTGTAGTCGCCGCCCGGGACAAAGCAAATCTCTTGGGAATCCGGCTTCTCAGCGAGAGCAAGACCATGCTTGCGCGCCAAATCGCGCACCTCAGGCTTTGTCATTCCCCCCAGCGGAAACAGCGTTCGCTGCAGTTGCTCCTGTGTGAGCCCAAACAGGAAGTACGTCTGGTCCTTCGAGCGATCCTTCGGACGCTTCAGCAACCAGCGCCCACTCAGATCATCCAACTCGACCCGGGCGTAATGTCCGGTGGCAACTGCCTCGGCGCCAATCTGTCGTGCCACTACGAGGAGCTGGTCAAACTTCAAGTGATTGTTGCACAGGCTGCAAGGGATCGGGGTTCGTCCGGAAAGATACTCCTCGACGAAGGGCCGGACGACATCGCGCTCGAACCGCTCCTCATGGTTGACCACGTAGTAAGGAATTCCGATCGTCTCGGCGACGCGACGAGCATCGTAAACATCATCGAGCGAGCAGCAGCGGCCGGTCACCGCCTCTGGCATGCCCTCACGGCCGGCAAGCCGACGCTGGTTCCACAACTGCATGGTGAGGCCGACGACGTTGTGTCCTTCGGCGCGCAACATGGCGGCTACGGTCGAGGAGTCGACTCCTCCCGACATGGCAACGGCGATCGTGCGGGGGATGGGCATGAGCTTCGTAGCGAACTTTGCGTTTTTTTCGCCGCCTTGTAGTTCTAGGCAGCCCCGCTTCCTCAGCTGGCTCTATTACTCCAGAGTAGACTTGGCAAAACGGCTCAAAGCTAAGTGCTAAGCGCTGTCTTCCTATTGTACAGAGGCGACAATTCTCGCAAACGCTCGACTGCCGCCGGGGCTAACTGGGCAGCAAACTCCACATCGTCTGCGGTGTTCTGCTTGCCCAGGCTAAAGCGAATGCTGGCCCGGGCGCGGTCGGGACGGAGCCCCATTGCGGTGAGCACATGGGATGGCTCGATCGCCCCAGAAGAGCAGGCTGCTCCAGTTGAAACCGAGAGTCCCTTGAGGTCGAGCGCGATCACCAGCGCTTCGCCTTCGATGTAATCGAAGTAGATGTTCGAAGTGTTTGGGACGCGGGGCGCGCCCTCGCCATTGACACCAGCGGAAGCAACGGTCGCTAAGATTGCTGCCTGCAATCGGTCCCGCAATCCAGCCATGGCCTGATCTTCCCCAGCGGCAAGCGCCTTGCTGGCCATTTCCGCCGCCTTTCCCAGTCCCACGATTCCCGGTACGTTCTCCGTTCCCGCCCGGCGCGAGCGCTCGTGGCTTCCACCGTAAAACAAGGCCTCAAGCTTTGTGCCTTTGCGCACATAGAGCGCACCCGTCCCCTGCGGAGCGTGGAATTTGTGTCCGGAAATGGAGAGCAGGTCGCAGCCGATCCCCTTCACATCAATCCTAATCTTCGACGCCGCCTGCACCCCGTCGGTATGGAAGTAGACATCGGACTCGGCGCAGATCTTCCCCAACTCCTCGACCGGCTGGATCACGCCGGTCTCGTTGTTTGCGTACATGATGGTGACCAGCTTGGTGTTCGGTCGGATCGCCCGGCGCACCTCATCGGGATTCACCAGACCTCGTCCGTCCACCGGAATAAACGTTACCTCCGCGCCGCGTTCCAGTAGCTGCCTGGCGGAATTCAGGACGGCATGATGCTCAATGGTCGAGGTAATAACATGGTCGCCCGCACGAACCAATCCGAAGATGGCGAGGTTGTCAGCCTCCGTTCCACCGCTAGTGAAAACCACCTCAGCTGGGCGGCAACCAAGCAGCGCCGCCACCGACTCTCTTGCCCGCTCGACCGCCGCGCGTGTCTCCTGCCCGTGATGATGGATGGAAGACGCGTTGCCAAAGTGCTCGGCAAAATAGGGACGCATAGCCTCCTGCACCTCAGGCAAAACCGGAGTTGTGGCGTTATTGTCGAGGTAGACCCGCCTCATTCCTCTATTTTACCCGTCTCCCTTTCCCTGTAAGCTGCAGGATCTTGCATTGAAAACGCCTACCGCGAGGCGACCCGGGAGAGGTAAAACCTGAAAAACGCCTCCGGATCCGAGCGTAAACACACCTGCGCATTGGGTGCGCCATTCCCGCGCAAGGTCATGCCCTTGGCATCGACCACGATGTTCATGGGTTCGACCGGACACAGCTTGGGATCATCGATGAAAGCAATGGTGACCGGGTCGAACAGCGTCGGAGTCTGCTGACCCCACTGGTGATACAAGATCGCCAAAGCATCAGTGAGCGGAGTCCCTTGCCGGAAAAGGAATGCGCGCTTTACCTCGTCGAGTTTCAGCTGCGTCGAATCGAGCGGCATTAGGTAAACCGGCACGCCTGCAGCAAACAGCTTCTGCGATGACCGAACGTCATTCAAAATGTTCCACTCGGATTGAGGCGGAGTCGGCGCGGCGTAGGGATCTCCATATCCCCGGTCGATCGAACCGCCCATGCTCACCACGCGCTTCAGCTTGCGAAATGTCCCTGGATCGCGGTCGATCACCGCGCCTACGTTCACCAAGGGCCCAATCGTCACCAGCGTGATCTCTCCCGGATAGCGACGTATCTGCTCGAGAATGAAATCCACTGCCTGGGGGTGGCTCGCTCTGGCAAAGTGCCCCCCTTCGGCGTAGGGACGCTGCCCGAAGCTGGTCTTCGCGTCCGTAGGAACGCCAACCGCCACCGGGATGTCCTGCCGTCCTGCCTCCCCCAGCATCCGGTCCACGAGCTTGGCACGCGTCTCGGTATCGCCAAACTCGGTCGTGATGCCGAGAATCTGAAGTTGAGGACTTTTGAGCGCCAGCGCCAACGCGAATGCGTCGTCGACGTCGTCCCCGATGTCGGTATCAATGATGATCTTCTCGGATGCGGGCGCATTCTGGGCCAGGGCTGCTGAAACCAGGAGCGCGATCATCAGCCAACGGAGTGAATTCGCAACGGAAGGACCGACCCGGGTGGAAATTATTTTGTGCTGCACGCGCCATATTGTACGCACGTGTGGATGCCCTTTGCATCCAAAACCGCCTTCACGCTTCCGGCCGCGCGTTTGGGCACTTCAAAGACGGCAATCTGCTTAGTCAGTTGGTCGTTCAGGTAGACAATCGTGAAAACGTGCCGATGCTGGCGGTGTTTAAGCAGTCCCACTGCGAGCGCCGGCAGCACGCCCAGGTGGTGCCCGAGTTCCTGGTTGTATTGATAACTCACAATCTGTTCATAGGGAATGGTGAAGCGCGACTCCGATACTTGGTACGTTATCGACCCCGGCGACGACAAATCCAGTCGACCAACCGTGCCAACCTTCGAGTTGTCTAAGGTGCCACCCAGATAGCGCACCTGTCCCGGTTCGACCGCCATACAGCAGGCGGAGAGAAGAAACACAACGCAAGCAAGTCGTTTCATAGAGCGAAGCCTCCCGTGCATCGTGAGTAGAGCCTAATAAAGACTCGCCCGGGCGTGGCGGGCGTATGTCGCACTTTTCTGAGTGCCACAATAGCCAGCTTGCGCGATTCCCTTCCCGCCTTTCATACTGTTTCTTCTCAACAAATTATGAAGACTTCACTTTTTCTCTCTCCCGCCGCTCAACTTGAAACCGAATGCCTGGTCGCTGTCGTGCTCGACCGAGGGGATAAAGACAAGATGGAGGCTTTTGTCTCTGCCGGGGACAAAGCCGTTCAGCAAGCAGCTGCTGATGTCATTTCCTCCGGCGACGTGAGCGCGAAGACCTTTGAGACAACTTGGTTGCACAAACCTTCGGGTCTGAAGGCAAAGCGCCTCCTCCTGATCGGGGGAGGCAATTCCGAGAAATTCACGCTGTCCGATCTTCGCAAGCTGGGGGGCGCGGCCATCCGCGCTCTCAAGCCGCGCAAATTGCGCAGTCTGGCCTTCGTTTTGCCCGAACCGCTTGCTGCCGAGGATGCCCTGCGGGCGGTGGTAGAAGGCGCCATCGTCGGCAACTTTGATCCCGACACCTACAAGAGCGACCGAAAAGACCAGCGCGTGGAAGCGCTGAGGGTGGTCGCCTCGGGTGATCAGGCAACGCTAGAAGGCGCGCTCGAACAGGCTCGGGTGGTCGGGGAATCGCAGAACTTCACACGCGAGTTAGTAAACGAACCTTCGAATCGAATGACTCCAACAATCCTTGCAGATCGGGCTAAGCAGATGTGTAAGGAAAACGGCCTGAAGTGCGAAGTGTACGGAGCCGAGAAGATTCAGGAATTGAAGATGGGCGCATTCTGGGGTGTGGCGCAAGGCTCAGACGAGCCGCCGGCACTGATCGTGATGCGCTACGAACCGGCTGACGCCCCGGAAAACCCGGTGCTCGGGCTGGTCGGCAAGGGGATTACGTTTGACACCGGCGGCATCTCCATCAAGCCTGCCGACGGCATGGAGAAGATGAAATACGACATGGCCGGCGGTGCCACCATGATCGGCGTCATGCGCGCGATCGCGCTGCTCAAGCCAAAGGTCAAAGTCATCGGCATCGTCTGCGCCACGGAAAACATGCCCTCGGGCAAGGCGCAGAAGCCCGGCGACATTCAGACGGCTATGTCCGGCAAGACCATCGAAATCATCAACACCGATGCGGAAGGACGGCTGGTTCTCGCGGATGGCCTGTGCTACGCGCGCCGCCTGGGCTGCACGCATCTAATTGACGCGGCCACCCTGACCGGCGCCGTTGTGGTCGCTTTGGGCTATGCCAACGTCGGCGTTTTTGCAAACGACGACTCGTTTTATCAGAGCTTCGCCACTACGCTCGCGAAATCCGGCGAAAGCATGTGGCGTCTGCCAGTCAATGACGAGTATCTCGATATGACTCGTTCAAACATCGCGGACCTCATGAACACCGGGGGACGCTGGGGAGGAGCAAGTACCGCGGCTGCGTTCCTGCGCGAATTCGCGGAAACAACGCCGTGGATCCATCTCGACATCGCAGGCACCGCCTGGATGGAAGAAAACAAGCCTTGGATCGCAAAGGGGCCATCGGGAGTTGCGGTGCGCAGTTTGATCGAATTCGCTCGCGAACTCGGGAAAGGCTAGGCAACCGCCGGGCGAGAAAAACGCGGGATTCAAGGAGAGCTCTATGAAAGCACTGTTTGTCGTCGGACTTATCATTGTGGTGCTTGGGATTGCGTCATTCTTCATTCCCTTGCCCCACAGCGAGCGCCATGGCATCGACGCCGGGGATATTCATGTCGGCGTCAACACCCGCCACGACGAACTTCTTCCCCCCTACGTTGGCGTCGGACTCATCGTCGTGGGCGGGGCGCTGATGGTCGCGGGAGGACGAAAGCGAGCCTAGTTCCATACGCGTGGTGATGCCACTCTCAGTCCAACTGAAGCGGCAAAGGGGACGCTACATCACCACCGGAACTTCAATCCCCAGCACGGCCAGTGTCCGCATCAACTCCCGCCGCACGATGGCTGTCGTCGTCAAAAGGAACTTCTTCCGCCGCTCATCGGGTTCGCTCAAGATGGGATACCGGTGATAGAAGGTGTTAAACATCTGCGCCAGTTGGAAGACATGCTTGGCGAGATACGCTGGCTCCGTGGTCGCGACGCATTGATCGACGACATACGCCGTCTTCGAGGCCGCCAGCCAGAGTTCCCAAAGCTCGTCCGAGTCCTCGCCCGTCAGGAACTTCGTCAGGTCGTCCCCCGAGAGCTGGCTTGCAACATCCGCCAAGAAGGCATCCGCATCCCATCCCCCCTTGCGGAAGATGTTGGTCGCGCGGACCACTGCATACTGCGCATAAGGTCCGGTCTCACCTTCAAAACTCAAAGCCTCTTTGAAATCGAAGGCAATCACTGCCGGTTTCGTGTACTTCAACATGAAGTAGCGCAGCGCGCCAATGGCGATCTGCTTCGAGATAACATCGCGTTGCTCCTGGGGCAGATCCCGATTCCGAGGGTCCACCTCCAAGCTAGCGGTAGCGATCAATCTATCGAGCAGATCGTCGGCCTTCACGCCAAAGCCTTTCCGCCCTGAAACCTCCACGTAGGGTCGAGCTTTATCTTCCTCGGAAAGGTCGTATCCGAGCTCAGCGGCACAGCGGGGAGTGAGCGCAACCATCTCGTAGGAAAAGTGGGTATAGTGATCGGCGGCCTCCTGATACCCGAGCCCCCGAAGGGCTTCGATGACGGTATTCTGGGCTTCGGACTGCCGCGCATCGATGACGTTGTAGATCTCCGCGACCCCTCCAAAGTGAGGATGATCCTTTTCTCCGTTGCTCGTAGAAATCCAACACTCCTTTTGGGTGGCAACGTAGTGGAAGAACTTGCAGTATCCGAAGTCCTTGCCCAGCAATCCGAATTTCCACATGTGATAGGCGATGTCCTTGCCCACATAACCCACGGTTCCATTCGAACGGACGATGACTTTCTGATCTTCCTCGGAAACCTCGGCGGCTTCCTCTGTGCTTGAGTCCTGCTCTGAGCAAGCGCGAGGGGCATCCTCTTTGGTTGAGGTTTTTGCCGTCGCTTTCCCGATCGCCGCGCGGCGCATCACCCAGCAACCCTTATTTTTCCCTTGATCTTCGTAGAACAGAACTCCTGCAGTTTTGAGTTTCTCAAACGCAGCATCCCAGAAATGAAGGTGCAAGATCTCGCTTTCCCGCGGCAGGAAGTCGTATTCGATGTCGATCCGGTCCATGGTTTCCAGATGCCGGCGCAGCACCGCGATCGAAAGCAATTCTGCGATTGCCGCCGTTTCATTGCCGCCCCGCTCGATCTCGTGCAATGCTTGCAGTCGCACCTTCCTGTTCTCCGGACTTTGCTCATACCACTGGGACACTCGCGCATACAAATCCCAGCAGTAGTAATCGAATCGCGGTTCTTTCGCCAGTTGCTCAATCTCGGCTCGTGACTTTTTCTCAAGATGCTGGAATCCGATGACCACATCCGCCACTTGCACGCCCGTGTTGTCAATGTAGTTCTGAACATCGACATCACGCTGGGAGAAGCGCAAAAGGCGCACGAACGTGTCCCCCAAAATTGCATTGCGCAGATGTCCAATATGTGCCGCCTTATTCGGATTGATGCTCGAGTGCTCCACCAGAATCTTGCCCGCCGTCTTCCCGACAGCAGGTTTTTCCTCCCGCACGACCGCCGTTGCCATTGAGACGCGATCAACTCGCGCATTGATGTAGCCGGCGCCAGCAACCTCCAGCTTCTGGAATCCCTCGACCGGGCCCATGCCCGCAACAATGTCTTCCGCAATCTTCCGCGGCGGCTTACGCAGCTTTTTGGCCAATTCAAAAGCCAGGGGCACTGCGTACTCTCCGAACTCCACTTTCGGCGGTTGCTCAACGACAATTCTGGGCAGCTCCACTCCGTACTTTTCGCGGAGAAACCCGCGTATTTGCTGGGCTAGCCGATTCTCGAGATGACGATACAAGTAGGTCCCCTAAGTTGTTGGGAAAACAGTGATTTTAACAGACGGTCATGTGCCGTCCGTCGTCGGTCGTACGCAAAAACGAGTTCAGCTTTAGAATTTCTGTTTGGCCAAGCGTAAGGACACACTTTGTCGCACGACGTAAAACACATGAAAGACGCCTCTCCGGATTATGAGGGACGATCGAGGCACGATGCTCCGAGTCGCATCGCCTATCTTGATTGCTTCTCTGGCATTAGCGGCGACATGTTTTTGGGTGCGTTGATCGATGCCGGAGTCTCATGCGAACTTTTTCACCAAACCGTCGCGGCCCTGGGCCTCGGTGCGGCGCTCGAAATCACTCGCGTGATTCGTGGCGGCATTAGTGCAACCAAGGTCGATGTGATCGTTGATGGAAGGAAAGAGCAACCACGAAGAACATCAACGGACGATCAGCGGGCCAAGCCAGGCGCCGGCGCACAATCGCATTCGCATCAGCATTCCCACGATTCTCACTCCCACCAACCAGTGCATGAACACGCGCCCTTCGAACAGATCCATACTCATTCGGAAGGACATGGCCGGGCGCTGAAAGAGATTCGCCACATCATTGGCCACTCAAAGACCGGCGAATCCGCTCAGCGCAGAGCGATTGGCATTTTCGAGAAGCTCGGGACAGCCGAAGCCAAGATTCATAATCTGCCCATCGAAAAGATTCACTTCCACGAGGTTGGCGCCGTGGACGCCATCGTCGACATCGTCTGTGCCGCGGTCGGGGCAGACGCACTGGGGGTCGATCAGTTCCTGTGCTCGCCGCTGAATGTCGGCGCAGGAACCGTCGAGTGCGCACATGGAACCTTTCCCGTTCCCGCGCCTGCGACGGTCGAGTTGCTTAAGAATGTCCCGGTGTACTCCGCGGGCGTCAAGGCTGAGCTTGTGACCCCCACCGGTGCCGCTATTGTGACAACTCTAGCTTCCCGGTTTGAATCGCTCCCCGCGATGAAGATCGAGAAGATTGGCTATGGCGCGGGCACTCAAGACTTTCTCAGACAGCCGAACGTAGTGCGGATCCTGATCGGAGAGGTGGTGCAGGCAGTCGACTCGGGAGCCAAGCCCGGGCCGAGCGAACGACCCGAGGGAGGGACGCGAACAGGCTCGGCACAACCCGGGGAAGACCACGTCACGATCCTAGAAGCGAACCTCGACGACCTCAGCCCCCAGGTCTTCGGCTACGTGATGGAAGAACTTTTCGAAGCTGGAGCACTGGATGTCTTCGGCACCCCGGTGCAGATGAAGAAGAACCGCCCAGCAACTCTGTTGACCGTGCTTTCCAAACCCCAAGATGCCGAGAATCTGACTAAGATCATCTTCGCTGAGACCACCACGTTAGGCGTACGCCGCCGCGAAGAACGCCGTCAGATACTTGCAAGAGAGTGGCAAACCGTCCGCACGCGGTTTGGGGAGATCCGTATCAAGGTCGCCAGCATGAATAGCACTATTTCTAGTTACGCACCCGAATACGAAGACTGCCGCCGCATCGCTGCCGAGCAGCGTGTACCATTGAAGCAGGTCATGCAGGAGGCGGTGCAAGCCTACCTGCAGGCCACCAGCAAAAGGCATTAACCACAAAGAGCACGAAAGTACACGAAGGCAATCCTTCCTGTTTTTCCCTGTGTCCTCCGTGTTCTGCGCGACTAAAGATAAATATGCCCAAGTTCTACATTACGACACCGATCTACTACGTCAACGCGCGCCCTCATATCGGGCATTCCTACACGACCATTGCCTGTGACGCCGTCGCTCGCCGACAGCGAGCCTTGGGATTTGATACCTGGTTCCTGACCGGCACCGACGAACATGGTCAGAAAATCGAGCGTGCAGCGGAGGCCGCACAAACGTCTCCTCAGCAATTCGCCGATGGCGTCTCAGCCGAGTTCCGCGCTCTTTGGGACCGTATGGGAATCACCTACGACGATTACATCCGCACGACGTCGGACCGCCACAAGAGCGGTCTCGAGAGCCTGTGGCGGCGCATTCGCGACAATGGATACATCTATAAGGGCAGCTACACCGGCCAGTACTGCGTCTTTGATGAGATGTACGTGGAAGTGGGACCGGGGGAAGCTTGCCCGGAATGCGGTCGCCCCACCGAAACGGTGAAAGAAGAGAACTACTTCTTCAAGCTGTCGGCATTTGCCGAGCCACTGCTCGAGCTTTACAGCTCGCAGCCGGAGTTCATCCGCCCCGAGACTCGACGCAATGAGGTGATCTCGTTCCTGCGGTCCGGCCTGCGTGATCTCTCCATCAGCCGCTCGACTTTTTCCTGGGGTATTCCGGTTCCTGACGATCCCAAGCACGTGATCTATGTTTGGTTCGATGCCTTGGCCAACTACATCACCGCCCTTGGTTACGGCTCGGCGGATGATTCCAAGTTCAAGAAGTTCTGGCCTGCCGACGTCCACATGGTTGGCAAGGAAATTGTCCGTTTCCATTGCGTTTATTGGCCGGCCTTTCTCATGGCGGCGCGCCTTCCCCTGCCCAAGTCGATCGTTGCTCACGGCTGGCTGTTGTTCGAAGAGAACAAGATGTCGAAGTCGCGGGGGAATATTGTGCGCAGCGAGACAATTCTTGACGTGCTCGGTGCTGACGCTCTGCGTTATTTCCTGCTGCGTGAAGTTGTATTCGGGCAGGATGGCTCGTTTTCCTTCGATGCGCTCGTGCAACGCTATAACTCGGATCTGGCAAATGGTCTTGGCAATCTGGCCAGCAGGACTTTGGCCATGATCACGCGTTATTTCAAGGGAGAGGTGCCATATCCCTCTCACACCGCCGCCCACACCCCCGAAGAGGACCTGATAGCGACCCTAGCTAGACACACGGTGCAAGAGTTCCATGAGCTTTTTGGGCAATACCAGTTCTCGCGCGCTCTCGAGCTTGCCTGGGCTCTGGTGGCGGCGGTCGACAAGTACATCGTGGAAAATGAGCCATGGGCTCTGGCCGAGCAGCAGGACGAAAATAGCCGGGCACGCTTGGCCACCGTGCTGTACACATCGGCGGAGGCTTTGCGCATCGTGACCGCATTGGCCTATCCGATCCTGCCGCAAGCCAGCTCCAAAATCTGGTCCCAGCTGGGCCTCGGAGACATTACGAAGTTTCCGCTCGCCGACTTGCAGTGGGGGCAACTCAAGCTTGGAACCAGGCTGGGCAAGGTTGAACCCGTTTTCCCCCGCGCCGACAAAGGCGCTATTGAAAGGATGCAGCAGATGGAAGAGAAGAACCGAGGGGCCGCAGCTCCGGCGGACACCGAAGCTGGACAGGCACAGACCGCGACAGCTCAGGCCGGAGCGACACAGGGGGCGTCGCAAGGATCTGTGCCGCTGAATCAACCTGCCGCCGAAGCCATCGTTGACCGTAAAATCTCAATCGATGATTTTACGAAGGTCGAACTTCGCGTTGCACAAGTGAAGGTTGCAGAACGCGTAAAAGGGGCGGACAAACTGCTGCGCCTCGAAGTCGATCTCGGAACCGAAACCCGCCAGATCCTGGCCGGCATCGCCGAAGCCTACGCCCCGGAGACGCTGATCGGGCGAAAAATCGTGATTGTCGCCAATCTTGCTCCCCGCAAATTGCGCGGGCTAGAGTCAAACGGGATGCTTTTAGCCGCGTCCCTCGAAGGCGGGAAGCCGGTGCTAGCCGGCTTTCTAGAGGATGTACCTCTCGGAGCAAGATTGAAATAACAGACCGTGAAGACATGTACGTCGATTCTCATTGCCATCTCGACGGCTCGCGCTTCGATTCTGATCGCGAGCAGGTCGTTCTGCGTGCTCGCGAAGTAGGCGTCGCTAATATCCTTTCGATCGGTACAGGGGACGGTCCTGGCACCCTGGATTGCGCGATTCGGATCGCCGAGAAGCACAATTTCATTTACGCGAGTATCGGAATTCATCCCCACGAGGCGAAGCTGGCCAAAGAAACCGACTTCCTGGAACTCGAGCAACTCGCGCATCATCCGAAGGCGATCGCCTGGGGAGAAATTGGACTGGACTACTATTACGACCACTCGCCGCGCGACATTCAGCAGGACGTCTTTGTCCGGCAGATGGAGCTCGCGCGGGCGGCGGCATTGCCGATCGTCATCCACTGCCGTCCAAGCGACCAGAACCAGAACGCTTGGGAAGACTGCCTCTCCTTGATCGAACAGCACTGGAGACCTTCAGGCCTCGGCGGCATCCTGCATTGCTTCACTGGCGCCTGGAGTCATGCAAAGCGGGCGTTGGACATCGGCTTCATGATTTCCTTTGCCGGCAACGTCAGCTTCCCAAAAGCGGAGCAGATTCGCCATTCTGCGACTCAGGTTCCACTGGAGCGGATGCTCATTGAAACCGACGCGCCGTATCTCGCCCCCACCCCATACCGCGGCAAACGCAATGAGCCTGCCTATGTCAAAGAAACGGCGCGGCACATCGGCCAGTTGCGCGGCCTGTCGGGAGAAGAAATCGGCAAGCAAACTGCAGATAATTTCTACCGCTTCTTTGATTTGGGGCAGTAAGCGATTCGAGCTGGCTCGAGGATGTTCGCTCCTCGCTCGCTGCTCGCTGCGTTTTGCTGCCGGCGGTACAATGCTCTAAAAAAACCTGGGACCAGTGGGAATCATCCGCCCAACTAAGCTAATCTATTAATCCATGCCAGAGAACACTTTCGATATTGTCAGCAAGATCGACCTACAGGAAGTCTCGAACGCCATTCAGCAGGCGATGAAAGAAATTTCTACGCGCTTTGACTTGAAGGACTCAAAGTCCGCCATCGCTTTGGAGGGCAAGGATGCGATCCTTCTGCACTCGATTGACGAGTACAAGCTGAAATCGGTTAACGATGTTTTCCAGCAGAAGCTCGTGAAGCGCGGAGTACCCCTAAAAGGCCTGACTTACGGCCCGGTTGAACCCGCCGCCAATGCGACCGCCAAACAGAAGATCACGATGCAGCAAGGTATTCCGATTGAGAAAGCCCGTGACATCGTCAAACTCATCAAGAACTCAAAGAAAAAGGTGCAGGCATCGATCCAAGGAGACTTGGTGCGGGTCAGCGGCAAAGACCGCGACACTCTGCAGGAGATCATCGCTTTGTTGCGGCAGCAGGATTTCGGAATCGATATGCAGTTCACGAATTATCGATCAAACTAGATGCGGCATCAGGCTTTCGCTTCCGGGCCATTCGGCCTGAAGCTGGGCCTGAGCCTGAAGCCGGTTAAATGACAACTTCCGCCACCACCAACGGTATGGCCATCAACGGAGCCGAAGTCTTTGAACTGCTACGCGACGATCTCGCTGCCATTGAACGTGAGTTCGGTCGCGATACCGTCTCCGGGGTCACGGCCATTACCGAAATTGGTGAGTACCTCCGTGGTGGCGGTGGCAAGCGCATTCGTCCAATGCTGCTGCTGCTTTCTGCCAAGCTTTTCAACTATGAGGGGCGGGGCGCGGTAAAGCTTGGAGCTGTGGTTGAAATCATCCATACCGCCACGCTCGTCCACGACGACATCATCGATGAAGCCAAAACTCGCCGTGGCCGCCCTGCGGCCAACACCCAGTGGGGAAATTCCAAATGCGTGCTCGCTGGCGACTGGCTCTACATGCAGGCTTTCAAGGTTGCGGTACAGGAACGCAACTTCCGTATTCTCGACGCGCTCATTGAACTTACCCAGCAGATGGTGGAAGGCGAACTGCTGCAGATGGAGAAACTTGGCAAGCTCATCTCCCTCGACGAGCACTTCGATCTGATCTACAGAAAGACCGCATGTCTGTTCTCGGTCTGCATGCGGCTTGGAGCCATTCTCGGTGGCGCTTCGCCGGAGCAGGAAGAACAGGTCGCAAAGTACGGCCGTGACCTGGGGATGGCATTTCAAATCGTCGATGACGTGCTCGACCTAACTGCATCCGAACAGGTTCTTGGTAAGCCCGTGGCCAGCGATCTGCGTGAAGGCAAAGTCACGATGGCGGTTATTCACGCTCTCGAGCGTTGCACACCGTCGGAGCGCAAGAAAATTGCGGCGGTCGTCGAGCAGCGCGCCTTTAATGGGGCCACTCATGCTGACATTCTCGAAATCCTGACCCGCTACGGCTCGGTGGAAGCTGCTACGGCCGCCGCAAGCAAGTATGCCGAGTCCGCGCGCAAAGCCGTCTGCACTTTCCCTGACTCGGAAATCAAACGCGCGCTGCTGTGGGCTCCAGAGTTTGTGGTCGCCCGCGAAAAGTAGTCTGGCTGCCTGCTATTTCGCGGTTCTACATCCAAATTTTCCCCCCGTGTTGTCAGACGTCACTCAGGTGGCAATTCCGCTAGGGAGAATAGCCTGGAAGAGCTGTTGGTAATGTCTTTTTTAAGGTGCATGGTAGGAAAGTTGCGGTTAGCAGATCTGACGGTCTAACGCCGCCCTTTTCATGTACTCTGGAATCAGGATGACCGATTTGCTCCAAGCCATCTCGCATCATGGATATCTGCTGCTATTTCTCGTGGTGTTTGCCGAAGCAGCCGGTCTGCCTGCCCCCGCCGCTCTCGCCTTAATCGCGGCCGGAGCTGCTGCTGCATCTCATTTGATTTCAGCGTCCGTCGCTTTTGCCGTTTCGATCCTCGCAATGTTGCTGGGCGACCTACTCCTGTTCGTACTTGGCCGCTACACTGGCTGGGCTCTACTTGCGTTTCTGTGTCGCGTATCCATGAATCCGGAGACCTGCATCCTGCGATCGGCGGAATCTTTCTATAAGCGCGGCAAGCTGACACTGATCTTTGCGAAATTCATCCCCGGCGTGAATACGATGGCGGCACCGCTGGCCGGCAGCATGCGAATGAAGACCGATCAGTTTCTGCGCTTCGACCTGGCAGGCACATGCCTTTATGTGCTTGCTTACGGAGCCCTGGGGTTTTTGGCCCGAGACTTTGTCGCCAAAATTACACGCGGCTTGCAAAATGCAAGTCATGTCTTCGGCGAAGTCATACTACTCGCCCTCGTGGTCTTCGTGATCTATCGGGCTATTCAATATCAGCGTTACAAATTATCCGACGTGGTTCCCCGCGCGAAGGTCGAAGATCTAGCCAGGCGGATCGCCAGCGGCCAGAAGGACGAGGTCATCGTGGTCGATGTCCGTAGTCATGGCTACTACGATTCGAGCGCGGCCCGCATCGCAGGCTCGATCCGGATAGAACCCAATCGGCTGCAAAAGGAACTCAATTCCCTTCCCAAGGACAAGGACATCTACGTCTATTGCACTTGAGCGCGCGAAGCGACCAGCGCCCGTGTGGCGCTGCTACTGAGGCAAGCAGGATTTCGAGCGTTCGTGATTCAGGGAGGACTTGGTGCTTGGCGCAAAGCAGGCCAGCCGGTAGAACCCGTGCCCCCAGATGATTTGGTGAAGCTGCCCACGTTCAGTTAGAGGCAATCAGAGGGCAGCCCTTTCGCACTCGGCGACCTGCCAAAGTCTTCTCTTGCTCAAAGGTCTCTTACTCCCAACCTGAGTTCCAAAGGCGGAGCGTTTCTTCCCGTTATACTCACTCTATGTCGTCCTCGAACGAAACCGAAATCAAATTCTGCATCACCGAGTTATCTGCACTCGCGGCCAAGCTGCGCGAACTCGGTTTCGTGGAAACTACTCCGCGGACGCACGAGATGAATGTGCTCTTCGACCTGCCGGGGCGGCCGTTGCGGGGCCGCGGAGACATCCTCCGCATCCGCAAATATGGCGACTCGTGGATCCTCACCCACAAAGCGAAGGGCAGCGGCAACTCGGGACCGCACAAGGTCCGGGTGGAGACGGAAACCAAAGTGGAAGACGGGGCGAAGCTCGAAGCCGTCTTTCGCGCCCTCGAGTTCGAGCCTGTTTTTCGATACGAGAAGTTTCGTACGGAATGGAAGGACGAACACGGGCACGTGGTCGTCGACGAAACTCCCCTCGGGAACTTCGGAGAAATTGAAGGGCCTCCAGATTGGATCGACCAGGTCGCGCTTCGGATCGGCATCAGCCCCTCAGACTACCTGACCGAAACCTACGCCGGCCTGTTCTATGCCTGGAAGGAGCGCACGGGCAGCCCGGCCAATGAAATGACCTTCGTGGCGGTTCATTCTTCAAAACCTTGAACCAGAAAACGCCGAGTCGCGGCGAAAAAACAGCCGGGCGATCAACCAGGCGTGGGCGAATCCCTCATCATTCCCTCTAGAAAGCCTCGCGTTCCGGTTCCCCCACTCTTTCCCTGGCTCAAAGCTGCTATAGTGTCCAAATCCAAACAACCACGATTCCCCGTGCTATCTGAAGGAGCACATTCATGGCAGGCAAAAGCGTCAACAAGGTCATTCTTCTTGGCAATCTTGGCAAAGATCCCGAAGTGAAGTACACGCCGTCGGGCACCGCGGTTGCAAAGATCACGGTTGCCACGAACGAGCGTTTCAAGGACAAAGAGGGCCAATGGCAAGACCGCACCGAGTGGCACAACGTTGTGCTCTGGCAGCGGCTCGCAGAAATAGCCGGCGAGTACCTGAAAAAAGGCGGCAAAGTCTATATCGAGGGTAAGCTGCAGACCCGTTCCTGGGAAGATAAGCAGAGCGGACAGAAGAAATACATGACGGAAATCGTGGCGAACGATCTCGTTCTTCTCGGCGGCCGCGGCGAGGGTTCTGGGGAGTCGGGCGGTTACTCCCGGAGTTCGGCCGGCGGCAACAACTTCGATCAGCGCGCACCCGAGCACGAACCCGCGTCAGCCATGTCCTCGCCCATCAGCGATGAAGACATTCCGTTCTAAGCCCTGCATTTCGGCAGAAGCCGCTGCGATGAACCAAGGGCCAGTTGCGAATTGACCCGCGCGATGGACAAATCCAAAGGGCATGTCAGGGAAACGCAGTTCTGAACTTAGGCATCTAGTCGATCGTCCTGGCCGTTTTCAATTCCGATATGGAGCTTTCATGAGCGAACTTGCATCCCGCACCTGCGTCCCTTGCCGGGGAGGCGTTCCGCCACTTAAGGGGAAAGAACTTGCCGAAATTCACAAGCAACTCCCCGACTTCGCCCATTGGAAGGTTGTCAACGAACACCACATTACGCGCACTTTCACCTTCCCGGATTTCCTAAAGGCGCTCGACTTTGTGAACCGCGTGGGAGCCCTCGCCGAAGAACAGGGCCATCACCCTGACATCTTTCTGACCTGGGGAAAGGTCGAGATCACCCTTTGGACCCACAAGGTTGACGGCCTCACCGAAAGCGATTTCATCATGGCAGCAAAGATGGACCGGCTACAACCTTAGTGGCAGGTTCCTTTACATCCTTAGAGTTAGCCGGCCCCGAGGGCTATGCTGGTTGGTTAGCACACAATGTGCAGGAGATTGCATACTCTTGCCGCGGACCCCTCCAAGCCCCATTTTGTCGTAATTTACGGCTTTTATAATCAATAACTTAGCTGAAGGCCTTTTCCACCGTAAATGGCACGGGGCGTGCCATTAGTAACCCCGTTACTGTAGTGCAAACTTTAAGCTCCCAGAGGGGGATCGGTCGTGCGAATCACCAGTCTCAAACTTTCAATCTTAGCTTTGGTGCTCGCGGCTTTCGCCATCGTGCCCACGGCTTCAGCAACTACCTTGGATTTTGTTTACAACGGTCAAACGGCCGGTACCATCACGTTTACACAGAACGGTGCTAACGTCACGGCCAGTATCACCATGAATACGGGTTTCGCCCTTGCAGTTCAGGGGCCTACCTTCGGGTTTAACGGCGGCCTCACGAACACGAGCGTGCTGAACACTTTTTCCTTGAACGGTGTGACGGCTTCGGCGTGCAGTGGCCAGGGACAGTTGGGTTCCTTCCAGTTCTGCTTTAAGACATCGGGAGGCCAGGCAACGTTCCCGACGACTTTGACCTTCACCATCACGAACGCCACAGCCAGCAACATCACGGCAGCGGGCATTCACCTCTGCGTCGTGGGTAGTAATGGCGGGTGCTCTCTGACAACCTTCGTCGGCACCGTCCCGGGCACTACTCCGCCGCCGCCTGTTCCGGAGCCTGGAACGCTAGGACTGTTAGGCACGGGCTTAGTGGGTATTGCTGGCCTGGTTCGTCGCCGTCTCAACGCATAGACTAATCTCCCCCTTCTGCTTTGACCCCGGGAGCAATCCCGGGGTTTAGCATTTTATGGGACTTCCGAGAAGGAACTTGAGATTATGTCGCGCCCAACTTGAATTTCAGGTCGGCCGCGATCTGCTGGCCATGGAAGCGACCATTTTCAATGAAGATCTCGTTGGTTCGTGATCCCGCTACGATAACTCCCGCCACATAGATTCCCGGGACATTACTTTCCAGACTTATCGGATCGCAAACCGGACGGCATTGTTCACTGGAAAGTTCAATCCCCATGGACCGCAGAAATTCATAGTCAGGGTGATAGCCGGTCAGTGCAAAGACGAAGTCGTTCTTGATCCCCACTTCACCTTCGGGAGTATCGAGTGTGACTTGATCGGGCTGAATTTCCTTCACCCGGCTGCGAAAATAGCCTGCGATCTCCCCGTTCTTGATGCGATTCTCAATGTCAGGAAGAATCCAGTACTTCACGTGGTTGTGCATCTTCGGTCCGCGATGGACAAGGGTGACGCGCGCTCCGTGCCGCCAAAGATCCAGGGCTGAAATCGCCGCGGAATTCTTTCCGCCGATTACAAGCACGTCGTTGTCAAAGTAAGGGTGCGGCTCGCGATAGTAGTGAAAGACCTTGGACAGGTCCTCTCCGGGAACCTGCAGCAGATTCGCACGATCGTAGTAACCGGTTGCGACAATCACTTTCTTGCAGAAATAGTCGTAAACACGTCCCAGCCGATCGCAGGTTGTGAGATGGAAGTTCAAGTCCGCGCCTGCAACGGTTTCCACCCTCTGGTACTGGCGCACATCGAGGTTGTAGTGTTCCGAGACCTTTCGATAGTACTCGAGGGCTTCCAGTCGATTCGGTTTGGGATTCGCAGTGGTAAACGGTATGTCGCCAATCTCCAACAGTTCCGGAGTGGTAAAGAAAATCATGTTGGCCGGGTAGTTGAAAAGTGAGTTCACCAGGCAGCCCTTGTCGATGCAGACGACTTTAAAGCCCGCTTTCTGTGCCTCGATGGCGCAGGCCAGGCCCGTAGGACCACTTCCGATCACGATGACGTCGACGCACATGTCCCCACTGGTGAGAAACTGCGGCTTTGGCAAGGTGTCGGGAATCTGCTTCGTCGAGGGCAAAGTGGCTTCCTGAGGTGAGGCTGGGAGAGATAGATTCTAGCATGTGGGATTAAGCATTCCAGACGTCATTCCTCGACGGCCAGGTCTCAGGGCAATACGAGTCTTCAAGCTCCAAGCGTTCTCTTGGTTCCCTTGCACACCTTCGATGGTGTTTCCCCAGTCAATCAAGTACATGTGCTTTGGATGAAGCCTGCCGAGTGCCGCATTCGCTATAATTTTTGGTTCCCTAGGAGAAACTGATGCCTTCCGATAATCACGGCGCCCCTGGCTCTACCCGCACGGAAAAAGATTCCCTCGGTATCAAGGAAATTCCCGCTCATGTGTACTACGGGATTCAAACCGCACGCGCGGTCGAGAACTACCCGATCTCCGGCATGCGCGCGCATCCTACCTTGATCCGGGCAATTGGCATGGTAAAAGAAGCTGCAGCCGAAGCCAATCGCGAACTAGGACTGGTGGACGGAAAGATCGCGAACGCAATTGTTCAGGCGGCTCGCGAGGTCCAACAAGGCAACTGGAACAACGAGTTTGTAGTGGATGTTTTCCAGGCCGGCGCCGGCGTCAGCTTTCACATGAACTCGAACGAGGTGATTGCGAACCGTGCTGTGGAGATCCTCGGCGGAACCCTTGGAGAGTACACCAAGGTTCATCCGAATGATCACGTCAACTACGGGCAGAGCACGAATGACGTGTTTCCCACCAGCATGCGGCTGGCAACGCTGCTTGAACTGGAAAAGTTCTACCCGGTGCTCGATTCGCTGGTTTCTGCGCTGGAGAAAAAAGGCAAGGAATTCCACGACATTTTGAAGTCCGGCCGCACACATATGCAAGACGCTGTCCCGATGCGTTTAGGCCAGGAGTTCACCGCCTACGCTGCCGCCATCGAGCGCTCGAAAGACGCCATTCAGGGCAGCGCGGACCTCCTGCGGGAATTGGGCCTGGGGGGATCAGCAGTAGGCACTGGCATCAACACGCACCCAGACTATCGCGAGAAGGCCATCGCCAATCTGGCGCGTATCTCCGGTCAGAAGCTTGTTCCGGTCGATGACATGCGGTACGCGATGCAGTCCAATCTTGCCATGGCCGCAGTTTCGTCGGCGCTCCGTAACCTTGCCTTAGAGGTGATCCGCATCTCGAACGATTTGCGCATGCTTTCGTCTGGCCCGAACACTGGGTTCGCGGAAATCAATCTGCCGGCATTGCAGCCCGGGTCTTCGATCATGCCCGGCAAAATCAATCCCGTCATCCCCGAGCTCGCCGCAATGGTCTCCTTCCAGGTGGTCGGAAACGATGTGGCAGTCGCGATGGCAGTTCAGGGTGGGCAACTCGAACTCAACGTCATGATGCCGACCATGGCCTATAGCGTTCTACAGTCGATCACGATTTCGAGCAACATGCTTCGTCAGTTCACCGACAAGTGCGTGTCGGGAATCACAGCCAACGACAGTCGCTGCAACTTCTATGTCCAAGCGACGGTGTCGCTAGCAACCGCGCTGAATCCTTATATTGGATACTCCAAGGCCGCTGAGATCGCAAAAGAAGCCGTGGCAAGCGGACGGTCGATCATAGAAATAGCCCGGGAGAAGAAGTTGCTGAGCGAAAAAGAGATTAGCGAGATCCTTGACCCCGTACGGATGACCGAACCGGTCCGTCCGCTCGACGCAGCGAAAAAACGCGAAGAGATCAAAGCCAAGTAGCCGACAAAACGTGCCCCTCTGCCGCCGGGGAGACAGCAGAGGGTTTGTTCCGGCGAGAGGTCTCATTTTCCCTTTCCGGACACTCTGCTGTACGCAATTCTGGTGAGCGAAGTTCCGCAACGGAGTTGTGACAAATTCCCTGCACCAAGAAGATCCGCGGTTTCACCAACTGGCTGAGGATTTCGCGCGAAGCGCTGGTTTTTTAAGTTTTGCGAGGCTTTAGGGGTTCAAAGTTCACTCTCTCGAAGGCACAGCTTCGCGCCCGGGATTAGAGCAAAGATCAGCTTTGCGCTGCTTCTGCCGGCCTTGCGGGATATTCGTAAACGCCACGTCCGCTTTTACGCCCCAGGCGTCCGGCCTTGACATATTGCACCAAAAGCGGCGCGGGACGATACTTCTCACCCAGACTCCTGTGCAGGTACTCGAGAATGTGCAGGCGCGTGTCGAGCCCTACAAGATCCACCAGTTCAAAAGGCCCCATGGGGTGGTTGAGCCCGAGCCTCAGCGCCTTGTCAATGTCCGCAGGGGAAGCAATTCCCTCTTGCAACATGTAAAAGGCTTCATTGCCGATCATGGCATTGATGCGGCTAGTAATAAAGCCCGGCGACTCGCGAATTACCACTACTTCTTTGCCCATCCGCCGGCCAACATCGCCCGCCGCCAATAGCGTCTGCTCGTCCGTCTCCAGCCCCCGCACAATCTCAAGCAGCTTCATCTTGTGCACGGGATTGAAGAAATGCATGCCGAGGCACTTCTTCGGGCGAAAGGTCACGCTGGCGATTTCTGTAATGCTGAGCGACGAAGTGTTTGAAGCCAGAATCGTTTCCGGGCGGCAAACCGTGTCGAGCAGAGTGAAGATCTCGATTTTCGATTCCATCTCTTCCGGAACGGCCTCGATCACGAGATCTGCCTGGCGCGCCGCTTCCTCCGGGCTGCTGGCATACTCAAGGAGGTTCAGTGCTGCCCTGGCCTCGGCGGGAGAGACTTTCTCCAGTTCGACCGCTTTGTCGAGATTGCGGTGGATTTCATCCTGTGCTCTGCGTAGCGCCGCGGGAAGGACATCCTCGAGCACGGTGCGATAACCGCCCAGCGCGGCAACATGAGCGATTCCCCGCCCCATGGTCCCCGCGCCAATCACGGCGATCGTTTTGATCTCCGCCACTACTTCTCCACTTCCAGAAGGAGTTCTCTCAGGCGTCCGTCTGCCGCTCGCAGGCTTTCGGCCAGACGCTTGCGCTCATCGGCGTCCATGCCGTAGAGCGACGCCTGAATACGGCGAAGGGTGGTGTTGATGTCGTCGACGTAGTTGATGAGGCGAATGAGTTCTCCAGTGGCTGCCATAAAAACTGTTCTATCTCCTGGTTACGGAACGAGCAAGTGCTTCCGCAAGACTTTTATTTTCAACTGCCGCGTGAATTAAGTAAAGGTGGCGCCTCTGTGGCCATGAGTGGAAGTGGGGTTCTGTGTACTAGGAAGGCTTCATCCCGAACCGCGGCCTCCTTCCGACCGCTCGCGGGATCTCGCGAGTTTCTGGGAAAAGCGCTATTGGCTGCTCGGAGCCAATGACATGAGGCCATCGACATTGGTAATCGTCGCCATTGATTCTTTTGCACGACCTTAACAGGAGGGGGCTAATCTAATCAGGACATGACCGACAACTCACGCAAGGAATACATTTTCGCCAGCGACTTTGACCAGATGCTGACCTTCAATGACTCCGGCTACGTCCTTGCCGAGATGATTGGGATTCCGACATCCGAATTCGAGCGCAAAGCCACAGGCATGGCTCGGTTGAATCTTGTGCAGCAGGGCGCGGAGCTTGCCTATCTGCTGCTGCACGATCCAGAATTCCAGTCATCCCCGAACAGCTCGGCCGGGTGAGGCGCTCGGATGGTGCCGTTACCGCAGCGTAAGTCGTCCGCTGGACATAACTTATCGCATCCCCAGCAGATCCGCTCCGGATGCTTGGGATGGTGTGGAAGTTTGGGCCGTGAACTGGGGTTGCCGCCATCATCAAGCGCTTGTCTACTGTCATTCGTCATTGGAAAAACCTTCGGCTGCGCCGTCATTTCTTGGGGAAGCAACCACCCGGGTCATTGCTGAAGGTGCTCGCTCAAGGTGCTCCTCCAGGGGTGACTTCCTGGTTACGCCCGCGTAAGCTCAGGGTATTCCCGGCTGGCGTTGATGGCTGTGACCTAAATCACAGCCTGCGATTCGCGAATCTCGGCTACTCGGCGCCGTAAAGGGCGTAACGCACCAAAAATAGAGCGGTTAGGACCCAGATGAGAGGACTTACTTCTTTCCGACGGCCGGCGAAGAGCTTCAGAAAGGTGAACGATAACAGTCCCAGGCTCAATCCCGTAGCAATGCTGAACGTCAACGGCGTGGCGATCAGGGTTAGAAATGCTGGAATCGAGTCGGTGAAGTCATCCCATTTCAGCTTGGTCACGGCGCCGCACATGAGCGCGCCGACAATGATAAGAGCTGGAGCGGTCGCGTAAGCAGGAATCGCGGCCACGATAGGCGCGCAAAACATCGTTAACAAGAAACCGGCGGCGATCACGATATTTCCCCAAGCCGGTTCGGGCTCCGGCTGCGACTCCAGCTGCGCTCTCGATGTAACTAGTCACCGTAGAGGTCCCGGCCATCGCGCCAATGATCGTCCCGACCGCGTCCGCCATCAGCGCTCGGTTGGCCCGAGGGAGCTTGCCATCGCGCAAGAACCCACCGTGCTCGCAGACAGCGACTAGAGTGCCGACGTTATCGAACAGGTCCACGAAGAAAAATACAAAGACCAGCTCGGCAAGCCCAAGTTTCGCAGCGGCTCGCAAGTCGAACTTGAATAGCGTTCCCGAAAGTACGGGCAACGAGAACAGATGGGAAGGCCAGTGGCTCGCTCCAAACGGGATTCCTAGGAGGGAAATCACAGCAATTCCGATCAGGATCGCGCTGCTTACGTTTCGAGCCAAGAGAATTGCTGTGAACAGGACCCCTAGAGCTGCAAGCATCGCCGGCACATTCGAGAGTTTTCCCAGACCCACGAACGTCGATTGATTGGCCACAATAATTCCGGCATTTCTGAATCCGATGAATGCAATGAACAGTCCAATGCCGGCCGCGGTACCGCACTTCAATGAATCAGGGATTCCGTTGACGATCTGCCCGCGAACCCGAGTTAATGTCATCAAGAGAAACACCGCTCCGGAAAATAAAACAACGCCCAGCGCCGTCTGCCACGGAATTCCGCGACCGATCACAACGGAGTACGTGAAATATGCGTTCAGCGACATGCCTGGAGCGAGCGCAATGGGATAATTCGCCCACAAGCCCATCATCAACGTCGCTAGCGCTGAGGAGATGCATGTGGCAAAACAGCACGCCTTCAACCGGCATGCCTGCTTGAGAAAGAATTTGGGGGTTCACGACCACGATATACGCCATGGTCATAAACGTGGTCAGACCGGCCAGCAATTCGCGGCGAACAGTTGTGTGATTCTCGGCTAGGCAAAAAACGCGCTCGAGCAGGTCCGGGCTCCTCGCAGTGAAGGTGAGCCACTATAGGATTTCAAAGGCCGGCGCGTCAAACAAACTTTGGCTCTGCACCTCTCACTTTTCACGAGAAGCCCGAGGGATCACCGTCGGAATAACACTAGAAAGCACATGCACAAAGGCAAATCTCACCACGCTTCGCTCATTGAGAGAAACCGGCGCGGTTGTTATAATCGTGAACGACTCACCGCTCCTGCTGATTGCGTCTTAAATGTTGCCGTTGCGCCGCAGTTCCGGCGCGTCCCAAGCGAGCGCACAAAAAGCAAGCCGCAAGCGGGCACGTGGCCAGGTAGCTCAGGTGGTAGAGCGCAGCCCTGAAAAGGCTGGCGTCGGCGGTTCAACTCCGTCCCTGGCCACCATCATTCCAAAGAACTTAGCCAGAGTCATCCCGTCAGCGCCAGTCCGCTCTCAGTCCGCATTTGCGAACAGCAGAAAATGCTCTCTGCGCAACTGAATCAGTCTGAAGAACTTAGGCCGGTGCCGTTTTTCCGCAGTCCGCTTTCAGTCCGCTTTGCTCTGTCGCGTGGCTGAGAATCGCCGTAAGCATTTTTCCTGCAGCGGCCTTGCGATCCCGACTGACCGCGTGAGTGTAGAACTGAAGCGTCAGCTTAACGTCGCTGTGGCGAAGCAGCGTCTGTACCGTTTTCGGGTCGGTTCTGGTGCGGATCAAAAACGATGCGAGGCTGTGGCGCAGATTATGAAAGCCGAATCGTCGCGGGTCATCATCGATCAGGCGGCCTCGGAGGTCCCGGTGCGACGAAAGAACGCCTGCCTTCACCGCAGCGGGCCGCAGATGGTCCTCGACGAGCATGTTGGCAACTCGTGGTTGTTTGCCTTCTAGCCGGCAGGAAGGAAATACCCAATCGCAGGATCGCGAATACAGTGTCTTCTGCTTCCAGAGGAGCATAAACTCAGCAAGCAAAGGATGAAGCGGCACCGTGCCCTTGGATGCCTTGCTCTTCGGCAAGCCGACTCGGCCGCACGTCCAAGTCCGACGTACATGGATCATCGAGTCAACGAAACTGACATCTTGCCACTGCAGCCCCAAGCATTCTGATATACGGAGGCCCGTGCCCGAGGCGAGAAGCGTAAGCGTACGTTCCGGTTCCTGCAGGTTAAGCAGTATTTCGTATGCTTGCTCCGGAGTGAGAATCATCGCTTCGTACGAACTGGTGGTTTTACAGCGCACAAAGCGCATGGGATTCGATTCCTGGGTTCGAGAAATCAGCCCGTACGGTTGGCCATGCTTGTAGATCATTGACATGACTCGGCGAGTTTTGTCGAGCGTTGGATTTGCGAACTGCTTTTCTCGTTTCAGATCTTTCAGCCATTGCTCTACTTCCAGCGGCTCAATACCAAGCGCAATGCGGTGACCCCATTTCGGAAGTAATCGATTTCGAATCACCCGTTCGTAGGATCGCACTGTCGTGTGAGCTTTCGGGTGGATGGACTCTGTATGGTCCACCAGTTCATGATCGGCGTAGTGTTGTGCCAAGTCGGCGAATGTGACTCCTCGCCGTGAATTGATTCCATTAATGTGCAGGTGCAGCCTTTCGATCTCAGCTCGTGCACTGTTTTCGTCGGGAAAGTCTTGGACCAAACCGGTAGGAGTCTTGTTCTGGACCCGCTTACCGTCAGATTTCCGAGTGGTGCGAAAGAACAATACCCAGGTTTCACCTCGCGCACGTTTTTCTTTCTTCAGCCAGCCGCGTTGATTCCTTTGCGCCATTATCGTCTCTCCTTAAATAAACAACTCTCTGTCATGTCGCCAGACACGACAACATAGGTAGTACACACATAACGTTTTTCCCTTGACTTCCACAGACCCACGACTTTACATTCCTTCGCAACTGCTAAGTAGCTCCTTCCTGAGAGGAAATCAGCGCCAACACCTCTCCGTGCAGCAACCTCTTCGAGGCTGACTGTGTAGGTCTGCATACCCTGGGTTACATTTTGGCCACTCATTGCAACTGTGGGGGAGATCTATGTCTCGACGTGTGTCTTCACGCTGGTTTTCATTCTTCTTCGTACTCGTCGCACTCTCAACTATTTGCATTTCTTTGCCGGCGCACGGCGCGGTACGACAGGTCGCATCCGCCCAAACACCAAACATCAACTGCACATATACGCCCAGTGGCGGCAATCAGTATGCCGTCGCCTGCGATCCTCTTCCGCCCTCTTTAACGGTGAACTTTAGCCCTACGCTAGCGGGAAGCGAAGTTTTGTTGGCTGCTCTGTTTATAGATTCGGATGGCACTAATACGAATACGACACAATCTCCGATTACAGGCTGTACTGACAACCTTGGTCAGGCCTGGGCGGCGAATGGAAACCAAATTAACCCACCGAACGGCGGCACTCTGGTTGGGTTAACTTCAATTACTTGTCAATTCACGTTCCCAAATTATGTCCCCTCGAACGCGTCATCAGCATCGGGGCAATGGGGTGCCCTAGACCTGCAGTTCGTTGAAGTAACCGGCATCCCGCAAGGGTCAGTGATCAACGTCTCTCAGACCTGCTCGCTTGCGCCTCCTCTCGACGCGATTTCTCTTCTTATTGACTACACGGGCACGGGCAATGGCTATACTCCTCAACCGACCTTTGGCAATTTCGGAGTTCCGGGCGCTGCCGACAGTTCCTTGCTGACATTGACGTACAGCGGCCAAAACACACCTTTTCAATCGGTGCCCTTTTATTTCACCAGCATCTACGCTACGGTCGGAGACCAAGGCCCTACGGGAACTCTTTCCTTCCCCGGTGCCACACAGTGTCAGGCCGTTATCTTCCCGCAGGCCATGCCGGAGGATGGCACCAATCTAGGTGACTGCGACTGCGACGGAGCCGCAGGTTTGCCCATTAATCTGACCACTGGAAACGTTTTCATTAAGAAAGAGGACTACAGCATCCCCGGCCTCGGTGGCGGAGTTAAGCTCGATCGGACGTGGAACAGCCTCTGGGCCGAATCGCCCCACGCGGATCGCGCTGTTGCAGGTATGTTTGGCGACAGTTGGACCAGCAATTACGAGGATCGAATAGTCCAAGTTGACGGCTTCAACGTCGTGGACTACTGGGGTGTAGACGGTCGCAGATACCGTTTTACGGAATACATCGATGTTGCGGGTCTTATCGGGTACAACCTGACCACCCCGCAAGGGGAAGGGCTTACCCTGCTATTTAACGGCACTGCTCAACTGTTCCAACTCAGTTTTCCGGACGGCACCGGTCGCAACTTCAGCCCCGCGGGGCTACTGGTTTCCTTTAGCGACCACTGGAACAACAAGACGACTCTTACCTATGACCAAGCAGCCCGTGTGACGACAGCGACTGATGCTGCTTCACGTTCGCTGACGTTCGTGTACGGCGATCCTGTGAACACTAGTCAGGTAACCAGTGTTCAGGACGCCGTCGGGACGGTCGCGACCTATACATACGATAGCTCTCAACGATTGACGAAAGTCTCCTACCCAGATGGTAGCTTCAACACCTTCAACTACGATTCGGCTTCACGCATCCTGAGCGTGACCGATACTGAGGGGAAGATCCTCGAATCACATACCTATGACGCGAATAGCCGGGGGCTGACCTCGTCTCGCGCGGGTGGGGCTGAGGGCTTAACGGTTGCTTATGACAAACTCTCCAGCGGCGCTTCCACTCTGACGGACTCCTTGGGCAGGACGACTCAATACAATTTCAGTCCTTTCAATCTTAAGAACGCGATCACCGGAGTCTCCGGTTCAGGTTGCGTGACCTGCGGCGGCCGTGGCAATCAGACGTTCGGCTACAACGGGCTCGGGCAGCGCACCACTTCGACGGATCCGCTCGGCAATACGACCCAATTTACGTATGAGACTTGGGGCGGCGTGGACAGCCGATCCATAACTGTCAATGGAAGCCCGGTCACGTGGAAATATACCTATGGCGGCTCGGACAGCAAACGGATCGCAACAATTACAGACCCGCTAGGAAATGTAACCACGTACAACTACACGAACAGCTCAAATCAGGTTCTATTTTCGCCGACCTCGATCACGACTCCTGCGCCTAACGGCAGCACCGCCGCAAGCAAAACGTCGTTCACCTACAGCTCCAATGGGGAGTTGTTGACCATAACGGATCCTCTGCTCCACGTCACTACCCTGACCTACACGCCAGCCGGATTGGTGCAGACAATCAAAGATGCCCAGGGAAAGATCACAACTCTTCAATACGACCAACGCGGCAATCGAACGGCCGTTATAGACGCACTGAACCAGCAGACAACGTTCGCCTACGATTCCATGAATCGCCTGACGAGCATTACGTATCCCACGACTCCAGCCACCTCGACGGTATTTACGTACGACACCCGCGGGAGGCGAACGTCCGTTACGGATCCGAACCAGAAAACCACAACCTATACCTACGATGATGCCGACCGACTGACCGCGGTCACGGATCCTCAGAATGGCATGACCCAATATGCCTATGACACCGAGAACAATCTCACCAGCATTACTGATGCCGCAGGCCACATCACACAGTACGATCACGACGCACAGGGCCGCGTGACGCAGACGACGTTTCCATCGAGCCTGATCGAAACGTACATTTACGACGCAAAAGGCAACTTGACCAGCAAGACCGACCGCAAGAATCAGACGATCACGTACAACTACGACCCGCTTGGACGACTGACGAGCAAGGCCTATCCGGACAGCACGCAGGTCAACTACACCTACGACGCTGCAAGTCGCCTGACGACGGTAACAGACCCCACCGGAACGTACACGTACACTTATGACAACATGGGCCGGCTAGTGCAGACCTCAACCGTGTATTCCTTCATTTCCGGTAAGACGTTCACAGTTAAATATGGGTATGATGCGGCCTCAAATCGCATTTCGATGACGGATCCACAAAACGCAGCTACTGCATACGTTTTCGACACTCTGAATCGAATCACAACGCTTACATATCCATCGAGGACGAGTTACACATTCACCTATGACGTCCTCGGCCGTCGTACTCAGCTAAAAAGACCAAACGGCTTGGCGACGAATTACCAATATGACCCGCTTTCCCGGATCACCAGCATTTTGCACCAAACCGGCAGCAAGTCGTTGACCACCTTGGATGGTGCAACATACGTTTACGATCCTGTTGGGAATCGTACCTCCAGGGCCGACAAGCGGACCAACGTAACCTCGACGTTTTCCTACGATCCGCTGTATGAATTGACACAGGTGCTGCAGGGCGCAACCACGACCGAGAGCTACACCTATGACAGCGTCGGCAATCGTCTGAGTTCGCTCGGCGTTTCCCCTTACAACTACGATGTCTCGAACGAATTGACGTCAACTCCGGGTGCAACGTACACATATGATGGCAATGGAAACATGTCGAGCAAGGCGACTTCCTCGGGCACGACGCAGTACAACTGGGATATTGAAAACCGTTTAATGTCAGTGGTGCTGCCTGGGTCAGGTGGCACTGTAAACTTCAAGTATGATCCCACAGGGCGTCGCATACAGAAGAGTTCTCTCTCAGGGACGACCAACTATGTTTACGACGCAGCGAATATTTTGGAAGAGGTCGATGCCACGGGCAACGTGCTTGTTCGTTATGTACAGAGTCCGGCAATCGATCAACCACTCGCGGAGACGCGCGGGAGCACGACTAGCTATTACCAGGCCGACGGCCTAGGCTCAATCACATCCTTGAGCAATTCCTCCGCGGCACTGGTAAATACCTACACCTACGATTCGTATGGAAAGTTAACGGCTTCGTCCGGAACAACGACGAATGTCTACCGTTATGCGGGACGCGAGTTCGACTCTGAAACGGGGATGTACTTCAATCGCGCCCGATACTACGATGCCACAACAGGGAGGTTCACCAGCGAGGACCGACTTCGGTTCGAAAGCGGCCTGAATTTCTTTACGTATGGCCAGAATAATCCGCTGGTCTTTGCGGATCCATCAGGATTAACCGTCCAAATCGTGGGCAATCCCGATACGGTTACAGAGCTACAGGCGGCGTACAACAGCGTTAATAGCACAGCCTGGGGCAAAACACTAATCAATACCTTAGAAAATTCTCCGACCCTGTACCTAATCACGAACCTGCAGGACGGAACCTCATTCTACGATCCCAACACTAACATTATTAGTGTGGACCCGAATTTCCACCCCGAGGTGGCCGTAGACAATGGAAAAACCTGTAGCGTTGAGCGAGCGCCCACAAATGCTGTTTTGGGTCATGAAATTGGACATGCCGCGACCGGAATACACGACGACGGACCCGGCAATATGAATAACGTAAACGCGAACGAGAACCAAATTCGCAGGCAGCTTGGCTTGCCATTACGTCTCTCGTATCCATAGTTGCTGAGGAAGGAGAATAGTATTTTGAACAACGATTCGAGAATGTATAAGCTGACAGTGTTTTGCAGCCTTATATTTGCGCTGGCGTCGTTCTTGCATGCGACTGATTCTATGACCTCGCACAGCACATCTACGGTGGTGTACTACATTCCTTTTCAGGTCGAAACGTACATCCCTGTCACGCCGGAAACAATTGTCGATCAAGCTTGGGAAAAATGGAGTATATCCGAAGAGCGGGGCAGGAGTCGCCTTTTCGCAATCCTTAGCCACGGCCATGGCAGCGCGTTCGACAAAAACAGGGTCCGAGCACTCGTCATTGCCGGTGAGAAGAGGTATCTGATCGACACCAATGGAGTTGTGCTGTCAAAGTCCAAAGAGAGCCAGGGCACGGTCATCGACAAAAAAGCATTTATGGAATTTCGTGATTCGCTTCGTGCTGATCAGCGGCAGGTCCTCAGAAGGGAGAAATGAGGCCTGCTGGCATCTGCAAACTGCTCTCTCTGTCTCCGGCCAGCGCTAGCTTAGGGCGGCTTGTTGAGGCAGTGCGCAAGCTCAAGAAAAGCGATCGCGAGAAGCTGATCGATGAGATTGACAAGCGATTAAAGAGCGCCGCGAAGCGATTGGAACGCAATCGCATCGCGGGCGCTCGATTGTTGGTTGTCTGCCTGCCTCATTCGATGTCGGTGATTCAAAAGTGGCTTAGCGTCAGTTCCGGAGAGAAGTGGGCCTCCGAGATACAGTTTTCGTTACTATGCTTCCTCAGCGACGCCCAATTCCTGGGTATCAACAGCTCTCAAAAACGGACAATTGTCGCCGCGATAACGAAGTTCCTCTTGTCAGTGCGAACTGATCGCGCGCGAGCTGCATGGATGGCCGGTGATTTGCTAGGTGATCATTGGGATGGACCAGAGGCTCTCAAAGCGCTACTGCGGGCCTTGCGGCAGGGCCGCCACACTGCGGCTCGCCGTGCCGCTCTTCACGGTTTGGAACGGAGATTTCAGAGGTCTGGCCCTAAGGATCGAGCTTCACCACATAAAGACCCGGCACAATGGACATGCGTTGCTCCAGGGCAACACCGTGCGCACCAAGTGCCCCTCCTGGGGTTGACTCTCGTAGGAGATAGACTGAATAGTTTTCCTGCTGAATGTGGGCGAGTTCTCTGCTCAACTCACGGTGCTGTAGGACGGCTGGAAGGTCGCAGCTGACTGTTAGGCCCATTTGACGCAGTTTTTGCTCCAATTGTTCTTGGAACGAGTACGCTAACTTGGGGAATCACCTGTCTGATGCTCCGCCGGAGGTGTCCAAATCAATTGTTGAGAACGGGCGATTGACCGCCTCCGGGCCAGGGCATCTCGAGTGCAATTGATTTGCAACAGTTTGCTTTAAGGTGAGGGCTGGCCTACAGTGCCAAGTTCAACCATTTTCTTGGTCTATTGTGAAAATCGTTCTCAAGGCATTGCTGGTGCTGACGTCCTCTGTTGTAGTTGTGCTCACCGCATGCGTTTTCTGGGTTTACTTCTATTCCGGCGACCTTCCGAATTTTGCAGCGGTCGCAAAGTTTGCGCCTGAATCGCCTACGGCCGTGCCTTCCCAATGTTTCAGCAGCCCCGTGCAAGTCATTCCATTCGCTATGGTGGGCAAGAATCTCCAGAATGCAACTCGTGCGGCGGAAGGTAATAACGACGACGTATTGGCTCGTCAAATCTCATTCGATCTGTTTTGCAATTCTCAATCACAAATGTTGAAACGACACCTTTTGGAGTACAAAGCACTCGTCCAGATTCGGCGGAGGTTTACGCCCGAGCAACTGTTGACGATCTATCTAAACCGAGCGTATTTCGGGAATGATCTCGTCGGGGTCGAAAGTGCATCTTTGCACTATTACGGCAAGCGTGCTTCGGAGTTGGACGTTCCGCAAGCGGCACTGATAGCCGGACTAATAAAAGCTCCCAGCATCTACTCGCCTGAGCGTCATCCCGACCGAGCAAAAGAGCGAAGAGATGTGGTAATTCAGGGAATGCTGAGGAACGGCACTATCACTGCTGAACAGGCCCAAGCGGCGGAACAAACTCCGCTGCGTTGATTCGCAGTTTCCTGTCAACTAACTGTGGCAGGCGCTCTCACAGCTTTGCCTTTTTCTTTCTCGCACAACAGGGCATTCCAGCGACGCGGCGCGACAAATTATACGTTCTAAGGTGCATAAACGGCTTTTGCGGGTGCCGTTTCATAATCTGACCCCACATGCACCTCGGGATTGTCCAGCCAATTAACAATCTTGTACATAGACTGCCGGAGTCGCTTCGTATTGTTTCCAGTCGGGTCATCGAGATAGTTGTTGGCGAATTGGAATGTTATCCACGCTGCAACATCGGCAGCCTGAACGGGCGGGTGGAACTTGTCATCAAGTGGCACGAAATCCGCGAGAACGCCTGAATACGGGGGGTTGCGCCTCTTGAACTCCTTATACAGCTGCTGGAGTGCTGGAAAGTCATCTCCGTTGTCATGCCCGAATGTGACGACATTCCCTCGCCCCAACAATTTCATTGCTTTCCCACACTCCAGCAATAATTTGCTGAAATGCAAGGCGGTACGGGATGTCTGGAATTCGGCCGAACTTTTCAGGATCGCCTTTCATAACGTTGTGGAAAGGGACAGACAGTGTTACACCTAGAGCCATAACTGGCGTGCTGCGAACAATTGCGTCTAGGTCATCCCGGATATTTGCTGCCTTCTTCTTTCCTTCTTCAATTCCAAGACCGCGAAATTTATGAAATTGACCATTAAGCGTTTCGCAGTGCGACGATTTGAAATACTCGATGGCGTCTTCTCCCAGCCTCGCTTTCCAGCGTCGATGCAAGTTGTCCCAGTCCGGCTTCTTTCCAATGATTGCTCCGGCGACTACAACCCGCTCACGATTACGGTCTGCACTGTCGTCGATGTAAGCGTGGTAGAGCATGGCCAATTCTTTCCGGCAATTCTTAGACAACTTGGGATCGGAGTGCGGAACAATCAATCAGGGAAACCACAATCCGACCTTAGGGACGGCTCGTGCCAGCCATTTGGGTGGAATGGCAATGTTTCGCTGACTACTTGTTGTCATCTCGTGGTGGGTCGATTAATCCGGCTACCTGTATCGCAACCACCGCCGATACTGATTGAATGATCCAGTAGTTAAGACCCTGTCGTTGGATGACCATGAACGCTTTCTTTTGTTTCTTCGGTGCCGCAACGATTCGATCACCAATTACTCGCCCATTCAGGGCTACAACGTGCTCCCTGCGGGTGACGTTGTGGCCTTTGAGGGACTGTTTGATCGCACGCTTTGCTTCCTCCTCTGTCAGAAATGCTCCATACCACACCAATGCCTCAGTCTGATCTGGAGTCTCATATGTTCGGAATGCCGAGTGACGCCCGAACATATACCCGTCGCCGATGGCCGTCATCTTTAGGCTGTGATTGTCGTTCGGTGAATTCGAGGAGCGTTCCGTCTGCGCGAGGAACAGCGAAGCGTCACACAGACTGACCAACAGTAGCAGCGTGGTTAGCATCGGTCTCACTGCGATCATGGCCGCCTACTGTCCGACAAAGTAGACACCGCTGTTGATCTTCTGCGCCCACCGCGCAATCCGTATGAGTTTGTCGAGTCCCCTTACTGCCGCTGGATCAGTGACAAGCTTATCTGCCTTCAAACATTCGGCGAGTAGAGTCTCGATTTCCGTTGCCTGATAAGCGGCGTCACCTGAGATGTCGTCGAGTTGTGACAGCAGCGGGTAATGTGGAAGAACTTGGAGACCATCGCCGTGCTGAAAATTGCCCCAATCAGCCCCAAGTTCCTTAAACAGAGCATCACGTTCAGACATCCCGATGCTGAAGCTCAGGATTTGGTTTCCTGGTCGCGAGGGAGCGGTCATGTCGAATGAGTCAGGGTTGGGAGTCAAGATCGCAGTCCACGGCCCCCGCTCCAAGAAATCTTCGAATGGCCCCTTTGATCGAGCCAGACCATCTCGGGTCAGCCATTCTGGGTCGAAATCGACGGGGCCTTTCTCTTTGAGACCGAGTGCTGCTTCGAGATACTTGCAAAAGGTAGGAATGTCAGCAACGGCTCGTTTGACAAATTCGGGGTCTGCTTTTGGGGGATTGGCGAGAGCATATTTCAAGGATTCAACACTTTCGGTGTGGTTTATAAAGCCGGGACGAGACGGAAATGCACCGATGCAGTTGTCATGCATAGACCACGCGACTTGTCCCTGATACTGATTCATCGCTGCAAGCAGTGCCGCAAAAGCATCGGGACGAGGGCGGAAAAAAGAGAAGCAGAAACGAGGGAACTCCCATGTGTTCTGCTTGGCCAGTTTGTAGCGTGGCTCACTTGGATAATCCTCTTGGCGCACGTCCGACTGAGAGGCGGCGAAAGTCCACCATTCCATAGGAGCGACCTTGGCGATCACGTGTGGAAACCAGTCGCGTTCGTTTAGCGATTCGCGGTCTTTGGGGACTGGATGGCTAGATGACATTGCAGGAGCCGATGCCAGACTGAACAGCACGCCTGCTATGAGGGAAAGTCCGAGCACTCTCATGACCTGCATCATGGCGGTGAGTTGTCGAAGCTGGGCGCTCATTGACCAGATTGTGACCTCTCTTCCGATCCTTCCTCGGAAAGGCCAAACACTTCCAGCATCCCCCAGACGGCACCACACGCCACCAACACAACTATTGAAGCGATGAATGCAATACCGGAATTGTCGCCGATGGGATTGGCGACCAGGAAAACGACTACGGCAATACCCGCTATGGTTTTGATTACACCACGGGCAGCCCGTTTGATAGTCATGGCCAGCACGGAGTTATGATAGCTGACGCTGCGCCGTAAGCCCAAAATTCAAATAGAGGGCATGTCGACTAGCCCTTGTGAACTAGTGCGTCTGCCTCTTCTTCTTCCGGCCACCTGTGATGTTCCATCCAAAACATGAGATCAGCATCGGAACGCTCACGAAGCTCCTTCGTAATGTCAGCGAATTCGATCTGCTGACGCGCGCGGCCCTCCAGGCGGTCAATGATTTCGTTGGCAGCAGCGACGATGCTATGGCCACGCGAGCAGGCAGTCTCAACCAGGCTATCCGCAACAACCTCCGCATACGTCCGCCCCTTCGGATCATCGGGCTTAACCTCAGCCAGCTTCACACGAAGGGCTTCCGAGATGAGCCTGCTCTTCGGGCGTCCGCTCGGATTTGGGCTGCTCATACCCTTTTGCCATCGCGTAGCCCGCCCGATTTCTGGATCGAATGTCTTTCGCCATGATGAGTTCGTTATGCGCTGATTGCGAGCGAACGTCAAGCGAAATCACGCCTGGTTACAGGCGAAGAACAGGGGTATGTGAAACAGAAATTCGGGCCTCGCTGAGACGGACAGTTCCGTGTCTTAGCCCCGTGAACTGGATCCAAAACCTGACGACAGCCGCCTGCTGGTATCGGCTTTTTTGCATCGGTTAGCCATCACCCAATGTCACCCACGGTCGTCACCCATGGCGCACACGCCTTCGGCGTATTTCCCAGTGTTTAGCATTCCCTCAACAACCAAGAAGTATTTAAAAACACTGGAAATACGAGTTCTGAAAAGGCTGGCGTCGGCGGTTCAACTCCGTCCCTGGCCACCATTATTTTCAGTGACTTCCGCATAGCACCCTTTTTCATTGGACCCGCAATGAGGACCCGCTATCGCCGTTCCGGGCGATTTTTCCGATCCCAAGCTCCTCGATGTACCTTTCCTGAGCCTCTCGGGCTTTCGGATGGATGTAGTGTTCCATCATCTTCTGGCTTGAGTGACGCAGCATTCGCTGAATGACCACGGGGTCGGTACCCTGCTCAGCTAGCCACGTACCGAGGCCATGGCGCAGATTATGGAAGCCGAACCGGGTGACAAGTTCTCCGCCGTAATAAAACTTACCGTCTCGTTCTTCCAAGAGACCCACGACGACAGACGCGGGCCGAACGTAGTCCTCGACGATCATGTTTCCGAGTCGCGGTTGTCGGCCTCCTAATCGGTAAGACGGGAAAAGCAGGTCGCCATCCTTCGCGTACATGCTCTCTTGTCGCCAAAGCTGCAGGACTGTCGCAAGTCCTGTGGTCATTTCCACTGGCTTGCGACTCATCCGTGACTTTGGCTTTCCGTAGCACTTCGCTTGGGCGTTCCACTTCCTGTGAATGTGGATTTTTCCAGTTGTGAAACCTCGCCATGGCGTTCAGGTACTCGGTCAACACTTCACTCTGTCCGGACTGCAAGGCCTCGACTAAATAGGCAACGGCTTCATTGGTTTTGTTCTTGATTTCTTCTGCTTTCATTTTCTTTTTCCTCTCTTTTTTTTAACTAGGCTTGTGAATTCAACCGAAGGTGTTTTTCTTGAGTTTGTGGCCTTCGATTGTGTGCCTTCGTTTTCTAGTGGGAGAGGCTCTTAAGCAGACGGCGCGAGGGTTCAGTCACAGGTCGAGACGCAGGCGAGCCGGAGGGAAACCTTGACGGGTTCCTCCGCCGTCTGCATGGTTTGCTCCAAAAACGAAGGCAAGGAAGAAATGAAAGACCGGACACGAACGACGAAGTTACCGTGGGTAGTTGCGAGGTTTATGAATTGTGAATAAAGAGAAATAAAGGGATCGGAAATGGGCATTGCTGACCGTGGACCGAGGAAGTGACATGGGTGCACTGGGCCAACCCGAGATGAAGGTGAGCAGTTTAGACCAGCTATTCCTTTTTATGTAGGCCATCCTAATAGGTGAGACGAGCAGGTCCTCTCTGGTTACTGGTGTGGTTTACATCAGGAAGGAGTGAATATGCGCTGCTTCTGGGAGCAAACCGGTGTCCTTGGCCCGATCTATCACTCGTTGGGACAAGGGCTGAATGATGGCGAAATAGCGACCAAGCTAGGTCTGACCGAAGTCAACGTACAGAACTGCATTGCCTGGGTCATTCATTTCTTGAAGCTGAGGGATCGCCAAGAGCTGGTTCAATACGCGTCCGCCGGGGCATAGCTTTCTGGCCGCCCAATGCCGTGCTTGGCTTGAGGATCGGAGCCACGTGATCCCGAGATTTCTGGCGGTCTCCGTCCTGATGCCTGGCGGCGCCAGCTTAATGGCAACTGCCCATTCTGGTGTCATGAAACCCACCGTCTGTGTATTCCAGCGTAGTTTCTGGGCCTGCTTATGATCGACCAGACGGTCTCCCACTACCGCATCCTCGAAAAAATCGGCGGCGGAGGCATGGGCGTCGTCTATAAGGCTGAGGACACACGGCTGCATCGTTTCGTGGCCCTCAAGTTTTTGCCGGACGGAGTGGCACGCGACCAGCTGACGCTCACGCGTTTTCAACGCGAGGCCCAGGCCGCGTCGGCCCTCAACCATCCGAACATCTGCACGGTCTACGACATTGGCGAGCAGGAAAGCCACGCATTCATCGCCATGGAATTTCTTAACGGCATGACGCTGAAACACCTCATTGCTGGAAAGCCGCTGGATAACGAAGCCTTGCTTTCACTCGCAATTGAGATTGCCGACGGTTTGGACGCGGCGCACTCGCAGGGCATCGTTCACCGGGATATCAAGCCGGCCAACATCTTCGTCACGAAGCGCGGCCATGCGAAGATTCTGGATTTCGGGCTGGCCAAAGTTGCGCCGGCTTTTTCCAGCCAGGTGGCGTCCGCGAACGCACTGACTGCGGTCGAAGAGCACCTGACGAGCCCGGGCTCGACGCTGGGCACGATCGCATATATGTCGCCAGAGCAGGCTCGCGGCAAGGAATTGGATACCCGCACTGATCTATTCTCTTTCGGAGCTGTGCTCTACGAGATGGCCACAGGCGCGCTCCCTTTTCGTGGGAGCAGTTCCGCAGAAATATTCAAATCCATCCTGGATGCAGCCCCGGTTCCTGTCATGCGGCTGAATCCTGATGTGCCGATCGAACTGGAACGGGTCATTAACAAGGCGTTGGAGAAGGACCGCAATCTGCGCTTTCAAAGTGCGGCCGAGATGCGGGCCGACCTGCAGCGCCTGAAGCGAGACATGGTCTCCGGCCGATCCGCAGTACTAACAGGCGAGTCCGCGTCAAGCGTGGCACATTCCCCCGTGGTGCTGAGCAACGGCAGTTTGGATGCAGTTTCCAAATCCACCTGGGTAGGATGGAAAACGTGGGCAATGGCTGGAGGCGGTTTGGCTCTCCTCCTCCTCGCAGTATTCATCTATTTGCAGTCACGCCCACTCCCGACGCCCAAAGTATCGGGCTATGTTCCGATCACTCACGACGGTAGCCAAAAGAACCTGATCGGGACAGACGGGTCTCGACTCTACTTTAGTGAATTCAGTTCCAAAGGTCTCGGCGTGGCACAGGTTTCCATCTCTGGCGGAGAGGTCGCACATGTCTCGGTTCCTGCTCCGACCATGTTCTTGATTGCCGTTTCAGCTGATGGGGCAAAGCTACTAGTCGCCGACGAGATCGGCCAAACGGCATTTCATGGACCGCTGTGGGAAGTCCCTGTGCTCGGTGGCTCGCCGCGCCGACTGGGAGAGGCCTCTGGACAGGCCGCCGCTTGGTCTCCTGACGCTCAGACGATTCTCTACGCGGACGGACACGATCTACTGTTGGCAAAGGGGGACGGCTCCGAACCGCACAAGCTTTTTTCTGCGCCCGATCTGATATATGACCCCGCTTGGTCTCCGGATGGCGCGACGATTCGATTCAGAGTCGGCGGCGCATTTGCCGCTCAGGGCACTCTGTGGCAGATCTCGGTAGACGGGACGAACGCGCACCCGCTGTTTCCTGGCTGGCACATTCCTCCAAACGAGTGCTGTGGCCGATGGACTTCGGATGGCAAGTATTTCATTTTTCAGTCAAAGGGGAATGTCTGGGTCCGTACGGAAAAGGGGAGCTTGTTCGGAAAAGCTCACAGCCAACCCGTGCAGTTGACGTCAGGGCCGATGACTTTCTCGACTCCGGTGCCCAGCAAGGATGGCAAGAAACTATTCGTCGTCGGGGCACTGGCGCACGGAGAATTAACTCGATACGACGTGAAGGCTACAGCTTTCATTCCATTTCTTTCCGGGATTTCGGCGGATAGCGTCAGCTTCTCCAAAGACGGTCAATGGGTAGCATATGTCAGCTTTCCAGAAGGCACACTTTGGAGAAGCAAGTCGGATGGCAGTCAGCGAATTCAACTCTCCTATCCTCCCCTTACTCCTGTGCTACCTAGTTGGTCACCCGATGGCCAGCAGATCATCTTCTACGCCTTTTCCTCGGGCCAGAAGGCGAAGATGTACACGGTTTCGGCGGAGGGTGGATCTCCGCGCGAAATGATGCCCGAGAACTCCCCGGCACAGTGGGACGCTGCCTGGTCGCCTGACGGCACAAAAATCGTCTTTGGCGGCACTGCATCTGATCCCGATAGCACCATCCAGATCCTCGACGTTGGAACTCATCAACTTTCGACGCTACCTGACTCCAAAGATTTATTCTCGCCCCGGTGGTCGCCAGACGGACGCTATCTCATCGCCATGCCTTCCAATTCCCGCAGCCTTATGCTTTTCGACTTCAGCTCCCAGAAGTGGGAGGAGATCGCGAAGATGAGCATGGGTTTCCCCAACTGGTCGAAAAACGGAGATTACATTTACTTTTTGCATGAGGAGGACCAGCCGTCGGTTATGCGAATACGTATTCGCGATCGGAAGATCGAGCGAGTGGCGGACCTGAAAAACTTCCTGCAAACCGGCTACTGGGGCATCTGGCTCGGCATGGCTCCCGACGATTCACCGCTTCTGCTTCGCGACACTGGCACCCAGGAAATCTATGCGCTTGACTGGCAACTTCAGTAGCTCACGCCATTAGAAGCCCGGATAGAATCTTAGTGGTCAGTAAGCACCGTTGCTGGCAATGTTGATCTCTTCTAGCGGAGAGAAGCCCCGCCTCGACTAGCGTGGAGCAACTCGACATGAGTCTTAGGGGCGGGGAGAGAGCCAGGCGCTCAACGAAACGTGTCCTTTAGTACACCTCAGCACAAGACAGTTTGTCTGGAATGCGGCAGTCGCTCAAGCTGCTTAGCTATTGCTGAACGCAGGCTCCGCGACACTAAGAACCCCGCATCGAGTTAGGAAACCGATGCGGGATTAGAATCTACGACAAATGCCTTTTTGTTTGTTGTTTTAATGAAGAACTATTACTTCCCCTTTCATACCGAGCCCATCATGAAGAACGCAAATATACGGGAATACTCCCGGATGCGGGAATGTCACTCGGAAGCGCGTAACGCTCAGAGGCGGGCTCGGAAGGAACAGTTCATCCTGCGGCGCCGCGAGGATTAACCCAGAATGAACGTTGTCTGAGCTCGAATTGACCACGCCGTGCAGAGCTCCGTCAGGATCAAGGACTGCATTGACAGGAGGAACTGGGTTGGACGGTTCTTCGCCAAACGTGATGGTGTGCGGCGTGGCTGGGTCTAAGTTCGTCCACTCCACGGTTTCCCCTGCGTGAATCACCTTGAGGGGCTCCATAAACCGCATGACGGACAGGGTCTGACTTCCTCCGCCATTGGCTACGACTTCGCCTACACCCACTTCAACGCTGTTTTTCGATGGGCGCACAGCCGCTTGATGGTTGTGAAGGTTGTCAGCGAGTAATGCATTGCCCTCGGTTAGCGCCTGCTGATCGTAAAAGCTCTGCTCATGAGGAAGTGGCTGCGACCAATCAAGAACATGTACCACTCCGGTCATATTCTGATGAACCAGACAGACCAGCTTGAAGTTTCCGGTATTTGGGAAATTTACAGTGAAGGATTGTCCCTTCGCTAACGGAGGAGTGGTGATGCAAGTTAAGCCGTCAAATGTGCCGAAACCCGTGACCGTAAATCCCGGGCATCCGACTTGAAAAGGCAACCGTACCTGCCCAGCAGTCAGAAAACTTACGGTATGAATTTCGTCAACGTTGGATGTCCAGGTAACGCTATCGCCCGCGTGAATCCAGAGCTCGTTGGGGAGAAAGGCGAGTGCCTGGTGTCCCATGGACTGACTCTGGGCTCCCAAAGTGGCTTTCCATTGTGCCTGGGCTATTGTTGTGGGGGCTAAAAGCGCGAACACAAACATCCAATGGATGCTGAGAGACTTGACATGATGTAACACGTTCATTGTTTCTCCGATCGTTTCGAGTTGATTAATCCGAATGAACTGGAATTGTGGGAATTTTGGGCTTGATGCTGAAATCGCCCAGCAGCACTTAATTGAAACGTTGTTTAATGCTAGGAAGGGGAGGCCGTTTGGCACGCTCATCGTCAGGAGGGATGCCTCGGCTTGTGGGTGGTCTGGGAACCTTGATACGGCCGGCCGCAAGTTTCGCTGAATCCACGGGCTCATCATCGTGAAGAACCACATTCAGAAGTGAGCTGTGAACATGCAAATTGTCGCCCACGTCGTATTTGATAAAACCGAGCTTCCTGAAGCGGTTCATGAAGAAACTAACCCGCGAACGGGTCGTTCCCACCATCTCAGCTAAAGTTTCTTGACTGAGTCTTGGTACCGACATTTCAGAAACTCCCTTTTTGCCGAAGTGCGCCATCAGGAGAAGAACTCGCGCAAGCCGCTTTTCACTGGAATTGAAAAGCTGATCGACCAGATCGTCCTGATAGCGCATATTCCGCTTTAACAGATACTTGACGAACATCGCTGACAGTTTTGGTTCCAGGCTCATGGCCAGCATCATGGCCTTCTTGTCGATATGCAGAAGGATGCAATCGGTGATGGCCGTTGCAGATGACATGCGCAAAAGCTGGCCCGCAAGGCCGCTTTCTCCGAAGAAATCTCTTTCGCCCAAAATGGCAAGAGTTGCTTCCTTCCCTCGTTCCGAGACCACGCTAAGCCTGACCTTCCCCTTTTGAATAAAAAACAGGCCGTCTGTAGAATCGCCCTGAGTGAAAATCGCGTCCTTCTTCTGAAAGGACAGCATCTGCCTGCCCGCCCCAACGCTTGAAAGGAAAGCCACCGGATCGAATTCAGCTCTTTTTGGCACGGTCGTGATTTGCTTCGGCAAAGGTAGCCAGCCATTTCTCTCGTCACCATCAATTATCTGGGATGTGTAGGGGACTCGGATGGTCACTAAAGCTC
>DATJEL010000114.1:0-3902 GCA_035496675.1 Terriglobales bacterium
AACGGCGAGGCGGAAATGTTCTTCTGGCAATCGGAAGTCCGGCACAGGGCACCAATCTCACTTCTCCAGCTTATCTTGGGCGGGACCACCTTCCATTTCAGCGAGCTTCCGATAGAGGGTTTTCCGGTCGATGCCGAGAGCCTGCGCCGCCTGGTACTTATTGCCGCCTGTCTTTTCGAGAATTTTTTTGATGTACTCCCATTCGACCTCTTGTAGGGGCAGCGTCCGTTCGGCCGCATCATCCAGCACTCTGCGGTCTCCCCGAGATCCTTGCACGGTTGCCGGTAAATCCTCCGGCATGATTTTCTCTCCTCGAGCCAGCGTGACAGCGCGCTCAATAATGTTTTCGAGTTCACGCACGTTGCCAGGCCAGGAATAGTCGATCAGGAGAGCGAGTGAAGATTCGCTGACGCCCTGCAGCGGTTTCCGGTTCGCCTTTGCACATTTGTGCAAGAAGGTCTCGACGAGCAGCGGGATATCGTCGCGACGGTCTCTCAACGGCGGCAGTCGGATCTCGATCACGTTCAGCCGATAATACAAGTCTTCGCGGAAATGCTTGGCTTTCACTTCGTCGGCCAGGTTCAAGTTCGTCGCAGCGATGATACGGACGTCCACAGGGATCGACTTGGTGGATCCGACACGACGAATTTCACGCTCCTGGATCGCGCGCAGAAGCTTTGCCTGGAGCATGAGCGGTAACTCGCTGATCTCGTCCAAGAAGAGCGTGCCCTTTTGGGCTTCTTCAAAGAGCCCCGGTCGGTCGGCCTTGGCGTCGGTAAAGGCGCCCCGCATGTGCCCGAACAACTCGCTCTCCAACAACTGTTCTGGGATGGCGGCCGAATTGACCGCCACGAAGGGCCGATCCCGCCGGTCGCTGTTGTAATGAATCGCCTTTGCCACGAGCTCCTTGCCGGTTCCACTTTCGCCCGTGATCAGGAGGTTGCTCGGACTGTCTGCCACACGGCGGATCAACTCGAACACCTCCTGCATCGGCCGGCTTTTCCCGAGGATTTGATGAAAGCTATACTCCTTATAGACCTCGCGTCTCAGGTGCGTCACCTCACGTCGCAACTGGACTTCCCGCGCAGCCCGCCCGGCGGTTCTGAGGACGTCCTCCGTCTTGACGGGCTTGATGAGGTAATCCATCGCGCCGCCCTTCATGGCCTCGATCGCTGTCTCGACCGTGCCGAAGGCGGTCATCAGAATGACGCCGGTATCAGGGTAGCGATGCTTGATCTCGCTGAGGAGGGCAGTGCCCAACATGCCTTTCATGCGAAGATCGGTCAGCACGAGATCATATTGTTCCTCGGCAAGCGCCTGGAGAGCCTTTTCCCCGCTCTCGGCCGTGCCGACTCGATACCCGTCGCTCTCCAGGACGTCAGACAACAGACCACGCATGTCGGCGTCGTCGTCCACTACCAGGATTTTCCCGGCTTCACTAGTCATCATCTAACTACGGAGAAACGCAGCAAGGCGCTAAGGAGAGAGAAGTGGTACAAGGGATACCCCATTTATTTCATGAAAGCAACTCAGCGCTTCATCAGCTAGATGCACCGCAGCCGCAAAGCCACTGGAGAACTTGTGGAGTCTCTGATAGGTTCTCCCCCTCTTCCGCATACGAAATCAGTTCTCTTCTGCGACATCGGTTGGGCCCGCGACTGTTGTAAAATGGTCCAACGTTGAACAGCTGTAATTGAGAAGCCCAATGGGTGGGCCATTGTCTGCAATGCTGCCGAAGGTTCTGTTTTTGCAACGGGGAAGGGATTCCCAACGGTCTGCTTCTGGTAGAAATATATAGAGACCACCGAATGAAAATCCGTATGTATATTATCGCCGGCGCTATTCTCGCAGTGGTGCTGACGGCCGGATACTTCATCCTCGATCGGCTTGCATGGCAACGTGGGCTGTGGGAGGGGCTCATCCAGGCCAACGGGCGCATCGAAGGGGACCATGTCACCGTTTCCAGCAAGTTTCCTGGGCGTATCCAAGAACTGCTCGTCCGAGAGGGAAACACTGTGACGAAGGGGCAGGTCATGATTCGCCTTGACGATGTGCAGACGCGCGCCAAGGTGGATCAAGCACGACACGCATGGGATGTGACCGAGGCACAAGTACAGTCAGCACATACATCGCTGGCCGTGCTCAATCTGGAAGTGCCCTTGGCGATCGAATCAGCGCAGTCCCGGGTTGATGAGGCAAGGGCCGTGTTGGAGAAAGCGAAGGCCGTCGAGGAAGAAGCCAGAGTCGACGAGCGGCGGATTCGCAGCCTCCTTCCGGAACAAGCTGTCGCCCAACAACACTATGACCAAGCGTTCGCCCGATGGAACGTGGCGAAGAGCGAAGTGCAGGTTGCACGGTCGACCGTCGTGAAGACCACGAAGGATCTGGCGCAGACAGAATTGGGCTGGCAGCGAATTCGTGCCAAGGAAGCGGAAGTCGCCGCACTAGAAAGCCAGCGGGACCAACTCGAAGCGGCGTTGAACGAAGCGGAGAGTGTCCTGGCGGATTTGACGATCCAAGCTCCAACCAATGGCACCATTACCGCGCGGATGGTGGATATCGGTGAGGTTGTCATCGCTGGCGCCCCGTTGCTTGAATTAGTGGACCTTGAGCGGCTTTACCTGCAAGTGTATGTACCAGAGCACCAAATCGGCAAAGTCCGTCTCGACCTGCCGGCGCGGATCTACACGGACGCCTTTCCCGACCAACCGTTCGAGGCGACCATTCGGTATATTGCCTCCAAAGCTGAGTTCACGCCCAAGGAAGTCCAAACTCCCGATGAACGAGTCAAGCTCATCTATGCGGTCCGTTTGTACTTGACGGAGAATCCCGATCATCGGTTGACGCCGGGTTTACCGGCCGATGCGATCATTCGTTGGAAAGACAGCGTCGCGTGGGCCAAGCCACGATAAAGAGCAGCCTGCGAAGACCTCATGTGCCCTTCCGCGCTACGAGGATTTCGTGATCCCATCGTTCTCTCACTCTGCAACGCTCGCTTCGTCGTCTGCGGCACCCATCATCAAGGTTTCCAATTTCGTCAAACGGTACAAGAAGCACATTGCGGTCGACGGCCTGGACCTCACCGTCAAGAGGGGTGAAATCTACGGCCTCATTGGATCCGATGGAGCGGGAAAGAGCAGCCTCATGAAAGCCATCGCTGGCGTGCTGGCGTACGACGGAGGCTCTGCCGAAGTCTTCGGCACTGTCGTGGACTCCGAGTTGGCTGCAGAACAGGTGAAGCGTCGGATAGGGTTTCTTCCCCAAGGGCTGGGACTCAATCTGTACCAGGAGCTCTCCGTTGAGGAGAACATTGATTTCTTTGCGCGGTTACGGCTGGTGCCGGAACCTGAGCTCCAAGAGCGCAAGACCAGGCTGCTGGGGATGACTCGCCTGGATCGTTTTCGCAGCAGACTGATGAAACAGCTCTCGGGGGGGATGAAGCAGAAACTCGGGTTGATCTGCACGCTGATTCACGAGCCGGAACTCGCCATTCTTGATGAGCCAACGACCGGCGTCGATCCGGTGTCGCGGCGCGATTTCTGGGCCATCCTCGCTGAATGGCAGTCGGTCAAGGGCATGACAGCGCTCGTCTCGACTGCTTACATGGATGAAGCGGCTCGCTTTCACCGGCTCTCCTTCCTGTCCCACGGACGGGTGTTGGCATCGGGGAGTCCTGGAGAAGTTCAATCCCTGGTCCCAGGACTCGTGGTCACCTTCGAATCGACGTCGCAACGGGAGGCGATTGCGCGGATCAAACCCCACTATGCCCAGGTCGAATCCTATGGCCTGGTGCTTCACGTATTTACACCAGAGCAGGAGCCCTCAACTGCCGTTGCACGGATCCGAGACGTCCTGGGCGATCTGTCAGTTGAACGCATACAAACCGAAAAACCAGAATTGGA
>DATJEL010000115.1:0-9753 GCA_035496675.1 Terriglobales bacterium
AGGAGCTATTTGTCAAAGTTGGTTCCTTCTATCCCCTTAGGGAGAACTTCCGATTGACGCCAGAGGTGAAGGGGAAGTTTACTGAGAAGTTACGCGTAGATCCGCAGAACTTCTCGGGTCAGCGTGTGCGCGAAGCCGTCCGAAAAGACGGCCTCAAGCTTGTGCTCGATGACAGCTCCTGGGTGTGCTACCGGCTGTCCGGAACAGAACCGGTGGTTCGGGTTTACTCCGAAGCTGGCAGCGAGCAGGCGTTGTCAAAGCTGAGTGCCGCTGCCAAGCAATGGATTTTCGAGTAGGAATTCCCCGAATCCGCGTACTCCCGTCGCCCGAACAAAGGTTGCGCTCGCTGACCCATGGAGCTGACCAGGCTGAGGCTTGGGCGGGAAGGGTTCAAGCAGCACTTGAACCTTACCTGACGCGCCTTTACGAACTTCGAACCCGAATTGCCACGGCTGCCGTAGCGGTGCTGGCCGTCTGGCTGTTTGTGCATGTGACCTTCGGTGCCAATGGGATGGTGGTGTATCGCGCTAAAAAAGCTGAGTACGAGCGGGTCCAGAAAGAGATCCGGCAAGTTCAGAAGGAAAATCAGAGGTATTCCGAGGAAGTGGAGCAGCTAAAAAGTGATCCAAAGCGGATCGAGAAAGAGGCGCGGGAGCAATTCCACTATGCACGCCCCGGCGAAGTGATCTACGTCTCACCGTCCCAACCACCCCCTGCCGCGCCTGCCAATCACACGGCCAGCAAGTGACATCCCGATAACAATCTCCCATCTCCAGTTGTGGTATAGTTCCGGGGCATCGTCGGACGGTTGTGTCACCGAGCTGCTCAATTAGGAGGAGATCCAGATATGAGAAAGCTGCTGCTAGTGCTTGTTGTCTTTTGCGTCGCGTTCATGATGGTCAGCGTGGCATTCGCTGCCGACTCCACCACCGTAAACGGATACGTTTCCGATTCGAAGTGCGGAGCCAAAGGTGCTAATGCCGGAGCTGCGGAGTGTACGAAAAAGTGCCTTAAGGCCGGCGCAAAGATGGTGGTTGTCACCGACGAGGACCAAAAGGTACTAACGGTTGACAATCCCGACAAACTGACGGGACATGAAGGCCACCATGTGGCTGTGACCGGACATGTCAGTGGTGATTCGATCCACGTGGAAAGCGTGAACATGCTGTAGAGTGTTTTCGGGACTTCTGAGGGGCGGTGCAGACCGCCCTCTTCCTTCCTCCCCCTCTATCCTTCCTCCCCCCGGTCGCGGCAAGCACTCCTCAGGTAGAAGATGTGACTAAAGTGACCTCCTAGTGGCCCGGAGGTTCCACCTATAATCCAGAAAGCACAGTGTTCTGTGCTGGTTTGTTTGCGGGTAACCATGGCTGACAATCGTGTCGAAGAGCTTGTTCGGAACGCCGTTGCCCAAGTGCTCGAGCGGCAAATGGCCTCACTGCGCGAAAGCGTGGTGCAAGAGGTTTTACAGCAAATTCAGCCAGCGCTCGGCAAGGGCGGCCAGCCAGGTGGTTCCAATGCTGCCCTGCAAAAGGCAATTACCACGATTCAGGCCGGATCCAGCCAAAAGGAGATTCTTCGGGCGTTGCTCGAAAGCACGATTCTCTATAGCGGGCGGGCTGCGATCTTTGTAATTAAGAACGGCGTGGCCTCCGGTTGGCAAGGTACGGGATTCGGCAACAGCGACGTAAAAGACTTTACCCTGGGAATGGAATCCAAGCTGGTGGCTGAGAGCATGCAATCGCGTGCTGCCGAGCGCGGGGTGATTGCAGATTTCGATCCCGCGTTCGTGAGGAAATTCGGCAAGCCGAGCGGAGACTCTGTCGTGGTCCTGCCGCTTCTGCTGAAAGACAAGATTTCAGCCCTGATCTACGCAGACCAAGGCGATGGCAGCTCGCTTGACGCCGCCGCGCTCGACGTCCTGGTACGCGCGACAAGTTCATGGCTGGAAGTTGTTTCTCAGCGCAAACAGGCACACAAGGAATCCGCGGAACCTCACGAGACGGCTCATTCTTCTCCCTCAAACGATCCGTTTGCTGCGCATGCTCCGCTTCATGCCCCCGGTGCACAGGGGGCTCCCGCAGCGGCCGCAGCCATGTCGGCAGCGGCGGCATGGGGTGGTGGTGCGGTCTCTGCGCCGGCAGGCGAAGATGACGATCTCCATCGTAAGGCGCAGCGCTTTGCCCGCCTGCTGATGGACGAGATCAAGCTTTACAACCAGGCCAAAGTGGCGGAAGGCCGCAAGAACCGCGATCTCTACGACCGTCTGAAAGAAGACATTGAAAAAAGCCGAGCCACGTACCAAAAGCGATATGGCAATACCGCGGCGGCCAGCGCAGACTATTTCAATCAGGAACTAATTCGCAGCCTTGCGGAAGATGATGTTTCTCTCATGGGCAGCAATTTTCGGCGATAATAGAAGAAAGCCGTGTCGGGGTTTCTCAGGTCTTCCTTTTTCGCGCTGTTTCTAACCGCGGTCGTGTGTCCGCGATTGCCCGCTATGGGGCAAGCGGCGGAGTCGCAGCCGGCGCCTGGTAGCTCTACTGCGAAACCGAAATCCTCCAGCCAGCGAAAAACCGCGGCTGACTCTCCCAGCGCGAAACGAAGCCCGCACCGGAAGACCTCCAGGCGTAACACCCCTCGTTTCCGGCGAATGCATCAGGCCTTTGTGGCGTCGAGCACGCTGAAGCCAATGGCCATCCAACTTCTGCAGAACCGGACGTTACAGGCGTATGCCGGCGTAGAAGCCTTTGCGCGCAAACACAGCGCCGACGACGCGGGAGCCCTCGCCTGGCTGGCGGTCGGGTATGGTCGTTTCTTGGATCATGATTGCGGTAAGGCCATCGATCCGCTGAGCCGAGCGAAACCTCATGCCGGCGACATCGGCGATTACGTCGCCTTCTATCTTGCCAATTGTTACATCCAGACCGGCCGGAACTCGGAAGGGATTGCCGCCCTGGCGGCCTTTGAAAAAACCTATCCTGCTTCGCTTCTCCTGCGGGATGCCCGCGTGCTGCACGCCAATGCACTGCTCACCGACGGTCGATCGAAGGAAGCCATCGCGCTGCTTGAAAACGATCGGGTGCCCCCGCGGTCTGACTTGGAATATGCCTTGGGCCGGGCTTACGAAGCGGCCGGGGAAATCCCCCAAGCTGCTGCGGTGTTTCAACATGTTTACTTCACCGTGCCGCTCAGCCCTGAAGCCTCGAGTGCAGAAACCGAATTGCGCAAACTCGGCAACGTACCAGGCGTTACGCCGCCGAGCTTCGGAGATCGTCGCAACCGCGCCGACACCCTGACCAAGGCGAAGCGCTATGCCGAGGCTATCGATGCCTACCGCGACCTGCTCAAGCAGGCCACACCGACGGACACGCCGTCGATCCAGCTAGCACTGGCGGATGCGATGCTACGCTCCGGAGAGCGAAAAGATGCTCGCCACCTGCTCGACTCCTTGCCCCTGACCACGCCTGAAGTCGCGGCCCAAAAACTTTTCACCATCGGTGAGATCCAGCGGGCGTCGGATGATGACGACGGATTCCTCCGCACCGTCAATGATCTTCGCCAAACCGCGCCAACCAGTCCGTATCTGGAACAGGCGCTCTTTGCTGCCGGAAATATTTATTTGCTACGACGCGATTACGACAAGGCCATCGATTCGTTCCGCGAGATGGAAAAGCGGTTTCCGGGGAGTGCTCGTGCCCACTACGTGCACTGGAAGGTTGCGTGGCTGAGCTTAAGGCAGGGAAGGACAGCCGAGGCTAAGTCCGGCTTCGAGGAGCAGATATCTCTTTATCCTGATTCAAACGAGGTTTCCAATGCCCTCTACTGGCGCGGACGCCTGGCCGAGGAAGAAGGCGATAAAGCAATGGCGGCGGCGTTTTATCAAAAGGTCAACGAGCGCTACCGCAACTACTATTACGGTCCGCTGGCGCGAGAGCGCATGGCCAGCCTGGACAAGGCCTCTGGCCCTGATCCGCACTATGCGATTCTTGACCGCGTTCCACCCATCAAGGATGTGCCGGGGCCAGCGAATGCGGCCGTTCCCGACGACAATCTGCGTGTCGAAAAAGCACACCTGCTCGAAAATGGAGGACTGCTGGATTTCGCAGTACGTGAGCTGAAGGCAGCGGCTGATGAAGACAAGGGCAACTGGCTTGCCGGGGAAATAGCTCGCACGTATCAGGATGCGGGCTTTTACAATCTCGCGGTGGAAACCCTGAAGCGGGCGATTCCGAACTACTTTGCCATCGATTTTTCCTCGCTACCCCGGAGTTATTGGGAAGCCTTGTTTCCCCGCCCATACTGGCCGGACTTGAGGAAATTTGCTTCGACGAATGCTCTTGATCCCTACCTGGTGGCTTCGCTCATCCGGCAGGAGTCGGAGTTTAATCCAAATGCCGTGTCGCCAAAAAATGCCGTAGGTCTAATGCAGTTGTTGCCGAAGGTGGGACGAGGCGTCGCCAAGCAGGAGAAGCTGAAGCACTTCTCGACGCAGCAACTCTTCACCCCCGCCGTCAACCTGCAACTCGGCACCAAGTATTTCCGCTCCATGGTGGATCAGTTTGGCGGCTTCGAATACGCTCTCGCTGCCTACAACGCGGGCGACTATCGCGTCGTCGATTGGCAAGCCAACGGGAAGTATCGCGACATTCAGGAATTTGTCGAGTCCATCCCCTTCACCGAAACCCGCGAGTACGTGCAGGCGATCATGCGCAATGCGAATGTCTACCGCCAGCTATACGGGACGCCGTAGCGGCGGAGAGCCCTGAGGGAGATTCACTAGGCCGTCTTCTCCGCCCCCGGGGCCCTGGTGAATAGAATCTCGAAGACCAACAATCCGGCTCCGACAACAATTGCGCTGTCGGCAACGTTAAAGGCCGGCCACTGATAAGAGCCGATATAGACGAGAAGAAAATCCACTACTCGCCCGCTCAGCAGCCGATCCCACAGATTTCCTAAAGCGCCACCGAGGATCAGCGATAAGCCGATGGAACTGGCGGACATTGCATGCCGGCTTCGCCACAGCAGAGTCGAGACGATCACCAGCGCCGCAATCGAGAACAGCACCAATAATCCGATCTTCCATTGAGTGGGGGAATCGTTGAAGATACCAAAGGCTGCCCCGCGATTTTCGACATGGGTGATATAGAAAAGCCGCTGAATTACGGTGATGCTGTCGTGCAGGGAAATCCGTTTGGCGACCAGCCACTTGGTGTAGCGGTCGAGGATGAGAACAGCTAGTGCAATTAAGAAATTGTAGGCACGCATGATTCTAAGGAGCATCGCGAAAGCAGGTCTTCACTACCCATTCGACCTTCCACCAGAGCTCTTGATCGAGGCTGAGAGCAATGGCGAAGAGCCAAACTGGCGTTACGTTTCCTTCGATGGCAACTCTTTCAACACCGCCGAGCACCTTTCGCAGACACTTGGGTATTCCCGGTCCTCCCCGACGTGGATCGAATAATTCCAGCAGCGCTCGCACTTCTCACCCGCCGCTTTACCGACTTCAAGGGAGAGCGGATTTGTGCCGTTCCCCGAAGCAGACTTTTCTAGCGCCACCTGCGAGACGATGAACAGATAACGAAGTTCATCCCTGTGCCGCTCCAGGATCGAATACAGGGGACCCGAAGCTTTCAGGCTCACCTGTGCCTCCAGGCTCTTGCCGATCTGCTTCTGGGTGCGCGCGTTTTCTAATGCTTTGAGTACCTGGTCTCGGACGCTGCGCAACGTGGCCCATTCCTGGATTTGTTCGGCATCTTCCGGACTGGCGGTGGCGCTCCCTAGAATGTCAGCGGCGCTAGGAAACTTCGCCAGATGCACGCTCTCTTCTCGCGCCTGGATTGCGGTCAGATGTTGCCAAACCTCATCGCAGGTGAAGCTCATAATCGGCGCCAGCAGCCGAACCATAGCTTCGCACAGGCGCCACAGCGTCGTCTGGGCCGAACGCCTGCCCAGGGAATCCGGCGCAAAGATATAAAGCCGGTCTTTCACGATGTCGGCGTAGAAGGCACTGAGTTCGACCGTGCAATAGTGATTCACCCCCTGATAGATCTTGTGGAAAGCAAATTCCTCGTACCAGCGCGCCACATCCGCTGCCAGAGCTGCAGTGAGCCGGAGAATGTACTGATCGATCTCTGGCATCTGCTCGAAGGGAACGGCGTCATCGGCAGTGAAGTCGTACAAGTTCCCGAGGCAATTTTTAAAGAGATTGTTGCGGATCGTGCGATAGTTCTCCGCGATCCGCTGCATCAGGTTTTCTGAACCAACCACGTCCTCGCGGAAATCCACCGAGGCGACCCACAGGCGTACGATCTCTGCTCCGAGCCTGTTCGCGATATCGGCAGGGTCGACGTCGTTGCCGTGTGACTTTGACATTGCCCGGCCTTGTTCATCAAGTGTCCAACCTGGGGTGGCGACTGATTTAAAGGGCGCGCTCCCTTGAACGGCAAGCGCGCAGAGGAGAGAAGACATGAACCATCCGCGGTACTGATCGCCCCCTTCAAGGTACAGGTCCGAAGGCCAGGGGCAATTCAGTTCCTTCGCCACTTCGACCAGGTAGCTGCAACCTGACTCGAACCACACATCGAGAATGTCGGCTTCCTTCTGGAACGATGTTCCACCGCAGGGACACTGCGCGCCATTCGCCAGCTCGTCGGCTTCGGGGCTATACCATGCGTCGGCTCCCTTGCTGGCGAACAGGTCCACGACCCTATGATTCACCTCCGGATCCTTGAGCGGCTTCTTGCAGGTGGTGCACGCGAACACTGCAATCGGCACTCCCCAAACCCGTTGGCGGGAGATGCACCAATCCGGCCGGGTCGCGACCATGTTCGAGATGCGTTCCTCACCCCAGGCTGGATCCCATTTCACGGCCTTGATCTGCTCGAGTGCTTGTGAGCGAAAGCTGTGCTTGCCCATTGGCGTTTCCATCGAGATGAACCATTGCTCGGTGGCGCGAAAGATCACCGGGTTGTGGCACCGCCAACAATGCGGATACGAGTGTTCAACTTTCTCCTCATGCAGCAGCGCACCCTTGGACTTAAGCAGATCGACGATGACGGGATTTGCCTTGAAGACTTGAAGTCCATCGTATTCAGCCAATCCGTTATGGAGGCGGCCGGCCGCATCGACGTCGCAAGTGGGATCGAGCTTATACCGGACCCCGGTGGCAAAGTCCTCCGCGCCGTGGGACGGTGCGGTGTGAACGACCCCGGTTCCGGTATCCATGGTGACGTAGTCGGCCACGACGCCAAGGACCCTCCTCCGCTCCCAGGGCAAAAATGGATGATAGAACCAGGTGTGCTCCATCACACGCCCCGGGAAGCGAGCGATGATCGGAGCGCTTGGAAAACCGCACTTCGAGGCCACGTCCTTCGACAATTTTTCGGCGACGATGTAGATCGCGTCGTTGGTCTCGAGGGCGACATATTCCTCATGGGGATGAAAGGCAACGGCCAAGGAAGCCGGAAGCGTCCAGGGCGTGGTGGTCCAGATGATGATAAAGACCGGTTTGTCGCCGTGAATGCGAGCCTCGGCCAGCTGGGGATCGATCTCCCGCGGCTCGGACTGCAGTCGATATCTCACCCAAACGGTCGGGCTGGTATGGGTCTTGTACTCGACCTCGGCCTCGGCCAGCGCCGTGCGATCGTGCATGCACCAGTAGACCGGGCGCAGGCCGCGGTATACGAAACCTTTTTCGAAAAAGCTGTAAAACGTTGCGAGTACAACCGATTCGTACTCGGGCGACATCGTGGAATACGGCTTCTCAAAGCGCCCGACCACCCCAATTCGCTTGAACTGTTCGCGTTGCAGGTCGAGATACTTCTGCGCGTATTTGCGGCACTCAAGGCGCACCTCGAGAGGCTTCATCTGTAGCTTCTTGCCACCCAGCTGTTTATCAACCTTGATCTCAATCGGGAGTCCGTGGCAGTCCCAACCAGGAATGTACGGGGCGTCGAACCCGGCCATGTTCTTGGACTTCACGATAAAGTCTTTCAAGCACTTATTGAGCGCGTGTCCCAAGTGGATCGGACCGTTCGCATAGGGGGGGCCGTCGTGCAGAACATACTGCGGAACACCTTTTCGCACCTGCCGGATGCGATCGTAAAGCCGCATTTCCTCCCAGCGCGCAAGGGTCTTCGGCTCGTTCAGCGGAAGGTTGGCCTTCATGGGAAAGCTGGTTTTAGGCAGGTTGACAGACGATTTCAGGTCCACAGGCACTCGAAGAAGTCTCCAAATTGCTGATTTTTCTCATTATAGGGAGCTCCGAGATGATCCGTCTATGCAAGCCGCGCAGCTGCGGTTCAGCATCTAAAGAAGTTGTATGGCTCGAGGGCCGGAATTTTACTGAACTTGGACATACAGGATTTGACCCATCGGGTGTACAATTTTCGCAAAGTTACGTTTCCCGAGTGTGAGCATCTAAACTGGTGTAAGCAACAGAGTTCTCGGCACGGACATAAGTGGGTTAGCAGCAATCATTTCGGGCTTGAAGAGAACCGGAAGCTGAGTTTGGCGCTGTAGGTGCTCATCAAGTAAAAGCAACAAACATGGCTCACTAGCAGGATCTCGGGTAGCATATGGCCACATTGGAATTCAAACCACCGCAAGGCACCGACCCAGAACCCGAACTGAATCTGCTCATGAAAGGAGCAGAACCAGGGCTGTGGAAATCCCTACGCCGAAACTTCAAGGAGACCTTTTTCCCCGAGAAGCTTCCGCCACTGGTTCTGACCTCGAAGCCGGTTGCTGTAAAGGACATCTGGGGTTTTTACGCCGATCATAAGAAGCGCAGCGCGACCCTTTCCCTGGTCATGCATGCGGTAGTTCTTACCGCGATTCTTGCCGGCACGATCTACCTCGGCAAAAAGGTCGTCGAAAAGCCAAAGGAAGTCGTCACGCTGATCGCACCAGCCGACATTCCCGTCATGAAGCCCTCACCGAAGGCGGTGGCTGGCGGCGGTGGCGGTGGCGATCATGACAAGGTCGAGGCGCCCAAGGGCAAGCTTCCGAAGTTAGCCATGGAGCAGGTTACGCCTCCGGCGATCGTCGTACGGAACGATCATCCAAAGCTCGCGGTCGAGCCGACCGTGGTTGTGCCTCCCCAGGTGAAACTCGCCATGAACGCGCCGAACCTCGGCAACCCTACGGCGGCAATGCCGTCGATGCCTTCCAATGGCACAGGGTCCGGTGCCGGGATTGGCACGGGCGCGGGTGGTGGAATCGGGTCGGGTACTGGACCCGGAGTGGGTGAAGGCCGGGGTGGGGGTATTGGTGGTGGAGTGTTCCGCGTCGGAGGGGGTGTGAGTGCTCCCAAGGCGATCTATAATCCTGATCCCGAATACTCCGAAGAAGCCCGCAAGGCAAAGTATCAGGGGACCTGCGTACTCAGCTTGATCGTTGGTCCCGATGGCAAGCCGCGCGACATCCGCGTCGCTCGCAGCCTGGGGCTCGGGTTGGATGAAAAAGCGATTGAGGCGGTGAACCAGTGGAAGTTTGAACCCGCGCAGAAAGATGGACGCCCGGTTGCGGTGGCTATCAATGTCGAAGTTCAGTTCCGCTTGTACTGAGAGAAATCTTCAAAACAAAGGGCCAGCTTAGAAGCTGGCCCTTTTCCGTGTGCCGAGCATGTTCGACAGCTGGGAGGTGAAAGTCCTCTTCACAACCTGATGGAGGTGAAGTGATAGCGAAGCGCAAGGGCGTCGTCGCGAGGCGGGGTCTGAAAGAAGCGTGGAGCAAAGGCGCGAGCCGATGAAC
>DATJEL010000116.1:0-53337 GCA_035496675.1 Terriglobales bacterium
CAAGAATTTTCCGGCTTCGAACCCGCTCACGACCAACATCAGCTTCTTTACGAATCCGGGCAACAATAACCAAAGATGGCTGGTCGTCTTCGACAATGTCGATTTCGTCGGCAACATGTCCTGCAACAAGGTGCTAGGAAACGCCATCTGGTTCGTCAACGGGTCTCTTACTACCCTCCAGCCCAATTGTCAGAACCTCTTCATTCCTGTCGAGAAGATTGACAAGCAGAACCCCGCGGGGCAGACCACGGCTGCGATTGGTGTGCCCTTTACCTACCAGCTCACGATCCCGGTGATGTACAGCCCTCTAACGGGCATTGTCATCAACAGCCAGGGGTCGCCGAATGACCTCCACAGCGTCACTATCACGGACGATCTCAACGCGACTGGCGCGGCGCTCAGCTACGTAAGCCACACCGTTTTCTGGAAAAGCAGCGGCACGCCCGTGCCGCATTCATTCTCTAACGTAGGCGGCGTGCTCACCTTCAGCAATTTTCCCATTATTCCGGCCGGGCAGCAGATCATCATCAACCTCACGGTCGTCCTGCAGAATTCCCCCGCGAACATCCCGGGCACACAGTTCTTCAACACAGCCAAGTGGCAGTTCGGGAGACTCATCAACGGCATTTTCTACCAACCGCTGCCGGGCCAATCCGGGATTACGCCGCCAATGACGATCGTCGCGCCAGATCTCTCGCTCACAAAGTCGGGCCCCGCGACGATGAGCCTAGGACAGTGGGGGCAATTCGGCCTAAACGTACAGAATACGGGCTCTGGCGATGCGTGGAATGTCACGCTCCTTGATCGTCTCCCCAAGGTTGCTACCGGCGGCACTTGCTCGACGACACCCCAGATACTCACTGCGCAGATTTTCCAGGCGGACGGCGTTACGCCGGTTGCAGGCAAGGGACCTCTGGTCCCAGGCACCGACTTTTCGATCAGTTACGCGGGGGCCAACTGCCAGCTCACGCTGACCATGCTTACTGCCGCGGCCACGATCAGCCCGACCCAGCGTCTCATCATTACCTACCGGACCCAGCTCGATGCCAACAGCCAAAATGGGGTCCAGCTCACGAACATAGCGGGCGCCGTGCAGTGGTTCAATGCCGGCAGCAGCGTCTCCACCCGACAGACCTTCACGCGCACACTCACCGATGGCACGCCGGGCGTCCTCGATTTCCAGGACGCGCACACCGTCACGGTCGTGGTCAACGCGCTCACCATCACAAAACAGGTCAGCGTCACGAGCGGTGGAGCAGCATTGCCCGGCGGCCAGCTCGACTATCTGGTGCACGTGAGCAATGTCTCGACCAACCCGGTTTCCCCGGTGGTGATTACAGATGATCTGAGCGCCGCCGGCGCCGGGCGCCTCACGTTTGTAAATTCAACAGCAACCATGAACGGCTCGACGTCCGGTGTGACGGTCACGGGTTCCTTGCTCACTGCGGACTACTCTGCTGCTCACGGGCCGTTGCAGCCCGGTCAATCGATTGACGTGCGATTCCGGGTGAACATTGCTTCGGGGCTTCCCGCCGGGACGACTCTCACGAACACCGCCGTCGCAACCTGGAACACCCCCGCGCAGACGGCGAGCGCTAGCGTCTCGATTGATATCGGAGGAATCCCCGGCGCCGGCAGTTTGAACGGCACTGTGTGGCTCGACGCGAACCTCAACAAGACAGCCGACCTCGGCGAGCTGCGGCTGCAGGGCTGGAGAGTCGGGCTCTATTTGAATGGGGTGCTAGTTCAGTCCGTGGTTACGGATTCCAATGGCGTTTACCAGTTCGTTGGCGTGCCGCCGACCGACGGGACACCAACGCTGTACGAGCTCCAGTTCGCCGCGCCCGGTGCGGGGCCGAAAACTGCCAAGCTTGGAAAAGCCGACTCGGCCTTTACTAACTGGCTGCAGCGCATCACCTTCATCGCCGTGCCCTCCGGCAGTAACCTCCAGAATCTGAACCTGCCGATCGGGCCCAATGGCGTCGTCTACAACTCGATGACGCGGGCTCCGATTGCGGGCGCGACCTTGAACATGGTGAGCGCCGGCGGCCGCACGCCATTGCCGGCAAACTGTTTCGACGACCCGTTTCAACAAGGCCAGATCACTCCGACGGGCGGCTACTACCGCTTCGACATCAATTTTTCGGATCCGGCGTGCTCTAGTGGAGGCAGCTATCTCGTAGAGGTAACCGCACCGACGTCGAATTATGTAGCAGGTGAGTCGAAACTCATTCCGGCCACTTCGGATGGGGCGACTGCTCCCTTCTCGGTGCCAGCATGCACGGGATCCGCCTACGATGCACTTCCGACCGTACCTTATTGCGAAGCACAAACATCAGCGTTCGCGCCGCCAGCGTCGGTGCCCGCCGGCAGTACCGGGACACGCTACTTCCTGAATCTCACACTCGACGGCATCGCCGTGCCGGGATCGAACCAGATCTACAACAACCACATCCCACTCGATCCGGTACTCACGGGCACGTTCTCGATCACCAAAACCACGCCCTTGCGCTACGTCACTCGCGGGCAGCTCGTTCCCTACACCATCACCGTCAACAACGTCCTCGGAGCATCCATCCAAGGCGTGCAGATTGTGGATAGCTATCCCGCGGGCTTCCGTTACGTCCCGGGATCCGCGCGCCTTGATGGTGCGCCCGCTGAGCCCACATTGTCCGGCCGCCAACTGGTGTGGAAAGCCCTCAACTTCGGCAATTCCGATCACCGCACCATCGTCCTGTTGCTCGGGGTCGGCGCCGGCGTCGGCGAAGGGGAATTCGTCAATCGCGCACAGGTGACCGACGGCACGACAGGCAAGCCCCTGTCCGGTGAGGCGACCGCCACGGTTCGTGTGGTTCCAGATCAGACCTTCGACTGCACAGACGTGTTTGGCAAGGTCTTCGATGATGTGAATCGAAACGGGGAGCAGGATCCCGGCGAGAAGGGCTTGGCCGGGGTCCGAATAGTGACTGCACAAGGTCTGGTGGCCATGACGGACCCGTACGGCCGTTTCCACATCACCTGCGCGATTACACCGAATGAAGATCGTGGCAGCAATTTCGTGTTGAAGCTCGACGACCGGACACTACCTAGCGGCTACCGACTGTCGACGGACCAGGTGCAGATCAAGCGGGCCACGCGCGGCAAGGCCCTGAAATTTGATTTCGGAGCCTCAATTTACCGGGTGGTTGCCATCGACTTATCCGATGCCGCGTTCGAGCCAGGCAAAACGGAAATCCGGCCCCAGTGGCGGCCACGCCTCAACCTACTCCTCGAAGAACTGCGCAAAGCACCGTCGGTGCTGCGCCTGTCCTACGTTGCGGATACTGAGGATGCGGCACTCGTCGACCGGCGTGTGGAAGCGCTCAAGCGGCAGTTGGCCGACGAATGGCATACGGGCAAAGACAACTATGTGCTGTCCATTGAGCCTGAGGTTTTCTGGCGGCTTGGCGCGCCGCCAAAGCGGCTCAACGTGCATTTACCGGAGAGCAGGTGAACGGTATGAGCATGCAACGCCATCTATTGCTGATTGTTTCGTCCTTGATGATGGCCGTGCCTTCGGGCATCGCCCAGGTCAACATGATGAAGCCGGGCGAACCGGTCGAGCGGCACCTGTCCAGCGACCAGACGTTCCAGGAATGGTCGCAAAACTCGAATCCGGCCGATAGCGTCAAGCGCATCAAGGTCTGCCGTGTGGAGACCGTCTGCAAAATGCGATACAAGGAAGGTCAAACGCCGCGAGCGCGAGTGAGGAACCTAGTCCTGCCACTGCGGTACGAGAACGAGACGGTTTCGATTTCGGACGCCTTCACCAGACAGGTGCGGGAGGCTCTCGAGAATCTGCGGAACAAGCAAGGTGTGACGGTCCGGTTCATCGGCTACACCGACGACACTCCGCTCTCCGCCCGCGACCAGAGCATTTACGGAAGCCAGTTAGCCTTGTCGAAAGCAATGGCGCAACGCGTCGCATTGGCCATGCAGCAGACCCTGGGGTTGCCTGCGTCGGCCATCGAAAGTGACGGTCGTGGCCCGTCCCGCCCGGTTGCCCCCAACGAAACTGGGCAGGGACGCGCGTTGAATCGTCGGATCGAAGTGGAATTCTGGTATGACGATCCTCTCCAGGAGTTGTCGGACGAGCCGCAATTGTGCCCGGACGATGCCGAGGAGACGGTGACCAGGGTTTACGATCCCCCATGGGGCAGCATTCCGCCCCTCGAGCTCGTGAACGGGCAGCCCATCATTCCAGGTGGCTACGCCGCGAACCTGCACCGCGCACTGACCGACATCGCGGATCGGCCGAATGCGCGACTGCGGTTTGTCGGCTATACGAAGAACGAACGGCTCGATCGCCGCACCGCGTCTGTGTACGGTGATGACATTGGACTGTCCGCGTCGCGGGCGCGCCGTGCCATGGACACCGTCATGCAGGATCCGCTTCTGTCGGGCGCTCGCTCCGAGCACGAGGGACGCGGCTACGTCCAGTCCGATGACGTCGTGAACTCGGGCTTCGTCCAAGGCGAAGAATCGTTCGTGCGCGTCCAAGTCGTGTACGACGAACGGCTTCCGTTGGACAACTACGAGGGCGTGGATATCACACGTGTAACCCAGGAGCTTCGTCCGAAGAGTCCGTACGAGCTGAACGTCATGCATATCACCGTCGATGGCAAGCCGATCGATGATCCCGGACGCAGCTCCTCTGACGTCCAGCGCTGCACCGACGTCGCGCTCGACAACGCCAACATTCATTTCCACTTCGACAATCTTGAGGCGCGTCGCCGGCTGGGAGTCGCGGCCGATCCCGTTGCCGTGGCCGTAAGTGAGATGGACAGCGGTCCTGACGCATCGACGGTGCACTTCCGGATGTACAGCAACTATGGAAGTTTCATCAAACGCGCTGAAATCCGAATATTCGATCAAGAGCAGTCGTTACAAGCCGCGCCGCTCAAGATGGTCGCGGTCAATGACGCCGGCCTTGCAGAATGGCAGCCGGAAAAGGAGATCCTTTCGGGCTCCGCACGCGAACTCAAGTATCTGCTGCGCGCCTACGACGCGAAGGGTAATTATGATGAAACCGAGGCGCGGCCGCTGCGACTCTACCGCGAGCAATCGCCTAAAGACATCGCAAAGTCTGAGAAGCCCTCGCCGCGCGAGCTGCTGGCAGCTTACGGCGCGAACGATCTGGCGCGCCAACAGATTCCGCTCGGCAGCGGTACGGTGAAAGTGCAGGGCAACGGCATACCTGCGGGCCACACCGTCTGGGTAGCCGGACGCCGGATTCCCATCGATCCGCAGGGCAACTTTGCCGCGGAGGAGATCCTCCCGACAGGCACGCATACAGTTGAAGTCGCGGTTCTCGACGACGCGGGCAACGGCTCATTGTATCTTCGCGATCTGGAGTTCAAGCGCAACGACCTGTTCTACCTCGGTGTTGCCGACCTGACGGTATCTAAGAACAGCGCGAGTGGGCCGGCAAAGCTGCTGCAAGGCGACAATGTTGCGCAGCCCTACGATTCGTCATTGGATGGACGGCTGGCATTTTACGTGAACGGCAAGGTGCGTCAGGACTGGCACTTGACGGCGAGCGCCGATACCCGCGAAGGCCCGGTGAAAGACCTATTCAGCAATTTCTTGGACAAGTCGCCCGATGCGTTATTCCGGCGCATCGACCCTGACTACAATGTCCCGACTTTCGGTGATGATGGTGTTGTGGAGGAAACGGCTCCGACCATGGGCAAGTTCTTTGTCAAAGCGAGCCGTGGCCAGGATTATGGCATGTGGGGCAATTTCAAAGTCGGCTACCGAGATAACGAACTGGCTCAAGTCGACCGCGGTTTGTATGGAGCGAACGCGCACTACGGCTCCGAACTTACCACCAGCTTCGGCGAGCAACGAATCAAGGTGGACGGTTTCGCCGCCGAACCGGGAACAATGCCAAGCTATGAAGAATTCCGCGGAACCGGAGGGTCACTCTATTTCTTGCACCACCAGGACATCCTGACGGGCTCCGAGAGCGCACGCATCGAAATCCGCGACAAGGTCTCCGGCATCGTCACCGGGGTGGTCAACCTGCGGCCCAACGTGGACTACGACATCGACTATCTGCAGGGGCGTATTCTGCTTTCTGCGCCGCTCTCTTCGACGGCTAACGACAACTTGCTCGTACGCAGCAGTGGATTGAGCGGGGATGACGCATATCTCGTAGTGCGTTATGAGTACACGCCAGGTTTTGACAAGCTGAACCAAGTCGCCGTGGGTGGTCAGGGCGATTACTGGTTGAATGATCATGTGCGACTTGGCCTGACAGCGAACTCCAACGAGGGCGACGCGGCGAGCAACCTCGGCGCCGCAGACCTGACCGTGCGGAAGAGCACCGACTCTTGGATCAAGGTGCAGACTGGCCGCAGCAATGGTCTTCTCTCCTCTCCCCTCCGATCTGATGACGGCGGATTCGGGTTCCAGAGCGCTGACGACCAGTCGTTTACTGGCAAGAAGGCGGGTGCGTACCGCGCCGACCTGAGCGTCGGACTTGGCGATTTCTTCGAGGGTCACAACGGTCGGTTCACGTTCTATACGCAGAACCTCGACGCTGGTTATTCGGCTCTAGGACAGGCAACCATCAAGGACACCGAGCAATATGGCGGCACACTTAGGATGCCAGTGACCAGCCGCCTGACCCTTGCTGCAAAGGGAGATCAGAGGACCGAAGACCAAGGGCTCGAGACCCGGGCCGTCGAGTTGGATGCGGGCTATAAGCTGACCGAGACATGGAGCCTCAGCACCGGCGTGCGCAATGACCTGCGCAAGGATCGTTCACCGCTGGTTCCGCTGACGCAGGAGCAGGGCGAGCGCACGGACGCGGTCGCGCAAATAAAGTTCACTCCCAGCGATACCTGGCGCGCCTATGCCTTCGCCCAGGACACGGTCGCCGCAAGCGGAGGCCGTCCAGATAACAGTCGCATCGGAGCGGGCGGTTCCTATCGCTTTACCAAACGATTTCAGATAGAAGGAGAGGCTTCCGACGGAGAACTCGGGCCCGGCGCGAAGCTCGGCACTAACTTTCTCTCTTCCGAGCGGACCAATCTTTACCTGAACTATTCGCTGGAAAACGAGCGGACGGACAACGGCCAGCTACTCCAAGGCAGCCAGGGCACCCTTGTCTCCGGAGCCAAGACCCGGCTCTCCGACAGTTCCAGCGTTTACGTCGAGGAGCGTTACCAGAATGGCTCGACCCTCGGCGGCCTGACGCACGCCACCGGAATCAACCTCACGGCGAATGAGCGTTGGAGTTTTGGCGGCAGCGCAGAGTTCGGCAAGCTGCGCGATTCCCTCACGAGCGCCGATACCAATCGCAAGGCGGGCGCGGTCCGCGTGGGCTACGGCTTGGATAATAAGCTGCAGTTCTCGAGCGCGATTGAGTACCGCCGGGACGACCAGGAACAACTCGATTTGACGCGTACTCAAAGAAGTTTGTGGCTGTTCCGTAATAACTTCAAGCTCCAACTGACGCCCGATTGGCGCCTAATCGGCAAGCTCGACCACTCGGTCAGCGATAGCTCGCTCGGAGAGTTTTATGCTGGCGGCTACACCGAGGCCGTGGTCGGCTACGCTTACCGTCCGGTACGGAACGATCGGCTCAACGCTCTCGTGAAATACACGTACTTCTACAATGTCCCGACCACCGATCAAGTGGGGTTCCAGGACACCGCGTCCGAGTTCCTGCAAAAGAGCCACATCGCGGCGCTTGATCTGACCTATGATCTCACCGCGAATTGGTCCCTCGGAGGCAAGTACGCCTACCGCCTGGGGCAGGAGAGTCTGGATCGGATACATCCGAATTTCTTCGACAACCCCGCGCAGCTGGCAGTGTTACGTTTGGACTGGCGGTTCCTCCAGCAATGGGACTGCCTGGCCGAGGTGCGAACGCTTGAACTCCCGAACGTCAGTCAAAACCGTCGTGGCGCATTGGCAGCAATCTATCATCACATCGGCAAGAACTTGAAGGCTGGCGTCGGCTACAATTTCACCGACTTCTCTGACGACCTGACTGACCTGAATTACAAACACCAAGGCGTGTTCCTCAATCTCATCGGGACCAAGTGAAGACTCGCCTGGGGCTTGAATCGCTGCGAGTCGATTTTTGGTGCAAGAAGATCTGGAATTGTGGAATCCATGAGGCAAACAGCGGCACGGTGTGACGAAAGCAAGCTGATAACCGAGCTTCGGGATTTTTTGTCGCAGCTCCGATCGGTGAGGTCTACGCACTTCTTGCGTAGAGGCTCTGCGCTTTCAGTGTGGGTCGGCATTAGAGAGCACGATCGCAACGTCCGGTACGCTCTTTATCAGCTCGAAGACCGTATTCCTCAGCAATTTCCGAATGTGAAGGTAGACTTTCACGTCGTACCCATTTCACCTGGCTCTAGCTTAAAGGCTTTCATCGGAGAAGCCGGGACTGAGGTTTGCCATAGTACCTAATGAGACGCGGTTCAACTCCGTCCTTGGTCACCACTTAATTTCCCAAGAATCGAATATGGACAACTTCTTTCCGCTTTTCTACGTGGACATTGACACTCCGGATGGTAAGCAGGCGGGCGGAACTTCGATTGGAGACGGCCTTAGGTTCAAAGTGACGGGGCTTCCCCCGGGAAGCTACATTGTTCAGTTGGTGAATTTTTGCGACGAGACTTGGCTTAAGAGGCCTGTGTTTGCTCCCGGCGTGACCGATCCGTCAGCTGCGTTTCGGGTCGACTTGGGATGGGCTGAGAAACAAACCGGCCTTGAGATTCCCGTGCCGCCGAAAGTGCTGAAGGGAGCGCACTGAGGTTTGCCGAAGTGCGCGGACTCACCGCAGGTGCCGCAGTCGGGTCCATTCAGTCGCACGCACAATACGCGTACGTCTAAGCTTGAACTTCCGTGCATTTCTCTCGCGACGGAAGTCACCTAATAAGTTCGCCGCCTTCACGAATACGAAGATACCGATTCGGCTCGAGGTCGGTGAACTTGTCTATCCGCGCGCTCGGCTTCGGCCACTCGATCTCGAGGGCATCAACCTTTGCGGCTGAGCCGATTCCCAGCACCTCGCGCGGATCATGCGACGAAAGGTAACTGCCGCCGTTATTTTTTAGCCGGGAACGCTTTTTCCCTCCGGCTGTCCAGGTAATCTTCGCGCCGATTGCATCGCGATTACACTTCACGCCTTCGAGCCTGAGCCCCAGCCAGTTGTTGGTTTTTGCAGCGTTGTTCCTCAGGAGCAGGGGGGCGCCGCCATTGACCCCAATGAGGACGTCCAACGCGCCGTCATTGTCAAAGTCCCCGACCGCGAGACCCCGGGCCGAGAAGTCCCGTTCGAAAATTGGGCCAGCCTCCTGGCTCACATCATGCAACTTGCCATCAGCCCCGTGGTGGAAAAGTAGTAATGGCTCCCGATACTTCACGTGCATGGAGTAGCTGTCGATCATGTCGTCGGGATGCCCATTGGCGAGGAAGAGATCGATCAGTCCGTCATTGTCGTAGTCGAAGTACTTCATGCCCCAGCCACTCAGCAACTGGGTAGCGCGAGCCACGCCCTGTTCTTGGGCAATGTCACGAAAAGTTTCGTCCTTGTTGTTCTGGTAAACGGAGTACATTTCATGGTCGACGTTAGCTACGAACAGGTCTTGCCAGCCATCGCCGTCAATATCGGCAGCATCGAGCCCCATGCCCGAGCGGGGTCTTCCTGCATCGCTAAATCCCACCCCAGCCTGGAGGGCAATTTCGTCCCAATTCCAGCGTCCGTTGGGTGCGGGGCCGCGATTTACGAACAGGAAGTTCTGTACCGTGTCGTTCGCGACAAAGAGATCCATGCGCCCATCATTATTAATATCGGTCGCTACGACTCCCAGACCTTTGCCAAGTGCCTGTTCAATGGCACTCCCCTTGCTGACCTCGGTAAAGGTGCCGTCTCCATTGTTGTGATAAAGGAAGCTCGCGCTCGGCTTGAACACACGCGGAACGCAATAGTAGTTCCTCCCGATCTTGTTGTTGCCGCACTCCAGCTTCTTCACACCCGAGTAGTCGACGAAACTGCACACAAACAGATCGAGCTTGCCATCGCCGTCATAGTCGAACCATACCGCGCTCGTCGTCCATCCGGGAGTTGAGACCCCGGACTTTTCCGTGACGTCGGTAAAGGTCCCGTCATGATTATTGTGGTAAAGGACGCACTTGCCATAAGCGGTGACGAAAATGTCGGGCCAGCCATCGTTGTCGTAGTCACCGACGGCGACCCCCATCCCGAAGGAGGCTCCGCCGACTCCGGCCTTCTCGGTGACGTCGGAGAAGGTTCCGTCGCGATTGTTTTTGTAGAGGGCGTTGCGGACGGGCTTAGTGGGCTTCCAGAAGTCGCTCGGGCCGCTGTTCACCAGAAAGATGTCCATCCATCCGTCGTTATCGAAATCCAGAAATGCACAGCCCGGGCCGAGCGCTTCAGGAAGGTAACGGCTGGGCGACATCGCATTTTCGTGGACCCAGGAAATGCCGCTGGTGGAATTTGGGACTTCGACAAAAAGGGGCGAGACGGGCGTAGCGTTCTGGCCGAGGAGGCCTGGGACAAGCAAGTGGGCGGCGCCACAGGAAGACGCCAGTCGTATCCAGTCTCTTCGGGTCAGTTTCATTGCGGGTGGCGAATAGAATCTCGGGCTACTGTTGCTTTACTCCTGGCTGCTTGGCTTGCGCCTCTGCCGTCAGCTTCTGAACGATGTCGCGTTCGCGCTTTCCGTCCTCGGGTCGTTTCAGCCGAAAGTAAACCAGCGACAGGGAAACGTGGGCCTCAGTGAACTGCGGCCAATGCTTTACCAGGGCTTCGAGCTTTTGTCTTGCATTGTCCAACCTGCCTTGATCGGAATCGATTAAGGCCAGCTGGTAACTCACTCCCGGATCGCCGGGCCGGGTCTCGAGCGCCCGATGGAAGTACTGGCTGGCCTCGTCGTATTTATGCTCTTCGCGCGCATTCGCTCCCAATTGCAGGTTCGCATCGAAATTGTAGGGGTCGACTGCGAGCTCTGCCTGGAATTCTTTCGATGACTGCTCCGAGTCGCCAGTCAGGTGCAAGGCCGCAGCATACAACCCATGCACCGTTGGCAGATTTGGATTCAAAGCGACGGCTTTTGAAAACTCATCGCGCGCGCCGGCGAAATCCTGGATGCCCATTTTGGCACTGCCCATCATCAAATGTGCTTCGGCGGAGTCGCCGTTTCGGAGGATTCGGTCTACCAGCGCCTGTCCGGGTCCGACCTGACCGTCGCGGATGTAAGCGGTGCCGAGCATATACGCGATGGCAAGATCGTCAGGGGACTTCTTTTCTTCTGGCGCGAGCAAACGAATGACGCTCTTGTTCTGCTCCATGCGCAGATAGCAGTCGCCTAGGAGAAGAATGGCCTGGTGATTTGCCGGTTCCTCGGCATGGACCTTTTCGAGCTGGGAAGCGCCATCGGCTATGCGGCCCATCTTGTAATAGGCAAGGGCCAGGTTGAGTCTGGCACCAGGAAACTTCGGGGATTGCTTCAGAGCGGTTTTGTACTCACTGATCGCTTCCTCAAACCTGCCAAGCCCCGCGAGTGCGGCACCCAAGTTGGAATGAATGGGCGTCGCTTCAGGGTGAAGCTTGAGAAATTCCCGATATTCCGGTACCGCACCCTGAAGATCTCCCCGTTGCTGTTTCTGAAGGGCGTCTTCGACGAGCTGTTCCGGATTCTGCGGCGCGGGAGCCTGTGCCGTCAGCACAGCTCCGACGAAAAGAATGATGCTCAGAACAAGGATGCAGTGATTGGAATTCCACATAACAGCTAGGAGATCGGCTCTCAGGCGGACTTCGCGAACAAACGCGGCGACTGCGCCCAATCAGCAAGCCCCTGACGTTCCATAAAGTTTACAAGAAAAAGAATGGGATGGCCGGAGCCATCCCATTTTAGCTACAACTGGAGGACGCACTAGAAGTAGTACTTCACCCCCAACATGATGATTCGATTCCCCTGTTTGATGGTGGTGTAGCCGAAGTTCGAATTGCTCTGCGTCATGGTCGTAGCTGCTTGGTCCTGGCTGAAGCTGAGATTGAGATTGCCTCCGTTAAACGAGTACAGCGGATGGTTCATCCAGTTGTATAAGTTGAACCGGAACTGCAACCTCTGGTTCTCGGTGATCTTGAAGTTCTTGAACAAACCCATGTCCCAATTGAAGTATGCCGGTCCATAGATCGCCGGCAGGATCGTCGACCCATTTTCTCCTACTTGCGTTGGTGCGGCGAAGCAACTTGCGTTAATGAACTGATGTGCTTTCAAACCCTTCGTCGGATCGCAGGTCAAGATCGGGTTGAGTTGGATGTCAGGCGTGCCCAGCAATGAGACATTGCTGATCGCAATACCGGTCGGATTCTGGGCGCTAATCGAGCCCGGAATGATCGCGCTGCTGCCGTTACTGCCGTTTTGGCCGCTATAGCTCATCCCGAAATTCTGGTTCTGAAGGGCAGTCAGGTTGGGGCCGCTCTCAAGCTGCAGCATGCCACTTACCTGCCAGCCGTTGATGATACCGCCCGCATACTTGTTAACTTTTGCGTTCGGCAATTCAATGGAGTACACGGCGTTGAAGAGGTGCTTGCGGCTGTTCGACAACACGCTATAGTTCTTACTTATATCGAATTGATCGCAAAGGTTACCGTTGCAACCCACGATTCCCATCGCCTTGCTGTAGGTGTAGTTCAGGTTGAGGGTGTAACGGCCTTTCGTGCGCGCCCACACCGCTTGCAAGCCGTTGTAGTTGGCATAACCGTTATGGGTGACCACGTACAAGTCCCCATAGCCCTGGATAGGCCGGAAGTTAGCGGTGGGCAGACCGTTCGGATCATTCCCGCCATTGTTGGACGCCAACATGGCCCCCTGGGCGATCGGGTTGATGTTCAAGCTGTTGAACCCCAAGCTGCCACCGTTGCCTTGGCTGGGGATATCCCTGGTCCGATTGCCGATGTAAGAGATCTCGAAGACACTCGAGAATGGCAACTCACGGGTAATGGTGAAATTCCAGTTGTCCGTAAAAGCCTGGTTGTCATCCCTGCTGTCCACGGCGGCGGGCCCCGATGCCACGGCATTGAAATTAACGGTGTCTAACCCTGCATTTCCATTGGCGGTATTCCACGGAGCTACCCCCGTCAGAGCTGCCGGCAATGGATCGACCAAGATGGGTTGACTGGCATTCGGGTTAGCCCCGGTCGGTTCTGGAATCTGCTTGTCGAAGCCGATCGAATTGACTCCAGCGGATGCATCCAGGCCGCCCGTAAACTGACCAGTATGGAAGTAGTAACGGCCCCACCCTCCGCGGAGTACCGTCTTGTGATCGCCAAGGAGGTCATAGGCGAGACCCAAGCGCGGCTGGTAGTAGAGCGACCGGGACGGGAATCCAGTGGTTGGAACAGAGCTGCCTCCGGCCTTGGTATGCCACAAGTATCCACAGAAGGTCGGCGCACCCGTACAAGAAGCGCCGCCGCCTGCCGTGTAATCGTTCATATCGAAGACCGCGAATCCAAAGCCCAAACGGTCATACCACGGCTGTACGTGACTGAAGCGAAGGCCGTAGTTCACAGTCAGCCGCTTGGTCAACTTCCAGTCATCCTGCACAAAGAAGTCGTAAGTGTTGTAGGCAATGTCATTGATACGGTTCTTTGTGGCTTCGTCGTAGTGGCTCGCGATCCCGAGGACCTCGTCGGCATAGGAATCCCCGCTGCTATACAGGGGGTTACTTCCGGACACAAATTGTAACTGTCCATTTGTGTCATTGTTAGCAGGCTGGGCGTTGCGGATCCACTCCCAGAAGAAACCTGCCTTGAGCGTGTGCGTGCCCACAACCTTCGTTAACGTATCACTTACACTGGGCATGTACTTATTCGCGTACAGTCCTTGAGAGGCCCCGCCCGCTTCGAATCCACCGGGATTGAAGACTAGGGCGGTTTCACTGCCGAAGCTTCCGAAAGATGGAATCTGCGTAACGCCGTTCTTGAACAATCCCTGGACGTTGAATCCGATCTTTGTACGATCGACCTTCGAAGGATCGCTGAAAACGTTCGGAAACTTCACGAGTGTGTAGGCCACGACCACTTCATTGGTCATGGTTGGATTAAACACGTGAGTCAGCGAGCCCGATAAGGACTGCGAGCTGTTCTTGCCTTCGACTGATGTCGGATAGGGGACCTGTGCCCCGTTGCGCCACCACAGGCCAACTGGGAACAACTGGGTCTCTTTCTGGTAGTTGTAGCGCACGAACAGCTTGGTGTTGTCGCTTATGTTGTAGTCTTCGCGCGTGGTGAACTGGATGTTGTTCTGGTTGAAGACTTCCGACTGAATGTAATTGAAGCCGCCAGTTTGACTGGGATCGGCGTTGGCCGCCGGCAGCAGCTTCATCAGATTAAACATGTTCTGATTGATGTAGGCTGCCGGAATAGTGCCGGTCCAGCTTTTGTCGGGATTTTGCGTGAACCCGAAGGCATTCATAGCCGCCTGGCTGAGACACGGGAGATAGGGCACCTGTCCTGGCCCTGGATTGATGGCCGTACCGGGGCAGGCTGTACCTACAGGCGCGCCTGCTGCCGAGTTGAAGTGGTTGTTCGCGTCACCGAGTTTCTCTAGCTCGGAGGTCGAGAAGTCAAAGGCTGTGCCAGAGGAACCCCCCATCATGTTTGCCGTCGGAACGGTGGCGCGCAGCAATCCGGTATCGAGCACCTGGTAGAAGTACTCAAAGCCAGCGAAGAAAAACAATTTATTGTGCGTCTTGGGGACTGGGCCGCCGATCGTGCCACCCGGGTAGTAATACTTATTCGCGGGTTTTGGCGAATTGTCGTGTTTGAATAGCCAGTCGGTGGAATTCATCGTGTAGTTTCGGGCAGAGAGAAAACCGCTGCCGTGATAGCTACTGCCACCGGATTTCGTTACTCCCGTGATGAGGATTGGGCCTTTTTGATTCTCGGCGCTGTAGTTCCCCGCCAGTACACGGAACTCCTGCAGGAAATCAGAATTGGGATTGACCGGCGTGTCGCAGTTGCAACCCGGGTCAGAGACGTGGGCCGCGTCCAAAGTGATGTCGAGCGAGTTGCTTGGCAGGCCATTGTAGCTGTAGGCGTTGTTCAGCGGGCTTTGGCTGCCTGCGTCGCCGTTGGCGTTGATGCCGATCACTTCGCCGGTGTAGTTCGCTTTGTTCGAAGAGCCGTTCTGAATTCCGAAGCCCGGCATGATCTTGATGTACTCGGCGGCGTCGCTTCCCACCTGAACCAAGTTCTGTAATTGCGCCTCTTCGAGCGTAAACGACTTCTCGGCTGAGTCCGTGGTCACGAGTGGCGTGGATACCGCATTGACCTCGACTGACTCATTCTGGGACCCCACCACAAGAGAGACGTTCAGGTTGCGCTTCTCAGACCCTCCTAACGCAATCCCATTTGCTTTGTAACTTTGAAAGCCTTGCGCTTCGACCGAAAGGTTGTAGGTTCCCACGGGAACGGAGGCAAATGTGAAATAGCCATCAGCGTTCGATACGGTTTGGCGCTGCGAACCGGACCCTGCATCGGTGAGCGTCACTTTCGCGTTGGCGACGACCGACTGCTGTGGGTCTGCGACCACCCCGGTTAAGGTCGCGAAGATTCCTTGGGACCACGCGCTGCTCGACAAGAGCACCACTAGAAGCAGCGACCCGAATGACAGGAGTTTCCCTGCTCTTAACATGGCCATCCTCCGTAACTTAACGACACAACGTTTTCCTCTCTAGAAAAACGTTTTTCCACGAATGCACGTCGGCAGTCTGCGCGCTACCCCGACCGCTTGTCAAGCACAATCATTTCTTCGAGAACCAAAGTATTTTCGAAACGACCTGAAACTTTTCCGAGAGGCGCATCTGCGCGTTCGACAGATTTTTCCCCAACGCTCATCCAGTGAACAAGCGCTCGATGCGGATGAACGCACTCGTCGCGCCGAACATTTGAGTGCTCTAAAAGCGGAGAAGCAAGTTTCAGTTCGTGCTGATACCGTTACAGGGGCAACCGTAATGCTTGCAGCAGCTTGAAAGCGGATGTTACCTTGTGTTACATCATTTGGGCTGGGGTGGCCCCCACCATGACTGATCGGGGTGAATATCTCGCGCAAGTCGATCGTCTTTGTGCCAGTGAAGTCCTTCACGGCTCGGAGTCTCTTTGCCGGCTTCTTCGTTACCTCGCTCAAAAAGAACTCGATCAACCGGGCGTACACGTCAAGGAATATCAAATAGCAACTGAAGTCTACGGAAGGCCGACGGATTTTAATCCGCAGGTGGACTCGAGCATTCGCGTTCAGGCGGCCCGGTTGCGGAGCAAGATCGGAGAATACTACTCCTCCTCAAGGCAGAACGACCCCGTGCTGGTTGATCTGCCACGAGGGTCCTATTCATTACAGTTCAGGCGTCGGTCGACAGCGGCGCCAGCGTCGGTCTCTGCGAGCGAACCCCGGCATTCCGAAGTCTTTCCTTCCCCGGCACCTGATCGGAAATGGACGGTAACCATCGCATTGATGACGGTGCTGATCATTCTTTCGCTGATTGCCTTGGGAGTGCTGCTGCGGGACCGCTCGCAGGTCGAAGCCTATGCCCCTACGGATGCCGATCCATCGTTCAAGCCGTGCCGCATTTTCTGGTCTCCCTTTTTAAAACCGGCCGACGAACCTCTCGTGATCTACAGCAACGGAGCATTTGTGGGACGGCCGGAAACCGGCATGCGGTACTTCGACCCCAAACGTGACTCCAAGAATCAGATATGGGACCACTACACGGGAGTTGGCGAGGTCCTCGCGATTCACGAACTGGATCAGATCTTCAGTGATTTGCACCACCGTCTGCGGGTGAAGCGTGGAAGCTTGTTCTCCTTAGATGATGCCAACAACAACAATCTCATCTTTGTGGGTTCACCGTCTGAGAACCTGAAGTTGTCGGAATTGCCCACGACGCGCGAGTTCGTGTTTCAGCGCCTGGACGAAGGGCCACGCAAAGGTGATCTCGCTATTGTGAATGTCCATCCTGAGAGCGGCGAGGCGCTGGCGTTTTTTGCCAGCCCTTCGGGCACTCCGCTGACCGAAGACTATGCTCTGGTTGCTCTCATGCCGGGGATTGAACCTTCGCATTCCGTCCTGGTTCTCGCCGGCACCACGACCTTTGGAACCGAGGCCGCAGTCGAATTTGTCTCCCGCAAGGACTCGATCGCGAAGCTACTCAAGCAACTCTCTGTATCAACTCCGGAAGAACTCAAGCCTTTTGAGGCCGTCGTCCGGGTCAAGATCGGCCTGGGAGTACCGGTGGGCATGGAGGTTGCAGCCGTGCGTGCCCACCGCTGAAGTCAAGGTCCGCGCCGCTGCATCCTGAGATTTTCGCCACATGCACTCCGGGCGAGAAAAACCGCTACATCGAATTCTCCACCCAAGCCACAGCACCCTTTTCGATGCGCGGGATCGTGAATACCGTCGTATTCCCGTTTTGCTGTCCTTCAATATTCTGAGCTTCGCCTAAGAATGGCAGCACGACGAGCCGCTTTCCCCGACCGGCAGGCACGCGAACCTTGACGTCCGGGACGGGCGCCTGCTTCGCATTTTGGTGTGGTACGAGGCCAGCGAAGTTGGCGAAGAAGATGTGTGGCTTCCCTTCGACGTTTGCGATCTGAGCTGCCACGAGCGGCGGGGCCTGGACTTCGAGTTCGGTCTTCGCGTCGATAGCAGACAGGAACTCCCGCTCGCTTTCAGGAGCCGAAGCCTTCATGTCGGTTTGAATCGCAGCCAAGTGTGCCTTCCCCGGACAATTCGGCATCAAGGCCACGTTCTGCGATGCCGGCAGCCCGGTCGCGTTCTCTCCGGTGATGACAAGCTTTCCTCCGCCCGCCACGTAAGCAGCCAGATCCGTCTTTTCGCCCTCTGAAAGCACCCGCACATCAGGCAGCACCAAACTTTCTCCCTTGAAATCATGCAACGTTCGCGGGTTCACGATCTGGTATTCAAGGTGGTGTTGCAACAGGAGAATGACCGATCCCTGGTAGCTGCTCAGGAATTCTTTGGTGAAATAGTTTCGGGTTGCAGGAGAGAAATAGACGCCAACCGGACGCATAGGGACTCGAGGAGCATAGAAGGTGCGCTCGTGGGCCGCGATCCAGGCGTAGACTTTCCGCCGAGTGGCGATGTCGTTGGAACCTGACATCACATGTCCCCGGGCATCCCACACGTTGACCCCTGCCGTCAGTTCGGCCATGAAAAGATTCTGCATTGCTTCACCCGGAGGCACGTTCTTGTCACCGTCCCAGGAGTAATTCAGCATCCAGGTTGCCTTCGGCCCGGCGAATGACCGGAACGAGCTCCAGCCCACCATGTACTTGAACCAAGCGAGCTGCGTACGAGCCGAGGCCATATGGTCGCCATCGCCAAATTCGTACTCATGGGCGATGGCATCGACGACGTCGTACATCTGGTACACGTCGGCCCCCACTCGCACCGCCTCTTCCTCGATCCCGGGATAGATTTCAGGAATGATCTTGATGCTGGGATTTACGGATTTCGCGTTCTTCGAAATATCCGCCATTAAGTCCGTCAAGGCCTGAATGCGGAAATCAATCCACTTGCGAAAGTTCGGGTCAGAAAAGTCGCCGAGCTTCAGGTCCTTCTTCGCGTCGAGTCCAGTCTGCTTGTGAAAGGCCTCGACGGTGAAGTCATCGAAACTGGCCCAACTGTTCTCCCATCCTTCGAAGTGAGTCATCCAGTACGGGATGTCGACGTAAATGCCGTCGATGCCAGTCGAGGCGATCTGGCGGACGCGCTCCATGTAGATCTTGCGCCATTCCGGGGCGAACGGAGTGATCCACACATCTTCGTCTCCCGGCTTGATCCAGAAGGCGGTCCCGCCGCCGAATTGAGCTGGCTTCCCATTCAAATCCCGTTGCAGCCAATCGGGATGGTCCTTGGCCATCGAATGAGCCGCCTTGTCGGCATTTGCCGTGATGCACTCGGTCCCAGCGATATAAACAAAGGCGCGATTGCCGGCAGCGTGAGCTTTTCCCGCTACAGCACGGATATCTGCCAATTTGGCGGTTGGATCGACAAAGCTTTCGTAGCGACCGGGGATATCGTTGTCGGCCTCGATCCCGAAGACGTGGTCTTGTTCGGCATCACGGACAATCTTTCCGGGATTCTCTTTCCCTAGGGGGTAGGCAGCGATGCGGACGTAGTTCGTCCAATTCTGACCGGAGGGAAAGGTAGTCGAGGATGCCCGAAGAAAGAGGACGGATGGCAGACAGACCAACATCGGGAAGAGTCTTCTCTGAAAGAAGCGCACGATATCTCCTATTTTATGGAAGACGCTGGCCGGCCCCCCTGAAGGCGGCCAGCGTCGGGCAGCAGCTAGAACTGAAAGCGTGCCCCGAACTGCATTCTTCGGAAATTGCCGGTGGTATTGGTGACGGTCCCTAATGCGCCGTCATCGGACCCCACGTCAGGGAAAGCAAAGCGCTGATGATTGAATGCATTGAACATCTCGGCGCGCACCTGCAGGATTTTGCCTTCGCGGATCGTAAACTCCTTGGTTAGTGAAGCATCCAGGTTGCGGATACCGTCCCCGCGCAGGTTCGAGAAGTAGCGGGGCGCATTTCCGGGAATGTTATCGCCAGGATCCGAGAAACAATCCTGATTAATGACGGCCCCGCCAGTCTCGGCGGCCTGGCGATAGCTCAAGCCGGTCGAAACCTGGGAGCAGACGACGTTTGGCCGCTGATTACCGTCCACCAGCACCGCCCCGCTGCCGTTAAACAGAGCCAGCGGCTGTCCGGATTGGAAAGTGACCACACCGTTCAACGACCAGCCGCCTACGATGCCGTCGATTACAGGGTTCATGGCGCCGCCTATCAGGCGATCTTTGCCGACGGGAATATCGAAAATGATGGCCGCGCTCAGGCGGTGAGGCGTGTCGTTGGCGCTGATTGAGTGCTCTGCCTTGAGGTCATCGAGCAGTTGCGGATTGTCGAGCCCCAAGTTCCCCACCCAGGCATTGCGCCCGGCGGAAGAATCGTCGGTGAATTTTGAGAAGGTGTAGTTTCCTTCAAAACTGATGTAGTGTCCGGCACGCTTCTGAAATCGGACTTGCAGCGCATGGTACCAGGAGTTGGCATTGAGCGTCGGCAGGCCGGCGAAGCCCCCATCGAACTGGGGGAAGGGTTCGAGCAACAATTGTTGCGGAATGGTGGAATCGACATAGCGGGAATCGGCGACGTCGGCTGGGCTGAAAATCGGGCTGGCTGGACACCAGGGGCCGGTGAGCGCCGCGCCGGTGGTAAAGAAGCACTGAAATGGGTTAGGAACTGAGGCGTTGAGATAATTCGAAACTCTGGAGTTGGTGGGATCGTGCGTCGGATTCAATGCTGCCACCAGCTGGTTGCGAATTGAGGATGGCAGGAAGTTGCGGTCGCGCGTGGAAATGCCGCCCGCGCCGGCCCACGGCAAGTGCGTGCTGCGGTTGGCCGAGTAGTCCACGCCTACGACGATCTGTCCGGGGAACATGTGCTGAACTCCGAGGTTCCACTGATAGATGTTGGCGTTCAACACCGTGCCGGTGTCTAGATCGCTCGAATTACCGAATCCCCATTGTGCCAAATTGCCATACTTGGTCCCCTGTGGCGGAGCCAGACCTGCGGGAAACGGACTTGTACAGGTAGGCTGTGTCGGCGAAGGACCCAGGCAAGCATACTGGGTGTCGAAATTGTCTTTGGTGAAAAACATGGTCGCGGTTTTGGCGAAGGCCGGGCCGGCGTACTGGAAGTTCGTGGCCACATTCATGCCGTAGAAAACGCCTGCGCCGCCGCGCAAAACCGTGTTCGATGCAAGTTGATAGGCAAAGCCAAACCGCGGAGCGAAGTTGTTTCGATCTACAGGCGAGTGGCGTCGACTGGACGTTGGGAACAGACTGGTGCCTTTGAGCGGGCCAATCAAGCCAAAGTCAATGTGCGGGTTGTCAGGATCGCTCGGGTCGTCGAGATTCCGCGGCAGCGCAATGTTGATTCCAGTGTCTCCACTGAAATTGTTGAACTGGAGCCGATTGAACCGCTCGGTGTAGGGAGTGCTCCACTCGTAGCGTAATCCGAGATTCAACGTGAGCTTGGGAGTGACCTTCCAATCGTCTTCCACGAAGAAAGCAGTTTCCGTTGATTTGTCCGCTACCGCCGGGACGATATGCAGAGAAGCATCATGGGGATACCCGAGAAGGATTGTCGCAAACGGGTTTCCCTCCCCGTTGTTGGCATTATTAGGTGACGACGAGGTCACATCGCGGGAGAAGTTGAAAATCCCAGTCGGATTGTCGGGTTGCCAGAAGTTGTTAAAGAAAACGCGCTGTTCGCCTCCGAACTTGATGGAATGAGCACCTTTCACCCATTGCAAAGCAGACGAATAGCTGTACAGCGTGTGCGCGAAGTGGGTGTCCACGCAGCATTGCGTAAAGATCGAAAGAAAGGGATCATCCACGTCGATGGTCGGCATGCGGGTGAGTCCATTCGCTGCCAGGTCGGAGGAGAAGCCGATGTCACTGAGGGTTGGGTAATTGTTGCTGATGCCGGGCGCGTGCACGCGGTCTACGCTGAAGCGGCTCGTGAGCAGCATCGTCGGAGCGATCGCCCAGTTGTACTCCACCCCTCCATTCTGGGCGTTGGTTATGTAGATAACGCCGTCACCCTGATCACTGCCGATAATCGTGGGAGCGGTGTATTCATCGTGGTGGCGACTGTAACGGCCGCTGATCTTGTGGTTGCTAGTAAACTGATGATCCACCTTGGCATCCATTTGCCAGCCGGGGTCGCTACCCACGATGACCTGCCGCCAGTTAGGATCTGGAAAAGTCGGGTTTGGCACGTTCGGCAAGGGATAGAGATTGATGATCGCCTGCCCGATGGGATCGATTTCGTTCGCGGGGATGATGTTGTTAGGAAATTGAGTGTGGGGGCACGCCGTAGGAGAGCCCTGGCTTCCCGGGCATGGATCGAAGATCCCCCCCGGATTGGCCGGACTCTGCGAGAAATCTCCGGTGCGCTCTGCCTGCGTGGGAACGATGCCTTCCAGGTTGATCGGGTCCTGTTGGCGCACCTTTTCCACATCGGCAAAAAAGAAGGTCTTGTTCTTCATGATCGGGCCGCCGATGGAAAATCCATATTGATCTCGGACATGGTCCGGTTTTTCGCCCGTGTTGAAGAAGTCCCTGGCATCAAAGGTGGAGCGCTGCCCGTACCACCAGCCGCTGCCGTGAAAACTATTGGTTCCCTGCTTCATCACCATATTCACGATGGTGCCGCCGTTATTGCCGAACTCGGCGGAAAAACTGTTGTTCTGAACTTTGAACTCCTGCACGATCTCGACCGAAGGCTGGTAATAAACGTTGGAGTTGCCGCCCTCTCCCTGCTCCGGGGCACTCAAGGGACTTCCGTCCAGGGTGATTTGTGCGGTGGCGTTACGCTGGCCGTTCGAAACGAAATTGGTGCCGGTCGGGTAGTTGTCGGTGATACCCGAACCCGTGGTTTCCGTCACCCCACCCGCCAAGAACACCAGTCCAAACATGCTGCGGCTGTAAAGCGGTATGTCCCGTACGTACTCGTTGGTGACATCGGTGCCGAGAGCGGCATTCTCAGTGTCTAAAAGAGGTGCCGCCGTGGTCACATCCACGGTGGTGATCAATCCCGGCGGTTGCAGCGTGAAATCGATCGTGGTGTCTTGCGAGACCTGCAGCACCACATTCCTCTGCTCGGCCGCTCGAAAACCCGTCGCCTCGGCCTTAATGGTATAAACCGCGGGCCGCAAGCCCGGCAAAATGTAGAGCCCATGGTCGTCGCTATGCGAACTTTGGGAAATGCCGGTCGAGTCATTGGTGATGGTGACCATCGCATTGGGAACCACGGCGCCGGTCTGGTCTTTAACGACCCCCCGTATTTGTGCGGTATAGCTCGCTTGCGAGAGCACGAAAGATGAGCTTAGGACCACGAAAACCAAAGGGAGAAAGCTACGGCCGGGGAGGGAGAAAGGGACTTTCATAAACCCATCCTTTCGGGCGCACCCATCAGACAGATGGGATGCGGCTCGCGCAGGGGACTTGTCAAATCTTTCGATTTGTTTCGACTCACATCTTTTAGTATTGGGGAGGCTAATCTGTCAAGAAAGAAATAAGGTGATTCCCCCAGCCCTCACCAAGATTGCAATCTAAAGGCGGGTTTGCTGGTTAAGTTATTGGATTCGCAGGAAGGTTAGGTTTCCTCGGGTGGTTCCCCGAAGCAGCTTCTCCGGGCTCCCTCGGATCTGGTCGAGCAGCCGGGGAGGGGAGCCGGGTGCTTGCAAGACCTGCTATTCACGCTTACGATAATGAGCGTTTCATTTCGAGTCGCTTTCGAGTCTCCCAGACTCCGCCTTCAGGAGGGCATTTGAAGACCACCTGCCGTCTTTTCAGCCTTTTACTGCTGATCTCAGCCGGCGCATTCGCGCAAATCGGATACCAGGCCGACCCCAATGCAAAGGAAAAGGAGACTCTGCTGCTTCGCGACTTCCACCCCGAGTCGATGTTGCACATCAAGGCCACCCCGGTTGAGCGGGCGAAATTTCCGGTGTTCGATGTCCATCAGCATTTGAACGACGCACTCGGCATTGGAAGCAGGATGGATCCGAAAGATGCGGTTGCCCTCATGGACAAACTGAACATCAAGTCGGTCGTGATTCTTACCGGGGGATGGGGAGCTCAACTCGAGAAAATTCTCGACACCATGGTGAAGCCCTACCCAGGCCGCTTCTACGTGTTCACACTGATCGACTGGAGCAAGATCGACGATCCGAATTTCAGCCAGCTGATGGTCCAGCAATTGGCTGACTCTGTGCGGCGTGGCGCACGCGGATTGAAGATCCTGAAAGAACTCGGCCTAGGGGTGCGCGACAAAAGCGGGAAGCTGATTGCGATCGACGATCCCCGGCTCGATCCCGTTTGGGAAGAGTGTGGGCGGTTGGGTGTTCCGGTGAGCATTCACATCGGAGATCCGGAAGCGTTCTTTCACCCCATCGATGGCAAGAACGAAAGATACGAAGAGCTGATTTCGCATCCTGACTGGAGCTTTTATGGACAGCAGTTTCCGCCTCTTGAGGAATTGATCGCCGCGCGCGACCGCATGATTGCCAAACACCCTCATACCCATTTCGTAGTGCTGCATGTGGGCAACTGGCCGGAAAATCTCGACAACATTGAGGCCCTGCTGCGAAGGTTCCCTAACGTTGACATCGAGTTTGGCGCTCGCGAAGCCGAACTCGGCCGGCAGCCTCGCCGCACTTACAAGCTGTTCACCGATTTTCAGGACCGGGTCATGTTTGGCACCGACAACAGCTTTGAAGCCGACATGTACCAGAACTACTTCCGCTGGCTAGAAACGGACGACGAATATTTCGATTACTACGATGCACCCGGGCAAGGTCGCTGGAAAATCTACGGCCTGGCCTTGCCCGACACCGTGCTCGAAAAGATTTATCACGGAAACGCCGACCGGCTGTTTGGCCAGACAAAGAGTGCCGGTCAAAAGGCAGGAGGCGCACAATGATGCCACGGCAGCGAATCTTTCTTCGAACCATACTGGCGTTCTTGGTTGCGATGTTGGCAGGTTGTGGCAAGACGCCGCAATCTGCGGTGCAGCCCAACCCTCGATCGAACATCGAGGTCCAAAAGCTTGAGGACGGCTCGCTAAGGATCAAGACCTCATCCGCTGAGTTCGAACTCTCGCCCCGAACTTATCTTCGGGCAACGCTGGTTCGATCAGATGGACAGCAGACGCTCGACGACCCCAGCGCCAATCAAACCGGCAGCACAGTCACTGCGGATGGAAAGCCGATCGACGATTTCCGGATCGATCCCACAACCATTTCGATTACAGACAGCGAGGGGAAACTCGGCCCAGCGGGCAAGCACGTCACGGCCGTGGCCAAGAGCGCCGGATCGCCCCTCGAAGAAAAAATTTCGGTCGAGGTGTACGACGATTTCCCAACCCTCGCGATCTGGTCTGCCTCGTTCCGAAACAACGGATCGACGCCCATCCAGCTCGAGCATGTCTCGCTTCAGGACCACCGCATCAATGCCTCGCTCGCCGATTCCTCCGCGAAACCCCATGAGCTCTGGTCCTTCCAAGGCGCCAGCTACGAATGGGGACAGGACGAGATTTTGCCGATTCCGGCGCACTTTTCACGGCCCAACGTTCTCGGTCAAGTGGTGCATGACGGCGTTGGAGGCGGAGTTCCAGTGGTGGCCTTTTGGACAAAGTCCGTTGGTATGGCCATCGGACACCTAGAAACCATTCCTGAAGTGCTTTCCCTCCCCGTCGAAGTTTCCCGTGATGGCCGAATCAATACGAAGGTGAGCCTCGATCCGGAAACCTCCATCGAGCCTGGCCATGAGTTTGCGACGCCTCGCACCTTTGTAGCCGTGTACCAGGGTGACTTCTACCAGCCTTTGAACATGTGGTCGAGAGCTCTGCAAAAAGAGGGATGGCAACTCGCCAAACCAAACCGCGAAGACTTCGGCATTGCATGGTGCGGGTGGGGTTACGAATTCAACGTGACTCCCAAAGATATGCTGGGGACGATTCCGAAGCTGAAAGAACTGGGCATCCACTGGGCAACGCTCGACGATCGCTGGTTCAATACTTACGGCGATTGGGAGCCGCGCAAGGAGACCTTTCCCGGCGACTCTATCAAGAAGATGGTGGATGAATTCCATAAAGAGGGAATCAAGGCGCAAATCTGGTGGTATCCGCTCGCGACCGAGAACGGAACCGGGAAATGGGAGTCACACAAGTATGTTGTTTCCGAGGTGGCAAAGCAGCATCCGGATTGGCTTGTGCTCGACCGCAATGGCAAGCCGGCGCACATATTCCGGGACCTGGCTGTAATGTGCCCCGCGCTCCCCGAAGTGCAGGAGTATCACAAAAAACTCGCGGAGAAATTCATCCGTGACTGGGGTTTTGACGGTCACAAGCTTGACAACATCTACACCGTCCCTGCCTGTTACAACCCCAAGCACCATCACAAATCACCGCAAGATTCCATCCGCGCCGTCGCCGATGTCTACCGAGCGATCTATCAAACCACTCGCGAATTGAAGCCCGACAGCGTTACCCAAATCTGCCCGTGCGGCACCGCTCCCAACCTGGCCTGGCTTCCTTATATGGACCAGGCGGTCACCGCCGATCCCGTCGGCGGAGTGCAGGTACGCCGCCGAGTCAAGATGTACAAAGCCGTGCTTGGTCCCGCTGCCGCAGTGTACGGAGATCACGTGGAGTTATCCGAGATGTCCAAAGACAAAAAGGGCGAATGGACAGAGCATGGCCGCGACTTTTCCTCCACCTTGGGTACGGGCGGTGTGCTGGGAACGAAATTTACTTGGCCGCCGAATAACCCCAAGTTCACCAAGGTGGCGCTTACGCCTGACAAGGAACAGCACTGGAAGAAGTGGACGGACCTCTACAACTCCAAAATGCTCTCCAGTGGAGATTTCAAGGACCTGTACGTTTACGGTTATGACGTGCCCGAAGCCTATGCCATCGAAAAGGATGGCCGCATGTACTATGCCTTCTACGCGGCTACTCCCCAGACTCCATGGAAGGGACAGATTGAGTTGAGAGGACTGCAGCCGGGGAAGTACCGTGTGACCGATTACGTGAACAGCCGAGACCTCGGAGAAATCCAATCGTCCTCTCCCACGCTGAAGGTAGACTTCAAAGGCAGTTTGCTGGTGGAGGCCGAAAAGCGGTAGCTAGCTCTTGAGAGCATGCGCGGCAAAAAAAGCCTTCCAGTAGTTGGCGTCGCGAAATGCCTCCGTCCCACCCGGTTTGGTGGTGGAGCAGGCGGCGGCAAGATTGCCGTAGCGAAGACATTCATCGAGCGGTTTCTCAAGCGCCCACTGGTGCAGGAATCCGGCGTTAAAGCTGTCCCCGGCGCCGACCGGATCGACAACCTCGACGGGAATGGCTTCGACCGAGACTTCTTCCTTGGCGGTAAACGCCGTCGCGCCTTTTGCCCCGCGCTTGACCACGAGTAAAGGAATGTCCCGCAAGAGGCTTTCGACGGCGTCCTTAAGGTCTTCCTTTCCAGCCAGCCTGCAGGCTTCCCGTTCGTTCGGCATCAGCACATCGACATAGGGAAGCGCCCTGTCGATTCCATCACCCCAGAGACCGGATGGATCATCATTGGTATCGAGAGAGATCGTGAGTCCCGCCTGCTTTAGCTCCTCGAAAAGGCTCGGTATCTGCGGAATCAACGCGCGCTGCAGAAAGTAAGAGGAAAGATGAAAGTGGCGTGCTGATTTCAGATAGTTAAGATCCAGATGCGCCAGAGACATCTCCGCCATGCATCCTGGGTAGGTTAGGATATGCCGCGGCCCGCCGTGCGTCAGAAGCACGGTCAACCCGGTTTGTGATTCTTCCGAATGGGTGATGCGGGCAAGGTCGACCTCCCGCGCACGCAGCCGGTCAAGGGCAATGGCTCCCAGCTGGTCGAACCCGACCCGGGTAATAAATCCAACTCTCGATCCCAGTGCCGCCAAATTGTGCGCGGTGATGGCCGAAGAGCTTCCGAGGGTAACCTCCAGGCCGCTTGCCAGAATTTCCTGCTCCAGTGCCAGCTCGCTGGGCAATCCGTACAAGATCAAGTCGAGGTTAATCTCGCCGGCGATGGTGATGTCGAAATTGGGCAATCAGGTCCTAGGAGATCTCGTCGAGTATCACGACTTGGCTCAGATTGCGAGGCGAATCCGGATTGAGTCCCTTCTTCAGACCGGTGTAAAGTCCGAGAAGTTGGCCCCAGGGAATCAAAGCTGCAAGTCGCGCGCACTCCATGCCAAGGGGAGGGACCTCAATGAGAATGTCGGCAGAAGCCTTCACTCGCGCATCGACCCTGGGCGATACAACGAACGTCTTTGATCCCAACCCTTTTACTTCCTCAAGCAGATCGACCTCAGCCGAATAACCGGTTTCAGAAATAAAGAAGCCTACCAGTGCCCTCGGACCGGCGATTGCTTTCGGCCCATGGCGAAACTCCAGGCTATGAAAGCTCTGGGCGTAGCTGCAGGAAGATTCCATGACTTTTAACGCCGCTTCACACGCCACCCCGTAGAGTGGACCTTGACCCAGCCACACGTAATCATCGAATTCATGGTTGGCGACGAATTCCTGCACCTGCTGAGGAGCGCTTGCGAAAAGGGATCTGGCCAGGCGCGGAAGTTCTCCGAGTTGTTCGCAGACTTCCGCCTTCTTAGCAAGCCTCGCCGCAAGGAATTGCAGGCCGAGCAGCATGGAGCTGAACGAACGCGTCATCACCGTGCTCTGCTCATTCGCTCGAGCGAGCACAAGCGGATAATCCCCGCGAATCGCAAATGCAGAATCGGAGGAGCAGGTCACGGTTATGGTCTTAATCTCCCCATGCGCCCGGAACAGGTCCATGGCCTTCACCGCCTCCGTGGTACGCCCGGAACGGGAAATCAAAACCGCGACCTGGTTTCGTTTGGTTACGATCTCGGGAAACAGAAGGACCTCGGAAGCAGGACAAGCGCGGGTCTGGCGTCCACAAATTGCGGAAAAACTGGCTGCCGCCGCGAGCGCCAGGTAGTAGCTGGTACCACATCCAACGAAAAGCCATTCCGCATCCGGATCAGTCCCGGATTCGATCGCGTTCAAGACAGGATCGGTCTTCAAAGAACCCAGACATTCGCTCCAACACTCCGGTTGCGAGAAAATCTCTCGCTCCATGTGTGTCTCGGGTTCTACCTGAATCAGTGCCATGAGACTCCAAACTAAACAATCGTGACCTGGACTCCAAAGTCCTTCAGGTTCTGCTGGTCTGATTTCATGATCTTTCGATCCGTAATCACGTGATGGATTGCATTGGGAGGAACGATCGAAGAAAGGCTGCGGCGAGCGAACTTGCTCGAATCACAAACCGCCACCACCTTCCTCGAGATACCCACCATGACCCGATTGACTTTGGCCTCTTGCAAATTTGGAGTGCTCAGGCCGAGCCTCGTGTCGAAACCGTCTACTCCCAGAAAAAGCACGTCTGCACTGAGTTGTCGAAGGGTCTCCTCCGCCAGCGGACCTACCAGCGAAAAGGAATTCTTACGGACCGTTCCGCCGGTGAGAATGACTTCGATCTCCGAATTCGCAAGCTCGGCTGCAATGTTCACTGCATTCGTGATCACCGTCAGGTTGCGAAAATCACGCAACGCGCGCGCAATCGCGAGCGTGGTCGTACCGGAATCAAGTAACAGCGATTGACCTTCTTCAACCATCCGGACTGCCGCTTGTGCAATCCGGATCTTCTCCAAGCGGTGCAACTTCTCCTTTTCTTGCACCGAAAGATCATTCATGGCCCCGGTTGATGGAGTCAGCGCACCCCCATGGGCGCGATGCACCAGCCCCCGGCCGTGCAGGATCTCCAAGTCCTTGCGAATCGTAATTTGCGACGTCCGGAAGCGCGCAGAAAGGTCTTTCACCAGCACGCGCCCGTCGCGCCCAAGCAGTTGGAGGATTTCGCGCCGGCGCTCTTCGTTCAGCATTCCATTCGCTCGCGACATGCCTTCCCCCGCGAAGTTTCCTTTTACATTGTTTTGTTACGAATTGCAAGGTTTTCGGTTAGCCGCGCTGCGCCTTGTCAGGGGAGCAATTGGCGCGGATTTTCTGTGGATCGGGGCGTTGATCGCCTCGGCGGACCTGCTCTGCGTAAGTTCGGCTTAGGAGGTTTCCATGAGCAAGGCAACTGGAAACTTACTGAGTAAGTCACTGGCGGAAAGCGAGAGCCTCGGGCTGCGGTCGACGACATCGACCCGTTCTCCTGTGAACGCGTTCTGAAACTTCCCCGGAGCTCCGTCAGGAAGCTCCACTCTGGTTTGTTGCCAAATGTCGATACCGCAAGGTAGATGCCGCTTGTATTCGAGCAGCTCGGCACTAAGCCGAGGGACGCCCACGATCAGCCGCTGCTTACCAAGTCTTCGTGCAAACGCCACGAGATGCTTGGACTTATCTCCACTGACGCTCAGGGGGAGATACTCGCCATCGCGAAACAGTTCTGGCTGTTCCCTTCGCAGTCTGAGGGTGGCTGCGATGGTATGCAATTTGATGCGGCCGTCCTGCATGTTCTGAGTCATCGAGCACAACTGCCTTTGAGAGCCCTCATCCCCGGCGGCGGATTTCTTGATTTCCTGCAGGCGGGCAAATCGCTGTTTGTAATCTACCGGCCGACGATTGTCAGGATCTACCAGGCTGAAGTCCCATACCTCAGCCCCCTGATAAATGTCAGGCACTCCTGGAGCGGTCAGCTTGATCAGAGTTTCGGAAAGGCTGTTCAGCATTCCGAAATAAGCGGCGTCTCTTTGAAAGGAAATGAAACTTTCGAAAAAGGCCCCAGACCGCAGAACGCCCTCTATGAAAGCGATGACTCCTTTCTCATAGGCTTCGTTGGGATTTGCCCAATTGGTGTGACTCTTCGCTTCGCGCATGGCCTTCCGCATGTATTCGCTGATTCGGCCAATGAAAGTTGCATCCGGCAAATCAGCAGTCTCGAAAGGCCAGGCGCCTACCAGTGTCTGGTAGAGCAAATACTCATCGTTGGCGTCGGGAGCGTCCCAGACCCCCAAGCTTGTCTTCAGATCACGATTGAGTTGACGCCAACGCCTTACGTGTCGGTGCCAGGCCAGCGGCATCTCCGACAAGACGTCAATCCGGGCGCGCACATCCTCCGAGCGCTTGGTGTCGTGAGTGGAAGTAGCACTCATTTCGTGCGGCCAGTTCTCTCTACGCTTGGCCATTTGCCGATGAAACTCTTCTGGCACCACCCCAAACCTAAGGGGATTGCCGCCCACCTCGTTCAGGGACACCAGACAGTTATAGCGATAGAAGCTCGTGTCCTCTAGGCCTTTTGCCATGAGAGCGCTCGTGTACTGTTGAAACCTCATGGCAAAACGAACGACGGCCCGTTGATAGTACTTGGGCCGGCCTTCCAGCCGTTCCCGCAACAGAAGCTCGCGAATGAATTCGTAGACAGAAGGCTCGGCCGCGCTGTTTTTGACAATGGCACTGTTCAGGGCCTGATTGATATAGGCCCGATCGCTATGCGACAGATCTTGCTGGTTGCTATAAGTCCGGTAGACGGGAAACAATGCCACGATTTCGGTGAGCGCATCGCGCAAGCTCTTCAGGGTGAAATCACAGGTATGGCGCTCGGACAGTGCGATACGGCTGAGGTCATTGGCGAGCAGGTTCAGCTCGCTATTGAGGGAACCGTCGATCACGAGCTTTTTCGACTGGTAGGCCAGCTCTTCGAAGCTGACATTCTCACCGATGAATCTTCGATAAATCCAATTCATCTTTTTTTCGCTGGCCGGCTCGACGAATAACCCGTTCACCAAATTGAGGAAGTTGTAGCCCGTGGTCCCATCAATCGGCCAGTTCCCGGGAATCTGCTCGTCGTGGGTGAGAATTTTTTCAGCAACGATGTAGTGGTGCTTGGACCCGTTGCCGGCTTGTTGCAAGCGGGCGAAGTACTGCTGAGGGTCAAACAGTCCGTCGGGGTGATCGATCCGCAATCCGTCGATTTTCCCGGCATCGAGCAGCCGCAAAATGCACTCGTGGGTCTGCTCGAAAACCCGCTCGTCCTCCTGCCGGAGTGCGGCCAGATCATTGACATCGAAGAACCGGCGGTAATTAATGTCATCGGCGGCCACTCTCCAGTACGCCAAGCGGAATGCCTGCTTTTTAATCAGTTCGTGCAGCTGATCGAAAGAAGCCGTGTCTCCGGGAGAGCCGTTGATCTTCTCAACCGTCCTCTCCAGAAACTCTGAGACCGTCGGCGCACGGGAACACAAGGAAGCAAGCCGCCGCTTGTGGATCTCCTTATCTCGCATCCGCTCGGCGCGTTTCTCTGGAGAAGACTCTTCTTTGATTGGCAAGTGCTCGAATGCTGTGATTAGGCTCTGCAATTCGAGCATATCCTCATTCTGCGCCCCCAGCCGATCTTCGAGCTCTGCGAGACGATTGCTCAAAATCCGCGGATACTCCCGGGGATCGATGGGAAAGCGGTGATGAAAATAGCCAATGCTAAATTCACCGCTGGCCTGGTCAAAGGCGAGCGTCAGTTCACCGCGGTCGAGAACCGTTCCATACTGGTCCCCCAAGACGGGAACCAAAACCTTTCCCTGCAATTCTCCTTTCAGGGGATACCAATCGATATCAAAGAAGTCCGCATAGGCGGAAGCTTCTCCATTCTCGAGGACGTCAAGCCACCAGGCGTTATCGCTGCCCATAATTCCCATATGGTTGGGGACGATATCCAGGATCTGTCCCAAGCCATGCTCGTGTAAGACGGCAACAAAGCGCTCGTACTCCTCCGGCGTTCCGATTTCGGGATTGATCTGCCGGTGATCGACAATGTCGTATCCGTGCAGGCTGCCCGGCCGGGCGCGCAGATAGGGAGAAGCGTAACAGTGCGAAATTCCGAGTTCCGCCAGATAAGGGATGACCTGAATGGCATCGGAGAAGGTGAACCCGCGATTGAACTGGAGGCGGTAGGTCGATCGTGGAATCTCAAGATGTTTCATGTATTCACAAACCAGGCAGCCGAAAATGCGGGCATCTGGCCCCGGTAGAGTTCGGCCTCACCGGGAGTGGCATAAATCAGGCTGCCTTTGGGCTGACAGGGCGCCGGTACGGGCTCTTGGCCGAAGTTGGCGAACAACTCGAGACCGCCGCCGCTGCTGAATTCCCATGACGCAAACACTGCGTTCTGCCCGGGCTTCTGATAGCGCGCCGCTCCCGGGGCGATTTCCTTCAACACCGGCACGATCTTATGCTGCCGAATCGAAAGCAGTTCGCGGTAGGTCTTTAGCCATTCCGCGTGCGGTGCGCGCTCGAGCGAATTCCAATCGAGTTTGGATGCCAGAAATGTATCGAGATCATTGGGATCGGGAATCTGTTTCTGCGCTTCAGGGCTGCGGAAGGGTTCAAATTTTCTGAACTCCTCTCTTCTCCCCTCGCGAACCTTTTCGGCTAGGTCCGGGGGGCAATCGCAGAAAAACAGAAATGGCGTGGTCGCCCCGAATTCTTCGCCCATGAATAACAAAGGAGGAGACGGCGCGAGCAGCAGAACCGCGGCCGCCGCTCTCAGCCTGGCGCAACTCGTGAGCGAAGCGATACGCTCTCCACAAGCCCGATTTCCAACCTGATCGTGATTTTGCAGGAAAGAGACGAAGCACTCCGGCGGAAGACGTCGGCTTGGCTCACCACGCGCGGCCCCCCCTCGGAACGGCGAGCTTTCGCCCTGCCAAGCAAATCCCTCGGTGAGACAACGGCCGAGCTGAGCCGCGGGATCATCCGCATAGTCGGAGTAGTATCCGTCGCGCTCGCCGGTCAGGAGCACATGCGCGGCATGATGGATGTCATCGTTCCACTGGGCGCTGTACCAGCGCGGGCGCAGATTCGCGTCCCGCTCCAGATAGCGAGCCGCATTGTTGTCATTCTCCAAAACCAGATGAAGTTGACGGCCGGCTAAGTTCCGTCGAACGGTTTCCGCAAGCTCCGTGAGAATGTCGGGCCGGGAATCGTCCTGAATGGCGTGAACTGCGTCGAACCGAAGGCCGTCGAAATGGTATTCCTCTAGCCAGTAGAGGGCATTGTGGATGAAAAAGTCTCGGACCGTCCGGCTGTGGTCACCATCGAAATTGATGGCCTGCCCCCAAGGAGTGCGGTGACGCTCGCTGAAAAATTCCGGGGAATAAAGCCACAGATAGTTTCCGTCCGGTCCGAAGTGGTTATAAACCACGTCGAGAAGCACCATCAGACCGCTCGCGTGAGCGGAATTTACCAACCGCTTTAAGTCCTCGGGACGGCCGTACGATTGCGCCGGCGCATAGGGCAGTACTCCGTCATATCCCCAGTTTCGATTTCCCGCAAAGCTGGATAGCGGCATGAGCTCAATCGCCGTCACTCCGAGACCAGCCAAGTAATCGAGCTTTCGTTGTGTGCCCGCAAACGTGCCGTCGGGAGAAAACGCCCCCACATGTAACTCGTACAGGATGGCTTGTTCCCAAGACTTCGCTCGCCAGGCCTGGTCTTCCCATTCAAAGCCACAGGGATCGACGACCTCGCTCGCGCCATGGACGCCTTCCGGCTGGAAACGGGACGCAGGATCTGGAACGCGGTGCTCGCCATTGATTTTGAATCGATATTGGGTTCCCGGTGGGGCGTCGGCCTCAACCTCAAACCACCCTTCCGCACGCTCTGCCATGGGAATGAGCCCTCTGGACGGGGCAAGCTGTAGCTCTACCGAAGCCGCTTTGGGGGCCCATAACCTGAAGCGGGTTCCCCCCCGGGAAAGAAGCTCTGCGCCGAAGGGTAGTACGTGCTTGCGTTTCATACCGCGGAAGTTCGCCTTCGGTCTTCGCCGCGCACCCGGTTGGTGGCCCGCTCGACCAGCAGCGCCAGGGAGCGTGCTTGCAGAGGATAGGAGTCATTGCCGAAATGGAATCTGCTGACATCACCCGACAACTGGCATGAGGTATCAAGCAGCGCCACCCAGCCCGCGCCCACGGGAGGTATCGGCAGTACGAACGGAATCTGTTCGAAGTGGGCATTGAGGAGAAGCATGAAATTGTCGTCAGAGACTCGTTGACCTCTTTCATTCAGTTCGTCGATGGCAACCCCGGAAAGACCCATCCCCAAGCAGCGTGCGAAATTCTGGGTCCACTCTTCGTCGGTCATTTCCCGGCCGTCAGGTCGATACCAGATAATGTCTTTGATTTCCGCACCTTTGATTTTTCTGCCTTGAAAAAATTTCCGCCGGCGAAATACGGGGTGTTGCCTTCGCAACGCCAGCAATTGGCGGACAAAGGCGAGCGTTTGGTGATCGATCTCCTCCGGAGTCCAGTCCAGCCAACTGATCTCGTTGTCCTGACAGTAGGCGTTGTTGTTTCCAAGCTGAGTGCGTCCTAACTCATCTCCCGCCAGAAGCATGGGCACGCCCTGGGAGAGCAGCAACGTGGCCATGAGATTTCGCTTTTGTTGGGCGCGCAGTCGACTGATCTCGGAGTCATCCGTCGGTCCCTCCACGCCGCAATTCCAGCTCCGATTGTTGTCTGTGCCATCGCGGTTGCCCTCACCATTGGCCTCGTTGTGCTTGGAGTTGTAACTGACCAGATCCTCGAGGGTGAAGCCATCATGGGCCGTTACAAAATTGACGCTAGCGTATGGCCGGCGGCCGCTTTGCGCGTAGAGATCGCTCGACCCGGTAATTCGGTATGCCAGCTCCCCTATCAAGCCGCCGTCCCCCTTCCAGTAGGAGCGAACCGTATCGCGGTATTTGTCGTTCCATTCCGCCCAGCCTACAGGGAACTTCCCGACCTGGTATCCCCCCTCTCCTAAGTCCCACGGTTCCGCGATGAGCTTCACTTGAGACAGCACCGGATCCTGATGAATGATGTCCAAGAAGGCACCCAGACGATCGACTTCATGCAACTCACGCGCAAGCGTTGCTGCTAGATCAAAGCGAAACCCGTCCACATGCATTTCGAGAACCCAGTACCGCAAGCTATCCATGATCATCTGCAGCACTCGCGGATGGCGCATGTTCAATGTATTGCCGGTGCCGGTATAGTCCATGTAATAGCGAGGATTGTCGCGGGTCAGCCGGTAATATGCAGGGTTGTCGATTCCCTTGAACGAGAGGGTCGGTCCCAGGTGGTTGCCCTCGGCCGTGTGGTTGTAAACCACATCCAGGATGACCTCGATGCCGGCCGAATGCAGGCTCTTCACCATGGTTTTGAACTCGTTGATGTTGCCGGTTGCACAGTACCGCGGTTCGGGAGCGAAGAACCCGATGGAGTTGTATCCCCAATAATTTCGCAGACCGCGCTCGACTAATCCTCGATCATCGATGAATGTGTGCACCGGCATCAGTTCGACGGCCGTCACCCCCAACTGCGTCAAATGATCGATCACCGGAGCGGTGCCTAACGCCGCATAGGTTCCTCGGATCGACGGTGGAATGTTGGGATGACGGATGGTGAATCCCTTGACATGGGCTTCGTAGATAACGGTGCTGTGCCACGGCGTTCGGGGCGGGGCATCGGCTCCCCAGGTGAAAGCCGGATCTACCACAACTCCCTTCAACATGCCCGGCGCGCTATCCCGGCGGTCAAACGAGAGGTCCTGGTTCCGGTGTCCGACCTTGTAACCAAAATGGGAATCGTGCCACTTCATCGCGCCCTGAATCTGCTTGGCATAGGGGTCGAGCAGCAACTTGTTGCGATTGAACCTTAAACCTCGGGCCGGCTCGTAACGCCCGTGTACCCGGTATCCATACAGCACGCCCGGGCGTGCCTCGGGAAGATAACAATGCCAGACCTGGTCGGTCTGCTCGCGGATTTGAATGCGGTGAGTTTCCCGTCGCCCGAACCTATCAAACAGGCAGAGTTCGACCTTCTCCGCCGATTCGGAAAAGATTGCGAAGTTAACGCCCTCACCGTCCCACGTCGCTCCAAGGGGATACGGCCTACCTGGCCAGACAATTGGTTGGGTTTGACTATTCAATCCACAATCCCCCAAACGGCGGCAGCTCGGACTCCGAGAGCAACGTGGAACGACTTATTGTTGATAACGAAACCCAAGCAGGCCGATTGTGCCTATACGGAGCGAAAGAGACCTTAGATGCCGCTGCAGGGGAAACCGTAATCTCCCTATTTTGCCGGGGGTCTGAACATTTCTGGAGAGCCTCAATCCGGGATCTCGCCGCCCTCAGGACGTCCGGGGGAGCCGAGCTGAACCAGGGCAGAGCGTGATACAATCCGTTTCCTCCCCGAGTCCCGGCACGAAAACAAAAAGCCTCCTAAACTTTTTGGGGAAGCGTGCCTCTCGGGGAAGATTTCTCTCCCACAGGGATCCCCCTCGGAGTTATAGGCCGGATCACTGGACGAGCGGTCAGTCAGAAGCTATCATCCTCCTAAATTTTTCGCGGGTCGTTACGTGATCCAAAACACAGAAAGCGTTAAAAAGCGGCTTGACTATGGCCGCAATCTACGCCGCAAACTTGGGCGCTCGGATCATGCTAACTGGGACGGCAGCAAGCGTCGCCACGATGCCGTTGAAATCATTCTTCAGGTCAATCAGGAACGCATTCGAGAACTGATCCCCATCAAGATGGCTCGAATGGCGGTCTCCCCTTTTGGGTTCTTCCGTGGGAATGTCGCTGTGATGGCGGCCGATCTGGCGACCTTGCCCCGCGCCGGAATTTCGGTTCAGATTTGCGGTGACGCTCACGTGCGCAACCTGGGCGCGTATTCCGCCCCCGATGGCCGGCTGGTATTCGATATCAACGACTTTGATGAAACCATTCGTGCCCCTTGGGAATGGGACCTGCGTCGGCTTGCGACCAGCCTGGTTCTTGCTGGCCGGGAAGCTGGCGACTCGGACCGACGATCGCGCGACGCTGTACTGGCCTGTGCCGCGACCTACCGAACAAAGCTGCAGGAATTTTCGCGAATGACCTGCATTGAAGTGCATAAGTACAGGACCCACCGCCAGTTTTTGGGGAGGACCACGAGTTCCGTGTTGCAGCGGGCGGTGCGGGAAACGCCTGACCGCACTCTCCTAAAACTCACCATCGAGCAAGGGAGCTCGAGACGGTTTAAGAGCGACCCGCCTATCCTCGCTCGCGTTAGTAAGCCCGTCGCAGCCCAGGTATTGAATTCCTTACGCTCGTACCAGAAGAGCTTGTCAGAGTGCAGCCAACAGGTCTTGAGCTTCTATCGTCCCGTGGACGTCGCATTTAAGCTTGTCGGCACCGGCAGCGTCGGAACCTACGACTATGTCATCCTTCAATTTGCGGGAGAGGGCACCAGCGACCCCCTATTTTTGCAGGTCAAGCAAGCCGTTCGTTCCGCTTATGCCCCCTACGTTCAATCTTCCGAGTCGGCCATGCATCAGGGGCAGCGCGTGGTTCTTGGCCAGCGCTTGTTCGAGGTCCAGTCGGACATGATGCTGGGGTGGACGTCGCTCGAGGGCCGTGATTTTTTGGTTCGGCAGTTGAATGATCACAAAGCATCGATTCGAGGCGACGAACTTACAGGAGCAGCCCTGATCGAATATGCCACGACCTGCGGCGAAGTGCTGGCCAAGGGCCACGCGCGTTCCGGCGACCCTGCGGTGCTGGCCGGATATCTAGGTTCGAGCGATCGCTGGGACAAAGCATTGGCAAAATTTGCGTTGATTTACGCCGACCAGACCACTCGCGACTACGAAATGTTCCGGAAGGCGATTCGGCAGCGAAAGATCAAGGCTGGTGATCCTTACCTTTGAGCGTTCCTTCTGGTTCCCCCACCCGAACTACAAATGGACGAGCCCCCGACGGAGGGCGGTGACCGCGGCCTGGGTGCGGTCCTCAACATTCAGCCGCATGAGAATCGTGCTCACGTGACTTTTCACCGTGGCTTCCGTGATGCCCAACTGACCGGCAATCTCCCGATTGCTCTTGCCGTTGACCAGCAGGTTCAAACCAGAGATTTACGTCTTGACAAAGGATGCCTGGTTGGAAGAAGGCTAGAGGCCGTGAGTCGAGGATTGAGCCCCTGGACCTCCGGGGCCAAACGGGAAGCACCGTCCGGTGCCGTCGCGCAAAGGGACGCGCTCGGGCTGGCCACCTTCGATCGAGTCCGCTTCAGGGTCTGAATGTTTGGTGACGCCTTCGCAGAGACCTCGTAATAAAGAAAATGATGCTGCGAGATTCCGAGAAATGAACAGGCTAGCCGCCAAGATTATTGCCCTCTTCGGCCGCAGGGAGCTCAACTTGACGCGCAACCCAATTGCGGCTATTCTCCCGGCCATCGTGAAAGCGTGGTAGTTCAGTCGACATTCTGCCCTTATGGATGGAGGCATGGTGAAAACATCGGTTCGAATCCTCGTAGTTGAAGACTTCGAGCCATGGCGGGATTTCTTTCGTGCGGAACTCGGAAGGGATCTTGAAATGGAGATCGTGGGAGAGCTTTCGGACGGTACCCAAATCGTTCAAGAGGTGGAACGTCTCCGGCCGGACCTGATTCTGATGGACATTGGGCTGGCTTCCATCAACGGAATTGAGGCTGCCAAACTCGTTCACGAATGCTGCCCAAATACGAAGATTTTATTCGTTAGCGAGAATCGCTCTGCAGACATTGCCCATAAGGCCATGGAAAGCGGCGGGAACGGCTACCTCGTCAAGATCGATGTCAGGAAAGAACTGTTATCCGGCATCCGCGCTGTCCTGGCCGGCCGGCGTTTTATCAGCACCAGCATGGCCGGCCACTTTCTGGTAGAGACCACATTGAGTGCACAGGCGATGCAACTCTCTTGGATCATGGCTTTGATTTCGTGAACCCGTCGAGGTCGAACACCTTTTTCGACTGGATTCTCTAGCTGGCCGCCGGTAAGGATGACGGCTCTATCTCGGAGCGCGGGATACGAGCATGAATGGCCGTCCCCGTTCCGACTTTGGATACGATGCTAATTGTACCGTTCAGCAGGCGCACCCGCTCACGCATGCTGGTAAGGCCTAGACCTTTCCCTTGGGAAGCGGCGCCGACGTCGAACCCAGAGCCAGAATCAACCACCAAAAGGTGAACCTCGCTCGGATCATCCCATAGCTGAACATCAATGTTGCTAGCCCTTCCATGTTTGCTGGCGTTCGACGAAGCTTCTTGCAAAACTCGGAGCAGAGCGAGCCCCACCGGCAGGGGCGGATCAGAAGACATCTTGCTCGTGAAACTCATTTCCATCTTGTGACGATCCGCAAATTCCCCGCACCAACTCTTCATTGCTGCAGCCAATCCTAAATATTCAAGTTTTGAAGAGTGCAGCTCGTGAGACAGAGCTTGTACGTCCTCGGAGATCTCCAGGACTTCTTTTCGGAATTGAGGGAGGCTATTCTGCATTTCGGCGGGGTTTCCTTCCACGCTTTCCATCCGTAGTGACAACAGTGCGAGCCGCTGAGTGATGTCGTCGTGGAGTTCTCTGCCGATGCGAGACCGCTCTTGTTCCTGTGCTTCGATCAGCTTTTGTGTCATCCCCGCCAAGGCTGCCTCAGACAGCTTGCGGTCGGCTATGTCCACATTGACGCCGATCATTTTCAAGGGAGCGCCGGCTTCGTCCCGGAAGACCTGCCAGTGTCCAGCGATCCAGTGGACGCTTCCATCCGGCCAAATCACCCGCCATTCTCCGCTGACAGACTTCCCGGTTTCCATGGCCTGGTCAATCAGCTTTTTCACCGCCGCTCGATCGTCTGGATGAAGCAGATCCTCGAATGCAGCTTGGGTTCCGCCGAATCCACCCCGGGGCAAGCCGTAGAGCTGTTCCAACTCGAAATTCCAGGTGTTCGCCCCGGTTTTGAGATTGGTTTCGAAGGTTCCCATGTGGGCTGCTTGCTGCGCCAGCCGCAGTCGTTCTTCACTGCCTCGCAATCGTTCTTCGTTTTGCAGCCGCACTTCCATGGCAACTTGTTCCCGTAGACTTTGCGACCGCTCGCGCTCTGCTCGTTCCCGCTCTGAATACAGCGCGGCAAAGGTTAGTCCGGTCAAGGACAACACGGTGAAGAACGCGTCCAGCTGGAGACCGTCCCAAAATGGCGTGCTACTCGCAAAGGACCCGGCTCCGAGGGCTGTTTCCACCGTTGCCACAGTGGAAACTAAAAAGATCGAAAGCGACGCACCGCCTACACCAAAGCGAATGGCTGCCCAAATGATGAGAGGCAAAATGGCAAAAGCCATCATTCTGACGGGCACCAACGGGAGATCATCGAAAATCACGACACAAGCGCCCACGAGGATCGCCAGGAGCAAGAGCAATTCCGCGACTCGAGTCCACCCTCGAATCCTGCAAAGGCTGGGGAAAGACAACACCAGCGGAGTTACTAGAAGAGCCCCAGTACAGTCGCCAAGCCAGTAAATCAACCAGGCAGAGGCCAGCCCAGAATAAGGGTGGACTTGGCTGGCCCCCAGAACCAGCGTTCCGATGGACGCGCTTACCATTGCGCTCACCAGTCCGCCCAACAACACAAATGCAAGTGCGTCACGCACGCGAGAAATCGAGTTGTCGAAGTTCGCGAGGCGGCGCAGGAGAAAAGTTCCGGTCAAAGCAGCCAGTGTCGCGCCGGCTGCCTGTCCGACCGCGGTCAGAGCTGGCTCGGGACTCAGAAAGGCAATCAGAAAGGCGGCCGAAAGTACTGCCGGAAAGATTCGATATCCGCATATCAGTATGGCGGCCAAGGCAATTCCGTAGGCAGGCCATACCGGTCCAAGGTTGCTGCTTCGAATGTTCGTAGTAGCTTGGCCCAGTTTCCCCGCGATGAAATACACCACAAAGACGACGGCGAACTGGAGCAGGTATCGACCTAAGGACGGTGTTGCAAATGCAAGTCTTGGAGAGAGGGGCGCTGGTTGAGCACTCGTAGATCTTTGAAAATGAATGGAGCCGCTAGAAATCGCACAACCTCGACCGAAGCTTTCAGTAGCGCAGAATCTTATCTCGCAATCGCATCCTCCTGCAACCCGACCAGGCAGTAGGTCTTCCCCGGAGGCTATTCGAGCCCCATGAGTCGATCGGATCTTCAATTCATTCAAAATTAAACTGATCTCCAAACCTGCTCTGGTAGCCTCGTCTGCAACATACTTCTCCAGCTCACGTCTTGGAGTTTTATGAACCAACCTCAACTCGCGGTCCTTCTGGTTGACTGCGATCTGCGAATGCGGCAGCTCCGGTAAACCATCTTCAGGAACCGTGAGATTGACGTGCGGCTTGCAGCCTCGCTTAGTTCTGCGCTCACCCGGTGCCGGGCGCAAACCTATGACTTGATTTTGCTGTCGGGGCATCACACCAGCGATGTTTCACGATTCTGCGAAGAATTGTGGAAGGCGGTACCCAAACAGCGGATTGCGCTGCTCGTCGGTCCTCCCATGTATCTGCGCGAAATGACAGCGAGGCAGCGTTCCGCCTCCCGAGAATCGCCCCAAAAGATTCGGCTCGTCGAATCTCGGCAACCATCCTCTAGCTGCCCCCCTTTTCATTCCGCCATTGGGCGACGGGGTGAAGCCAGCAGCCGTCTAGGCCCCTCTTACCTTACTCGGGTAGTCAGTGGAAGGGCGTGCAGATATATCCCTGCTGATGCGAAGCGGCAGCGAGTGTAAAGCCAAGGAAAGAGGTTGCACAGAGTTGATGAACGGTTCTCGGCTGTGATCCTTCTCGTTCCCTCGAAACATCGCCCGTGAGTTATCGCTGAATTCCAAGCCAGAGCACGTTTTCATCACAATCAAACATATACGGTCACATTCCTCGCCGCATCTAACAAGCAAAATTAAGAAAAATATGGGCGTGGTTTCATCTTTGCTTTCCGCTCGAGGACGATGTAGCGCGCTCTTCCCAGCACCCCAGACTGCGGCTTACCTGTGTGGCTTAAGCAGTGAGCATCCATCGGAGTATTCGGAATGAATTCTAGGATCTTCCGGACCCAATCGGCGGAGCGGAGTCGCGCGCGGAGTTCGGCAACTCAGACATCGAATGTGGTCGGGGACCGAGCGATTGAGAGACCCCGAGTGACCCTGATCCTGAAATCGGTCCGGTGTTCCTGGAGCTCCTAACAAATTCTCCCGGGGACATGGTCGACCGACGGTCTCTATGTCCCGCCCAAGGCGGTCGTAAGAGACAGAGAACAAGAGATGGCAAATACTAAACACCTTCGCAGTCAGGAACTCCGAACCCACAACCATCAGGGAGACGCTCTCCGGCTGGGGATGAACTGGACGGAAGAAGATCTTTCTAAGCCACAAGTATTGGTCGAGAGCGCGTGGGGCATGGGTCACCCGGGTACGTTCCATTTCGAGCCTTTGATCACTGAGGTCAATAACGGAGTATTTGAAGCCGGAGGCAAACCGGCGGTTTTTACGGTCAGCGATATTTGCGATGGCGTGGTGCAGGCAACGTCGGGGATGAGTTATTCGCTCGTCTCTCGCGACGTGATTGCCGCAATGGTTGAAATCCATGCCCTCGGCCATCCCCACGATGGGATGGTCCTGATTTCAGGAAACGACAAATCAGTTCCCGCACACCTGCTGGCGATGGCTCGTTGCAATCTTCCTTCGATTCTCCTGCCCGGCGGTACTCAACTCAATGCCCCCGATTACGTTACTTCTGACCAGACGTGGGAGATCGGGATGTCGGTTGAGCGCGGCCAGACGCCCCGTGCAGAGTTGGAATCACGCCAGCAAACTGCCTGTCCTACCTGTGGGGCCTGCCAGTTCATGGGCAGCGCCAGCACCGGACAGGTGATGGCGGAAGCGATGGGCCTTGCCTTGCCTGGCAGCGCTCTCACGCCTTCTTTTCTGACCAAGCATTTGCGATACGCGCGGGCGACGGGCAAATCAAGCGTGAGGCTCATCCAGGAAGACATCCGCACTCGCGACATCTTGACGCGAAAAGCGTTCGAGAACGCCATCATTATTCATGCCGCCACGGGCGGGTCCACGAACGCCCTGATTCATCTTCCGGCCATTGCCTACGAAGCCGGCGTCGACATCACGATTGATGCCTTCGATCGCATCCATCGTCAAGTCCCTGTACTGGCTAACGTGAAAACGACGGGGCGTTATCCGGTTGAATACTTCTGGTACGCCGGTGGGCTTCCGCGGCTGATGCTCGAATTGAGAGATTTCCTTCATCTCGATTGCCTCACGGTCACGGGAAAGACTTTGGGTGAGAATCTCGCGGAAATCGAGAAGAGCCGCTTCTTCGACGAGCGCATCGGGTATCTGCACAACTATAAGATCACGCTCGACGAAATCATCCGGCCCCGCTCCAATCCATTCGGCGCGGGCGGGGGGATTGCGATTCTGCGCGGAAACATTGCTCCCGGCGGTGCCGTGATCAAGGCGTTCTCTGTACCGCAGGAAATGCAGGTTCACATCGGTTCGGCTCGTGTGTTTGACACCGAAGATGAAGCTCTGGATTCTCTGATCGGCCGCCATGGAGCAAAAAAAGTCGCGCCCGGCGAAGTCGTCGTGATCCGCTACGAAGGCCCGCGAGCCAACGGAATGCCCGAGATGTACTTTGCCTCAGCGATTATCGCCGCCGACCCAGCTCTGAACCACACCACCGCTCTCATCACTGACGGGCGTTATTCCGGGGCCATGAAGGGTCCCTGCGTTGGACATGTCACCCCAGAAGCCATCGACGGTGGTCCCATTGCACTCGTTGAAGAAGACGACCTAATCGAAATCAACATTCCAGATCGTCGCCTGGGAATGGTAGGCATCGCCAAGAAATCTCTGGAGCCTCGAAGGATTGAGCGAGCTCTCGCAGAACGTCGCGAGCGCTGGGCCGCTCCGCCCTTCCGGCATACCCGTGGAATTCTGTCGCTCTACTCCCGAGTCGCCACAAGTTCCGCGCAGGGTGGATTGATCACGCCGCGTGATGGAGCGAACCACGACGCGGTTCCGGCAGCAGCTGAACCCATCAGCCACAAGAAAACCTTGAGCCACGTCGAGCTCGCCGATCGAAAGCGCGCGTAGATCTCAGGAGGTAACGGATGAGCCCGGATCGCAAACCCAAAGTAGTTGTCGCCGATTACGACTATGGCGATGTCGATATCGAACGATCCATTGTTACCGAATCCGGCTTTGAATTGGTGGCGGCACAATCGAAAACTGAGGACGACGTTATCCGGGTTGCATCCGATGCCGATGCCGTGCTGACTCAATACGCGGAGATCGGGAAGCGCGCCATCGACAGTTTTAGACGGTGCAAGATCATCGCTCGCTACGGAATTGGCGTGGACATCGTGGACGTGGAAGAAGCGACACGTCGAAACATTGTTGTGACCAACGTTCCGAATGATTGGTGCATGAACGAAGTTGCCGACCACGCTGTGGCTCTGCTCATGGCCCTGGTTCGAAAGCTCCCGCACTACGATCATGCAACCCGAGCGGGTGAATGGGAGTGGCAGACGGGCAAGCCGATTCAGCGATTTCAGGAGGGTACAGTGGGTCTGTTTTCCTTTGGTGCAATTGCCAAGGAAGTTGCCCGCCGCATGAAAGGATTCGGCGTCAAGAGCATCATCGCTTGTGACCCATACGCGGACGCGAAAGACGCCATGGCCGAGGGCGTGTCGCTCGTGTCCTTCGAGGAGCTGTTGACGAAATCCGACTATCTGGTGATTCAAGCTCCCTTGACAGAGGAGACACGAGGCCGATTCGGCGAAGCAGAATTCCGCCGCATGAAAAAAGGATCGATCCTCGTCAACACCGCGCGCGGACCGATCGTAAAAGATGAGGATCTATATCGCGTGCTCAGCGATGGTTGGCTCTCTGGAGCTGGACTCGACGACATCGAAGAAGAGCCCGCAAAGCAAGCCAACTGGAAACCTACGAACCCGCTATTCAGCTTGGAAAATGTCATTATCACTCCTCATGCCGCCTACTATTCAGAACAGTCGATTCAGATCGTTCGGAGGTTTGCGTCTGAGGAAGCCGTACGTGTCTTGAAAGGGAAAGCGCCACTTTCTCCTGTGAACAAGTTCGACATGCCAATCGGCATTGCTGCTTAACGCCGGCGCGATAACCAGAGCCTTGTGGCTAGCCCCAAGGCTCGAAGCTCTTTGAGGTTGCTCCATGCAGGCTTTGGCTGTATTCCCTTCGAAGAAAAGGCTTCAACTCGTCGACGTACCTCAACCAAAACTGCAGAGCGCAAGCCAGGTGCTTCTCAGGGTGCAAGAAGTAGGCCTCTGCGGTACTGACCGGGAGATCAGTTCCTTTGAATATGGCAGCCCTCCTCCTGGCTCCGATCATTTGATTCTCGGACATGAATCGCTGGCGAAGGTCATCGAAGTCGGGCCCGGAGTCCGCGGCTTTAAAGCGGGCGACCTCGTGGTTGCGCTGGTCCGTCGGCCCTGTCCACACGCGGAATGCAGGGCGTGCCGCGCCGGCCGGCCCGATTTCTGCCTCACCGGCGACTATACCGAGCGCGGCATCAAAGGCGCCGACGGGTTCCTGACCGAATGGGTCGTCGAAGATGAAGAGTATTTGGTGAGAGTGCCGCACGCCCTGGCTGAAGTCGCGGTATTGGTCGAACCCTTAACCGTAGTCACCAAAGCAGCCGATCAAGCCTATGCAATCTTCAACCGACTGCCTTACGATCCTGGTCCGCAGCGCGGATTAGTTCTGGGAGCCGGCCCCATCGGCCTTTTGGGTGCAATGGTCCTCGTGGCGGACGGTTTCGAAACGCTGGTTTACTCGAGAGACTCAGAGGAAAGCAAGCAGGCAGAGCTGGTTCGCTCTTTGGGAGCCCAATACGCATCCTCCACGGCGACTCCTCTCGAGAAGCTTCGAGAGGGCTGGGGCAGATTTGATGTGGTGCTCGAGGCCGTTGGATTCGCCCCGCTGATGATGTCTGCGACTCACATGCTGAGAGCGAATGGGGTGCTGGCTCTTACCGGAGTTCCTCCCGACGAGGCCAGTGCTGAACTTAGTGCGGGCCGCTCTCTCCGTAATCTTGTCCTCAGGAACGAAGTCGTCTTCGGAACAGTAAACGCCGGACGCAGAGATCACCTCTCAGCGATCAAGCACCTGGAACAATTCATGATTCTATTCCCGGATAGCGTACGGCAACTTATCACGGATCGCGTGCCGCTCGATGAAGTGCCGCAAATCTTGACGCAAAAGCGGGGAATCAAGAACGTAGTTCAAATGAGTCGCGCAGCCTGACGGGAATGTATGAGACAACTACAAACAAAAACGGCGAATGCACCAGAAGTATTGAGTCCATGGGTCGATGTGTCCGTGCCCATCTATGCCGGGATGGTTCATTTTCCCACCGATCCCCCCATCGAAATTGAACCCGTCACTCACGTCGACAAAGGAGATCTATGCACGGTCTCCGCGCTCAGGATGGGTAGTCACACGGGAACTCACATCGATGCGCCCATTCACTTTCTGCGCGGGGGAACTGGAGCCGATCTAGTTCCGTTGGAACATCTGATCGGGCCTGCGCGAGTGATCGAAATCAAGGATCCTGCGGCGGTCAAAGCTGAGGAGCTTCAGGGTCACAATCTGGGCGTTCGCGAGCGTCTGCTATTCAAGACGGTCAACTCGGAACGATGCTGGAAGACCTCTCAATTCGTTCCCGACTTCGTTTCTATCGACCAGGAAGCCGCTTCGTATCTGGTCAGCCTGAACACATTGTCGGTGGGAATCGACTACTTGTCGGCCGGCAGCCCTGAGACTCACCGTACGCTTCTCGGCGCAGGTGTCGTGATCGTCGAGGGATTGAACCTGACAGGCATTTCCCAAGGCCACTACGAGTTGCTGTGTCTTCCGCTGAAGATTTTGGGAGGCGACGGGGCGCCAGCGCGCGTATTGCTGAGAGCCAGCAACGCCATCGATGACTCGCAAGCCCCTGCGGAAGGGAACAAGAAACCGTCGAAAAGACATGGGGGTATCTGATGCGAACAGCACATGAGGTTTTTCAACTTTACCAATCTCAGAAGTATGAACCGCTCCTGCGCGGCGTGACCGGTACTTATCTATTCGAAATTGAGGATGTCGGATATTGGTTCCTTTCAGTTCAGGACGGAGCGATCAGGATGGAAGAGGTGCACCACGATGCCGACTGCACAATCAATTGTGATGAACCCGACTTTATCGACATTATTGAGGGGCGTCGCAGTCTGCTCACCGGGGCGATGCAGGGTCGGGTCAAGATCCGCGGCGACATCACGCTCGCGCAAAAGTTCCATGGATTGGTCAGTGCCCTGATTGAAAGCAAAAGACAGGAGGCAGCATGAGAGCGCGGCCGGTAAGCATTCTGGAAGGCGACACGTTCGTTGTCAGTGACCGTCGGGGTGACATCTCCATTTCTCCTGAAGAAGCCGAGGGCCTGTTTGACGGAGACACCCGCTACCTGTCTCGTTGGGTTTTGACTGTGAATGGAGCCTTGCCCAATCCACTTTCAACCGATGACGTGAATTACTTTTCATCGCAATTCTTCCTCGTTCCCGGAACCGGCACCATTTACGTCGATGCTCCGATGTCTATCGTGCGACAGCGGGCGGTGGGCTGAGGATTTCACGAAGAGCTCACCATCACAAATCACAAAGCCTCGCCGCTGGATTTAGATATCAGGATCGAAGCCGACGCAGACTTCGCCGATCTTTTCCAGGTGAAGGATGCGCTGTTCCAGCGCGCCGGCAAGTTTTATAGGCGGGTTGATGGGAAGCGCCTGATTCTCGGATACCAGAGGGAGAAGTTCGTGCGCGAAACCTGGATTACATCGAGCGTACCAGGGGAAATCGATGACAAGGGGTTCCGCTTCCAGGTACACCTCGGGCCGCACGGAGAATGGCGTACCGCGTTGGATGTGCTGGCCGCGATTGATGGCACCGAAGGCACCAAGACGCGACCGAAGTACCAAGACGTGCACGACACTCCAACTCCGAACGTCGGAATGAGTCTAAAGAGATGGATTTCCACTGCCCCTCAACTTCATGCCTCCTGGGCCGATCTTGAGAAAACCTACGAACGTTCCTTGGTCGACCTGGCTGCACTTCGGTTCTTTTCGCGGTACACGCCTGGAGAGGCTCTCCCCGCTGCCGGGCTTCCCTGGTTCATGGCGCTTTTCGGCAGAGACAGCATCATCACAAGTTTCCAGGCGCTTCCCTTTGTCCCTGACCTGACTTCGACGACATTGCGAGTGCTCGCCATGCGGCAAGGTACGCGACGCGATGATTTCCGCGACGAAGAGCCAGGGAAATCCTCCATGAAGCGCGCTGGGGTGAGATGACTGCTTTCGAAGAGCGCCCTCATTCGCCCTACTTCGGGTCTTCAGACGCAACTCCGCTGTTTCTGGTTTTGCTGGACGAGTTTGAACGGTGGTCCGGAAAACACGAGTTGGTCACAAAATTCGAGGCCGAGGCAAGAGCAGCGCTGCGATGGATCGACGAATATGGCGACCGCGATGGCGACGGCTATGTTGAGTATGAACGGCGGAATAAGGAAACGGGCATCGAGAACCAATGTTGGAAAGATTCCTGGGACTCCATTGTGTTCAGCGATGGCACGCTCGCGTCATTCCCAACAGCGACTTGCGAGATCCAAGGCTACATTTACGACGCCAAGCGCAGGTGCTCCAGGTTGGCACGCGAGTTCTGGGGCGATTCCGAGCTGGCAAGCCGGCTCGAAAAAGAAGCAGCCGAAATGAAACAAAGATTCAACCGCGATTTCTGGATTCCGGAAAAGCAGTTCTTCGCTCTGGCTCTCGATGGCCAGAAACGCAAAGTTGATTCACTCACCTCCAACATAGGCCATCTGCTGTGGAGCGGCATCGTCGATGAAGACAAGGCAGAGGCATGTGCCAGAAGTCTGGTGGGCCCTCAGCTCTTTTCAGGTTGGGGGGTTCGCACCATGGCCGATGACGAGGGCGGTTACAACCCCATTGGTTATCACGTAGGAACGGTGTGGCCGTTCGATAACTCGCTCGTCGCTCTCGGATTGCGAAACTATGGCTTTAAGAAAGAAGCGGGCGTCGCCATGGGTATCAAAGGCACCGAAGTGACGAAGGAAGCTGCAGGAATGATCCTGGCCGACGACAACTTCGCTTCAATCGCCGCTGCAGTGAAGGAAGGACGTACGGTCTACAACAATATCGAGAAAGCAATGCTCTTTATGCTTCCAACCAATGTCGCACAGGCGCTCGTCATCGCGGTGGCAATCCTTTTCGGGTTCACCCTGCCAATCACAGCCTCGCAAATTCTTTGGGTCAATATGGTTACGTCCGTGGCACTCGGCCTGGTGATTTCCTTCGAGCCGCACGAAACCGATGTGATGCTCCGACCTCCCCGCGCGGTGGACCGCCCCATCGTGACAGCCTTCGGTCTCTGGCGCATCCTAATTTATAGGCTCGGCGCTCCTCGCCTACACGCTGCTCGCGTTCTTTTGGATGAAGTCGCAGGGAGCCTCAGACTCGCTCGCCCGGACAGTCGCGGTTAACGCCATCACGATTGGCCAGATCTTCTACCTGCTAAACAGCCGTTATCTGCTCGACTCATCGCTGTCCCTGAAGGCGCACATGGGCAATAAGTACCTGCCGCTCGGTATCGCTGCCGTGATACTGCTGCAGTTAGTGTTCACCTATACAACGCCATTCCAGGCGATGTTCTTTAACGAAGCCATCCCGCTTCGGATTTGGCCCTGGCTGCTTGCGGGCGGTGTGGTGTTCTTCCTGGTCGTGGAGTGCGAGAAATTGATCATCCGTTCGTCGGATTCGCTGCGAAGGTCGGTCACGGCGGTGGAAGCCGGGACCTAGCGTAGAGCCAACGTGGTCCTTCTGGGACTCGCGGCCTAAACCACAAGGAATGGTTTTTGGCGCATATCCGATGCCCCGTTATTTTTCGCGGGCCAGGACCGCGCGTATGGCCGCCAGCTCCTTCTTCTTGTCCGCGTCGACTTTCGGATATGTGAGATCGAGCTGCTCCACGGCTTCGACAATCGCAGCCGCGACAACCAGTCGCGTGAACCACTTATTGTCGGCTGGCACCACAAACCAAGGCGCTCGTTTCGACGCGGTGGCACGAATCGCTTCTTCGTATACGCGCATGTAGTCGCCCCAAAACTTGCGTTCGTGCACGTCCGAAGCAGAGAATTTCCAATTCTTCTCGGGAGTGTCGAGGCGCTTCATAAAACGCTTCTTCTGTTGCTCGCGCGACACGTGCAGGAAGAACTTGAGGATGACGACTCCCTGACGAGTGAGATAGTCCTCGAAATGCGCGATATCGGCGAGCCGTTCGTCCCAAATTCGCTTCCCGACAAGTGGCTTCGGGATCTTCTGCTGCTGCTTCAGGATCTCCTCGTGCACGCGCACAATCAGGACCTCCTCATAATAGGAGCGATTGAATATTCCGATCCTGCCGCGCTCGGGCAAAGATTTGGAATACCGCCACATGAAGTCGTGGCTAAGGTCCTCTTTTGAGGGCTGCTTGAACGAGAAGACCTGGCAACCCTGCGGATTCACCCCTGACATGACGTGCTTGATCGTGCTGTCTTTGCCCGCTGCATCCATGGCCTGGAAGACGAGCAGCAGCGACCAGCGATCCTGCGCGTACAGCATGTCCTGCTCCTGTGCCAGCCACTCGGTGCCTTGTTGAAGGAGTGCCGATGCCTTGTCCTTATCCAGCTTCAGCCCGCAAGTGGCGCCGGGATCACAGTTCTTCAGTTGAAAGCCCCGGCCTTTGGTGAGACGGAATGGCTGAATATACTTTTGGATGCGGTCGAGGATCTCTTTTCGCGGCATAGAATGCCCCCAACTTGGCACGGTGATCGAGTGAATCATGTGCCTTGCTACTCCCAAACCTGTCAGCCAGGAGTTTTGCCAACGGTGTGTTACTCGCCTGCTCGAAAAGCGGGCTTGCGCAATCGAATCGGTCTCGTATAGGAGGGCGCAACTTCACTCCTGAGGGTGCAATTTCACGAAGGTATATCTCCCCGTGATTTGAAAACGGGGATCATTCGCACTCGCTCCGCTCTTCTTGCTCCACCCGCCCGTAGAGAAACTCGGCGCCCAGATCTAGGCTGCCCACCGGATTCCAGATCAGGTTGAATGCGGAGGCGGTGTACTCACGATGGAGCCGGTACGCGGAAGCTTCTGCCCATGAATGGCATCCAATTCGGTCTGAATTTTAGCCATCTCCGCTCTCAAATCATCCATTCTGGTTTGCAGCTTGCGAAGCGTCTCTTCTTGAGTTGTATCCGTTTCCTGTCCTGAGACCTGTATCGAGCCGGAAAGCACCACCGCAAAGAGTAGGCATACCACCTTCTGCGCCTGCTGCATTGATTGTTCTCCTTTCGTCGGAACGCTGGAAGTGATACACGACTTGGAGGTAGCTGGTGGAGTTAAGAAGCAGATAAGCCCGACGTTATTACTTCTAGCGTGATGTCGAGGGAGGCTGAGAGGAACTGGGAAATCTGCCAGGCGAGCTCACGAACAGGTGTTACTCACGAACAGGTGTTACTCGCGAATCATGCCGCCTTTTCGGCTTGCCTGACACGCTCCAGCCAACTCAGGATCTCTCCCATTCGCTTGGTAGTACGAGTTACCCGAACCTGAGCTGCACGGAGCGATCGGGCGGTCGCCCGCTCGATTGCAACTCTCCCATCATTCGAGATTCTGTTCCACTTAGGTGCGAACTTTTTAGTCACCTGAATCAGTTCTGCGGTGCTTCTTTTTAGGCGTGCGTCTTCTCGTTGAATGTTAAGCCGTGGCCGCTTTTTCATCGTCGCCTCTCCCTGTTATCTTGGCAATATTCGTTCCTGTTTGCCCCTGTTAAAACATCCAGGTTGCGCACGTAACGCGTGCTTCTATTCGGAATGCGGCAAAGCCGATCTTGCCAGGCACCCATTTTTCACCCCTAGCACAACTGCCAGTTAACTATTGGGCGTTTGTGAACGAAACTCTACAAACAAAGCCGACTCTCGGCGCGCACAGACACACACCCCGCCCACCCCACCGCTTAACTCAGATGTTTGGAGGATAGGATGAGCACTTTAATTGCAGTTGTTTTTCACGATCAATCCACAGGATTTGAAATGCGGGCAGCACTTGCCAAGATGCAGGACCAATATTTACTCGAAATGGAAGATGCCGTCGTGGTCACGCGGGACCTGAAAGGGAAGATCAAATTGCATCAAGCAGTAAGCATGACAGCTGCGGGCGCAGCCAGTGGCGCATTTTGGGGCATGCTGATCGGCTTGCTCTTCTTTTCTCCATTCCTTGGGGCGGCGGTAGGCGCCGGAGCTGGCGCGCTTTCCGCCAAGCTTACCGAAGTCGGCATGGACGGCAGGATGACGAAGCAATTAGGAGACGAACTCACACCGAACTCATCCGCCCTGATTGTCCTGCTCCGAAGAGTGACTGCGGACAAAGTTCTGGATGGGCTCAAGCAGTTCGCAGGGAAAGGAAGAGTATTTCAAACCTCTCTCAACAAGGACGACGAAAAATCGCTGCGGGAGGTTCTGGAAGAACCGGAAAAAACACAGGTTGCGTAGGCCGCAAGCGGGCATCCTCGCCGGTTTTGATCCTTTGAGTGGAAAGGCCCAGACGATCGGTTCAACAAAGGAGGTCTGATTGTGGCTGAGAGAGCTCGAGTTACCCCCATTGCACCGCCGAAGCCTCAAAAGACACGGATGGAGAAAGTTCTCGACACCATTGAGCGCATTGGCAATAAGGTTCCTCATCCGGCG